>CAZAPF010000045.1:0-37548 GCA_964486885.1 uncultured Verrucomicrobiota bacterium
CGGGTTGTCGATTTCCGGCGTCAGCAAAAGTCCCTCGTGGGCATAGGTCCCCGGCCCCGCCGGTCGGTCGGCAACCAGGGCGGCAATCCCGCACCGGCGCTGGCGATAGTCCTTTGCGTTCGTGGTCATCGGTTCATAGAAAAGATAGAATCTTCCGTCATGCTTGATTACATCCGGGGCGAGCCGTTCCGCATCGTCAATTGCACCCTTCTCTCCTAATGGAAGCTTTCCGCGGTCAAACCACAGCTTGCCGTCTTTTGAGTTCATATAGGTGGTGACACTCTCATCCTTTTTGCCCGGCCCGGCGTTGGATGTCGGAACATTTCCTTGTGGGATATCAATAATCCACATGTGGTACAGGCCTTGGTGATAGATGATTTTTGAAGGACTCTCCTGCCAGTCGCCCATTTCATAGTCATCACTCATGACCTCGATAAAATCATGCTCCAGCCTGATATCCTTCAGTTCCGCCGGCATTCTCTTGGCAACCTCCGGATCAGCCTTGGAAAGCAGGGGGGCCACCTGGTTCTTCGAATTCAGCCCGTCATTGCTGCCGCCGCCTATCTTTTTATTCCCCGCGCCATTGGACGCGAGGTTCGTAAGCATGAGGGCGGCGCGGCACGGCCGAAATATGATCCGCCCGAAGCAAGCTATGCCTATGGCGAAGACCATGACCTGCAGATCTATATTGAGTTTATGAAAAACCAGATCACTGAACTGTTGACGAACTATGGCCCGATCGGTGCCATCTGGCTCGACGGCATTGGGACGCCCAAGTCCCGCCCGGAAAACGCCCATTTGTTCAAATGCCAGGAACTCTACGACCATATTCATTCCCTGCAACCACAGGTGCTCGTTTCCTACAAGCAGGGCCTGCTGGGCACCGAGGATTTCAAGGCGCCTGAGCGCCATTTCAAGGGTGAGTCCGATGTGCCCCTTGAAATCTGCGATACATTACAACCTTATTCCTGGGGTTATGACAGCCGCGACGACGAAGGCCACAAGAGTGCTGAGGACGTAATGGAAATGCTCGAACGGGCAAAGACCATGAACGCCAACCTGCTGCTCAATACCGGCCCCCTTCCAGACGGTTCCATACACCCGGATGATGTCAAAACGCTCAAGGAAATTGGGCTGCGGAGAAAAGGATAACTATGAAATTGATCCATTGCCTGACACTTGCCGCATTCCTGTCGGCATCTGCTCAGGCTGCTGATTATTATGTCGACGATTCTGCAACTGCTGGTGGAGACGGAAGTATTTCCACCCCTTTTCAGACGATCCAACAGGCGGCGGACATCATGGTGGTCGGCGATACCTGCAATATCCGCGGAGGCACCTATCGCGAAACGCTCAACCTCACGGCCAATGGCAGTAGCGGAAACGAAATCACGTATGCCGCTTACTCGAACGAAACTGTAGTCATCAGCGGATTGGATCCGCTGGCTGCCGCATGGACGCAGGGATCGAACGGGATCTGGCAGACCACGGTCAGCAATAACGTTCATCAGTTACTCACCAACAACTGGGCGATGGTCTTTATTGGCGACACCCCCTGTGTTGAAGCGCGCTGGCCGAACATGAAATACCATGAAAACTGGATCGAGGATAAGAAGTGGGCACAGCTGGATGAAGGCCCCACCGAGTACGGCAAACTCGTCTCCAGCGGCATCGGCAGCAGCGGCATCGACTTCGGGAACGCAATCCTGCATATGAAATGGTTGAAGAATGACTTTGCCTCCCGCACCATCACTAATCATACGCTAGGGCAGGACGCGGTTTATTATCCACAGAAGCACGATCACGGAAACCCGGACAACATTCCCCAGGGTCATGGCGGGTACGACACACGTTTCTACATCGACGGGAAACTCGATCTGTTGGATGTGGCAGAAGAATGGTTCTACGACTCCGCAACTCAAACCCTCTACCTGAAAACACCCGGCAATATCAATCCCGCCACACTGGACATCGGCATCAAGGCGCGCCGCTACGGCATCGTCGCCAATGAGGTTGCATTCACCTGCTTCGAGCAAATCGACCTGTTCGCCACCAGTTTCCGCTTCGGCGAGGAACGGGAAAGCCTGTGTAGCAATATCACGTTGCGGGATTGCTCCGTGCTCTACCCCGATGAAAACCGGGTAATTGACACGGTGAGCATGGGTAAAGCCGATCTCAGCGACATCGCTCAACCATCCTTCTGCGTAGAGAACGGCTGGATTGAACGGTGTGAGTTCGGGTGGTCGGAACACCGCGGACTCAGCACCTGGACACGCGGAACCACGATCACCAACTGCGTCTTCCACGACACAGCACTCAACGGCCAGATGAGCTCCAGCGGTGTGCGCGTCTTATATGGCTATGCTAATTCATTTTCAAGTACGAGCGCCAATACAATGTCACATAGCACCGTCTACAACAGCGGCGGGGTCGCGATCTACCATATGGGGCCCGGCCCCAATAAAATCCTCTACAACCATTGCTTCAACGCCGGGCTCTATGCCGGCGACATCTCTGTCCTCTATCTCCCCTACGGGCTTAAAGCCGGCGGCACGGTGGTGGCCCACAACTGGGTGCACTGGGCGCCGTACGGTCTCGGCATGCGCTGCGATACGCTGGGCAACGACATCGCTGTGCATCATAACGTCGTCTGGGACTGCAACCGCGGCTGCAAGTGGCAGGGATACGGCCCGTTCGAGGTGAACAACAACACCTACTATTCCGAACACCTGTTCTTCGACGGAAACGACGGCACGAACGGCGTGGACATCATGAACAACAGTGATTGTATGAACAACGTTTTCACCAACCGGCTCTATTTCCGCACACCGGATCTCGACTATGCTTCCCATCCCGACGAGAACAACGATCATTTCAAACGGAACGTTCAAGTGAACAAAGCATACGCGGGAGACATCTACGACGCCACCAACCTGTTCACCTCTGTCGACCGTGCCTCATTTGACCTACGGCCCAAAGCCGGCTCAATACTGATCGACAGCGGTGCCATCGTGTCGGGCGTCACGGACGGCTACACGGGAAGCGCACCCGATATCGGTGCCTATGAATTCGGCGGAACCTACTGGGTACCTGGTGCCGACTGGCTGCCCGAGCACTGGGCCGCGCCGAATACCATGGCCGGGGCCACGGAACTCGCAGCCCGTATCCTGACCGGCGAGGAAAGTCACTCCGGCCTACAGGTTGAATACCTGATCGTCGCTGGGGGCGGAGGCGGTGGTGCCCGCGTTGGCGGAGGCGGTGGTGCGGGCGGTCTGCTCCATAATTTCGGCACTCCTTTCAGCCCGGAGGTCGAAAACTTCCCGATCGTGATTGGTATTGGCGGCGCAGGAGGAATCGGTTCTTCCAATGGTAATAACGGCGGCAACAGTTCCGTGTTCGGCTTAACGGCTATAGGTGGTGGCGGAGGCGGCCAGCGCGGCGCATACAACGGCCTGGCCGGCGGTTCGGGCGGTGGTGCCGGCTATGATGGAACCGGCGGAACAGGAATTCCGGCCCAGGGTTTCAATGGCGGCGACGGCAACGGTTTTGCGGGGGCTGGCGGCGGCGGAGGTGCTACAGCGGCCGGACAAGGTGGTAACGTTGATGGCTGGCGCAATGGCGGCGATGGCGGAGCCGGATTCGATGCCGGCAGTCTGCTTGGAACCTCCATCGGCGACAGCGGCGTGTTTGCCGGCGGCGGGGGCGGAGGATTCCGTTATGAAGGCGGAAGCGAGAGCGCAGGCACCGGAGGCGACGGCGGGGGCGGGAAAGGCGGTGATAGCTCCAGCAGCTTTACCGGATTGCCGGGACTCGCCAACACCGGCGGCGGGGGTGGAGGCGGAAGTAACGATCGCGCCGATGGAACCAACGACTGGTATAATGGAGCCACGGGCGGAAGCGGCGTGGTCATCATCCGCTATATCAAGAACGAACATCTCGATCAGGCATCCGGCGGAACCGAATATGATTTTTTTGACGGAACCAACACTTACCGGATCCATCTCTTCACCACGAACGGCACCTTCACGATCAACGAAGCTGTCACCACAAACGGCACTCCGCTTGCCTGGCTGGAACATTACTATCCCGGCATGGATCCCAACCAAGCTGATATCAGCGACTCCGACGGGGATGGCCTTTTGGCGTGGCAGGAATATGCGGCGGACACCAATCCTACGAATGCCGCTTCTGTCTTGAAACTTACGGGCATCCGCCCCGATACAGGCGGCATACGGATCTTTTGGCAGGGGGGAGAACAAGCTCGACAATACCTTGAATTCACCACCAATCTGCCAGACACCGGCGCCTGGATCACGATCTATACAAACGAGCCCATTACATCATCGACCAATACACTCATCGACGAAACAGAAGGAAATATCGGCTTATACCGGATCCGTGCGGGCCGGTCATAGTCCTGAGATCAGCTCTTGCTCGATACCCGCACGGGCGCGGTCGAACCGCGCACCAGCAGTTCGGCCTTCACGCGGATTTCACGCGGAACTGCATTCTCGGCTGAGCTGCTAATGCGTTCCAGATAAAGTTCGACGGCCCTCTTCCCAATCTCTTCTGGGTGTTGGTCAAACGTAGTCAGCGGTGGATTCATGGCATGGCTCGATGCCAGATTGCCACAACTCAGCACCGAGAGGTCCTCGGGAATAGCCAGACCGGCCTCGAGAACAGCTTGATAAACAAGCTGCACCAATCCATCGCTGTAGCAGAACACCGCCGTCGGGCGATCATCCTTCCGTAACCGCTCGACAAGCGTCGTGGTATCGGTTGAATTTAGCGCCAGTTCAATTTTCCGGCAGGCGGCATCTGCCGTCTCGCTCACCGCTTCTCGAAAACCCTGCTCCCGCAGACGTGCGGTACTCACTTTTTCCATTTCGCCGGCAAAGAGCAGGCGGCGGTGGCCCAGATCCAGCAGATGACGAGCGGCCTCGCGGCCGATGGCCACATCGTCACTCCCAACAAAGTCGACCTTAAACCGCGCCATTTCCCGGTCGACTACAATCATCGGTATGCCACGTTGCTGGATTTCGTTGAAATAGGTCTGCTCAAACTCTTCCGATCCCACGCGCAGGATGACCCCGTCCACCTGTCGTTCAACCAGTTCATGAATGATCTTTTTCTGTGTCTGGTTTTCGGGCGATACAAATGTTTCCGGATTCCAGGCATGCAGCATCAGATGGCCGTGCCCCAACAGCGCCTCGTTAATCCCTTCGACGATCCTGCCCAAATAGCCTGCTCCCGAAACCGTAACACCCACCATGCGGGTGGAGCCGGTGGCCATGCCCCGAGCAGTAGCATTGGGACGATAGTTCAATGCCAGCGCGGCTTCCTGCACTTTTTGACAGGTCTGCGCGGTATACAGCTCTGTATTCCCGTTTATGATCCGCGAAACGGTGCTCACGTCCACCCCGGCCTCGCGGGCAACATCCTTTAACCCGATTCGGCGCGAACGAACCGTCTTTTTTATATTCTTGTCAGATCCCATCAAGGCCCCTCACTTATTCGTCAAGCTATAGCAATAATCCCCCTCTAAAACAATCGCTTGCACGGGGTTTTTATTGAGAGGAGTTTGTTCAAAAACAGGATTAAAAGCCGGTGGAATTCTATTCCTTATTTGGTTGCCCCCCATTGGGGCCATCGATATATTCGCCGCTCGATTTTGGGGAAGTACTCAATATTTAACCAACTACAAGGAGACTAGTTATGTCAGAAATCGTAGATGTATTAGCACGTGAAATTCTCGACTCGCGCGGTAACCCGACTCTCGAAGTGGATATCGTTCTGGATTCAGGCGCAACCGGCCGTGCCGCTGTTCCGTCCGGCGCTTCCACCGGCGTGAATGAAGCCCTCGAGCTTCGCGACGGCGACGACAGCCGTTACCTCGGCAAAGGCTGCGAAAAAGCAGTGGAAAACGTAAACGACGTAATCGCACCGGCCATCATCGGCATGGATGCCATCGACCAGAACGGCATTGACAACCTGATGCTCGAACTCGACGGCACCAAGACCAAATCCAAGCTCGGCGCCAACGCTATGCTGGGTGTTTCCCTGGCTGCTGCGCACGCGGCGGCTGACGAACTCGGCATTCCGCTGTTCCGCTACATTGGCGGCACCAACGCTAAAGCCCTGCCGGTTCCAATGATGAACATCATCAACGGCGGATCCCACTCCGACGCTCCGATTGCGTTCCAGGAATTCATGATCCGTCCAGTTGGCGCTCCGACCTTCAAAGAAGGCCTGCGCTGCGGTGCTGAAGTATTCCACGCCCTGAAAGCCATTATTAAGGGTAAAGGCCTCTCCACTGCGGTTGGCGACGAAGGCGGATTCGCTCCGAACTTTGCCGGCGGCACCGAAGAAGCCCTCGACTCCATTATGCAGGCCGTTAAGGATGCCGGATACGAGCCGGGCGAAGATGTTACCATCGCGCTGGACTGCGCAGCTTCTGAGTTCTTCGAAGACGGCGTTTACAACTATGCCAAATTCGAAGGCGAAAACGGCGCCAAGCGTTCTTCTTCCGAGCAGAGCGACTACCTTGCTGAGCTCATCTCCAAGTACCCGATCGATTCCATCGAAGACGGCATGAACGAAGAAGACTGGGAAGGCTGGAAGATCCTGACGGACAAGATTGGCGACAAGTGCCAGCTCGTAGGCGACGACCTGTTCGTTACCAACGTTGAATATCTTGCACGCGGTATCAAGGAAGGTTCCGCTAACTCCATCCTGATCAAGGTTAACCAGATCGGTACCCTGACTGAGACCCTCGACGCAATCGAAATGGCCCACAAGGCTGGATTCACTGCGGTTGTATCTCACCGTTCAGGCGAAACTTCCGACAACACCATCGCGGATATCGCGGTTGCAACCAACGCGGGCCAGATCAAAACCGGTTCGCTGAGTCGTTCCGACCGTATCTCCAAATACAACCAGCTGCTCCGGATCGAAGAAATGCTCGGTTCCGACAGCCGTTACGGCGATGCGTAATTAACGTTCACTCGTTAATGAAAAAAGGCGGTCTTCGGGCCGCCTTTTTTGTTGGGTAGGGATAGACCACCGGGCTGCCCGACCTTCGGCGCGCTCATCGATCGCGCCCTACCTGCAAAACAGTCTTGTAGCGGGGCGGATTCCCGCTATATTCCACCCCATACGAAATACGTAGTACGGAATACGCTTTAAATTATGCAACAAACGGAAAAATACTGGAACCTGATAAATCGCATTGTGCTGGGCGCTGTTGTCGTCATGGCCGGGGTTGGTGTGGTTCTGGCTTTTACACCAAAAGTAAAGCAACTGCAGGTCTATCAGGATACGTTCGATGAACTGCAGCAGCGCATTGAGGTCACGGTTTCCGCGGAGCAGGAGCTCAAGGAAAAACAGCGCCGTTTCTTTTCCGATCCGGAGTTTGTTGAAAAAGTTGCGCACGAAGTCGGCTATGCCCGCGGCAGCGAAACCATTTTTCACTTTCCCGAAGAGTCCGGGGGGTTCTGATTTTTGAATTTTGATTGCTGATTTTTGATTTGTTAATGGGCTTCGCCCATACCCGTTAAAAGAAAACCGTCGGAGACCCGAAGATCGAAATTCAAAATTCAAAATTCAAAAATTCCCCCGCTCCTATCGTATGGACGATTGCCGGCTCCGATTCCGGCGGCGGCGCGGGAATTCAGGCGGACCTGAAAGTCATGAGCGCCTTTGGTGTGCATGGATGCTCTGTCATTACTGCACTGACGGCACAGAATACCCAAGGCGTAGAAGCGTCAGAGCCCGTATCCAATAGTATGCTTAACGGCCAGCTTCAGGCGTTGGGCACCGATCTTCCTCCTGCAGCCATAAAAACCGGGATGCTCGGAAGTGCGGATTCCTGCAAAATTATTGCTGATGCACTTCAGGACGCGACCGCACCGATCATCTGTGATCCCGTACTGAAATCTACTTCAGGATCCGCCCTGCTCGATTCAGCGGCTCTGGATATTTTAATTAATCGGATTTTTCCAAAAGTCACAATTCTTACCCCGAATCTGCCGGAAGCGGAGGTGCTGATCGGCGATACACTCACGACAGTGGAGGACGCGGCCGACCGGATTCTGGATCTAGGAGTCAGCTCCGTTTTAATCAAAGGCGGCCACGCGGATGGCAACGCCTGTATGGATTTCTGGACCGATGGCACTCAATCTCTTCGACTGTCCTCACCACGTATAGAAACACAACACACCCATGGTACCGGCTGCATACTGGCCTCCGCCATTGCTTCGGCCATTGCGCTTGGGCAGCAAATCCCCGAGGCTATCATCACCGCAAAAACCTTCCTCAACCAATGCCTGAAATCACCTGCCCATGCCGGAAGCGGCCATGGTCCGATGCTGATTGAACCCTTCCGCAATGACCCGGAAGACCAGCCGGTCGTTGTGGGTGAGATCGCTGATCTCGCCTCTGTAAGCGGGATCGCCGATCCCGTTCCACAAACTCCGGAGTCAACGACTCCGGCTACAACAAAACGCTCTCATCTGAGACGTCTGTCCAAAATATTCATCGATGACCCCGCATACTTCATAACAACCAATACAAAGATGAGGGGCCGGATTCTTGACAATCGAACAGCCCACAACATCTTGTGCGATGAGTGGGAGAACGCTCTGAACCGATACGGGTGGGCAATAGGTTCATACGTGATCATGCCTGACCACATTCATTTCTTTTGTAAACCCGCCAGCCATGAAGCATGCAGTTTGTCCGACCTGATGCGCCAGTGGAAACAATGGACCAGTAAACGCATCAAGAACGAGCTTAATATTGATGGCTCCATATGGCAGAACGAATTTTTTGACCATGTCCTGCGCTCGGACGAAAGCTATTCGGAAAAGTGGGACTATGTAGAACAAAATCCGGTTCAGGCAGGATTGGTCGACAATGTGGCTGATTGGCCCTACACCGGGTTTATCCACTATAAGTGAATGCTGTTAGGCGGTGGCGATGAACCCTTTGCGCAGAATCCGGCGGCACCGCCGCCGGCTACAACTCATACCGCAGGCCACAACTTTCCACCCTTAGACTCTTTAACTTTCCACCCCTTCTGCCTATTATCCTTGGTCATGGAACCGATAACGCTCTATATCACTCTCTTAATTTCCGGATTTGTACTGATCGGCCTGGAAATTTTTATTCCCGGCGGCATCCTTGGTATCTGCGGCTCAATTGCGTGGCTATCAGCGGCGATACTGGGATGGCAAAACTTTCCGGCACCCTGGAATCATCTTAGCGCATTTGCACTCTTACTGGCAGGCATTGTAACCTTCGTGGTTTGGATCCGGTATTTTCCGAAAAGCCGTATCGGAAAAAGCCTCTCGCTGGATGAACATGCGGGAGACTATAAATCGCATACAACCGACGATGACCTGCCGGTCGGAACAACCGGCGAAGCCGTTTCAACCTTGCGCCCCTCCGGGATTGCACGCTTTGACGGCCAGCGCATCGATGTGGTTGCCGATGGCGAATGGATCGAAGCCGGCCAGTCCGTTAAAATTTCTTCTAACACCGGCGGTCATGTATCCGTCGTAAAAGCGTAGCCTTTATGCGACTCCAATTATCTTTGCTTACTCTTCTCAGCATCTTTGCCATTCAGGCACGGGCCATCGATTTTGTTACCACAAATACTTACCGCGTTGCTGAAGATCAGATTGTAGAAAACGAACAATGGGTACTCGCGAACCGGATTGAAACTGAAGGAACCTTCAAAAACGATATTTTCCTGACCTCCGGGAATGAACTGAAACTGCTGGGGACCTATCATGGCAATATCTGGGGAGCCGCCAGTGAAGGTGCCCTGTTGAATGGCCATTGCGAACGGAACATTCGCCTGACGGGAAAAACCGTCCGGATCAACGGTATGGTTGGCGGCAATGTCATGGCCATGGCGGATACCATCATTATCGGCACTAATGCCACAATCAAAGGCAGCATTAAGCTCTTTGCAACCAGTATCATTCAGGAAGGAACAATCCTTGGTGATGTTTCCATAACATCAGCGCGCGTGGTTACGCTGGGAGGAACCATTGGAGGAAATGCAAAGCTGATTGCCCCTGATATTCTGATTTCACGAGACACGAAACTGAAAGGGAACCTAGCCTATACGGCCAACAAGGAAATTTTCCCGGCCGAAGGGGTGGTTGGAGGAAAACTCGAACGTGTAATGCCCGAAGCGGAACCGCTGTTTTCTCTGTCGCGGCTTACGAGTCGGGCCATGTGGTTCTTTGCAGCCTTTCTTGCCGGCGTTCCGTTTATTACCCTCTTCCCGATGACCACAGCGATGGCCGCACAGCTGGCACGTAAATCGACCTGGAAATGTCTGGCGGTTGGGTTCCTTGCATCGGGCGCACTCCCGATCTTCGGCATCATGAGCCTGTCCTCAATCATTGGAATTCCGCTGGGGACGCTACTGCTGGCATCGTGGGGAATTATGCTCTACCTCAGCCGGATTATTATGGGGTTGGTTCTGGGTTCCTTGATCCTGAAATCGCTGGGCACCTCGATCAGCCGTGTTTTGGTATCCATGGCGCTCGGCCTTGCTATCATCTATTTCACAACGGTCATCCCGTCCATCGGCCTTCCGATTCAGCTGACCGTTATCTGGATTGGAATGGGTTCGCTCATTCTGGCCCTGCTGGAAAAACGCCGCCTGATTATCCAGGTGCCAAACAATTTGAAAAAACTTGAAGAGTTAAGAAACGAAAAATTCAACCCGGAGGAATAGTCATGGATCAAATCATGTTTGCATTAACGATCATACTCTCGCTTATCATACTGGTCTTTTTTGGACTGATCATGTCAGTCATCGTGCTGTGGGTACGAGCCTGGGCGGCGCAAGCCACCGTTCGGATCCGCGATCTCATCGGCATGAAACTCCGCCGCGTTCCGCCGCACCAGGTAGTACTGACGTACATTTCATCGGTAAAGGCCGGACTCAGTATATCGACCGATATGCTCGAAGCACACTATCTCGCCGGAGGCAGCATTCAGAACGTGGTGCATGCCATGATCGCGGCCGACAAGGCCAATATCGAACTCCAGTTTCAGCAGGCCGCCGCGATCGATCTCGCCGGCCGGAACATTGTCGATGCGGTACAGACCAGTGTTAACCCGAAGGTCATCGACTGCCCCGATTCAGCCAAAACCGCAACCGGCATGCTTGACGCTGTAGCCAAGGACGGTATCCGGCTGCTGGTCAAAGCCCGTGTTACGGTGCGCACCAACCTGGAGCGCCTCGTTGGTGGTGCGACGGAAGATACGATTGTCGCCCGTGTGGGTCAGGGCATTGTCAGTGCCATCGGTTCGATGAACTCCTATAAGGATGTACTGGAAAACCCGGATGCGATCAGCCGCAAGGTGCTGGAATCCGGACTGGATGCACAGACGGCCTTCGAAATTGTTTCGATCGATATCGCCGATGTTTCGGTAGCCGGCGTCGGCCAGATTGCCAACGTTGGCGCGAAGCTGGAAACCGACCGTGCCGATGCCGACAAGATTATGCGTCAGGCCGAAGCGGAAGGCCGCCGTGCCATGGCGATTGCCACCGAGCAGGAAATGCGCGCCCGCGTTCAGGAAATGCAGGCGAAAGTGATCGAAGCCCAGGCCGAAGTTCCGCTGGCCATGGCCGAAGCCTTCCGTAAAGGCAACCTGGGTGTGATGGATTTCTACCGCATGCAGAATATCAGCGCCGATACCGCCATGCGCGAATCGCTGTCGGGCACTGAAGAAGACGATCAAGGAAAATAGCCGTTAACGGCTTAGGGTTGCCCGGATCAGCCCGGGCAATCCTAAGTATCTTCCATGGAGAAGACTGATGGATGACCTTATTGGACTTATTGCTTTTGTGGTGATTGCCGCCGTCAATCTGCTTGCGCAAGCCAACAAAAAGAAAAAGCAAAAACAACGGATGGAGGGGGCGGAGCCGCAGCCGGAGCCCAAACCCACCCCCTTTGAATCCTTCTTCGAAGACCTTGCCGATAAACTTGAGCCCAAACCCACCCCCCTGCCAGACTGGCCGGAAGGCTACGAGCGCCCTGACTATATGCAGGAAATGGAGAACTTTGAGCAGGTGGAGGAAGTTGTAGTTCCTCCTGTAGCCGAGACACCACCCCAACCGGAAATTATTGCTGAGCCTGTAATGGAAGAGTTGAGTCAGGTGGCTGCATTCAATGCACCGGCACCCCCCGCGAGCTCGGTCTTTTCCGGATCCAACTTGATGCGCCTGCCTTCCGTGCCGCTGATGCGGAGCAATTCCACCGGAAAAATCGACTTTGACCTCAAAGGCCGCACGAAACTGAAGCAGGCGATTATCGCCAACATTATATTCAGCCAGCCCCGCGCCTGCGACTGCTCGTTCGACAATAGCATTGCCAAGTAAAGCCTCCACTACGTGGTGGCTTCCCGTTGGGGCGGGCTCTGCATGCGGGGCAGCCAGCGCGTAGCGCAGGCTGTACCTCCGACTTTCCGACCTTTGGCCTTTGACTGCCGCTCGCGGCGTTGGCTTAATAGCGCCATGACAGAGATTTCACTTACCCACCTGCTCGATGTAGCAATCTGCGCGGCCGAGGCTGCCGGCAACCATGCGCTTCAAAACAAAGACCGCCGGAAAGAGGCCACCGAAACCTTCAGCCACGACATGAAACTGGTACTCGACATGGAGTGCCAGAAAATTGCGGAAGGGGTTATTGCCGGCGAGTTTCCAGAGCATGGAATCCTCGGAGAAGAAGATTCCAGTCCCAACAGCACTGCAGCCTATGAATGGATCATTGATCCGATCGATGGAACCATGAACTACACCAACGGGTTCCCCTACTGGTGCAATGCGGTTGCGGTTCGCTATCACGACAAGGTGCTGGCTGGTTGCGTATTTGCTCCGGAATTCGGTGACTACTTCACCGCCCATATCGAAGATTCTGCCAAACTGAATGGCGAACTGATCCGGGTGTCGGACACAGAGCATCTGCAGGATTCGCTGATTTTCACCGGACTTTCAAAACATATGGAATCATCCCGCGAACCGCATTTTGACATGTTCCACATGCTGGCTCTCAATACCCAGAAAGTACGCATCGCTGGATCAGCTGCACTTGACCTGTGTAATGTTGCAGCAGGCCGTGGGGATGGATTTTTCGAAACCTCGATCTATTTATGGGATTATGCCGCGGCCGGACTCATTGCCGAACAGGCCGGTGCCGTCCTTTCAATTTTCCCGCAGAAAGAGATCCCCCATTGTTCAACAGTATTATGTTCCAACGAACATCTCATCGACGGCCTGCGGGCCATCCACACGAAGTGTATTTAGGATTTCTTACATTGCCGATTTTAGATTTTAGATTTCCGATTTGTGGGTCTGCGACAGCCTCCAAAAACAGAAGGCCAACGCCGCTTGAGTTCCACAAATCGGCAATCCTCAATCAGCAATCGAAAATGAATCAGCCCAGTGCTGATGAATTCACATTTCGTATCAACTAACCGAAAGACACATATTATGCCTAAACGTAAAAAAACTCCTCCCGATATTCACTGGCTCTATGAAGCTTCCGTTCAAAACGTTGATACCGATCTCGACTTCGGGCAGCGCGTATATACCAAACACTGGAAACGCAAGCCGATCACGGTACGGGAAGACTTCTGCGGCACGGCCAAGCTCGCCGGACGCTGGGTGGAACGCAACAAGGATAACCAGGCCTGGGGCATCGACTTTCACCAGCCAACACTCGACTGGGGCATTAAATACAACATCAGCGAACTGTCCGACGAACAGCAAAAGCGGGTTCATCTGATCTGTGGTGACGTACTCGAATCCGGCTCCCCGAACGTTGACCTGATTTATGCGCTTAACTTTTCCTTCTGTGTCTTTAAGCAACGCGATGTGCTACGGAACTATTTCAAGAAGGTCGCTGAATCGCTGAACAGCGAAGGCCTCTTCGTGATGGATATTTATGGGGGTACTGAAGCCGTCACCGTTAAATGCGATGACATCCGCGAGATCCCCGGCCTCACCACGCCGGAAGGCGTGGAAATACCCGACTTTGAATATATCTGGGATCAGGCCGAATATAATCCGATCAACCACGACACCACCTGCCATATCCACTTTAAGGTTCCCGGTTATAAGAAAAT
The DNA here is from genome assembly GCA_964486885.1 of uncultured Verrucomicrobiota bacterium. Classification (GTDB taxonomy): domain Bacteria; phylum Verrucomicrobiota; class Kiritimatiellia; order Kiritimatiellales; family Pontiellaceae; genus Pontiella. The sequence goes on from CAZAPF010000045.1 coordinate 14,152, forward strand.
TAAAAAGGCCTTTACCTATGAATGGCGACTCTGGACCCTCGCCGAGCTTCAGGAAATCCTGATTGAGGCCGGCTTTTCAAAAGCCGAAGTGTATCTCCACGACTTTGACAAAGATGGCGAGTCCGATGAAACCTTCCGCCTGCGCAAGACCTATGAAAACTGCCAGGGCTGGGTCGCTTACGTAGTCGGGGTGAAATAGGCCGGCGCGGTATTCCCGGCCGGCTATTTTCATTCCCCTCTACATCGTTCAGGAAAACCGTGCGGTGGGCTGATATTTAAATCGTCGAGCTTCAACCTTTTCTTTTGGCATTAAACAAGAACTTAGTCGGCCTAGCTTACCCGCGATAAGTCGTGCGTGTTTATTTCTTTTTACCGCGGGGTTTGGTCGATTGCGCGTCCCACCCGTACCCGTCCGAAATTGATTCAGGGAAATAGACTTCACGCATAATCTCCTCGCCACGCTTGGTGGTATAAAAAAGTCGAACTCGAATACCCTCCACCTCATCTTCAGCCGTCTTGCCCGTACTGGTGCTCACACCTTCGAACTCATCCCCTTTGTCGATACTCAGCGTATAATACTCCGACAAACTATACTGTTCCGTTTCAAACGCCCCCCTTCCCTTAACGAAGTTCAAGGAATCAATTTTTCCGCGATGAACCGTAAGCTCGCTGTTTTCCTTCTTTTTATGCTTCTTATTTAGATAAACGCGATACTCCAGCCTCATACTCTCAAATGACTTCGCACCCTTATTCGTTATCTGAACCTCATAATGAATTGGGCGCTTGGGCTGCCGAGTCGAAGCGATATACCTTTTACCCCCATCACCTTTGACTCTCTTAAAGACTACTTTCAATTTGGATGGAGAGAAAAAATCCTGAATAGCCAACCATTCCTTGATATATGCTTGATCGTCCGGAACGAAAACTGACGGCTTTATTTTTTTCACCGCACCGCTTTCCAACTTCAACTCCACGACCCCTCCCCGCTCGTTATAGCTGATAATCTCGGCGTTAATTGAACGGCCATCCGGAAGGGTGAACGCACGAGCTTCGGCATCCCCCCCAATAAAAAGAACCCCCACCGCGACAAACAGTAGAACCATATATTTCATACCGATCTTCCCCCTCATCTTAAAACTTCCTTTTAAACACCCGCAATACTTTCAGGCTCGCAGTCGTGGCGCGTGAACTTGAAACCATGCATGGTTTTACCAGATCTCCCCCGTATGTCGAAATCTCCAAACTACACCTTTTCATAAATCTCCGTTAGTTACTTATAGGAAATCGCTTTTCAGACGATTGAAGAGCTCTTTCTGGAGAGCAAGGATGTAATAGAAGGCTGGATTTTATCAAGCTTGGGTATCTGCGGATCCGAGGCACGAGTTACCTCAATTCAAATTAGTATTAGGAAGCTATAATTATCCTTTCTTCTTTATGGCTCCGTACCTTCGTCTGAGATAAAAACCTTTCCATGAAAACGAAAAAAGAACGCGCGGAGTATGTCGGACAAAAACTGGAAGAGCTTTATCCGGAGGTTCCGATTCCACTGGACCATACCGATGCCTTTACCCTGTTGATCGCCGTGCTGCTTTCGGCGCAGTGTACGGATGCGCGGGTCAATATGGTGACCCCCGCCCTCTTTGCCAAAGCTTCAACTCCGGAAGCGATGATGAAGCTGTCGGTTGAGGAAATCCTCGAATGCATAAAAACCTGCGGGCTGGCGAACAGCAAAGCGAAGAATATCAAAAAGCTGTCCGAGGTTGTTGTGAATGAATACGGCGGCGAAGTTCCGGCCGATTTTGAAAAACTCGAACGGCTCGCCGGCGTCGGTCATAAAACCGCCAGTGTGGTCATGATCCATGCCTTCAAAATTCCGGCCTTCCCGGTCGACACTCATATTCATCGCCTGGCCCAGCGCTGGGGGCTGACCAAGGGTAAGAACGTCGTCCAAACGGAAGAGGATCTGAAAAAACTGTACCCGCCGGAAAAATGGGAAGATCTGCACCTGCAGTTTATTACCTATGGCCGGGAATACTGCACCGCCCGAGGGTGCGACGGCACCGTCTGCGAAATCTGTCGCACCACCTATCCGAACCGGAAAAAGCCGTTTGTCGCCAACAAGGCGTGATACCGCATAAATAGCCGGGATTCAGAAAAAAGCGTTTCTTGATGCCCATCAAGGAACGCTTTTTCCGTTTAGGGCATGCTCCGCTCCACAATTTAACAAGGAACAGGCCATGAAACGTAAAATTATCGAAATCAACGAAGACCTCTGTAACGGATGCGGCGACTGCATTGTCGGCTGTGCCGAAGGGGCCCTTCAGCTGGTGGATGGGAAAGCAAAGATGGTGAAAGAGCAGTTCTGCGACGGCTTTGGTGACTGCGTCGGAACCTGCCCCACTGGCGCCCTTCAGATTATTGAGCGTGAAGCTGAAGCCTTTGACGAAGAAGCCACGATTGAACACGTCCGGAAACAGGGCGGCGAAGAAGCGGTTAAACGCATGCTTGATGCGGCCGTAGTTCACGAATCTAAAGAAAAGGAGTCTAAAATGGACAAACCAAAAATGGGCGGATGCCCCGGCATGCAGGTACGCATGGCCGAAAAGAAAGCAACTGCAGCACGTCCGGCAACTACAACGGTTGAAGGCGGCGGACAAGTCATTAAATCCGATCTCGAACAGTGGCCGATCCAGCTGCACCTGGTTCCCCCGACAGCTCCGTTTTTTGAAGGCAAGGAGCTGGTTGTGCTGAGCACCTGCTCCCCGGTTGCCTCTCCCGATGTACACTGGCGCTTTGTCCGCGGCCGTTCCCTCGTGGTGGCCTGCCCTAAGCTCGATAAGACCGAAGGTTATATTGAAAAGCTCGCCGGCATCATGGCTGGAAATAACATTCCGAAGGTCATCATTGTCCGCATGTCCGTTCCCTGCTGCGGCGGGCTGACGGCCATTACCCAGCAGGCATATGCCGCCAGCGGCCGCACGGACCTGGTGGTTGAAGAAGTCACCATCGGCCTCGATGGCGAACTGCTGAAAACGGAAAAGATAGCGGGATAATTTGGAGGGACGGACTCTGTGCCGTCCTATCCATGCTATGACAGGACGGCACATAATTGCGCTCTTAGAAGCAATTTGTCGTCCCTCCAAGAAAAGGAATAAACCAATGGACGAATTAAAAGGAAAAGCACTGAATTTGAAGGACGAAATCGCCTACGCCGATGGCGCGGTGATCAGCAAAATCCTGCTGAAGAAAGAGACGGGGAATATCACCCTGTTTTCTTTCGACAAAGGACAGGGCTTGAGTGAACACACCTCACCCTTCGATGCGGTGGTTCAGGTGGTTGAAGGCGAAGGCGCCTTCATTATCGACGGGGATCTGAAAACAGCCAAGGAAGGTGAAATGATCATTATGCCGGCCAACATCCCTCACGATGTACAGGCTGCAGAACAGCCCTTTAAGATGCTGCTGACGATGATTCGATCGGAGAAATAGCTCACAGCTATCAGTCAACAGCTTACAGCCATTTTACTCAGCTGTCGGCTGTTAGCTACAAGCTGCGAGCTTAACCTACCCCAACCACTTCCAGGGATCGGAAAGAATTTTAATCTCCTTTCCTTTCCACTCGATTACCCCGTCATCGGTCAACCGAAGGATCAGCCGGGACAGGCTTTCGGGGGTGGTGCCGATTGCCGCAGCGATATCTTTCTTGGAGAGCGGCGTGGTAATGGTTTCCTTTTCTCCGTACTGACTGCGTAGAAAGGTAAAAAAGCGGTGTTCCACATCTTTGGTGGTCAGTTCCTGAATGCGTTCGGTCAAATAGCGCTGTTTGGCCATGAGCAGGGCAATAAAATCGTTGCGGAAACTTTCCTCGGCCAGTAGCCGATGGATTCCTTCCCTGGGAAAATTCAGGACTTCGGCATTTACCACCGCGCGTGCTGATACCGGATAGCGGTCTTTTTCAAACAATACCACCTCCGCAAAGACCTCACCGGGTTTAACCACCCGGATCACCACTTCACGGCCGTCTTCCGTATTTTTGTGGAGCTGAATATTGCCACTGATCAGCAGGTGCATACTGCGACCTTGCTCACCTTCATGAAACAGGTAATCCCGCTTCTTAATAGTTTTAGGGTTACAAATCCGCGCCAGCTCCTGACGGTGCCGCTCGGACAGACCTTTGAAAAAGGACGACTGATTGATAAATGGTTCGGTGTTCATGGGCGCTACTTTGCTCGCCCGCCCCGCTGCATGCAATGGCCAATAACGGGAAACTGGCATTTGGCCGGTCATCGCTTAAAATCCGTAATTCCCGGTTCATTTTTCTAATCTTTGGCGATAGGGTATTCCAACTTTTCGGAGAGTTCATGTTTTTGTTCGGCAATAAGGAAAAAACCTGCGTACGCATTCCACTGGATGCCAAGGGGCGGCTGTTTGTCAGCCCCATGCCGTATGGACCCTATGATCCGGGTAATAAACTACTGAAAATCTATAAGCAGAACCGGATAGAATTTGCCATCATGCTCGTAACCGACAGCGAAATCGAAAAGAAGGCGAAACGGGATATCCTTACGCTTTATAAACAGCAGGGCATCGAACCGATCCGCTTTCCGATCGCGGATTATACCAGTCCGGACTTACACCCCTTTTCCAAAGTGGTGGATCAGGTATCCGGCTATCTTCGCGCCGGAGCAAACGTGGCGGTTCACTGCAATGCCGGTGTCGGGCGTACCGGCGTAATGACCTGCTGCATCGTGCGGGACTTTTCCGCCCTGTCTACCGGCGAGGCCATTGAATATGTGCGCAGCTACATGCAAACCAATATGACGGATGAGCAGAAAAGGCTGGTCGACCGGTTCGTGCCGCTGGCCGAACGTATCAATATCAAAGAGGAAAAATAATGAACAATGTCTGGTTTGCACTGGGCCTCACGGTATTTGCCGGCATGGCCACGGCTATTGGAAGCGCTATTGCCTTTATGGCAAAGCGCACTAACTTTCGCTTTCTATCCATCGCGACCGGATTTTCCGCCGGCGTTATGCTCTATGTTTCATTTGTGGAAATCTTTATTAAAGGTGTCGATTCACTGGTTGAATGCTATGGTGATCCACTGGGCCATTGGATCAACTGCGCCTCCTTTTTCGGCGGCATGGCGCTGATCGGCCTGATCGATGCGCTGATTCCACACGCCGAAAACCCGCATGAAATCCATACCGAATTTGAGACCGCTCCCCTTCACGATCCCAATGCCCCGATGCCGACTGCGGAAGAACTGCAAATGAAGCAGATTGCCGATCCTAAACACCATACACATCACAATAAAAAACTCATGCGCATGGGCCTTTTCACGGCATTGGCCATTGCGATTCATAACTTTCCGGAAGGGCTCGCCACGTTCCTTGCGGCTTTGGAGGACCCCAGCCTGGGTATTCCGATTGCTATCGCGATTGCACTGCACAATATCCCGGAAGGTATCAGTGTTTCCGTACCGATCTTCTATGCCACAGGCGACCGCAAAAAGGCATTCATATATTCCGCGCTCAGCGGCCTCGCCGAGCCGGTCGGCGCCATTCTGGCCTATCTCGCCATCCAATTCTTTGTCGGCGGAGATTCCGGCGTAATTCCCCCGCAGATTATGGGAATCCTGTTCGGCGGTGTGGCCGGCATTATGGTTTATATCAGCCTCGACGAGCTGTTACCCACCAGTCGCGCCTACGGCAAAGGTCACGACAGCCTCTTCGGCCTCGTCGCCGGTATGCTCGTCATGGCGTTGAGCCTTTTGCTGATGCGGTAAAGAACTCTCTTGCAAATATGTCATTTCTGGCATATTTAGTTGTCGTATGAATAAACAGGAAAAACCGCTCATCTGGCTGAAAGGCGAAGTGAAAACTCCGCCGCTTAGCAAAGAAGCTAGGATCGAAGCCGGCTGCCTGTTACGGGATTTGCAAGAAGGAATCAAACTCTGCCTTCCGCATTCCCGCCCAATGCCCGGCATTGGAAAACGGTGTCATGAGCTGAGAATTACAGATAAGAATGAAATCTGGCGGATCATTTACCGAATAGATTCTGATGCGATCGTCATCGCCGACGTGTTTAAGAAGAAAACACGTGAAACCCCGAAACGGGTAATTGATGAGAGTAAAAAACGCCTGAAAACATATGATAAGATCTGTGGAGGTTAAATCCATGAATGCAACAAATAGAAAAAAACTGGAAACTGCTGGTTTTGCCGTTGGTGGAACGCAGGAATTCCTCAGCCTTACCGATGAGGAAATGGCCTACATCGAGATCAAACGCTCGCTGAGCGAACACCTGCAAGCTCGACGAAAACAACAAAAGCTTACCCAAGTGCAAGCCGCTAAAGTTCTTCGCACCAGCCAAAGTCGCGTCGCTAAAATGGAAAGCGCCGATAAATCCGTTTCTATCGACCTGCTCGTTCGAGCCAACCTTGCCCTCGGAGCTACACCTCGTGATTTAAAACACGCGTTCTAAAATAAGGTAAATTATATATGTTCCCAGAAGTACGACTTAGACGACTGCGCCAGAGTGCCGGAATCCGGAAAATGCTGGATGCCCCCCTGCCCGGTCCTGAAAAATTTATGTGGCCCACCTTTGTGATCGATGGCGAGGGTATGCGTGAAGAAATCGAATCCATGCCCGGCCAATGCCGTCTCAGCGTTGACCAGCTTTTGCTCGATCTGGAACCGATCGTGGATTCCGGTATCGGCAGCGTGCTGCTCTTCGGGCTGGCCGAAGACGCGGATAAGGATTCCGCGGGTACGGAAGCCTATAACGAAAATGGAACCGTCCAACGCGCGATCAGTGCCGTCAAAAATAAATTCCCAAACCTCATTGTGGCGGCCGATGCCTGCGTATGCGCCTATACCGACCACGGGCACTGCGGTCCTTTAACCAAATCGGGTACTGTCGATAACGATGCTGCGATTGCCAATCTCGCCAAAATCTGTGTCTCCCATGCCAAAGCCGGTGCGGATATTGTTGCACCCAGCGCAATGATGGATGGGCAGATTCAGGCGATCCGGGAAGGCCTCGATGACAACGAACTGATTGATACCATCCTGATGAGCTATTCCACCAAGTTTGCTTCATCGATGTATGGCCCGTTCCGGGATGCGGAAAAGTCAAAACCCGGTCAAGGCGACCGCAAAAGCTATCAGGCGTCCCATGGTGATCTGCGTACGGCACTCCGCGAATCGGAATTCGATGAACTCGAAGGGGCCGACATGCTGATGATTAAGCCATCGCTCTTCTACCTCGACATCCTTGCGCAAATGCGCGAGGCCTCGGATCTTCCAATTGCGGCCTACAACGTGAGCGGCGAATATTCCATGCTGCATGCCACAGCGCAACGCGGCTGGGGCGACCTCAAGGACATGGTTCAGGAATCAACCGCGGGACTGGTTCGTGCCGGTGCCGATATTTTAATTTCATACTGGGCCAACCAGTACAACGAACTCTTCAAAGACTAATATTTCTTCACAGATTACTCAGATTTCACTGATTAATAATCCCCCTAATCCGTGCAATCTGTGGATTAAAAAAGGACGATAGATTTATGAACTCAGAACAATGGTTTGAACGGGCAAAGAAAGTCATCCCCGGCGGAGTAAACAGTCCCGTCCGCGCATTTAACGGAGTTGGCGGAACGCCGGTATATTTTAAATCCGGCAAGGGTGCCAAGGTACAGACGGAAGACGGCACCGAACTGATCGATTTCTGCGGGTCATGGGGACCGCTGATCCTCGGGCACGCGCGAGAAGAGATTGTCGAAACCGTTGCCAAGACCGCAGCAGATGGCCTTACCTTCGGTGCCAACACGGCCCTGGAAGCCGAGTTTGCTGAACTGATCTGCGACCAGGTTCCCGAAATGGATATGGTCCGTCTCGTCAGCTCCGGCACCGAAGCCGTCATGACCGCCGTCCGGCTGGCACGCGGCATAACCGGTCGCCGTAAAATCATAAAGTTTGACGGCTGCTATCACGGCCATTCCGACTACCTGCTTGTGGCTTCCGGCAGCGGCCTGCTGACCGGCGGCATTCCCGGTGCGGCGGGAGTATCGCCTGCGGCGACTGACGAGGTTTTTGTAGCACCCTACAACAACCTGGAAGCCGTTCAGGAAATCCTTGCAACTAACAGCGATGAAGTTGCGGCCATAATTGTTGAGCCGATTGCCGGTAACATGGGGCTCGTAGAACCCGCTGAAGGTTTCCTTGAAGGCCTCCGCGCAGCAACGGCCGACTGCGGCGCCCTGCTCATTTTCGATGAAGTCATCAACGGCTTCCGTCTTGGAGCAACTACCTTTGGTAATATGGCCGGCATTAATGCCGACATCACTACACTTGGAAAAATAATCGGCGGCGGTATGCCGATCGGTGCCATTGGTGGTTCGAAGGAAGTCATGTCTCACCTTGCCCCGCTCGGCCCGGTCTACCAGGCCGGCACGCTTAGCGGCAATCCGGTTGCGGTTGCGGCCGGCATGAAAACCCTTGAATTGCTGCGCGATGAAAATCCCTATCCATGCATGGCCGAACTCGGAAAAAAACTCGCTGACGGTATTCATCGTATCGCTACCGACAAAGGTCTGAACCTGCACTGTGCGCAGCGCGGGGGCATGTTTACGCCGTTCTTCCGGAAGGAAGCCGTCCGCAATTTGGACGACTCCAAGGCATGCGACCAGAAAGCCCACGCGGCCTATTTCCACCACATGCTCAACCACGGGTTTTATACCCCGCCGAGCGGATTCGAAGTCGCCTTCGTCTCCGCCGCCCACACCGAAGAACACATCGATGCCTTTCTCGATGCGTTCGAAAAATTGTAAACACGAAGACACTAAGAACTCAAAGAAGAGAACCTTTAGTAACTTAGTGAACTTCGTGCCTTAAGCGAGTTTACGAGCGAGTGTTTAGTTATGCATGCCTGGGATGTAAGCCCGAAGGAAGCGATTGCGATTCAGAAAGGTCTGCAATCTCACGTCAACCTGACGGATGACTTTGGCGACATTAAAACCGTTGCCGGAGTGGATGTCGGGTTCGAGAAAAACAATACGATCACCCGTGCTGCAATCGCCGTGCTTGATTATCAAACTCTGGAAATCATCGAGACCGCCATTGCTCATCGCCCAACCTCTTTCCCTTACGTGCCCGGGTTACTCTCTTTCCGCGAAGTTCCGGCAGTTTTGGAAGCTATGCTTAAGTTGAGTGCCGAACCGGACCTGCTCTTGTGCGACGGCCAGGGCATTGCTCATCCGCGCCGCTTCGGCATTGCCGCCCACCTCGGCCTATTGCTCGATATTCCGGCCATCGGCGTAGGAAAGTCTCGCCTGACCGGAAAACACGACGAGGTCCCACCCGAAAAAGGCACCTTTGTTCCATTGATGGATAAAGGTGAACAAATTGGCGTAGTCCTACGTACCCGGACCAACGTAAAGCCGCTCTATATCTCCCCCGGCCATCGGGTGTCTGTGGATACCGCCCACCAGCACGTCATGAAATGCGTCACCCGCTACCGCTTGCCCGAAACCACCCGTTGGGCGCATAAGCTGGCATCAGGCGTGTAATAATACCTTATCGACTCGGGCGATTTCGAAGGTGCGTCGGGGCTTGGGATCGAGGTTGGCGATGGACATGCTGACCCCTTCGTCCTGCGTTGATTTTTTAAGACCGATGAGAAAGCCAAGTCCGGCACTGTCGATAAAACCGAGCTGAGCAGCATCAACCTCAACCCGTTTCAAAATGCCCTGCTCCTGCAGTTCGTGGTGAATAAATTCGGCCTCTCTTTCAAAAACCGGCAAGGTTGCGGCGGTAAGCTCAAGCGGAAGCGCGAGTGTCAGACTTCCTTCTTCGTAAACCGTTCCGCCAACGGCATGTTCAGAAATATTGGCAACCATTTTTTTAACTTGATCCAGCCGGATCGCGGAGTCGAAATAGTCCGTCAGTCGGCAGGTTTCCAGCAGGCGCCTGACTTTCGGCCTTGGACCATACAGAATCATCCGCTTCCCAAAGGACCGGCAATATTTATTGACCTCCAGCAGTGCTCCCAGCTCCAGGCTGTTAAACCAAGGCCGGGCATGGACATCGAGCAGTAGGTTTTTGCCGAATATCTTCTCCCTGATTTCCGCAATAAACTCAACGGCTGCCTGTTCGTCCTCAAGTCCCTGAAAACGCTCCGCCAAGATTCCGGCTTGCTCGAGCTGTTGAAAATCCTCGTCTTCCAGAATCTTTATATTCAACGGTTTATCCGCCATGTAATGAATCCGGAGCATCTGTCGTGTAGCGGAAAGCAGAAAGCGGAAATTGGCCCAATAACGGCTGACAAGGCGCTTGGGGTCGGAGCAGATCCGCCACAACCATTCCAGATTACACCGGCGAATCCAGATGGGTGCACGGCGCTGTTCTCCGGTAATAAAATCAAGTGATGCCCCGATTCCCATGGCAACCGGCACATTCCATCCGCGAACGTGCATGCTGATAAATTTATCCTGTTTGGGTGCGCCCAGCGCTACAAACAGGATATCGGGGGACGCGGCTTCGATGTTCTGCAGAATGGTTCGATGATCCATTTCAAGCAATGGCGAATACGGCGGCGAATAGGTTCCGGCAATCTTCAGATCGGGATTGCGCTTTTGAAGTATGTCCAATGCCTTTTCGGCGATGCCCTCAGCGCCGCCCAAGCCATAAATGCTCAACCCTTCCTTAGCAGCACGCTCGGCGAGCAGGGGCGTCAGATCGCTTCCGGTCACGCGGTCTTTAAGTTTTGGGCCGAAAAACGGGGAAAGCTTTACTACGGGAAACCCGTCGGCCAGTACGAGATCGGCATCGATCAGGATGCGTTGCAACTCCGGGTCGTGCCACGCCTTGGTCACAAAGTCCAGGTTGGCGGTAACCACATTGGCCGGCCGGCCTGACGCAATACGGTCCACAATCCAATCGGTAGCCTCCTCGAATGTGACGTTATGAAACGGCACACCGTAGATCACCAGCGGAACCGGGACTGATCCATCGTTTTGCATAGAAACGGATGCTATGCGCGAAACATACGGGTTTCAAGTTTTTACAAGGCTCTAAAATGGTGTGGAATACGGGGAAAAGCCGCCTCCATTGTTCTAATCCCTGCTTGTGAGCGGCCCGCAAATCAGGTAGTTTTCACCCTCTTTTTGCAAACACAGGAACTGAAATGAATTTAATTTTAAAGAAGATACTCGGGTCGAAGAACGAACGTGACCTGAAAAAGATGCGTCCATTGGTCGATAAGATCAATGCGCATGACGAAGAATACAAGGCGCTAACGGATGAGCAACTCCAGGCCAAATCAGAGGAATTTAAAAAGCGTATCGCCGCTGGCGAAACACTTGAAGACATTGAACTCGAGGCATTTGCGGTCGTTAAGAATGCATCGCGGCGGCTCTGCGGCACGGATGTAGACGTTCTGGGACACCCCATTGCGTGGGAGATGGTGCACTTTGATGTTCAGCTGATCGGCGGCATGGCCATCCACAAGGGTATGATTGCCGAAATGGCGACGGGTGAAGGTAAAACGCTCGTGGCCACGTTGCCGGTTTATCTCAATGCACTTTCTGGCAAAGGTGCTCACGTGGTAACGACTTCGGATTATCACTCGCAACGCGACTCCCAATGGATGGGCCATCTCTACAAATGGCTTGGTCTTACGGTTGGCTGCCTTAGAAATATGATGCCGCAGGACGAACGCCGTGATGCTTACCTGTGTGATATTACCTATGGCACCAACTCAGAATTCGGTTTTGACTATCTGCGCGACAATATGGCCTACAGCTCCGAAGAAATGGTGCAGCAGAAGGGCCATAACTTTGCGATTGTCGACGAAATTGACTCCATTCTTATCGATGAAGCCCGTACGCCGTTGATTATTTCCGGCCCGGCCCCGTATTCCTCTACGCAATACAGCGAACTTCAGCCCGCGGCCGCACGTCTGGTTCGCCGTCAGCGCGACCTTTGCACCAGCCTGCTGAAGGATGCCAAAAAACTGCTGGATGAAGGCGATGATGATGAAGCATCTCTGAAGATGTACCAGGTGTTTGAGGGCATGCCTAAAAACAAACAGCTGATGCACCTCATCGAGGACGTCAGAATCCGCAAGTTGCTTGAAAAAACGCAAATGTCTATGTTGTCTGACATGCGTAAAGAGCTTGCCCGGGAACTGCGTCAGGAACTGTTCTTTACGATCGACGAAAAAGGCAGCGATGCCGGCCTGACGGAAAAAGGCTGTGCCGAACTCAGTCCAGAAGATCCTGATATGTATGTCCTTCCCGACATGGTTTCCATGATGTCTGAACTGGATGGAGAAAATGAGTTCTCGCCGGAAGAAATCATGGAAAAACGCCGCGCGATTCAGGAAGACTTTGCCATGCGCAACGAACGCATCCACGCGGTCGACCAGTTGATCCGTGCCTACAGCGTCTACGAAAAAGACGTCGATTATGTGGTTCAGGACAATCAGGTGATGATTGTTGATGAACATACCGGCCGTCTGATGGTTGGACGCCGCTGGAGCGATGGATTGCATCAGGCGGTGGAAGCCAAGGAAGGCGTGAAGATTGAACGAGAAACACAGACCCTCGCTACAATCACGATTCAGAACTATTTCCGTATGTACGACAAGCTCTCGGGCATGACCGGTACTGCCGAAACCGAAGCCGATGAGTTCCACCAGATTTACGGCCTCGACGTGATGGTGATTCCGACCAACCGCCCGGTACGCCGCGTGGACCTCAACGATCAGGTCTACAAGACGCAGCGTGAAAAATTCCGCGCCGTAATCGACGAAATCAAGACCGCCCACAACAATAAACAGCCGGTACTGGTGGGTACGGTGGCCGTGGAAACCTCGGAAGTGCTCAGCCGCATGCTGCGCCGCGAAAATATTGTGCATAACGTACTGAACGCCAAGAACCATGCCCGTGAAGCCGAGATTGTGGCCAATGCCGGACAGCCCGGTGCTGTAACCATCGCCACCAACATGGCCGGTCGAGGAACGGACATTAAACTCGGCGAATCCGTGGTTTACCTGAATAAGGATGATCTTCTTTCGAAAGAGTATTCACTCGATTCCAAGGTCGAAGGCCAAACCCTGCGCAAGCTGCTGGAAGAACGGCCCTGCGGTCTCTATGTGATTGCTTCGGAACGACATGAATCCCGTCGTATTGACCGGCAGCTGCGCGGTCGTTCCGCCCGTCAGGGCGACCCGGGTGTAACCCGTTTTTATGTCTCGCTCGAAGATAACCTGATGCGTCTGTTCGGTTCCGACCGTATTTCCAGCATTATGGAAAAACTCGGCATCGAAGAGGGTGAAGTGCTGGAACATCCATGGCTGAATAAATCGATTGAAACAGCCCAGCGCCGTGTTGAGCAGCAAAACTTTATGATGCGTAAGCGCACGCTTGAATATGACGATGTGATGAATGCGCAACGTGGCGAAATCTATGATTTCCGCTCGGCGGCCCTCACGGCAGAAGAACCCCGCGAGCAGCTTTATCATTCGGTTGAGCAATCCATTGGAACAAAAGCCGATGATGCGGTGGCCTCCAAGAGCATGCACGAGTTTGTTATCTGGGTAAACACGACCTTCCCGCTGGGCCTTCAGGAAGAAGACCTTCCCGCGGAAAAGACGGCGGACAGCCTGATCGACTTTGTGATGGAACGGGTTAAACAGGCGTATGACCTGAAGGCGCGTCACGAAGATGCAGAAGCACTGAAGCGTCTTGAACGCCACATGATTATTCAGTCCATTGATGAGCACTGGCAGGAATACCTCCGCAACATGGACAGCCTGCGCGAAAGCGTCGGTCTCCAGGCGTATGGCCAGCGGGATCCGCTGATTGAATACAAGCGCGAGGCCTATCATCTGTTCATGGATTTGATGGACCGGATCTACGAAGAAATTTCCACCGCTATGTTCCGTTCCGCCACATCGGTGGAAGCCATTGAAGAATTTTTCCAGTCGCTTTCCGGTATGAAAGCCCAGCACAACCAGGCGGCGTCTCCGCTGGCCATGGCGGCGGCAGTTCAGGCCCAGGCGCAGCAGGCGCAAGGCGCGATGCCCGCCGGCATGGATGCTCCTCCTCCCGGCATGGAACTTCCTGAAGCTCCCAAACCTATTGCCCCCATCCGTAATGATGGCCCAAAGGTTGGAAGAAACGACCCCTGCCCTTGCGGCAGTGGCCGGAAATTCAAGAAATGCTGCGGCGCTGAAAGCTAGCCGCGTCAATATGTGAATCTCCCCGAAACCATTCGCCAGGCGATTGATCGCCATAACCTGATCCCCGATAAGACCAACGTGGTTCTCGGGGTTTCGGGCGGAGCGGATTCCGTGGCCCTGCTGCATGCTTTCCAGCTTCTGGAAATCCCCTGCACCGTTGCGCACCTCAACCATGGATTACGCGGTGAAGAATCAGATGCCGACGAACAGTTTGTGCGGGATCTCGCCGAAAATCTTGGACTGCCCTTGGCAAGGAAAACCGTACATGTGCAGCAGCTGGCGGAAACCACCAATCAATCCATTGAAATGGCAGCCCGGCAAGCCCGGCACGCTTTTTTTGAAGAGTTCGAAGACTCCGTTATTGCCCTCGCCCACCATGCTGATGACCAGGCCGAAACCTTTATCCTTAAACTTGCCCGCGGGGCCGGACCGGATGGCCTTGGCGGCATGCAGCACGCCCAGGACATGGGATCGATCCGGCTGATCAGGCCAATGCTTGATATTCCGCGCACTGAAATTATCGGATGGTTGAAGAAAAACCAAATCAACTGGCGGGAAGACGCCAGTAACTCCGACGAGTCCTTCCTTCGCAATCGCGTGCGCCACACGGTTTTGCCCATGCTTGAAAAAGAGCTTAATCCAAATATCCGCGAAACGATTCTGAGGACCATGGATATCCTGCGGGCAGAAAACGCCTATGTAGACGCGGCTTCCAGCCGTGTTGCACAGGATACGGGCTCTTCTGACGCAACGCGGCTGGAAGCCGCGTCAACATTGAAACAGCCGCTGGCGCTGCAACGACGTATTGTTAGAAAATGGCTGTTTGATAACGGCGCTGCCGAAGCCGGTTTTGAAGCCGTGGAAAAAATCCTTTCACTGATAGAAGAAGCAAAAGGCTCTGCAATTTACGAACTGAACGACCGGCAACGTGTTGTGGTGGAATACGGTCAACCGCGCTTTGAAACTAATGATTCCATGCCTTTAGCTCCTGAATGGACGATTTCCATTGAACCCGGCTCCGGCTGGCGGAAAGACCATGGCAAAGGCGCCGGCAACCTTCCGGCAGAAGCTTCGTTCGATACCGGCAAAGTCGGGGATGCTCCCATTGAAGTCCGCACGTTCAAGCCGGGCGACCGGATGGCCCCGTTCGGCATGGAAGGAACCCGTAAGCTTCAGGATATATTTACCGATCTTAAAATTCCAAAAGCCCGCCGCCATCAGGTTCCGGTTGTGGTTTGCCGCGGTGAAATTATCTGGATTCCCGGCTACCGAACCGCGCGTGGTTGGGAGGTCCAGAATGCGGATAGCAAATCCATCCATGTACGAATTGAACGAAACAGGACCGATTAGCTCCAAGTTTGTGCGTGTACACATTGCAATCACTTTAGGGCGGTGGTAGTTTTTGCCCGGTTTTTAAAGGAAAGAAGTAATTATGGCAGATGATAAGCAGAAAAAAGATCCGAAGTCAGATAAGCCCGGGAAGAAAGGTCCTCCACCGATGCCCATGCGTGGACTGGCGATATCCTTCCTGATGATGGCCGTGTTTCTCACGGTGCTGCATCTGTTTTCAAACTCCGCAAAAAACACCAACGAGATCGAATATACCGACTTTGTCAATATGGTCAAAGCGGGCCGGATCTCAAAGGTTGATATTGCGCACGACGGCGCGGGCAATCACTATGTTTCAGGCGAGTCCAAGGATATCAACGAGTCCGGTACCACGCAGTTCCGTACGGAAATCATCCTGACCGAAAACCTGATGGAGCTGTTCGAAGAAAACAGCGTCCAGGTTAAAATCAAACGGCCGAAAACGATGCTGGTATCCATTCTCGCCAACATTGTTCCGTTTATCCTGATTTTCGGGATCATCTATTTTATCTTTATCCGGCAGATGAAAAATGCCGGGCGCGGAGCCATGAGCTTTGGCAAAAGCAAAGCGAAGTTGATGACTCAGGATAAAAACAAAATCACCTTTAAGGATGTGGCCGGCGTAAATGAAGCCAAAGAAGAACTCGAGGAAGTGGTTGAATTCCTGAAAGACCCGAAGCAGTTCCAGAAACTCGGCGGAAAGATGCCTAAGGGCGTGCTGCTCTCCGGTTCTCCCGGAACGGGTAAAACCCTGTTAGCCAAGGCCGTCGCCGGCGAAGCCGATGTGCCGTTCTTTACGATCAGCGGATCCGACTTTGTTGAAATGTTTGTCGGCATTGGTGCATCACGCGTACGCGATATGTTTGAGCAGGGCAAAAAGAATGCCCCCTGTATTATTTTCATCGACGAGATCGACGCCGTTGGCCGGAGCCGCTTCAGCGGTATTGGCGGGGGTCATGATGAGCGCGAACAGACGCTGAATGCCCTGCTGGTGGAAATGGATGGATTTGATACACAGGAAGGAATCATTATTGTGGCGGCCACCAACCGTCCAGACGTGCTCGATCCCGCCCTGCTTCGTCCGGGCCGTTTTGACCGCCAGGTAGTGGTTGATCTGCCCACGCTCGAAGGCCGTGAAGAAATTCTCAATATCCATGTCCGCAACGTCCGCCTTTCCGACAAGGTTGACTTGAAAAAGTCTGCCCGCGGCACGCCCGGATTTTCCGGTGCGGACCTGGCCAACCTGGTGAATGAGGCCGCGTTGCTGGCATCACGCCGCGGAGCTGATTTTGTTGAGCAGCAGGATATGGAAGAGGCCCGCGATAAAGTGATGTGGGGCCGGGAACGCCGCAGTCATGTACTGGATTCGGAAGAAAAGAAACTTACGGCCTACCATGAGGCAGGTCATGCGGTTGCGACGTATTTTACACCGGGACATGATCCGATTCATAAGGTGACCATCATTCCGCGTGGACGGGCCTTGGGAGCAACCATGTATCTCCCAGAAAAAGACCGATATACCCAATCCCAAAAGCACATCGAAGCCGGGCTGGTTTCCATTATGGGCGGCCGTGCCGCAGAAGAACTTATCTTTGACGACGTAACCACCGGAGCGCATAACGATATTGAACGAGCGACTGCCATGGCTCGGGCGATGGTCTGCGAGTATGGCATGAGCAAACTGCTGGGCCCGCAGAATCTCAGCAGCAACAACCAGCCTGTATTCATGGGTAAAGGTATGAGCGGCGGATCGGAATTCAGTGAAAATACTGCTCAACTGATTGATCAGGAAGTTCAGCGTATTCTGACTGAAGCGTACGATCAGTGCATGAAAATCCTGACCGATAATAAAGAACAGCTGATCGCCCTGTCGGAAATCCTTATCGAGCGCGAAGTGCTCGATTTCGACCAGGTGGACGCCATCATGAAAACAGGTAAACTGCCTGAAGCCGACGCTGCTGAAGAATCTGCTGAAAAGCCGGAAGAAACAGTGGCGGAAACTACTGAAGAAGTAGAAAAACCGGATTCAGATTCCGAAATCGCATAAGGTTTACTTTCCGCACAGAAGATACTATTGTTCTCATCATGAAAACAATGAGAGCAATAGCATTCGGCGTGGCGGTATTCCTGATTGCAGGCTGTGCAACCACCTTTAAACCCTGGAAATTAAGTGAAGTCCAGGAGGGCATGGAAAAAGAGCAGGTTGTCAAGATTCTGGGCAATCCTGACTTTGCACTGGATAGGGATGGGGCGGAATACTTCTACTATACCTACCAGGAAGAAATGTCCCCGGTTAGCGATGTATCACTGAATACCGATGAAGGCATCGAACGCCGGGTTGAGGAATTCAACCGCACGCTTAAAGAATATAAGTATGAAGTGATGCTCGTGGACGGCAAAGTTGTGAACTACAAGGAAATACAGGACTAGCGCCTGTTTTTCTGCATGAGTTCATCGAGATAGGCATCATCCCCGGTAGGATCCCACGATTTATTGCGGTCCTTCCACTGCTTAAATGCATCCGGTTTGGTGTATTCGATCTGGGGCGTCTGCGGCCCCCGTTGCTGTCCGCGCTGAGTCCGGTCGGTTTGATAAGGACTTTTGTGCGGCACATACTGCTGCGATTCACGGGAACGCTCCGTTTCAGCCTGTCCTCTCTGTGGGAAAGGCGTATCCAGCAAACCCGACTCCGGTGACGATCCATATGTTCTTCGGGCCCTACTGCCAATGCCAGCCGGATTCCCGAGATTACCCTGAAGTGCTTCACCTTGACGTTGGCCAAAAATTCCGGTGCGCCCGCTCCCGGCCTGACCGGATCCAAAGATACCCTGATCCCGGGTTGAGTTGTTCCGGTTCCGATTAGCATACGGATCATATGCCGGTCTCTTCCGGGAAGACTCCGGCGGCTGAGTTGCTCCCGGCCGGCCGCCGAATAATGACCAATAATCACTTTCCGCGTCCCTGCTCGAACCATAAGGGTCGAGATCGTTTGAATAGGGATCTTCATCCAAAGACGGATCAGCGAGAAGCCAGTTCTCTGTTGTTTGCTGTACCGGGACAGGGCGTTGTGGGCGGGGCGGAGGTCTGGTTCCGGCTTCCTGCCTTTCAAATTGCGGAGCAATCTCTTTAAACTGCTCCGAACCGGTTACCTGCTCGTCCTCGATTACATCAGTCGGAACATACATTTCACTCTGCGCAAGCTTGGTATTCTCGCGCAAATATTTGCGGGTGATACGCTGCTTTCGCTCTTCAAGCGTCTCTTCCCTCGCATTTCCGGCAAACGGAATCATCGCGGCAAGCATTAGAATCTGGACGGCTTTATTCATTAACCCTAAGCTACGTCCGATGAATCAGGTGCGTCAACCCCCGTAGTTGGCAAAGTTGGTATGCGAAACAGAGGAAGGAGTCCTATGAATCTAATCAATTTATTAAGAAATGAGTGTATTCAGGCAAATGCCGACTGCACCAACCGTGACCAGGTTCTTGCCGCAATCGCTGCGCTGGCTAAAAAATCTGCCATTCTGGACAACATGCAGGAATCCGAAATCTTCAAGGGGCTTACGGACCGCGAAGACCTGAGCACGACCGGCTTCGGCAACGGGATCGCCATTCCGCACTGCCGCCTCGACGGAGTTGAAGATTTTGTGGTGGGAGTCCTCTCTGTTCCGGCCGGTGCAGCGTTCAATGCCATGGACGATGAGCCCGTAAAGCTGTTTGTCTTCATCATTGCTCCATCCAGCAGTTCAAATATCCATATTAAAGTGCTCTCCAGTATTTCCCAGGTGCTGAATGTACCGGAACATGTAGCCGAAATGCTGAAGGCCCCAACGGCGGAAGTGCTGGCCGAAAACTTCCTGCGGCATGTGCGCGACGAAGCCGACCCCAAACAGCACGACAATAAAAACCTGTTCCGTGTGCAGATTCAGGACGAGGGCCTTTTCCATGACGTCCTAAAAGTATTTTCCGGATTCAACTCCACCACGGTTATGGTTTCCGAAGCCGAGCCGGCAGCCAATTATCTGCAGAAGATGCCGCTGTTTGCCGGATTCTGGAGCGACAAGGAAGCTGAATTCTGCAAGGTCATTCTAGCCACCGTCGACAAACAGGACACCAACGAAACCATCCGCCGCATCGAACAGGAGGTGGGATCGCTCGATGAGCGCAACGACATTATCCTCACCGTACAGGAACTCTTCTACTGCGCCGGCAGCCTTAACATTTAAACCCGCCCGGAACACAACAACACCATGTCAGCACCCGCACTCGAACACGCCGCCGAAGCCACCGCCACCCTACCGCATCTCTTCACGCTGGTAGGCGCCATGCTTATTGTCTGCTTCTACGTCGGCAAATTAGTTAAACGCACCTCCCTCCCCTCGCTGATCGGCTATATGCTGGTCGGCGCACTCTTTGGGCCCTCATTCAAGCACCTCGGGCTGGAACTATTCACCGAGCCGGTTCTGCACAGCCTCTCGTTTATAACGCAGGTTGCACTCGGATTCGTGGCCTTCAGCATCGGGTCCGAGCTCAGTATGAAAACCCTCAAACGGCTGGGCTCCGGTATTGTGTGGATCATATTTTCGGAATCGTTTACAGCCTTCTTTGTCGTGACCGGGCTTATTTATGCCGTCACCAAAGACCTGCCGATGGCCCTGATCTTCGGATCGATGGCCCCGGCCAGTGCCCCCGCCGGAACCGTGGCCATTATTCAGGAATACAAAGCCAGCGGAAGCCTCACGCAGGCGCTTTATGCCGTTGTCGGATTCGATGACGGCCTCGCCATTATCATTTTCGGATTTGCCGCAGCCGTATCCAAAAGCCTGTTACTCGCCGAGACCCCCGGTCATGTTTCCGAAGGTTTTTTCCAAATGCTCAAAGCGCCCACAATTGAGATCCTGCTCAGTATTGTCGTGGGTGTTGTGCTCGGATTCCTGCTCTCCCAACTGGTCCGTTTTATCAAAAACTCGCGCGACATGCTGATTGTGGTCTTCGGTATTGTTACCCTGGGAACGGGCCTTTCCATGATGTGGCATCTGTCACTGATCCTGACCAACATGGTTATCGGCTTCTTCCTGGTCAATACCCGCCGCGAAGCGCTGGTGCATAAAGTCGCGGCCCCTCTGCTGGAAATCATGCCGCTCACCTTTGTCCTCTTTTTCTGCATGGCTGGAGCGCACCTGCAGCTGGCGGCCTTACCCAGCCTGGGCATCATCGGCATCGTTTATATTCTCGGCCGCTCCGGCGGTTTAATCGGTGGTGCACGCATCGGAGCCTTCTTCGGACATGTGGAAGATAAGATTAAAAAATATGTCGGCCTCGGCATTCTGTCCCAGGCCGGTGTCGCCATTGGTTTGGCGCTGATCGTGAGTGCAGAATTTTCAGGACTCGGCGCGGTGACGGACGGGGTTTCCCACGGCAGCGCCATCGGAACCAAGGTCATTACCACCATCACCGCCACCTGCATCGTCTTTGAAATCATCGGCCCGATCCTCGCAAAATATGCGCTCGGCAAAGCCGGCGAACTGAACAAAGCAACGAGATAACTTGCGGATCCGGTAGCGTGCCCGGCGGTGTTCATTGCGCGAAATGGCTGACTGTTAAAACGTGTAGCTGGCCGACAGGGAAATCAGGTGGGTGTAGGTTTCATATTCACCGGCGGTTCCACCGCCGGTAGCGGCATTCACCAACGAACCCGAATCAACTTTCTTGCCCCACAAATAGGCGTAGGCCATATCGATACTCATGTTGTTCCATTTCCATCCCACACCGCCCATCAGCATATGGCGGTCGGAGCCGGGCAACTCAGGCGAACGGGTGGAACCGACCACCGGCGATTCGTCCCACACATAGCCGGCCCGCAGTGCCCAGCTTTCGGCCAACTCATATTCTCCACCCAACCGCACGCTCCAAACGTTATCCCAGCGTTTTGGAACAATTTCCGGATTGGTTAAGGGATATCCCGCACCAAATTCATAAGGAAGTTCGTCGTAGGTACTCCATTCGGTCCAAACCAGATCGAGACCGAGATGTAGTTTATCGATGGAGCTGTTGGCGACACCAAAATTAACCGATGAGGGCAAAGTGAGATCCGCTTCGCCATCAAACTTTGTATTGTTAGGGGGCACCGGATTGGCATCGAATTTAACCTCACCATCGAGAGTCAGCTTAACGCGCGACTGGTAGCGTGCGCCGGCCGCCCAATCCTCCGCAATATTCCAGTGTGCCGAAGCCGTGTAGCCAAACCCGAAATCGTCGCCGGTCACCTTGCGCTCGCCAAAATTCGGGCCGGGGGAAAGGTCCCGGCTCGCTGTCAGCTCCGCATCGGCATAAACAATATTGAAGCCGGCCGACAGTGCGACCTTTTCGCTGATCCGATATGCAATGGAAGGCGTTGTGTAGATGGCGGTCAGTTCGCTATAGACGGCGGCAAGGTTACCGATCCAGCCATCAGGCCATTCGGTAATCAGGCCATAGGGCGCGTTGACGGAAATCATGCCGGTCCACTGGCCGGAAAAGGGCTGTACATAGTAGAAATGCGGAACGGAGCGCCAATCGTCTTTCATTGAACTGTCATTTGCCTCGCCGTTATCGCTGAAAAAAACCGTGTTGATCTGCACAAAGGAATTGCCCAGCATGATAGCCGGCCGATCCGTTCCCGCTAACGCCGAAGGATTGTACCATGCCAACGAGATAAGGTTCGTGCGCCCACTAACTGCGCCGCCCTGCCCCAGCGCTTCGGCCGATCCTTCTGTATAAAGCTGAAAACCTGCTCCGCATACCTGGCCGGCAATCAAACATCCGGCCCAAACAAAGCTCCATTGAAACTGTTTCACAGCATCCTCGCTACCCGTATAAAATCTCTCCCCGCGAAAGCGGAACGAATTTTGTCACGCACTCAGATAACCGGCAACCGGTTTTCTGAAGTTGAAATACTTAGACCAGCTGTACTTGCACCGGCGTGGCATTCAGCAGGTTTTCAGAAACCGGGCAGCGGCGGTCCACTTCATGAATAAAGGATTCTTTTTCTGCATCGCTCAGATCGGCATCCACATCCACCGAAATCGTAATCTCTTCAAATCCAATGCGCCCATCAATCGGTTTGCCCAGTAATCCATCAACATCCAGCCCGCCTTCCACCTTAATCTTCATACCGCGCAGCGCAATCCGCTGCTGCATGGCCACAATGCGCCCAATGGAACCAATGCATCCGGCCAGCGAAACCAGTACCAGTTCCAATGGTGTGACGCCTGTATCGGTACCCCCCGCATTCGCCGGCTGGTCAATCACCACCTTGTGCCCGCGAACATCGCTTTCAATTACAAATGATTCACTCAGGTTCGATTCAATACTAACGGTTTTTTTAGCCATCCTGCTCTCCTTTGAAATAAAGCCAAACTATAACTCCAATACGGACGTAATTAAACGCAAATATCGATATGTACCCTAAACAGAAGTGTTAAATGCAAATATCTTGAGAACCTTGTTAAAAGCGCAGGGCTCGGTATGATATCAGGATAAAATCCACAGTACGTTTAATAACTATGTTCGCCACAGGAGATACAAAATGGAATACGATAAAGATAAAGTTGATGATGTCACTTTGGCGTTAATGTATCTCGTGGCATTCAAGTTCGATCCCAAACTCCCCGGACACTCTGCATGGAAATCCTTCGATTGGGAGACGCTTGATAGACTTCATGAAAAAGGACTGATTTCAGATCCGAAGACACTACTGTCCGGTAAACATTTCATAGGATGAATACCATCTGGTCTGTACCCAGT
>CAZAPF010000046.1:0-37003 GCA_964486885.1 uncultured Verrucomicrobiota bacterium
ATCATCAAGGAAGGGCGTGTGCGTGCATTACGGAATATCAATGGTCGGGAGACTGAAATTTCAACGTTCAAGGCGGGTGATGTTCTGGGTGTGCTCGGTGTGATAGAAAAAAAACCACAATATGCCACGTTGAGGGCAATAGAGCCTACAGTCGCCTATCGCATGTCCTTACGTCAGCTTATGGAGAGCGCCGGGGGAGATCAGCTACCTGTATCAATCGTCCTGTCTACGCTTAGCTCCAGACTGCGGTTGTTGGCCAATCAGGTTTCCAGATCGGGCCGCGCGTTCGATGCGGATAGCACGGTTGCCTAAAGAAGCATATAAAAAGCTCGGAATCTTTGCCTGCATTGATAATCTTTTAACCGTGGAAGCGATAAACCATTTCGAGCAGAACCGGCCGGTGCACCTGGCGCGGCGGGATGTCTATTTCGAGCGGGCTACGGAGCTGATTTTTAACCAGCAGCATGCCTATACGCCGGAAATCAAGGTAGAGGAATACGAAGAAATCCTCTTTCTCTTGCGGGTTGCCCGGCAGCATGCCCGATTTTCCATACGGGAATCCGGAAAAAACGAAAAGGATGAAGAGTTTGGGCGTTTCATTAATCTACTGGCCGGTAATGTGAAAGCCATTCTGTCCATGCTGGACCTTAAGGGCATGGTGGAGAGCAGTGATGGTTCGTTTTCCAGTTTCCTCTGTGCCAATCATGCCTCGGTTGCGCTGCAGGCGGAAGAATACCAGCGGCGTGCCAATGACATTGTCCGATCCATCCACAATACGCTTCGGCTGGCCGAAGAGCCTTTCAGAACCCTGAAGGAAGAGCATGCCGGAAACGCGGGGAAAGATGAGCTGGAACGCTACGAAAAGGCCCGGAAGCATTTCATGGCGCTTGTAAAGGAAGGGCGCCACCGGTTTACGATTGCTCCCAACCCCTGGAAGGTATCGGGGGAATAATCAGTCGCGGCTGAATTTACGATCCAGCTCATTGAAGCTGGTATAAATCAGGGTGGGGCGACCTCTCGGCGAGGTGTAAGGCATTTCTGTATGAGCCAGATCGCTGACCAGCCGTTCGATGGCCGCATCTGAAAGCTGATCCTTTGTTCTGACCGCGGTCTGACACGCCGCCTGGGCAATCTGTTCACGAACCAGCTCGCTGGCACCTCGTTTTTTACCCGCCTTATCAAGTTCCCGGACAATCTCGATCAACAGCGACTCCGCCGATTCGTTTTGGACAAATACAGGCAGTGCGTCGACGATGAACGTATCGCCGCCAAATGAAGAAATCCCAAAACCCAGTTCACAAAGGGCTTCCAGATGCTCGCGCACGGTCTGTGCATCGGCAGGCAGCAGATCAATGGTTTCCGGAGCAAGCAAACCCTGCTTGGGAACCGCGTGCTCCTGAACGGCATTCATAAACTGTTCGAAAAGAACGCGCTCATGTGCCGCCCGGGGTTCCATCAGGACGTAGCCGTCTTCCGTTTCCAGCACCACATAGTTTCCGCCCAGCTGACCGATAATTCGGCACCAGCCCCACGGACTCCGGGCTTCAGGGTTAGCGGGGTTGGGTGAGTGTGAAGGGGCGCTGTCCTCTGGACCTGGGCGGGGAGGACGCTGTCGTTCCGGATTAGTTTTTTGAACTTTTGGCGGTTCAACCCGCTCGGGGCGCACCAGCAATTCTTCCATCTGCTTTTGCTTTTCAAATTTCGGGCGTACCGGTGACGGCGGTGGCAGTACGACCGCATCGGCTTCCGGAATTTCCTTTGTGGTTTCAAGTTCCTGAAACGTCAGCGCTTTGCCCAGTGCCGCAACAACGGCATCGCGTAACTGGTTGGGTCGTCTAAAGCGGACCTCTTTTTTGGTTGGATGCACATTGACGTCTACCAGCGAGGGTTCCATTTCAATAAACAGGAACACGGCGGGGTAGCGCCCTTTAATGATCAGCGAATGGTAGGCTTCATTCAATGCATGGAATACGACCGGTGCCGCAGCAGGCCGCCCGTTTACAAAGATATATTGATCCTGCCGATCCTTGCGACCGGTTTGCGGCAGGCCGGCATAGCCGGTGATGGTGTAGTCCTCGTCGGAATAGTCAACCGGAAGCAGTTGCTCGAAAAACCCATGGTTATACAGTTCGGTAATCCGGTCCTCCATCTTGCCGGCCATGGGCAGATTGTAGACCATGCGCTCGTCCACCTTAAGGCGCATTCCGATATCAGGATGAGCCAGAGCGTGCACTAGAAAAAGTTGCCGGATATGCGAGAGTTCCGTCTGTTCCGCCCGCAGGAATTTGCGGCGGGCCGGAACATTGAAAAAGAGATTCCGGATTTCGATGCGCGTGCCGACGGGGCAGCCAATATCTTCGCACCCCAGCATTTTTCCGCCGGCAATCTGGATTTCGGCTCCGGCCAGATCTTCTTCCTGACGGGTAATCAGGGTGAAACGCGAAACAGAGGATATGGCCGCCAGGGCTTCGCCTCGGAAGCCAAGGGTATGGATATTTTCAATATCGGCTTCAGAGCGGATTTTGCTGGTGGCATGCCGTTCAATGCTCAGCAGAGCCTGGTCGCGATCCATCCCGCACCCATTATCGGTAATCGAAATCAGCTGGCGACCGCCCCGGATCACCTCCACATCGACCTGGGTTGCTCCGGCATCGAGCGAATTTTCAAACAGCTCCTTCATAACCGAAGCCGGGCGTTCAACAACTTCGCCCGCGGCAATCTTGTTAATTACCTGGTCGGGCAGCATCTGGATGACGGGTTTGCTCTGCATTCGGCGGAACATAGCAAAACACGTTCAACCATTGGAAGTTCACGCCGTACTTTTTCCATGCAGAGCCTCTCGGCCCTTTATTGAGTTGTGCAAAATGATTAAGATTTACAAATATAGTTTAAGCAATTGGTTTCCTTCCCGGCAGCCCTCCTGTATCAATAGCCGTATTAAAAAATTTGGGTGAGATTAATGTACAAATGTATAATTGGAGCGTCGTTGCTCGGCGTGTTGACTGCCATTTGCGGATGCGATCCGCAGCCGCGCGGTAATAATTTGGCAAAGATCGAACAAGCTCTTCCGGCAGATCTTCGGCGTATGCAGGGCGACTGGCATATCGCGGAGTCAAACCAGTTCGATTTTTGCACAGTTTCGATTGAAAACTATAAGCTTCAGCTCCGGTTTCGCCAAGGTGCGGAGGATATTGAGCTAAAGCGAAATGCCTGCATCAAGGAGCTGATTCCGGAACAAAGGCAGTTATTGGTCCACAATGATAAAAAGCCATGGTTCTACGAGATTCAGCGAGTGCGAGACGTGGTGCAACTGAATCTTCGGTTTTATAATACCCCAGCCCACGAATGGGTGCAGGTTCAGCTGGTGAAATCCAGAGAATCTGGTTCTGGCATCCGAAATCATAAGTCTTCCGGGTTATAGGATAAAAGCATGTGCGCCATGAGGTACCGTCACCGTCCTTCGTTTCCTGCACTCATTGGGGCTCTGCTGGTGTTTAGTGCCGGAACGTCATTGGTTCTTTATCTGCGTCCGGAAGTTGAGGCGGGCGAAATCAGTGCATCATCCATGCTGCTGGCGGGTTGCTTCACATGCGCTATAAGCGGAGCGCTTTTAGTTATGGCCTTCGCACGCTATCCGTTCACTCAGCTGTGGATAAGTACGGGTGCCAGCCATTCCAATAAATATAAAAAGCGGCGTCGGGCGAAGCCCGCAAAGCAGTAAATTAATTGTGCATCAGGTTAGAAGGCATCAGTGATGACGACTTCGTCTACAGCAAGTTTATCTTTGGGTGCTTCTGTCTCGCCAACGGCTTTTCCAATGGCAACAAACATGCAAATGGCATGGTCATCCGGCAAGTTGATCAGGTCTCCGACTGCTTCGAAGTCGAATCCGTCCATCGGGCAGGAATCGTAGCCCATGGATTTAGCGGCAAGCATCAGGGTCTGGGCGGCAATGCCGCACGAACGCATGGCCTCATCCCGCTGGGTCTGGTCAAGTCCGTTATAGTATTGCTCGATCGCAGGTACGATAAATTCCTGCACGGGTTCGGGAGCTGAGCGCCAGTAGCGGATCGGCTGTTTTTCCCAGGCCTTGAGATCGGCGCAAAGAATGATCAGTAAGGAGGCATCAGAGACCTGTTCCTGGTCCCATGAGGCTGCTTTGATTTCTTTCCTCAGTTCCTTGTCCTCCACCACGACAAAACGCCAGTTCTGTATGTTGAATGCGGTTGGGGAGAGCAGTGCCAGCGAGAGAAGTTTTTCCTTCTCCTTTTTTGTCATTTTATGGTCCGGATCAAAGTGTCGTATGGCCCGGCGTTTTTGGATGGCGGTGGATACATTCATGATGGGTTTACTCCTGAATAGGCAGAACATAAGCCATTGACGTTAAGGATGGAAGGGAAAGTTTTAAGCATTAAAGATTCATTGAAAGTAACTATAAAATTAGGGCCTGGGCGCTAAAAATGAGCCCGGTATGTTTATAGGCCTCGGGAATCGTGGCTTGAAAAAGAGACGACTCGGAATTCTATTTTTGGCAAGAGTTGTAAATCCTGTGAGATATTGGCTATATTCCGCTCATGCGGGTATCAGTGAAGAGCGTGGTGGCGGCAATCAGTATTCTCGGTTTCAGCGGGATGACCGTGTGCGCAGAAGATGAGACCTCTACTGAAGATCAGGTTCTTTGGCGATTTACATTTGATAATGACCTCGGCAGGCAATCGGATGATTTTTTCAGTGCGGGGTGGAGTTTTCAACGGCACAGCACCAATGTTGATTCGTGGGATGATCTGAAGTTGTCCTCGCCATCCCGATGGATCGCCAATTTTGTTCCGGGCATTGGAGAGCGTGATGGCTTGAGACTCCGGAAAGGGATTGGATTAGGGCAAATTATCCAAACCCCTGCGGATCTGACTGAATCAGCCCTGATTGAGGATGATGTCCCGTATGCCGGAGCGCTCGGCATTGCCAATTCCTGGCTGGCTTTTAATAATGATCGCCTCAACGCCTTTCAGGTTTATCTAGGTGTATTGGGACCGGCTTCATATGCAGAGGAAATGCAGAAGTTTATCCATAATGACCTGAATATGGGAACAGATCCAAAGGGCTGGGATAATCAGCTTGAAAATGAACTCTTAATTAACCTGAACTATTCGATCCTTCGTAAAATAGCGCAGCTTGGAGTAAATCAAAAAGGATTTGCGGCCGACTTGGCCTACAGCGGGGACCTTGGACTTGGAAACCTGTTTACGCAGGCTCAGCTGGGGTTGCAATCTCGCTTTGGCTGGCGGTTACCGGAAGGGTTCTCAGAAATTCCCGATGTCGCCGGTCGCGGTATTATCATGGATCCCGTGCTGAGCGGCGAGGCCTACGGGAACAAAGCCCGGTTTTATTTTTCAGCAGCGGTACGCGGAAGTGTTATCGGCTACACCGTGTTGCTCGACGGTAATACATTCGAAGACAGTCACAGCGTGGAATACGATCCATATATGGCGCAGTTGATCATGGGCATGCATTATAATTACGGTCGGCTCGGTCTCCATCTCAGTGGTTTTTACGGTAGCAATCCCGCTGCTGACGCAGTGTCGAGTGATATCAGTTGGGGTAACTTCTCTATGGATTACCGATTCTAGTAACGTTCTGCAAATACCTGATTAGTTAGCCAGCCAATCGCCGACCTGGAAGTAGATGGAGAATTCAGAGTCATCATCCGTGTAGGCCATATCCAGGCCAATGGAGAGTTTCTGATCTTCCACCAGCATGTATCGAAAACCGGTACCGCCGGCAAAGTTTGGGTCGGCGGATCCTATATCGCTGATACTGTCTCCGATCCAGCCGGCACCGCCAAAGAGCGATACATACCAGCGCCGATAGGCATTCCATCGCAATTCGGCCTGTGCCGTGGCAGCAACGTCATCAAGATATTGACCGCTGGAAAAACCACGCAGTCGTACCCGGGCCAGATCCCAGAACGGGGCCTCGCCCTCTACGTATTGCCCGTCCAATCGGTAAATGATTGTGAGCGGTTCAAGCACCGGGAAATATTGTGCCCACTTAATCGTTGATTTGAAATAGTTGTAATCACCGCCGGCATAGTGCCCGTTCAGGAGTCCCGTGAAATCCAGCCAGCTTCCTTGAGAAGGCCATAGGTTGGAATTGCGCGAGTCATAGAGCGAAACCAGTCCCAGGCCTGCGGTTGTCTGCTGGTCATTATAGCCGGGGATGTCGGACGTTCCGGAGGAACCCCCGAACTCTGTTGAGATATCGATAATTCGATAGGTACCGCCAAGGAACCAGTTATTGAATGGCAGTTCAAAGGAGATCTTGGGAAGAAAGAGGTTGCCCGTGGCATCATAATCAATTGGATCGTCACGCAAAGGCGAACTTTCGCCGACGCCGTAAAACTTTAAATTAAAGTCACCATGTACAACAGGAACCGATACGCGAATGGTGTCATCTTTATAGGATCCGGAATGAAAACCGCCGAAGGCCCAGCTTTCGGTATCGGTATACATGCCGAAAACGCCCGTCATGGTCGCAGGGTCATTCGGATCGGAATCCGCATCCTTAGCGTGCATGTAGAGCACGCCGCCGCCCAGACCTGCCCCGACCGTTGGGTTTGAAATAGGCAGTATGATCGGAACGTAGCGGGCCTCGCGACCCAGTGCTTTCTGAAAGGTGCGGCCAGAGCTCTCTGTTTGAGCCTGGATCTCGGAGAGTTGACTTTCAAATTCATTGCAAAGCGCGGTCTGAGTAACAATGCCGCCCAGCAGACAGCCAGCTAAACTGAAGAAGCGCACCTTCATAGGAAGCGGAATCATGGTGGTTCTATGGCGTTTATTCAATGGCTACGGACTTAAAAGATTGCAGGCCGCATCTTCAATTATCCACTTGAGCCCGGTATCCTGTCAGAGCTGGTGATCCGAATGAAATACGGTTGTGGATGTGATTCCGGTTGGGTTTTAGAGTCCTCCCTCCCTCTAATTAGTTTAAGAAATCGAATGTCTTTGCAGATAAATCCAGGCATAATGCGCTACTGAAGATACGAAGGTTAAAGGAGTTAGAACCATGAAAACCAGAATACTACAGCCTCTTTCATTTCTGGTGTTAGGTGTTCTTCTATCCGGATGCGCAAACTGGGACGGCTATGCCGGGGTTGATAACAGCTGGCGGGCTGCAGATGTCCCGGAATGGAAGGAGGGCGTAACGACGGCTGCTGAAGTGGCACAGTATCTTGGACCGCCTTCTCAGTTGATTCCATTGCATGACGAAACGGTATTTTACTATATGCGTGAAGGGAAAGACGGTAAGTCGCTTATGCTGATCGTGTGGAATACGGGCACACAGGTTACGGCCTATGACCGGGCCATCTTTTTCTTTGATAAGCAAGGCATCCTGAAAACGTACTCGTACAGTAATGAAAAACTGCCCTATGAGCCGCCCAAGAAAAAGTAAACCGCACGTGTTGTGCAGGAACGTCTGGAATCTTTCTTCCAATCGGATGAGATGCTGTACCCCCTTCTGTTTTATAGCGGCTGCTGTGCTGCTCTGCGGATGCACGTTAGCCCGGAAAAAAATGAACCCGAACATCACTTTTCCCGTCGAGCCCTATCAGAACGGGGTAACCCATCGGGATGAGGTTCTGGCAGAGCTTGGCCCCCCCTTAAAGATGACGGTCCTGCCGGAAGGGTATGCGTTTATGTATGAGGGCCTGGATACACAGGAATTACAGCTTGGGCTTTCACTGCCTATTCCCGTGATCAACTGGTTTAAATTTGTAGTGGCGCAGGCCGACTATAATCATCATGTCATGGTGTACTGGTTCGATCAGGAAAACCGGTTAATGGCCTCGACTGGGGATGATACTCATTTTGATCTGGGTAACTCGATGGCGATTCAACCGGTCCTTACGGTTAAGATGCTTTTTGACACGGCTAATGTGGAGAATGAGATCATCCACTTTACGGAATGGCCGGCGTTTTGCCTGATGCCGCTTCCCCATACTCTGAACCGTCATAACAGCCTGAATGGCGGTGTGGCGGGAATTGAACAGCGGGGTACCAGCCCGTCAGTTGGTCAGCGCTCACTGGAGATGCATAAATAGAAAAATACAGGGGAGCACGCACCTCTTTCTACAGTGCGGCTTCAATGCGCTCTGCATTTCTTGCCAGCCTTGCAACCAGAGCGATCAACACTTCGGGTAATTCGTCGAGCGAGGAAACATGCCGACTGCCCATTATCCGGTCCATTCTCATGGCACCTGTCATAGGGGCTCCGGATATGCTTTCCATTTCCCAAAAAAGATCCAGGGTTGGATTATCGGCATGCTGAGTCAGTGAAATAGTTACCGCAATGGTTTTGTCATCATTGAGAGAGTCTTCTATCTGTATTCCTCTCTCTTGCAATTGGTCGGTTATGCTTTGGCGCAGGGCATTTTCAAATGTTAGATCCGGACGGGCCAGTACGGTTAAGGTGATGCTGGGGGGCTTCCGCCCACCGCTTTTCCTGCCGGGGGATTCCTGAAGGCTTGCGGGTTGCGGAAAAGCGTTAGCCTTTACGTGCACGCGATAAATCGGTTGAATGGAATTTGTTACAAAACCGGCTTCAAGAATCTGTGCTAGATCAGCGGTCCCATTACCTCGCAATTGCATTTCCCGATTCTCCATGTGCATGTCTTCAAGGCGTACCTGCATATCCACGTTCACGAGGGCTTGCAGCGCCGCATTTTTCAGTGCGTCTTCGATGGCTTCACCATGAAGTGCCTCTTCAGGTTTTCCGATTTCAGGAATCCCGAACCCAAAGGCCTCGATGACGATTGGGCGCGGCACCGTTTCGGGGTTTGCTGACGCTGTGCACAAAACACCCGCAATAAGGTGCGCATACAGGATCCTGAGCTGGAATTGATTTTCTGGCATTGGAAAAAGCCTTTTCAGACCGCCTAAAAAAGGGAATACCCGTTCGTGTATTCCCTTTCGGTTCTGATTCATCTCCCGCTTTATTCTACATACTCCTGCAGTTCTTCCCAGGCGGAGAGGGAAATCTCCAGCGAAGCCTTTGCAGTAACAATATGGTCTACCGGATCCGCATCGGGAAGGTTGCTTTCTTCTTCAGAACTGGTTTCAGATTCCAATACTGCTCCTCCCAGCCATCCACTCACTTTAGTGCTCACAGATTGGGACTCGAACATGATATCGCCTACCGTAACGGAACTGGTAATCAGGCCGCCTTTTAGTATCTCCAGCAGGTTGGCTTTAGCAATCGTTTCGGCGGCTATTCTGGCTTTTGCAAGACCCTCCGCGCCATCTTCAGCGATTGCCACAGATTGGCCTGTTGCCGTGAATAACAATGTGCCGTCCTCGGTAAGCGTACTTCCGGGAATCTCTTTGGCCGCCCGCTCCTGATTTTTATCCTCAGCTATTGCGGCATCAAGTTTTTTCTGAACTTCGGCGGTTTCGGCTCTAGCTGCTGCAATGGCAGCATCCGACTTTGCTTTAGCCTCATTGGCCTGGGCAGTTGTTTGACAGCCCGTCAGAGCCAAGGTACTCGCGA
The DNA here is from genome assembly GCA_964486885.1 of uncultured Verrucomicrobiota bacterium. Taxonomy (GTDB): domain Bacteria; phylum Verrucomicrobiota; class Kiritimatiellia; order Kiritimatiellales; family Pontiellaceae; genus Pontiella. The sequence goes on from CAZAPF010000046.1 coordinate 9,544, forward strand.
CTGCAAGACTGGAAACAACGATCTTCAATGCATTCATAGTATACCTTCCTTTGTGTTTGATTTTTAACGTGCCTAGTTCATCAGCTCAGTTATTAAATTTTTTTCACCATCGTACCTCCTTTGTTCGGGCTTGGTAGGTAGACAACGCACGGTTCCATCCGATGCTCAACGTAAGATTTTTTATTCATGGAATCGTTTCCTGCTCGCCCATTTTTTCTTCGCTAATTTCCAACGTCGCTGTTACTTCACAAATGGTTTCGCTGATCCACCGGATATCGGAGAACTGGATGCCCTCCAGATATCCCTCAACGAGAATCCGCGCTTCCTGATGGTCTAGGGTTAGATTTTTGATGCGGATATCCTGTTCCACAAAGGACTGGCCGATTTGCCCGCGTAACAAAGCCGTTGCATGAATCCGGGCGGCCGTTTCCGCCTGAACTTTTCTATGCTCGAGGGAAAGCGGTTTCCTGGGTTTTTCTTCCGGCTCAAGAGCCATCCGCATGGTAACCGTGGCCATCTCCGTTTCCGCATCATAGTTGCGCGACACCTCGGAGACCCCCATTAAACTGCCGGAGAGGGTGACGGAAACCTCTTCCTCGGCGAAGGCCATATCCACCGCCCTGGCTTCTCGAATAACTTCCAGTCCTTTTTGCTTTTCAACCAGCTTGGCCAAGGCCCTATATTGAGCCGCTTCGGTCGCAGTTAACTGCTTCTGTATGGAACTCACGGCATTGGGAGAGGGGAATCCAAAGCCCTGGGCCTCGATAAACTCTTTTGTTTGCAGGTTTTGCTTTTCGGGGGATCGGTCAGGCTCTTCCAGAAAACCAATCCCTATGGCTTCAAAATGATTTGTTTTAGCTGCTTCAGTTTCCTTGGGGGCAGGTTGCATCTCGGCTGGTTCTGTTACGGGAGCCGGGGTCGGAGGGGGCTCTGGAGTAGAGCAGCCGGCGACATAACTCAGCAGAATCATTAGCATTGCGAGTTGCGCTGATTTTTGAAGCGACAAATGAACACAGTAATTGAAATTTTTTAGACTCATAGTATTACCTGCTCCGTTGAGTAATTTTGTTTGGGTATGAATAATCGAGGTACTCGGATGGGCTAATCTGCCGGAGGCTCTTCATTCCAGATGTTCGGGTCGTTAGCACTTTGCTCTACTCCTTGAACTTCCAGTCAACCGCCTTCCGGGCAACACGGGTATGTCCAAAAAGTTGCTCCATTACAGCGGTGGCATCGTTTAAAGAACGTGATGGTACTGATAGGGTCCTATATTGACAAGGAAAATATCTAAGCAGGTGTACATTCTTTGTTTATCTGTTTGTTCGGATGTTGGAAGGAGAATAAAGCAGAGATAATTTTAACAACATTTACTATAAGAAAAGCTAATCAGGCTTGTCTTGGACGGGGTTGGATAAATTGTTGAATTTTAGGTTAAGAGTTCGTGTTGTATTATCGGACTGATTAGGTATGATTTGCGCATGCAAACAACGATTTCCGTCACTTTTCGTCTATCAGTCAATTTGCTGACTCGTGTGTTTCTTGGCGCCACATTTGTGACCTTTGCGGGTTGCGCGCATATTCCGAAAAATCCGGACAAACCTGAGAGCTACAGTCATTCTGCGACGACTGAGGGGCTTCTTGCAGAGACGAGCGTGGCTGTTCTTGCGGGCAGTAAGGAGAATGAATCGGCCTTCATGCTGGTACAGCGTAACGTGGATGCGCTGAAGTGGCGGCTGGCCTTGATTGACTCCGCGCAGCAGAGCATTGATCTGCAGGTTTTTATATGGTCGAACGATGAGAGCGGCCGCTTGATGCTGGATCGTATTCTGAAGGCAGCCGAGCGCGGGGTTCAGGTGCGTATTTTGGTGGATGATATGCCTAAGGACATATCGGATCGCGGCACCGCGATCATCGCTCGGCAACCGAACATTCAATTAAGGCGATTTAATCCGGGACGGGTTCGGAAGGGTTTGATAGGACGTGCTTTCCAGATGAGCACCCAGTTTCAGCAATTGAATCGCCGGATGCATAATAAGCAACTGATCGTGGATGGACAGTGGGGCATTATCGGTGGGCGGAACATCGGGAACCCTTATTTTGGCTTGAGTACAAAATATAACAACTGCGATCTGGACCTGCTCATTACCGGCGAGGTGACTGGGGAGATGGCCGACGATTTTGACGAATATTGGAATGCCGACGCCGCGTATCCGGGCGAGGCCATGTCGAAAGAACAATCAGCCGAAAAGGAAGCCAAGGCCTGGAAGCGGTATTATGCTGCGGTGGACAAAGACCGGGTGCTGATTGGGCAGACGACGATTCCTGTTGAGCCCATCGATTGGAGTCAGTGGTTTTCTGGCTTACCGCCCAAAATGGTGCGCGGCACTGCGGAATGCCTGAAAGACTCTCCGGAAGTGAAAGGAGACCGGGGAATTCGCCTCGTTGAGCAACTTGGCCAGAAAGAGCTTAGGTCCACCCATCAAACGAGTGTGATTACCCCCTATATGATTCCCTCGAAGGAGCTGCTTACCGACCTGGGAAATAGCACGAAAGAGGGGCGCAAGGTCAGGTTCCTCGTCCCGTCCATGGAATCCAACAACCACACGATGGCGCACAGTCATTATAAAAAGTACCGGAAGAAGCTGCTCGATGCCGGAGCAGAACTTTATGAATTTCGGGGGGAACCCTCCGCGGCTCTGCGCGCATACAGTGATACCCCCCCGATTCAGTCCAAGTTTATTTCGTTGCACACGAAAGCATTCGTTCTGGATGAACACTGGGTATTGCTTGGCTCGCTGAACATTGACCCACGCTCAATCAATATTAATACGGAACACATGATGGTGATCGATTGTCCAGCTCTTGCAAAAGAAATGGTTGGCGATTTTGAAGAAATGATTTCTCCGGAAAATACCTGGGCCGTTACGCGGAACGATAAAGGCAAGCTGCGCTGGACCTCGGTTGAGGGTGAGCGCAAAAAACAGCCGGCACGGAGCTATGGTCAACGATGGAAGGATTTTTTCTGGCGCTTGATGCCTGTCGAGAGCCAGTTGTAAGGACGGTAACCCCGAAATAGGAGAGCTAACATGTGTAAGAAGCTGGGAGCAGAATTCATCGGCACCTTCTGGTTGGTGCTGGGCGGTTGCGGAAGCGCAGTGCTGGCGGCGGGATTTCCTGATGTCGGAATCGGTCTGCTGGGTGTTTCACTGGCTTTTGGCCTAACAGTATTGACTATGGCCTATGCCATTGGGCACATCTCCGGTTGCCATCTTAATCCGGCAGTTAGTGTTGGTTTGTGGATGGGTGGGCGTTTCAGCGCAAAGGAGCTCATCCCTTACATCGTTGCGCAAGTACTCGGAGGTTTGCTTGGTGGAACAGTATTGTATCTAATTGCAAGTGGGCAGGAAGGTTTTGTGGCCGCAGGCTCCGCTGCGGGGCAGTTTGCTTCCAATGGGTACGGTGCCCATTCTCCGGGAGGATACGGCCTGGTGGCTGCACTGGTGTGTGAAGTGGTGATGACCTTTATGTTCCTGATGATTATTCTCGGGGCAACTGATCGCCGGGTACCAGCCGGCTTTGCCCCCATCGCAATTGGATTGGGGCTCACATTGATCCACCTGATCAGCATTCCCGTAACCAATACCTCGGTAAATCCGGCGCGGAGTACGGCGGTGGCCTTCTTTGCAGGAGGACTTGCCGTAAAACAGCTTTGGCTGTTCTGGGTTGCTCCGATTGCCGGTGCGGCGCTGGCGGGTGTCGTATATCGCTGGCTGGGTAAAGAAGACTAAGATATTAAGGTATCCCGGCAGTAGCATTGGCTGCCGGGATTGTAGCGTTGGAGGTGACTGCCATGTTTAAAATGAGTATTCAGGTCGGACTCATATGCTGCCTGCTCGGGCTTGCGGGGTATTCAGCATTCGCGGACGGGTCAACAAATGCCCCAGTGACGGTCGTATTTCATGGGGAAGAGTTGTTCCGGGTTGCCGGCATCTCGTCGGTGCCGGCAGAGAAGCGCTCTGAAAATCTTATCCGGCGTTTGAAAATCCTTGCCAAGTCGCCCCTCGTCAGCACGGAAAACTTTACGCTTCATCATGACGATGAACTGAAGGCAAGCCTGATCATGTCCGGGGCAGATGTTGTTAGTATTGTCTGGGAAGTCGATGCAGCGCTGTCTGGGATTACGCGGGAGGAGCTGGCGGAAAAGCAGCACGGCATAATTAAGGAAATTATCGAAAAATACCGTAAGGACCACACGCGGGAGTCGTATGTAAAAGCGGGAATATTTGCCGTAGTTGCCACACTGGTATTCCTGCTAATCTCGTTTGTCCTGCGTTTGATTTGCCGCAAAGAGACCGCATGGGTTACGAAGAAATTTTCCGGACAGCAAATGCTCAAATTTGTGGATGGAAACAGTCTGATTACGATCAATACATACGCTGTTCGGTTCATCCGTTTCGTGATCATGCTTTGGGTCTTCATTCTATATCTGAATCTGGTGTTGAGCTTTTTCCCGTGGACCTTCAACCTGTCTGCAAAGTTGTTCGATCTGATTAGCTCGCCCGTCATTCTTTTCGGGGAGGCCTTTGTTGATAATCTGCCCAACCTCTTTGCATTGGCCATAATCATTGCGATTGTGTGGTTCGTTTTGCGTGGGCTGAAGAATATTTTCTCCCAGATTGGCGTTGGAAAGGTGAGAATAAAGGGTTTTTACCGCGACTGGGCAGATCCAACCTTCCGTTTGGTTCGCATTGTAATCATCGTATTTGCGGCGGTTGTTGCCTTCCCATTTATACCGGGCTCAAATTCACCGGCTTTCAAAGGAATCTCCATTTTTATGGGCGTGCTGGTTTCTTTAGGTTCCACTTCCGCGGTCGGAAATATTGTGGCGGGCCTGGTACTCACCTACATGCGTCCGTTTGTTACCGATGATTTTGTGGAGATCAGCGGGATGCGCGGTACGGTGGAATCGCGCGGCACTTTTTCAACGCGGTTGAAAACCCCGACCAACGAAATTATTTCCATCCCGAATGCTTCGGTATCTACAAACCACATTATCAATTTCAGCCGCATGGCCCAGCGCGGCGGTGTTAACGTCGGCGCGGTCGTAACCATTGGTTACGATGTCCCGTGGAGAAAAGTACACGAACTGTTGCTCAGCGCGGCAAAGGATGTTGACGATGTGCTGGAAGCCCCGCCGCCAAAAGTACTCCAACTGGAGCTGGGCGACTTCTACGTGCAGTACAAACTGATCATAACCACCAAGAATCCGGAACGCCGGTTTGCGATCCGGTCCAAGCTCTACCAAAATATTCAGGATTGTTTTGCTGAAGCAGGAGTCGAAATTATGTCGCCCCACTATCAGGCGAATCGGACCGGCGAAGACATCACCATTCCAGCCATTGATGACGATAGAGAGGTCGCGGGATAAGTCATTTAAAGCATTGGGGTTTTCAGAGGCCTTTTTCACTCTTTTATATTGAATAGGACTGAACTGGTCCTATAGTTCGCTTTTGTCCAGCAGGATAAAGAATACGGAGGAATAAACGATGAAAGCATGGTTGTGCGTTGCAGCAGTTGCGATTATGGCGGTAATTTCCGTCCAGAGTTCTGAGTTCAAGGGAAAGATCGCCAAGAGCTATGAGGATAGTGTGGAATGGTGGCCAGCAGACCCAAGGCCTCCTGAGGGAGCTCCGAATGTAATTATCTTTCTGCTCGACGATACCGGGTTTGCACAGATCGGAAGTTTAGGGGGGCTGACCCATACGCCGAACATCGACAAGCTGGCGGCGAATGGACTGCGCTTTAATAATTTCCACACCACCGCGCTCTGCTCACCGACGCGCGCCTCTCTGATGGCCGGCCGTAATCCGCACTCGATCGGACTTGGATCGCACGCGCTCACGGCCATGGGCTTTCCCGGGTATAATGCCATCATGCCCGAGTCCGCAAAATCGGTTGCCAACTATCTGGAAGCGCATGGCTACATTAACTATGCGCTTGGAAAATGGGATCACACTCCGCTTTACGAAGTTTCCCAGGTCGGGCCGTTTGACCGCTGGCCCAGCGGCGAAGGTTTTCAGCATGCCTACACGTTTATGGCGGCTGACGTGCATCAGTTTGTACCGGTCATGTGGAACGACCACACACCGGAAGCCTATCGTAAAAGCTACCACCTCGACCGCGATCTCGCCGACCGGGCAATTTCGTGGATCACCGGCCACAAGTCGATCAAGCCCGACCTTCCGTTTATGATGCTGTGGGCCTCGGGCTCCATGCATTCGCCTCACCATGCGCCGGATGAGTACCTGAAAAAATGGCGCGGAAAATTTGATATGGGCTGGGATCAGGCGCGTGAACAGATTCTCGCAAACCAGAAAAAACTGGGTGTCATTCCGGCAGATACCCAACTGACGGAACGTATCGAAGAAATTCCCGCTTGGGATTCGCTCAATGATGATGAAAAGAAGCTCTATGCCCGCCAGATGGAGGCTTTTGCTGCGCAGTTGGAATTTTGCGATGAACAGATCGGCCGCGTGGTTGACGAACTTGAGCGTATTGGCGAGCTGGACAACACCCTGATCTTCGTCACGTCCGATAACGGTGCGAGCGGGGAGGGTGGTCTGGCCGGAACCTTCAATGAAACGTATGTCCTGAACGGTCTGCAAACCCCGTTCGATGCAAATATGCGGCACTACGCCGACTGGGGACGCGAAAACACCTACGTCCACTACCATGCCGGATGGGCGGCGGTGGGCAATACGCCGTTCAAGTATTTCAAGCAAAGCTCGCATCGGGGCGGGCAGCACGATGCACTGGTGGTGCATTGGCCGAAAGGCATCAAAGCGAAGGGCGAAGTCCGCAGCCAATATCACCATATCGCCGACATCGCCCCGACCATCATGGATGCCGTCGGCATCAAGGTTCCAAAAGAGTACCACGGTATTAAGCAACAGCCGATGGACGGCGTTTCCATGAAATATGCCTTTAATAATGCCAATGCGAAAAATAAGAAAAAGCGTCAGTACTATGAAATGTTTGGCAATCGCGCCATCTGGGTCGATGGCTGGAAGGCCGTCACGCTGCATGCGAACCGTATGCCTTGGGACCTGAACGTTACGTTGCCGTTCGATCAGGATGTATGGGAGCTGTATCACGTGGCCGAAGATTTTTCCGAAAGCACGAACCTTGCGGAAACCAATCCGAAGAAGCTGAAGGAATTACAGAAGGCCTTCGAAGAGGAAGCGTGGAAATTTAATGTGTATCCGCTCTACGACGATATGATCAAACGGTTAGGTGCACAACAGGATCGGCTATTTGGCGATCAAAAGGTCTATACCTACTATGCTCCCGGAGCCGTACGCATTGCCGAAAAATCTTCGGCTCCGGTGAAAAACCGCTCGCACATGATTGAAACCACGCTCGATATTACTGGCAAGGAAGAAGGGGTTTTGGTCGCGGTTGGCGGTATGACCGGCGGCTATTCCTTGTTTGTGAAGGGGCGGCGCGTCTGCTTCGACTATAACTATCTTGACGGCGTTCACTATGAACTGAAATCGCCCAAGTTGCCGAAGGGATCGACAGTTGATGTGAAATTTAATTTCACCAAGACCGTTGAGTTTGGGGGAAAGGGCGAACTGTTCATCAATGGCGAAAAGGTGGATGAGGTCGACATGCCGAAGATGCACATCAGCACCTACTCGCTGGCCGAAACATTCGACATTGGCCGCGACACCGGAACGCAGGTTTCGAAATCATATAAGGATCCGTTCCCCTACACCGGGAAGCTGGATAAAGTTGTAATTACACTAACAGAATGAAGGAGATAAAAATGAAAATGCTTCCGATAATTGGATTTATAGTGGCAACAATCCTGGCGGCCCATGCCCAGGACTTGAGCCGGGAACAGGCAAATAAACTTGTGGCTGTTGGGCAGGGTTTTGCCCAGCAGGCCACGGTATTCGAAGGGATGTTGCAGAATAAATGTTCGGAACTGGCCATTGAGCTTCAAAGAGAAGGTCGGCTGGAGAACGAAGAGTCCGCCGCGGTTGCCGCGCAGACGGTGAATGCCATTATGACTGAGATGGGTAAGCTGTACGGCGAGTTCATCAAAGCAAAAGTTCAATCCGTGCTCGCAGCCAAGAATGTATTAACCGATGAACAAAAGGTCTACTTGCTTTCGCAGTTAACCCTGAGTGAGTCATTGGCCCATGATGAAATAGAGTTTCTTCAGCCGGAAATCTTTGAGCTCCCGTTGAATCTGTCTGTGGAGCAGGAAAAAAAGCTGGTGGTGATCGAGGCCGATCTGCTGATTAAGGAGGTTGAAATCGAACGGGATATCGAGCTCACATTGCTCGATCTGCAGTCCATATTACTATCCGGTGTTGCGAAGCCAGAAAAGGTTGATCCACTGGTCATGAATTTGGCCGAATTGGCAGCCCGCTCAGTCAATAACCGGGTAGCCTTTTTTCTGGCGGCGAAGGATGAGCTTAATCTCGACCAGAAACGTTTGTTGGGCCATTTGATGGGACTCAATTAACAGGTTGCAGACCTAGCTTAACGGGCGGGATTTTCCCGCCTTTTCTTATTACGGGCACGAGTTGGGGTTAGAAATCCCTTTTGTAGGAGACGATCGAAAACTCATCCGTTTCTTCGATCATTTCCTGAGGGGTAAAACCGTTGAGCCACTGTTCGTTAAAAAAGGTATCACCTTCGACCTCTTTTTTAACGGTGGTTACCAGGATTTCCTCGCACCGAGCTATGAGTAAATCATAGACTGCTGCCCCGCCGCAGATGATCGCGTCGGAGGGAACCTGTTCCGGATGGTTGATAGTAGTTCCGTTTTCAAAGGTCGCATCCGCATTACGGGTGAGCACGTAGATGTCGCGTCCTTTCAGTGGAGGAAGGCCTTCAAATGTGGTGCGTCCCACCACAATCTTTCGGTCCATGGTAGTTCGTTTAAAAAACTGAAGGTCGCCTTTGCATCGCCAGGGCAGGCCGCCGTCTTTACCGATCACTCCGTTTTCCGAACGGGCAACGATCGCCATCATTATACCGCAACCTCACCTTTAATCGACGCGTGCGATTCATAACCATCCAGTGTGGCGTGCTGCCACTCCCAGTCAAAGATGGAATCATAGCCTTCGAGTTTCAGGGTGGGTGGAGCATAGGGTTTTCGCTTCATCTGCTCATCCAGCTGGTCCAGATGGTTTACATAAATATGGGCATCGCCGAGAAAGCCAATGAGTTTGCCGGCTTTCAGTCCGCACTCTTTGGCGATGAGTTCTAGCAGCAGGGCATAGGAGGCAATGTTAAAGGGAATGCCGAGAAATACATCGCACGAACGCTGGTTCCAGAGCAGGTCGAGTTCGCCGTCGTTGCACAGCAACTGATAGGAATAGTGACACGGCACCAGGGCCATCTCGCCGAGTTGCTGCGGATTCCAGGCATTCACGAGAATACGTCGGCTGTCGGGGTTGGTTTTCAGGAGATCAATGGCGTTGGCCAACTGATCGACCCCGCCGTTAAATTTCCCCGTGCCGAATTGATATTCCCCGTTAAAGTTCCGCCACTGGAAGCCATAGATCGGGCCCAGGTCTTTTTCTTCGGCCATCGCTTTTAACGTTTCATCGTCGTGCCCGTAGGGGACTTTCGAAGGGGAGCACCACTCATTCCAGATTTTACATCCGCGTTCCTGAAACCAGGATTTGTCCGTTACGCCCTTAATAAATCCTTCCAATTCAACCCGAATCGTTTTCCAGGCCATTTTCTTGGTGGTGAGCAGGGGGAATCCGTTTGCCATGGAATAGTCGATCATGCACCCGCTCACGGATATCGTATCCGTTGCCGTCCGGTTGGTTTTCTTTTTCCCTTCCCGCAGGATTTTTTCAACAACCTGTCCATAAACCTGATCAATATTCATACTTCAGCGATTCCCTTGTTAACTCCTGCACTCGTGCCTTTCACACGAAAAAAACAACCTAGCACGCCCGGATGGGAATTTGAATTTCGAATTTCCTCCGAATTCTCTAGAGGAAAATGCGAATTCCCGCTTCCAAACCTTGTGCGATTAGGCAAATAATGCGGCTTCTTTTTAACCCAAGGGTGGAATTATGCTGGATATTCGTTTTGTTCGTGAAAATGCCGATGCCGTGAAAACGGCAATGGCCAATCGTAATGCTGATGTGGATGTGGATGCCGTGCTGGCTCTTGATGACCGCCGTCGGGCCATTGTTAACGAGGCCGAAGTGCTGAAGGCTGAGCGAAATAAAACTTCCAAGAGCATTGGTAAAATCATTCAGGAAGGTGGCGATGCTGAAGCGATCAAAACCCAGGTCCGCGAGATGGGCGATAAAATTTCGGCCTTCGATGAAGAACAGCGTGAAGTCGAAGCCAAATTACGGGAAACCCTGCTCTACATCCCGAACCTGCCATCGGATACTACGCCGATCGGTCAGACCGAAGATGATAATCCGGTCATTCGTTCCTGGGGAGAAAAGGTAGAACTGGGTTTTGAACCGCAGATGCATTGGGATCTGGGCGAAAAGCTGGGCCTGTTTGATCTGGAGCGCGGAGCCAAACTTTCCGGTTCCGGTTTCCCGCTGTTTACCGGCCGGGGCGCCAAGCTGGAACGGGCGCTGATTCAGTTCATGCTCGATCTGCATACCGAAGAACATGGATATGTTGAAGTGGCTACCCCGTTTATGTGTAATGAGCAGACCATGACCGGTACCGGTCAGCTGCCAAAGTTTGCGGAAGATATGTACACCGTTCCGCTGGACGGACTCTATCTGATCCCGACCGCTGAGGTTCCGGTCACAAACATGTATGCGAACGAGATTCTCGATCAAGACCTCCCGATTCTGCATACGGCCTACACTCCATGCTTCCGGCGCGAAGCCGGTTCTGCCGGAAAGGATACGCGTGGCCTGTTGCGCGTGCACCAGTTTGATAAAGTGGAAATGGTTAAGTTTACGACCCCCGAAACATCAGAAGCAGAGCACGAAAAGCTGACGCTGGATGCGGAAAAAGTATTGCAGAAACTGGGCCTCCACTATCGGGTCATCGAGTTATGCACTGGCGATCTCGGCTTCAGCGCATCGAAGTGCTACGACATTGAGCTGTGGGCGCCGGCGCAGGATAAATGGCTGGAGGTCTCTTCCTGCTCCAACTTTAAGGATTACCAGGCACGTCGTGCGAATATCCGCTACCGTACGGAAGAGGGGAAGCCTGCTTTTGTTCACACCATCAACGGTTCGGGCGTTGCTCTGCCGCGTTTGGTGATTGCCATCATGGAAAACTATCAGAATGCGGATGGATCCATTACTTTGCCGGAAGCCATTCAGCCCTACATGGGCGGCCTCACGAAGCTGGATTGAGCTCTCCCCGCTTTATTTGTGTCAGGTTAGTGTCCTACAGCTTCATCATCCAGATATAGATCGTTGGGTTGTTTTTTCCGTGCGCACCCAACGGCTATGTAGAGGTACGTTAATGCCAACAGTGCATAGAGCACAAAGGGCATTCTGAGGTTGGCCACTGCTAAAGCAGCCCCGATGAGTGCGGGCGGTGTCAGTGCAACGATCGAAAGGCGGATACCTGCACCATAATTAACGTCCCGTCCCAGGAGTATTCCGAACAACTGTGCAATGGCTGCCAGAAGCAGGGAGGCCAACACAAATAAAATAAGGCTGAATACATAGGTTAAACCGTAAAAAACCGGGATAAATAATTTTTTGGTACGTGTTACTATGGCTGCGGCAATGGCCTCGCTCATTTCCAGATCGCCGAATTCATCAAGCTCGTAAACCAAGGGGGGCTTCCCGGTTTGTTTCAAATGCAGTTGGCTTTGAGTCAGGAGCGCGAATGCCCCGACGTCCTGTAAGTTGTCGATTTCTCCGGTTGTATCAATGAGCAGGACGGTATTGTTGCCTTCGATGATGGAGTAGGGCTGTGGCGCATCCACCACCAATCGGCCGTCTTTGAACTGCATCGGAGGAATTTGCATCAGGAAAACATCGGATTTTTCATCAAGTATCGTTTCCGCCTTTCGGCCTGAATTATATGCTTCCGGAATCAGGCAGATGGCAAGCAGTACGCAAAGATATCCGATATTCGTGCCTTTCCAGCGGCATGAAACATCTCGATAAAAACGTTTTGAATGAAACGAAAGCACTGGCAAATGCCAGATCCGATATCTTGCCTTCACACTTCCCCCTCCTGCTAGACTAACTTATTGTGCGACTTTTCAATACGTTATTGAAAATGCCATAAGCTAGCGCGGTCGGGAGCTGGGTGCAATAGTGGGCTTAGGATAAAAAATGCCGGTTAGGCCGCGTCTTCGATCGATCCTTCTGCTTCGTGCAGGAAGTTTTTTAAATCAATCCTTTCGTCATCGTTGGCTTCCGGAATGCGGTTGCACGATTTGATGCCGATGAAGAGGTAGATCATCGTAACCACGAAGTAAACGATGCCCGGTACGCTCAGATCCAGTGCGGCTGAGATTGTGATAGAGATAATGGCAGGTGTTGCAGCAACGGTTGCAATCCGTAAAGCCGCGGAGAACTGCAGCGGATTGTGAAGCGCGGTCGACAGAACCAGACCCACGATAGCGATAAACAGCAGCGCCAGTACGGCAAAAATATACGAAAGCATTAAGAATATTCCGTACGAGAGCGGTGCCGCAGTTGATTTCGCAATCTGAAGCCAACTGTTCACGACATGCTTATCGATGTTCAGGTTTTCGACTTCGCTGAGATCAAACGTATTAAAGTGATGCGGGCCATAGCGGACAATCAGCTTGGAATCGGTCAGCATCGCCACGGTCGTGGCATCATCGATATAGTTCATGCTGCCGGTCGTATCAATAATGGCAAAGGGTGTTCCATCTTTGCGATAGATATAATGCGGGCGGGTTTGGCCGGTGGAAACCTGCCCTTTTTTAATCTGAATGTCAGGAATCTGGTTAATGAGCTCAGCTTGCCCGGTTTCCAGTGATTGAAGCATATTTTGCCGGACGTGAAGGGTTGCCGGAACGCAGCAGATGGCAAGTAACAGGAAGAGGTATGCAAAGTTGGCCCCGGTCCAGTTATAACCCACATCACGATAGAGCCGTCTTGAAAAAAACGACAGGAACGGCATTTGGAATAACCTATATCTCTTCATCTTCATGCCCGAACATGAAGCAGGAATAGTGCCGGAATTTATATAGGTGCAGTTTATGTAGGGGATTTACGCGCGGTGAGCGTCCCAGCCGTTCTCATCGGGTGCAATATTCGTGTATTTTATACTGGAGCGCGGTTCGGCCATCATGTGCTCCACGGTTTCCCGCCATACCATATAATGTGGAGTTTCCTTATGCCTGAGGGCGTCATCGGCATTTCGGTATACCTCAACCAGAACAAACCGGTTCGGGGCGGCATCCTGAAGAAAATCAAACCGGGCAATGCCGGGCTCCTGAATGGAATTTTTCACATTTGCGAGTGTTGCTTCTTTAAAATCATCCACACACTCGGGTTTCACATGAATGAAGACATGTACAATCAGCATGGTATCTCCTTTTGTTGGTATATCAGGCACGAGTGATTAGGCATGAGGCACTAGGGAATGCGTTTGCCTGTTCTGTGTTTAATTTGAACATTATTGCCTTACCCCTTTTTTCGTTCCCACTTACGGGGTTGAGGCGGGTTTTTAAAAGGGTCTGATTTGGCTGCAATATAAACCAGACCCTCGCCAATGGTCTGATCGATGGCATGCTTGAGTTCTTCGCATGGCCTGACCCGGAATTCATGGTCCGTATTGAGGAAGACCTTCTGTCCTTCTGCAAATTCAATGCATAGATTGAGCGGGGTGCTGCCCCGGAATTCAGACATGGAACTTTTCAACGTAGCTATAACATGGTCGTTGATGCCCATCTCGGGCAGGTGAATGCTTACGCGGTCGCAAAAAAGTCCTGCGGCCTGATCGAGCGAGAAGATTTCTGCAACCTGGAATTTAAGATCGCCGCTGTCCTCCTCCATCATGGTTCCGCTCAGCATCACGGTGGCATCCTCAACAATAAGGTGGCCGAATTCCTCGAAAGGCCGCGGGAACATAATGGCACTGATCGAACCTTCCAGTCCCTCAATCCGGAAAGTCGCCATCGGCTTCTGGTCTTTTTTTGTAAAGAGCTTCCGGACTTCCGTGATCATGCCGCCCACGCGGGTTCGTTCTCCGGCCACCAAATCCTGTATGTCCTTCATACGTTTGAGCGCAAAGGTGTTGAGCACCCATTCATACCGGGCAAGTGGGTGACCGGAGATAAAGAATCCGATCAGCTCTTTTTCGGCCGCCAGCATGTCCGATTCGCTCCACGGCGTCACATCCGGTAGCTCTTCATCGGAGTTGCTGTCTTTTTCTTGCTCGCCGCCCCCCATCATATCAAACATGGAAACCTGGCCCGCCGCTTTATCTTTGAGTGCTTCAGCTGCGCGACCGATGGCGGTGTCAATTCCGTTGAATAACCGGGCACGGTGAATGTCCGTAAAATCAAATGCGCCGGATCGGATCAGGCTCTCAATCACCTTTTTATTAGCACTGGTGATTCGGGAACAAAAATCCATCAGTCCTTCGAACGGACCGTTTTCATCGCGCTCCTGCACGATTTCCTCCACGACCCCTTCGCCGACCCCCTTGATGGCTGCCATACCGAAGCGGATGCCGCTTCCATCCTGAACCGCGTTAAACCGGCCAATGGATTCGTTGACGCTCGGCGGCAGGACATCGATGCCTACTTCTTTGGCCTCGGCAATAAAGCCGGTCAGCTTATCCGAATTGCCCATTTCCCCCGAAAGCAGAGAAGCCATGAATTCGGCGGGATAGTGCGCTTTCAACCAAGCCGTCTGATAGGTCACAAATCCATAGGCGGTTGAGTGCGATTTATTGAAACCGTATTTCGCAAACTCCGTGATATTATCGAAAATCGCATTGGCGAGTTTTTCGGTCATATCGTTCGTATCTTTGCAGCCTTTAACAAACTTTCCGCGCTGCTGGTCCATTACCTCCGGCTTCTTCTTGCCCATGGCACGGCGGAGAATATCCCCTTCGCCAAGCGTGAAGCCCGCCAGCTTTTGGGCCGCCTGCTGAATCTGTTCCTGATAGACAATAATGCCGTTGGTTTCTTTTAGAATCGGTTCCAGCAGCGGGTGGTCGTATTCAACGGTTTCATGCCCGTGTTTCCGCTTAATATAGGTCGGGATAAACTGCATTGGTCCCGGGCGGTAGAGCGCGAGAATGGCGATAATGTCTTCAATGCAGTCCGGACCCATCTGGCGCAGGGTGTCGCGCATGCCGCCGGACTCCAACTGGAACACGCCAACCGTATCGCCGCGGGCCAATAACTCGAATGCACGGGGATCGTCGATCGGCAGCTTTTCCGGATCGAGGTCAATGCCGTGGTTACGCTTAATCAGCGCGCAGGCCTCGTAGATAATCGTCAGGTTTTTCAGCCCGAGGAAGTCCATCTTCAGAAGGCCGATCTCTTCCGTCGGGCCCTTTTCAAACTGCACCACCGTGAGGCCTTCCTTCGCCTCTTTCGTCAACGGAATGATATCGATCAATGGTTTTTCACCGATCACTACGCCGGCCGCGTGCATGCCTGTATGGCGGGGGAGACCTTCCAGCAGCCGGGCATATTTCATAATGCGCAGCGCATCGGGCTCCGAGCTGGTGGCCTGCTTGAATTCAGGGCTTTCCGCCAGGGCCTTTTCCATGGTGGTGCCCGGAGTATCCGGAATCATTTTGGCCAGCCGGTCGCAATAGGGCAGCGGGATTTCGAGCACACGCCCGAGATCACGCATTAGGGTTTTGGCTCCCAGCGTTCCGAAAGTGATGATTTGGCCAACACACTCTTCGCCGTATTTATCCCGGACATATTGAATCACTTCCTGCCGCTTGGTTGGGCAGAAATCAATATCGAAGTCAGGCGGTGAAACGCGGTCCGGATTCAGGAAACGTTCGAAAATAAGGTTATATTTAAGCGGTTCGACGGTCGTGATCGCCAACGAATAGGCCAGCAGAGATCCCGCACCCGAACCACGCCCGGGGCCAACCGGAATCCCCTGGCGACGGGCCCACTGAATGAAGTCTGCCACCACGAGGAAATAGTTAACGTAGTTGGTTTTCTGGATCACGCTCACTTCGTAATAGAAGCGTTCGTTAATGGTCTGCTCTTCCTCGTTCTTCGGGTTATCCAGATCCTCGATGCCGTACAGCCTTTTCAAGCCCTCCTTCCCGAGATGAACCAGATAGTCATAGTCCGTTTTAAATCCGTCGGGCAACGGGAAGAATGGGAAATGAAGATCTTCGGCCTTTTCGGGGAAGAAAAATTCTACATTGCATCGCTGTGCAATTTCGATGGTATTGGAAATGGCTTCGGGATGATCCGGGAAAAGCGCGGCCATCTCTTCGCCGCTTTTCAGGTAATACTCTTCTCCATGATAGCGGTAGCGGTTTGGGTCGGCTACCAGATAGGAGCGCTGCAGGCAGGTCAGGACATCGTGCGCTTCAGCATGTTCCTTGCGGACATAATGCACGTCGTTGGCTGCCACCAGAGGTAGTCCGGTTTTTTTCGAAACCTCCAGCATATTCTTGAGAATGGTTTTTTCCTCGTCCAGCCCGTGGTCGAAGATTTCCAGGAAAAAATTATCCGGGCCGAAGATGTCGGAATATTCCATGGCCAGCCTGCAGGCCTCTTCTACATCTTCATTACGACAGGCCTCCGCCACTTCGCCGCGCATATCGCCGGAAAGGGCAATCAGCCCTTTGCTGTATTTCCGGAGCAGGTCTTTGTCGGTTCGCGGTTTGTAATACATACCCTCGAGGTGGGCAATCGAAACGAGCTTAACCAGGTTTTCGTAGCCTTCCTGTGTTTCAGCAAGCAGCACAAGGCTCATATTATCGCGCTGCGTTTCACGAACCTCGACCCCGTTACGGGCAACGTACATATCGCAGCCGATAATGGGTTTGAGTCCCGCGCCAAAGCAGGCCTTATAGAATTCCACTGCGCCGAAAAGAACAGCATGATCGGTCATCGCTAGGTATTGCATGCCCATATCCGCTGCGGCCTGAACCGCGGGCTTCACCTTGGCTGTGCTGTCCAGCAGGCTGTAACAGGTGTGAAAATGAAGATGGCAAAATGGTGTGCTGCTCACGAAAATAAGTCCTTCAGGGGTTGAAAAAAGACATGATAAAATCCCCCGCTGCGGATGAACAGCCAAAACGTCCGGGGGCCGTAAATTTCACGAATACTGCTGTTTTTGGGATAAACTTTAGATTCTATATTGCTTGCAGTCCTTGCGGTTTGATGTAGTTTATCGCGGATTCTTACAGGAGATGCGATTATGCACGAAATTATGACGATCGAAGAAGTTGCCGCATATATGCGGGTTTCTGAGCGTACAGTGTACGATTGGGCACAAAAAGGCGACCTGCCCGGCGGCAAGCTGGGAACCACTTGGCGTTTTAAGAGGAATGACGTTGAAAACTGGGTTAACTCCCGGCTTTCCAGTCAACCCGCATCCGCTAAGACAGCGGGAGGTGTTACCAACAGCGCCACGTTGACCGCTGAACGTGTCATTGTAATCGGGGAGGCGGATAAGGATACCGTGTTGAGGCGGTTGGTGGATTTGCTGGCCGAATCACCCTTTGTTCATAACCGCGATGAATTACTGAATGGTATTTTTGCCCGGGAGGAGCTCATGAGCACGGGGATTGGTTTTGGCGTGGGCGTACCCCATGTACGTATCGATTCCGTAACGGATCTGGTCATGGCGGTTGCGGTCTGCAAACGGCCCATTTCCGGGTATAGCTCGCTCGATAACGATCCGGTGCAGATTGTCTGTATGTTGGCGGCCCGTTCCGATCAGCATGCAAAATATATCCGGGCCCTCTCGTCCGTGAGCAGCCGCCTGAAAGATGAAGAAACCCGCCGCCTGATTATCTCCTCCGACGACCCATCCTTCATTCATTCCCAACTTATCTCCGCGGAGTAAACTGATGCACGACTTCCATCTCGGCGTTCTGGCCGTTCTCGGAATCTGCGTAGCTGGCGGTATTGTCGGCGCGTGGATTTTTCAAAAACTGAAAATGCCCCAGGTGGTCGGCTATATTGTGGTGGGCGTGCTGATTGGCGACACGGGTTTCGGCCTGTTGCATCCGACGGATATTCAGGCGCTTCAGCCTTTCAATAACTTTGCGCTGGGGCTGATCGGTTTTCTGGTTGGCGGGGAATTGAGCGGGAGTATTTTTAAAAAATACGGCAAGCAGTTTACGCTGATTCTGCTGGGTGAAGGGCTTGCGGCCTTTCTGCTGGTCGGATTCTTTTCCACACTGATCGTCTATTTTGTCTGCCATGACTGGATCACGGCGGTTGCAGCAGGAATTGTATTTGGTGCCATCGCTTCGGCGACGGATCCGGCTTCCACCATTGATGTGCTCTGGGAATACCGCTCCGCCGGCGTGCTCACGACAGCCATCGTAGCCATTGTAGCGCTCGATGATGCGCTGGCCATGACGCTTTACGGACTGGGAACCAGCGTAGCCACCATTCTAACCCAGGGTGGCGGCGATTCAGTGGCTATGACCCTGTTGCATACGGCAAAAGAACTGATTGGCGCCATTGTGCTCGGCGTGGCCTGTGGTTTTGTGCTCGATGCGATGATGCAATACCTGCCGCAAACCGAAAAACGCCTCGGCATGTCGATCGGGGTGCTGCTCGTTTGCATCGGCCTCTCTGTTGCGTTCAACATGGATGTAATCCTTGCCACCATGGCCGTGGGCATTGTGTTGATCAACCGGGCGCCTAACCGCAGTAAAAAACTGTTCGAAACGGTTCGGTCATTTTCGACGCCCATTTACATTATTTTCTTCGTACTGGTTGGCGCGCGTCTGTCCCTGGGCAATATGCCGGTCTGGATCTGGGCGCTTGTTGCTTCCTATGTTCTGATGCGCAGTCTTGGAAAGTGGATTGGCGCCTATTGGGGCGGCCGCTGGTCCAAAGCGGAAAAACCGGTGCAGAATTATATGGGCATGGCCCTCTTTGCGCAGGGCGGGGTGGCGGTTGGTCTTTCTATTGTGGCCAGTCATAATCTGCAGCACATCCAGGTAACGCCAGATCTCAGCCTCGGGGATATGATTATTTTCACGGTCACGGCCACAACCTTATGCGTGCAGTTGATTGGTCCGGCCTTCGCTAAATTGTCTATCAAGAAGGCGGGTGAAATCGGCCGAAACGTGACGGAAGAGGACGTTATGGCGGAACTCAACGTGTCTGACGTGGTGGACACCGGTATTGTGCCGTTACTCGAAGGCACGCCGCTCGAAACCGTAGTTCAGCATTTTGCCCAGCAGGATACGTTTGTTTATCCTGTGGTGTCCAGCGATGGTAAAATCAGCGGCGTGCTCACCTTTGATATGCTGAAGGAACTGCTGACGGATCGCGATACCTGGCAATGGCTGGTGGTGGGCGATGTCATGCAGCCGCTGCGCCATCAGCTTTCCTCGCACATGAACCTGGCGGAAGCATTGCAGGAAATGAGTAACAATCAGGTGGAAGCATTGCCCGTTGTGGAAAACGAAAAGCTGATTGGTGTGCTCGATCAGCGCGCCGCGCGCCGCAGTGTCGGAGCCGAGCTCGTCCGCCGGAAGACGATCGCTGCCTGACTTTGTGTTGAACATAATCAGCATGTAGGCGTCCAACTCCTTTCAATCAAGAAACAGTAAAGGAAAGACAAATGAAAAGAACGGTAATAAAACTCCGTCGCGCGTTCTATAGCCTCTCCCCGGTCCACCGTCATCATCGGCGCCGGCAGTTGCTCGAACGCAACCCGCACAAAGCGGGAGAAATAGAGCAGGAACTCAGTGCGGACGCACGTCGCACATTTGCACAGACCGATGCTACTGGCCTGAAGGTCGGCATTTAGCGCAGGATAATGGCATAGTGCGCGGTCATCGCCGCACATTCCCGTTCATTGGAGTGCAGACGGGCAACCAGCGTACCCCTGCTGCGTTTGCCGGTATCCAGCTCCTGTAAAATACGATCCAGCTCCTCCCGGGTAAGTGTTGCTTCTGAAATCATTTTACCCCGGACGGCTTCGGTATATTCGGTTTCGCTTTTCACGACCATCACATCCGCCGAAATACCCGCTTCTCTAAGTGCCGCCATGATTGCTCCCCAGCCTGCAAGCACAAGCATGGAAGTAATGCTTCCGGCAAAGGCGGTGCCTTTATCGTTCTTGCTGGGTTCCAGTGGGGCGGAAAGTTCTATCCTCCCGTTCTCGAAAGAGGATACGGAGATGCCAAGGGCTTCCGCCGGAGCAATATCAGTCAGCAGATCCGTACTCATTCCGCCGGGCCGTTGGCCGTGATGTCGAGATCCTTAAGGTGCCCGGACGCAAGGTCGAAGATCCAGCCATGGACGGAAATCGGGCTGTTGTTGTCCCAGGCTTTCTTAACAAACTCGTTTCCACATACCTTGCCGACCTGGGCGATGACGTTAAGCTCGCAAAGCCGGCGCTGCTGCGCAGCCACATCTTCAAGGCTGTTGATTTCTTCGGCGTGTGCCTTATAGGTTTCCCGGATGTGGTCGAGCCAGTCCTCGATGAGTCCGAGAGAAGGTTCGTTCATGGCGGCGGCCACACCGCCGCAACCATAGTGACCACAGACGACGATATGTTTTACCTTCAGGGCCTGTACGGCATATTGGATCACGGACTGACAGTTAAGGTCGGTGGAGACGACCTGGTTGGCAATATTCCGGTGAACAAACATGGCCCCCGGTGGCAGTTCAGTAATGGTCGTGGGGGGAACCCGGCTGTCAGCGCATCCAATCCAGAGCACTTCAGGGGCTTGGCCCTTGGCCATGTTTTCAAAAAAACCGGGTTGTTCGGCTTCGACCTGTTCGGCCCAATTGCGGTTGCTTTCTAAAAGATCGTTCAGTTTATTCATGGTGGCCTCATTAATAGATAATCATTGTTCCAATATGCAGAAAAAACGCCAGCCGAAAGTTTCAATCGATTTGATTAGTGTTTAATATACATCGCATGTTTCGAGCACATCACTTGAAATTCAGCGGACTGGTTTCCCTTCTCCTTGCGGGCTGCCTGGCCATGACATGCCGATTTTCCGATGCTTGTCAGATCTGCATCCCGGTTCCGCAGAAATCGGTGGCCGATTATCTCATTGAAAGTGAGCTGATTGTTCTGGGACGCGAAGATCCGAAGCATCCTTTTCATGTTGAAATCATTGAAACGCTGAAAGGAAAATCCGGAGAAGAAAAAGTCGATCTGTTTCTCGACAGTACAACGCGCCGTTTACTGGCTCGTCATCCAGAGCAATCGATCCTGATAGCAAAAGAGCAGGTGGCATCGGGCGAGAGCTGGAAAAGAATCGGGCTGATGGATCTATCATTCGCAACGGTTGTTCGCGACATCCTTAAGCAGGCGCCTGAATGGAGCACTGACGATACGAGCCGCAGTGCTTATTTTGTGAAATACCTGAATGACAAAAACGCACAAGTCCGAAGGCTCGCCCGATTAGAACTGGCACGTGCTCCTTATGCGCAGATCCGAAAGTATGGTCACGTAATATCCCGTGATGACATCCTCTCCTTTCTTCAGGAGATGAAATATGCAGAGTGGCAGCCCCTCTATATCCTTCTTCTCGCCCAAAGCGGACTATCCGAGGATGCGGATCGAGTCAGGTCTTCAATGGAGATGGCGGTACATCATGGTGCTCAACTGAACCTTTCCGCGTGGGCAACCGCTCTTGTGGAAGTCGATAGGCTGGAGGGGATCCAGTTTCTTGAGCGGCATTATTTCAGCAACAAAAGTCGCGGTTTTCAGGAACTGCAGGAGATCTGTCTTGCGCTGTCGGCCCATGGTTCTTTAGGCGAGGGAGCGTTGCGGGATCGGATTGTGATCACCTATGGCATCGCGCTTAACACCCATCCGGAGTTAGCGCCTGTTCTCGTGAAAGATCTCCTGAAGTGGAATCGTTTTGATCTATCGAATCAGATGGAAAAAATTGCGATGTCAGATCCGCCGCTTTTCGTTTCTCATTTAATACGGGAGCTGAAAGCCTATGGGAAAGACAGGCAATAAATGACGTGCGACAGAATAATAATTTAAATCTTACTTTTCTTGTCCTATATGATCTCGATGGCTATGCTCCCGACTGCCAGTATGAGTAAAGGTATTATTCGTTCAATACAGTAAACATCTGAAAAAGTGGTAAGGAGATCGCTATGAAAAGAATATATACGTTCATTTGGGCCGGTGCACTTGTTATGGGCGGTATCGCATTACCTAAGGCTGTTGCATCTGATGCGGGCATGCCATCGGATCCGGAGGCCATGTTCTCAAAATCCTACACCGCCAAGGGATATTCGCCCTATGCACAAAGAGGCTTTCCTGTCCGTCCACTATGGGGAGATACTCATCTGCATACCATGTATTCAATGGATGCCGGCGCTTTCGGCAACCGCCTTGGCCTTGATGAAGCATACCGGTTTGCCCGGGGAGAAGAAGTCATGGCCTCAAGCGGTCAGGCGGCCAAATTATCCCGCCCGCTGGACTGGCTGGTTATTGCCGACCACTCAGACAACATGGGTTGGTTCCCGGATTTGTTCGCGGGTAAGTCCAATATTCTTTCCGATCCGACAGGTAAAGACTGGTATGACCGTATTCAAAAAGGTGAGGGCGTTAGCGTTGCGCTGGATGTCATTAAGAATTTTTCGCAGGGTACATTCCCTGAGGATATTTACTATTGGCCGGATTCAAAAGCATTTCGTACCGCCTGGACGAAGACGATTGATGCGGCAGAGCGGTTCAACGATCCCGGTAAGTTTACCGCGTTTATCGGCTTCGAATGGACAACCCAGGTGAAGGGCGACAACCTTCACCGCGTCGTCATGTTCCGTGATGATGCAAACAAAGCTTCCCAGACGATTGCCTACACTACGGTTGCTCCTCAGGGAAGCCCGGATCCACGCGATCTCTGGAAGTATATGCAGGCCTATGAAAAAAGAACCCACGGTGACGTTCTGTCGATTGCACACAATGGCAACCTTGCTAACGGAATCATGTTCCCGCTGGAAGCGCAGTTTAACGGGAAGAAGCTGGATGAGGATTATGTGTCGTTGCGCGCAATGTGGGAACCGCTTTATGAAATCACGCAGATTAAAGGCGATGGCGAAGCGCACCCTTACTTGTCGCCGGATGATGAATTTGCTGATTATGAAACATGGGATGTCGGCAACCTCGACGTGTCGCGGGCCAAGAAGCCTGAGATGCTGGCGGGTGAATATGCGCGCGAGGCACTTAAGCGGGGATTGGTGCTGGAGGCGAAACTAGGAGCAAACCCCTACAAGTTTGGCTTCATTGGTTCGACCGACAGCCATACCTCACTTGCAACGGCGCAGGAAGACAATTTCTTCGGCAAGCATACAGGTTATGAGCCCAGTCCGACCCGGATGAATCACGATATGATTTCCGGACCGGGAGGAAAAATCGAAGGCTGGCAGCCGGCCGCTTCCGGCCTTGCAGCGGTATGGGCACAGGAGAATACGCGCGAGTCCATTTTCGATGCGATGGAGCGAAAAGAAGTTTATGGCACGACCGGGAGCCGGATGGCTGTTCGTTTCTTTGGTGGATGGGACTTTGTTGATGCAGATATCCGCAGTCGTGAACCGGCATTCGCCGGATATGCAAGAGGCGTCCCTATGGGTAGCGACCTTAATAAGGCTCCTGCGGGTGCCAAGGCTCCGAGTTTTATGGTGTATGCACTAAAAGATCCGATTGGGGCCAATCTGGATAGAATTCAAATCATTAAAGGCTGGTTGGATGACCAGGGAGCTACACACGAGAAAGTGTACGACGTTGTCTGGGCGGGTGACCGCAAGATCGGACAAGATGGGAAGCTGCCTCCGGTTGGTAATACCGTGATTGTCGAAAAAGCAACCTACAGCAATTCCATTGGCACATCAGAACTGGCGGCTGTATGGAGCGATCCGGATTTTGATCCTGAAGAGAAGGCCTTCTATTATGTACGCGTGCTCGAGATACCGACACCGCGCTGGTCTACATACGATGCCTTCCGCTACGGTATCGATATTCCCGAGGCAGCACCGAAAACGACCCAGGAGCGGGGGTATACTTCGCCAATTTGGTATAATCCAGGTAGCTGAATAATGGTTAAATTACTGAAAGAGCCACTTCTTCACTTTCTTGTGCTGGGGGTGGCGCTCTTCGCACTGTTCGGCTGGAAAGGAAATGACGAAGCATCGCCCGCGGTCGATGAAATCGTAGTTACACCGGGGCGGATTGAGCAGCTTATTTCGGGTTTCCTGAAAACATGGCAGCGCCCTCCAACAGAGCCTGAACTCATTGGGCTGATCAACGAGTTTGTTCGCGAAGAAATTTTCTATCGCGAGGCATTGGCTATGGGCCTCGATAAAGACGACACGATTGTGCGTCGTCGGATGCAGCAGAAGCTGGAGTTTATCACTGAAGATATAATGGCGTTGCCCGAGCCGACAGAAGAAGACCTTACGGCCTACCTTCAAAATCATATCGATGCATTTCGTTTCGACGATGAACTCAGCTTCAATCATGTTTTCCTGAATCCGGATACACGAGGCGAAGCGCTCGGGGCGGATGCCGACGTATTGTTGGCTCAGCTCAGTCAGGATGCCGGGATAGACACCAGTATGGTTGGCGACCGTTTTATGCTTGGTTATGAATTTGAGACCGCGACTGCATTTGAGATTGAGAAAGCTTTTGGAAAGTCATTTGCAACGGAACTTCTGAAGCAGCCGGTTCAGAAGTGGAGCGGTCCGGTCGAGTCGGGCTACGGCATGCACCTGATTTACATCGAGCAAAAAGTTCAGGCACGGCATCCTACACTTAAAGAGGTGCGGGCTGAGGTCATGCAGGAGTGGCAGGCCGCTAAACGTAAGGAGATGAACAAGGCCTTTTACGACAAACTTTCTGAGCGCTATGTGATCACAATTGAAAGAGCTGAGGTCGAGAAGTGAAACGAGTTATAATGTTCTGTGTGTTAATGGCCTTTGCCGCTGATGCCCATGAATCGCGCCCCGCTTATCTTGAGTTTCAGCAGACCGGCGAAGCAACCTTTGAGATGCTTTGGAAAGTGCCGGCCAAGGGAGATAACCTGCGGCTGGGCCTTTATGTGCGCCTGCCCGCAGACTGTAAAATAATTTCACCCGTCAGATCCACATTTCAGGGAACCGGTTATATAGAACGTTCAACGATCAGCCGTGCGGGCGGGCTTGATGGCGCTGAAATCTATATTGAAGGTCTTTCAACCACGCTTACGGATGTACTGGTTCGCATTGAAAAACTGGATGGCTCGACGCAGGTTTTTCGCGCTACGCCCTCCGCTCCGTCATTTATTATTGCAGGTACTCCCCATGCGTTCGCGGTTGTCCGTACCTATCTCATGCTGGGCGTGGAACATATTCTGGGGGGTATTGATCACCTCTTATTCGTGCTCGCCCTGTTGCTCATTGTAGAAAGACGGTGGATGCGGCTAATTAAAACCATTACCGCCTTCACTGTGGCTCACAGCATTACGCTCGCCCTGGCAACACTTGGTTTTATCCACGTACCACAGGCGCCCATTGAGGCGGTTATTGCCCTGAGTATCGTTTTTGTAGCATCGGAAATCCTGCATACGCAGGCGGGCCGCCCGGGTTTAACTGCCCGGGCCCCTTGGATCGTTGCATTTGCTTTTGGCCTTTTGCATGGGTTTGGTTTTGCCGGTGCCCTGAGCGAAGTGGGTCTACCGCAATCAGCCATACCGGTTGCATTGCTGTTTTTTAATATTGGAGTCGAGGTCGGACAACTTCTGTTCGTTGCGGTGGCCATACTGTTAATCACTGCGCTCCGCCGTGTACGCATCCAATGGCCTAAGTGGGTGGAAGTCATCCCGGCTTACGTGATAGGCAGCCTCGCCATGTTTTGGGTCATTCAACGACTCACCGTTTTCTGAGCTAATTAAACATGCAAAGGAGATAGAAATGAAAACTCTATATAGAATAGGCCTCATCATGGTCACGCTGCTTAGCACTCTGATACTTTTTACTTCTGCTTCGGTCCATGCGGCTGACAAGCCCAACATTGTCCTCGTATTCATGGATAATTTTGGGTGGGGAGAGCCTGGATTCAATGGGGGTGGAATTATTCGTGGAGCGGCGACTCCACGGCTTGATTCAATTGCAAATGAGGGGCTCTGCCTCAAGAACTTCAACGTGGAGGTTCAATGCACGCCTTCCCGTTCTGCGATCATGACGGGGCGGTACGCGATCCGAAGCGGGAACGGGACGGTTCCGCTGGGTGAGGGCGTATACGGCCTCGTGCAGTGGGAGATTACGATGGCGGAGATGCTCTCCGAGGCCGGGTATGAGACCGGGATGTACGGCAAGTGGCATCTGGGTCGCACCGAAGGGCGGTTTCCAACGGACCAGGGATTTGACGAGTGGTATGGCATTCCGAATACCACCGATGAATCTGCCTACAGCTCGCTTCATGGCTTTGGCGAGAGCGGGCTACCGATGCCTTACGCCCTGGACTCGGTAAAGGGCGGGACGCCAAAGAAGGCCAAACTCTATGACGTGAACTATCGCCCGTTGATCGATCGCGATCTGACCGACCGTGCAATAAGCTTCATGAAGAAAAATGCCAATGCAAAGAAGCCTTTCTTTATCTACCTGCCTTATACCGCAACGCACTTTCCGACCATGCCTCATCCGGAATTTAAAGGGAAGTCCGGCAAAGGCAAATGGGGCGACCTGCTCATGCAGATCGACAGCTATGTCGGTGAGTTGCTCGATGCACTCGATGATCTGAAGGTCGCTGACAACACCATTGTTATCTTCACGGCCGACAACGGTCCGGAATCCCTTGGCACGGGAGAGACGTCTTTGACCGTTGAGACGGCGGTTCACGGAACAGCCGGGCCATGGCGTTCAAGTCTGTTCTCTGGTTACGAAGGGGCGCTTCGCGTGCCTTTCGCCATCCGCTGGCCGGGTAAAATCAAAGCTGGCCGGGAAAGCGACGAGATCGTACATGAGATGGATCTCTTTCCGACTCTGGCGAAGATCGCAGGCGGAAAGGTACCTCAGGATCGCGTGATCGACGGTATCGACGTGTCCGATTTTCTCCTCGGTATAACCAATAAATCAGGACGCGACGGCTTTGTCGTTTATATGGGGAACGACATCTTCGGCGTGAAGTGGAAGGACTGGAAAATTCATATGAAAGAGCAGTCCGGGTGGAACGGAGTACTGCGTGAATATACGATGCCGCGGGTTTACAACCTGATTAACGACCCCTTCGAGCGGGACAACGTGTTATTCCCGAACAACCATTAACCCCGAACATGGGCAAGCGCAAAAAGGGTTGAATCCGAA
>CAZAPF010000047.1:0-36859 GCA_964486885.1 uncultured Verrucomicrobiota bacterium
GCGGCGTCGTGTTACGATGGTGCGGATAGTGGAAGAACAGGGCCCGATCTTTAAATCCTTTTACATTTCCACCCTGGGCGATCGGCATGATGCTTACTCCATCGACCTTCTCAAGACGGGCCGCATCGCCTCCGGCCAGTTCATAAAACGTGGGAAGAAAGTCATAGCCCACCACATTCAAGCTGCTGCGAGAACCCGCGGCGATTCCCGGACCTTTCATCGACATCGGCACCCGGATACCGCCTTCCCAGAGCCACCACTTCGCGCCGCGCAGGAGCCGGGCTTTACCATTGTAAAGTCCTTTACATTATCGGAGGTAAACACGACATAGGTGTTATCGCTGATACCCAACTCGTCGAGCTTCTTCATCACCATGCCGATGGAGGTATCCATATCCTCGATCGCGGCAGCATGAGTAGCTACCTCCCTGGCCGCGCTGGGCCCCAAGGCCTTTATCTCCGGGTTGCTGGTGTATTTTTTCAGTGTCTCCGGCAAGCTCATCTGCTGGTTGTGCTCAGCGTAGTGTGAGATCTGAACAAAGAAGGGTTTACCGGCCGCGGTCTGGCGCTCGATAAAGTCGATGCTGCTGCGGGTCATACTGAAAATCCGCTTCGGATCCCTCGGATCCGTACACAGTTGAGGGCCGCCTTCGGCATTTGATGTTTCGCCATCGCTCTCATCATAGCCACGTGCTTCCGGACCACCGCCATAGGCATGCCACTTACCAAAATGGGCAGTCGCATACCCCTGCTCTTTCAGCACATCACCCATGGTTTTAAAATCCGGATGGATCGATCCCATGGGCTCAGGTTCAAGAAACGGAGCCCCTTTCGCCTTTTCGATATAGTTGACCTCAAACGTGCAGGCGTCACCAAAGTTGCCATTCCCACTATAGCGGGTTCTGGCGGCCGTCATTCCGGTCTGAATACTGCATCGTGACGGGCCGCACATGCCGGCGGCTGAATACGCATTCGCGAAAACCATACCCTCTTTGCCGATGGTATCGATATTCGGCGTGTTCCGCCATTTCATGGCCGAGCCGCCGTAGCCTTCCTGTTGCATCGTGGCAGTTCCATACCACGGCATATCATCCACCAGAATAAAAACAATATTGGGTTTCGTATTTGCGCTGACCACACTCCCGATGAGAAGTGAAGCTGCAGCAACTAAAGTATATTTCTTATAAAATTTCATAGTGATTTCCTTGTGACGCTAACTTCAGTTTGAATCCAATCTAAACCTATATAGCAGAATTAGCCCTCGCAGAGGCGCAGAGGACGCGGAGACTTTTTATTTTTTCTCTGCGCTCTCTGCATCTGCGAGGAAAGAAGTTGTTTACTTCTTCTTACCTTTTTTCTTTTTACTTTTAGCAGTTCTGTCGTCGACGCGTTTATTCGGGTTGGACTCCAGCACTTTGGCCAGACGTTCCGCGATTTCCGGATGATCATCGATCACATTATTCGATTCCCCGATATCGTCCTTCAGATTATAGAGCGTCGGACCCTTATGCTTTCGCGCGGTTTCCTGCACCTTGAAGTTTTCCCGGGCATGATATTTCCAGTCCCCGTGCCGCACCGCAGCCTGGCCGTAGAAGAAAAATTCATGCGGAGAGTTCGCGCCGGGCTGATTCGTCAACAGATCGAGGATATTCTTTCCGTCGAGCGGCTGAACCGTCGGGAGCGCTGCGCCCGTGATCGCCGCGAACGTAGGCATCAAATCGATGGTCGAAGCCAGCTCGTCGCACACGGTTCCCGCGGGAATATGCCCCGGCCATTTCATGACGCACGGCACGCGCTGCCCGCCCTCGAAGGTGGTCATCTTTCCTTCGAACAACGGCAATGCGCTTCCGCCGTTTTCCTTCATGATCAGCCACGGTCCGTTGTCCGAGGTGAAGATCACCAAGGTGTTGTCCTCGACACTCAGGGCCTTGAGATGATCCAGAATGCGGCCGGTGTTGAAATCGATTTCCTCAATCACGTCGCCATAAAGTCCGCGCGCGCTTTTTCCATCGAATTCAGGAGAAACAAACAATGGAATGTGCGGCATCGAATGGGCCAGGTAGAGAAAGAACGGCTTCTTCTCTTTCACGCTCGCGGAAATAAACGCGATGCCCTCATCGGTGAAGCGGCGCGTAATCGTCGTCTGATCTGCCGGAAATTCGATGCACGCCTCGCCGCGCATCAGCGGCACCATATTTTTCATCGACGCCGGATTATTCCCGTTACGCAACTTGCCGGCGAACGCTTCTTTCAACGTTTCATGGCTCTGTCCTTCGAGGAACAGGCAGTCGTCCGCGTATTTCATGGTGGATGCGGGAAACATGTCGTTACTGTAGGGAATGCCGTAGTAGGAATCGAAACCCTGGTTCGTCGGCAGATATTGCGGTTCGTCGCCGAGATGCCACTTGCCCACGGCCGCGGTGTTGTAGCCCACGGTCTTCAACATTTCCGCGATCGTCACCTGCTCAGGCGGAAGTCCGCCTTTACCGCGGTCCGGGAACAATACGCCGGGCACGCCCACGCGGTTCGGATAGCACCCCGTCAGCAGCGCGGCGCGCGAGGGCGAACAAACCGAAGACGCCACCAGGAAATCCGTGAACTTCATGCCTTCCGCGGCCATTTGGTCGACCCGCGGTGTTTTGATGTCGGGCGAGCCGTAGCAACCCAGATCCTGATACCCCTGGTCGTCATTAAAGATGATTACGATGTTGGGCCGCTCCGTTTTAGCGACGACCGAGCCGCATATCGCGGCCGCGGCAACCGCGATCCCAACGTATAACTTAATTCCTTGTTTCATAATGTTACCTGCTCCTTCAATCATTCGGGTTCACAATGTTTTTCCAGTCGGGATGAACCGGACGTTCAGTCGCGGATTTACCGCCTTGGACCGGCGGCGCGGGCGGCGCATTTTCCAACACCCGGTTCAAGCGCGTCCGCGCGGTCTCACCACGTTCACCCGCCTGCCCTTTACCCAGGTTCCGTTCTTCTTTCAAATCTTCGGGAACGTCATAAAAGCGTCCGTCTCGATACAGCTTGTAGGTTTCGTTCCGCGCGAATTGCGCTCCCTTTTTATTGCCCCAATACGGCTGATAGTGCGTCAGCACCCAGTCGCGCGGATTTCCGGATTCGCCTTTGAGCTGCGGCAGAAAACTACGCCCATCCACCGGATCGTCCTCGCCGGGCGTCACACCTGCGGCTTCCGCGAAGGTCGCGTAGAAGTCGGTGAAATCGATGGGATCGTCGAGAACCACTCCCCGGCTCGGGTACGCTTTCCAACTCGCGACCAACGGCACATGGGTGCCCATATCGGTCGTCCCGCCTTTACCGCCTTTAATATCCATCCCGTTCCAGCGCGACGTGATGCTCGGGTGAGTGCCGTTATCGGCGGTGAAAAGGATGATGGTGTTCTCGAGCTGCCCCACCGCGTCGAGCTTCGCGACGATTTTCCCGACGATTTTATCGAGATAGTTTACCATCGCGACAAAGTTTTCCTTTTTCTCGGCCGCCTTTTTCGGCTGTTTGTTCGCGGCCTGCGTTCGCGGCGCATCCCCGATGGTATCGGGCGTCGGAACGAAGGGGTCGTGCACGAGCACGGTGGGATAATAGACGAAGAAGGGCTCGCCTTTATGGCGCTCGATGAAGTCGCATACAAAATCCGACATAATGTCCGGACCGTATTTCCCCGCATTATCCTTCACGCTCAAAAACTTCCCATTATGCTCCAGCGGCGGGCTCCAGAAGCGTTCTCCGCCCCCGTCTTTCGCGCTTTTCCCTTTGGTGACCTGCCAGAGGCAATATTCATCGAACCCGGCTTTGAACGGCCGCGAGTTGTCCTCGCATCCCTCGGCCTTATGATACAGCCCGTTGAGCTGCCATTTGCCCGCGATCGCGGTTTTATAACCCGCCTCCTTCATCAGTTGGCCGAAGGTTTTATCGGCGGGGTTCAGGTAGCCAAAGTGGGTGTAGTTGCGGAAATTGTATTGCCCCGTCATGATCTTGACGCGCGACGGTGTGCAGATCGGCGTGGAATAGGCGTGCGTGAAACGAACGCCCTCCGCGGCCAGCGCATCAATGTTCGGTGTCTCGTAATCCTCAGCGCCGTAGCACCCGAAGGCTTCCCAGCTCACGTCGTCCGCCATGATCAGTACAACATTCGGTTTCCCGTCCGCTTGGCGTCCAAACACATCACCGCTGACAATTATCGCTAAGCCCAGTAGACCGGCCGTTTTTAGAATATTCCGCATTAGGTTTTCTTATTCTTTCTCTTCTTCTGCCGTTCCGCCTTTTTGTCAGCATTCCCTTTTTTCTCAGTACTTGCCTGACCCTCAGCACTTTCCTTTTGAGCCTTTTTAGCGGCTTTAGGATCCACGAATGAGAACGAATCATTCAACCGTTCCATATCGGCCTTAAGCCGGGCGTGCATCTCCGCTACTTTCTGGGCATATTCCGGGTTGCCGGCAAGGTTATCTACCTCCCACGGATCCTTTTGGATATTAAACAGTTGAAACTCCGGTTGCTTCACGATGCGATCGACTTTCACCCGGGCGTCGGGATCGGTTTTGGCGACGTCCAACCACTCACGCCATGCCTTGGCGAAAAACTTGCCGCTCTTGGGATCCATCAAAACACTGAGGTAGTAATCATTCTCCTGCTCGGGGGTCCAGATCAGCTTATATTCCTTGTCGCGAATGGCCCGTTGCGAAAATCCGCCGAATTGATTCACGATGAACGCGTGATCGCGATGCTCTGACGTTTCCCCTTTGAGTGCCGGCCATAAACTTTTTCCGTCAACAGCGGGAGCCGCACCACCGGCCATATCAACCAAGGTAGGAGCAATATCGCAGTACATTGCGACCGCGTCCGTGACGGCCGGCTTAAGCTTCGCCGGCCAGCGCACCAGACATAAAGCCTTGGTTCCGTAATCATAGACCGACCATTTACCGTTCGGCATGGCGGTTCCCTGTTCGCTCAGAAAGATCAGGACCGTATTATCGCTGAGGTTCATCTCATCCAGCAGCTGCATCGTCGCGCCGACCTGATGATCCAGGTCTTCAACCTCCGCCGCATGGATGGCCAGCGCCTCGCGGGTAACCGGGCCGTCAACCATGTGAGGCGGAACGACCATCTTGTCCAACGGGAAGTTGGAAACATCCCCGATGGTCCACGGATGGTGCGCGTGCACCGAAGCAATGACCATGCAGAAGGGTTTCTCCCCGGCCTGAGCGGTTTCAATAAACTGTTTCACCCCACTGAGTTCCCAGGTCGGTGCGTTCTCATTCGCACCGACGGTAAACCCGGGAACTTTTTGGAACGCTGATGTGTCGAAATGGGTCTTCCCCGTCAGGCCGACATTGTATCCTAAATTTTTCAGAAAATGGGCCATGTTTTTATAGTCTTCGCGCGGTTTATAGCCATTACCAAAAACTCCGCTGGTCGGGGGCAGCAATCCGGTATACAGCTCATGCCGCGTAGGACTGCACTGAGCCCCGGAGCAGGAGAAATTCGCGAAACGAACCCCCTGCGTCGCAAGCTTGTCGATATTCGGCGTGCGGGTATACAAGCCCCCGTCCACACAACCGAAACTCGACCAGCTGACATCGTCCGCCAGTACAATCATAAAGTTCGGTTTCTCTTCCGCCAAAGCTGGCGAAATTGCAAGTGTCGCCAGCACAACACCCGC
Source organism: uncultured Verrucomicrobiota bacterium (assembly GCA_964486885.1). Taxonomy (GTDB): domain Bacteria; phylum Verrucomicrobiota; class Kiritimatiellia; order Kiritimatiellales; family Pontiellaceae; genus Pontiella. Next base: position 5,680 of record CAZAPF010000047.1, read on the forward strand.
CATAAGTCCTTTAAACATCAATCCATTCTCCTGTTCGTTACCCGCGTTCCCTTAAAACATTGCTACCTGAACCAATGACCTCAGATCTGTAACCTTAAAATCATGGTTCACTTTACCATACGGGAGCCCCGGATTACGAAGCCCCAAAACGAATTAAGGTTTTCTCATAACCTATAAAAAACAGCTTGGGATTTTCCGCCAAAACAGTGGCATTTTCCGCCAAACACCTCATTCGTTCGAAACTGCCCCAGTTTCCATAAAAAAAACGCAACCTGATTTAATCAGGTTGCGTTCGTAGAGACATGAAACAGGAAATCGATCCATTTCCCGCTCGTTGCCCGCGTTCCCTTAAGACGTGAATCTGCGGCGAATAAACAGCAGACCGGCACCCACCATCGCAACCAGCCCCAACGTGGCCGGCTCAGGAATTGTTCCGTTTACCCAGACCGTGGTATCAGTTCCATCGAACTCAGTATGAAGATAGGATCCGCTGCCATTATCCCAGGTCTTGTCACCAACGCCTGCAATACCCGAGCCGTTATCCCAATCAATGTTGCCGGCGGCTACAAAATCGTTAATCTCGTTCCACCGATCTACACCTCCACCGAGGATTAACTGCGCGTCGTTTTCGATGCTCAGCATATCGCCAACGGTGTGAAAAATGATGGAATTCGAGACCGCCAAGGTTCCTCCCATAAGATCCACAGTACCCAACTTAGCTGTACCATTACGGTCAAAACCCACAGTTAAGTCGCCAGCCGCTATAGTCAGTTGTCCGCCGTTCATAGTAATAGATGAATCGTTTCTGGTAGCAATTTCAACGCCACCACCTATAATTGTGAGACTGCCATCATTTTGTATCGTAAGATGTCCAGCACCCCCGCGACCAAGCACTATTTTTGCGATAGAACCCTCATCGCTATCAAGCTCAACAATGTTTTGAATCCGCGCCGTATCATTTGTTATCGGGGCCGCAGAATTCCAGGTAATATTTGTCCAATTCCCGTCACCGCCCGTAGTCATATTGGCACCTAACGTCACTGTTGCGACCATCGCCATTGCCAAACCAATGCTAATTTTTTTCATTTTTTCTCCTTTTCTTGTGGTTTTTCAACCAAACGGGTGTGTTCCCCAAAATGAAACATCCCCATTGGATGAAACGTTTTCCCATATACAGAAAGATCCGGCTTGGTATTTTCCGACAAATCATTGGTAATTTCCGCCAAATAGTGCTTTTTCTTGAAACCGGCGGCGGGTGTCGGCTGCTCAGCCCAACATGTAAACCCAACCCGGCAGAGCCGGATTTGGAGTGCGGTCGCTTGAGACCGCTTTAAAACAGGCCGACTCGACGCCCGAGCCGCACTGCCGCTTCGCCTCCGGCTCATTTAAAAGCGGTTTGGAGTGCGCCGGCTTGACGGCGCTTTAAAACAGGGCGGCTCGACGCCCGCCGCAGCCGCACTGCCGCTTCGCCTCCGGCTCATTTAAAAGCGGTGTCGAGTTGCTCCGCAACCCTTCGGGCCACCGCACTCCGAAACACCCTTGCGCACCCTTCGCAAGTCCAATAAACTTCAACACATGAAAACAACCTCCATCTCATGGCCCCATGCTCCACCGCATCGGCTGACGGAACGCGGAACCTACATCATCACCTGCGGCACCTACCGCAAACAGCATTTCCTCAACACGCCCGAAAAGCTGACCCTCGTGCGCAACCTGCTCCTGGAACTCTCCGCAAAATATGAATGGAACCTTCAGGCGTGGGCCGTCATGTCCAACCACTACCATTTCGTGGCTGCCGCACCCGGCAATCCGTCCTCGCTCAAAAAGATGCTCTCCGCCCTCCACACGCTCACCGCCCGCGACCTCAACCGAATGGACTGCCAAGCCGGGAGGAAGGTTTGGTTCAACTACTACGACTCCCGTATCACCTATGAAAAGTCGTGGCTCGCCCGCCTGAAATATGTGCATCACAATCCGGTGCATCACGGCGTGGCGGATAATGCGGAATTATACGAATGGTGCTCCGCCGCTTGGTTTGCGCGGGAAGCGGGCAATGCGTTTGCCAAAACTGTCAACAGCTTTAAGATCGATCAGGTCAAGGTGTATGATGAATACGACATGGAGTGCGCCGGCTTGACGGCGCTTTAAAATAGGGCGGCTCGACGCCCGCCGCAGCCGCACTGCCGCTTCGCCTCCGGCTCATTTAAAAGCGGTTTGGAGTGCGCCGGCTTGACGGCGCTTTAAAACAGGGCGGCTCGACGCCCGCCGCAGCCGCACTGCCGCTTCGCCTCCGGCTCATTTAAAAGCGGTGTCGAGTTGCTCCGCAACCCTTCGGGCCACCGCACTCCGAAATTCAAAAGCGGTTTGGAGTGCGCCGGCCTTCGGCCCGCGGCACTTCAGGTTGAGTTCTTAGGGTCTTGCGCAGCTTAAGCTCCACTTGTTTCCCATCCATGAAACACCAATCAACTTGATCCTGTATAAGGGATGCTTAACCCTATTCTACTGCATCTCCATTTTCAGGCGCATGAAGAGGTTCGGCTCCGCGTCCGGAACCTGGTTGGTCACATAGTTCAGCGTTTCGCCGGTCACATTGGTGCCCACGGCCGTCACGTAGTCATTGGTCCAGCCGCCGGAAATAAGATTGGTCGAGACCTGCACGGTATAGATCAACTCCGGATCATCCGAACGTTGCGGATGAATATACCGGATATGGCTGCCGGCAACCAACACGGTCGATTCTTCACCGGCATCCAGTATATTGGTCGGGTTGCCGTCGAGCGCATACTCCACCAGATTGACCTGTCCGTCGCCGTCATAATCATTGGTCGAAGATCCGATAACTTCCGATCCTCCGTATTCCAGCACCCATTGATCGTAGCCATCGAGCACATCCAGCAACAGTTTATCTAACTTAAACTCACCGCCCTCATAGCCGACAATCAAATAGTCACCGTCGTGAATGGCAATATTCAGCGGAAGAGTTTCACTTTGCTGCGTATTGGCCGATGAAGTGATCGTATTCCCGGAAGCATCGATGACCATGTAATTATAAACATCAGGTCCATCGTTCCAAATGCCCATATTCAGCCCCTCCAACCGGAAACCCGACTGATGAGCCGCCGTCAGCCCGCTGAGATCAAACTCGATAACCAGCGCTTCGCCCGCATGGTCAAACTTCTCGTTATTCGCCGCCTGGCCGGGCCCCCAGCCTGCACCGTTCCCGGCCAATCCCGTAGCCGTATTCAAGCCTCCCAAATAGGCGAGCTTGTTACTGGCCGCAAGCGCGGCTGCATAAACCCAGTCGTCAACACCGCCAACGGTAAAAGCAAAGCTTTCGCCGGAGTCCATCGCTGCAGTGAACGAATTCATCGGGATTACAGCGCCATTTGAGCTTTCGATCGTGGTATGCAGATTCGTAAACGTGGCGCTTTGGCTGCTCTCCTTGCCTATATTTTCAAAATCCACGATCACCGAAAGCTGCAAGACAGGCGTTGCCGATGCCTCGCCACTGGTTGCGGATTCATTGCTGTTGGTATCGGATGCCGTGACGACATAATAATAGGTGGTTCCGTTCGAAACGGTATGATCGACATAATCGCTGGAGACTAAATTGGTGACCAACGCCGCACCGTAAATGCCCGAATTCGTGCTGCGATAGACGCTGTATCCCGCCAAATCATCCTCGGCATTATCCGACCAGTTCAGGCTGACCAAATGATCCCCAGGCACAGCCACTAATCCACCCGGAGCACTCGGCGGTATCAGCTCCGGAAACTCACAGACTTTTTCATTATCCCGGATCTCCACGTACAGGACGGACACAACGGCGTCCGCTCCAATTTCAATCAGGACGTCCCCGCCGTTGATCCCGTTCGTGAAACTCGCGCCCGTGATATCGAAGCTGATATTCTTCCATTTACCGGCATTCGCAGGATCGGCCGCATCGAAAGAACCGGCCAGCGTCTGCCCGTTCTGATCGTAATACACATGGACCATGGTATCGCCGACGACCCCTTCGGTATCGGTGGTATGGATGCCCACGGCAACTTTACCCGTAATGGACTGACCAACCAGGTCCGGATTCACAACGTCCAGATACAGTTTCTTCTTGCTCTGCCCGCTTACCAGAACCGGTTGTGTGCACGAGAACCAGTTGTTCGAATTGAAGGGATCGACCGAAGGAATGGAATCCGAATCAGCCGTATCGAGAATCTCCAGTCCATAAAAATAAGGGTTCTCGTAGGTGCCCGCCAATGCACCCCGGCCTTTTCCTAGGATGTTATCCCTCCAGAGGTTCGTCAGCCGAACGTTATCGGAATCCGCCGCGCCAAGAGGCATGTAGTTTGCAGAGGCCTCGATCGTTCCATCCCCGGCGAAAGCAGCGATTTCAGGTGAATAGGCACCGCTGATTTTCAGACTTCCCGGTGCGTCGACCCAGAAACCGGACCGTGCAACCTGCTGGTCCAGACGCGCGGTTTGAATCTCGAGATCTCCGTCCGTGATGTGGACTTCCATTTCAGCACTGGAGTCCATCACATTGGCATACGCGACCACTTTATGCGGGTCCGGATAATTCAAAATAAACTGGCTTTGAAAAGGGACGGCCTCGGGGGACGATCCGCATTTGTTTCCCGAGCTGATGACATCGAAGGGGCCGCTGAGTTTATTGACCTCGTAACACACCCGGGTTCCTTCGCCGCCACTGTTCAGGATCAGAAAGTTATCCGGACCGGCACCGTCTTCGTCATTGGCCTGAATGCCGATGAAATTACTTCGGCAGTAGGTACCGAACACCACCAGATTGCTGCAGGCACCGGCTCTGATGTGATAAAGAAACTCCGTGGTGTACTCGTCTACACCTGCGGGAGGGTTTGGATCGATCGATGATGGCATCTGACCCCAGAACGATTTTCCCATCCCCAGGTAGATCCGCCCTCCGGTGGTGCCATTACCAATATCGTACGCGTTATGCAGTGCTCCCTGGAACAAAGCATTAGCGTAGAAGTTGTCACACCGGTGCGTGGCAAAGTCGCACATGCGGGCGACATTGGGCGCGTGAAGATTCCAGAGATACACATTGGCGCCTGCGCCACGGATCAAATAAGGATATTCAACCGCCGGGATCACCTGATTCGGGTAGAAGAAACTCATCCCGCGCAGACCACTGTTGGCCTGCAGGGTGATAAACGGCGTTCCGTTGGTATTACCCTGGTCATTGGAGACCAGAAGCACAGTGGCATATTTGTCGCCGTTGGCCGAATGATGCCCATCGGCCGAACCCCGCAGTTCGACATTGGACGGAACGTTTAAGGTTCCCGGGACATGATAAATGGCCGGCGGCAGGAAGGCGATCGCGCCGCCCGCAGCGGCCGCCGCATCGATAGTGGCCTGAATCGCCGAGGTGTCGTCGGTCACACCATCTCCGAGCGCGCCATACGCCATGGCATCAAACAATTGAGCAACGGCCGGTTTAAAATCCTGAACCGTGGTCCGGTAATCAGCATAGGTGAACGATGGAAGCGGTTCAAAAGTGAGCGGGGTATGATCAACCTTAACACAGCCGTTGTTGGAGCCGTCGTTGATACTGAATCCGCCGGTGTATCGATTGCCGATCAGCGCAACGCCGTCCGCCTTGTTGCTTAATTCCACATGCGGGCCGGAAAAATTAAAATCGCAGTCCACGGCCATCAGGTGGCCCTCGTGGAGGATCACGGGGTCATTGAACGTGCAGGCCTGGAAGTTCTGCGACTCGCAGATCGGGATATTAACCGCTACGGTTCCGCCCGAGAATGTGCAGGAATGGTAAATGCCTTCCCCTTTGTTTGCGGCAACGTGATCCCATTCCAGGCCGTACTGCGAGCCTTCAAATACGCAGTTCACGGCCCGCGTGCTGTAATAGAGACCCTTGAATCCGATTTGGCAATTCGTGAAATGGCAGTCGTAGAAGGAAGAATCGGATCCCTCAATTTCCTGAAGCACGCCCCATTTGAATCCGCTGAAGCGGGCGTGCTGGATATAAATCTGGCCCCGGGTGGAAAGGCGGATCCCCGCGCCGTTGTTTTTGGCCCAGGTTTCGTGGCTTGAATCGGTCGGGGATCCAGGGAATCCGGAGTCGGTCCAGTAATCGGGATTGAAGAACAGCCCGGTCCATTTCGAATTACCCGAAATGTAGCCGGACTGAATGCCGCGATACAGGGCCGTGCCATAGACATTATTGATATTGAAATGCGAGCCTACCGAGGTGGTCGGGTCTTCAGAGATGGCACTGATCGCGATGTAGGAATTGACGAAGGTCAGGTTGTTCAGTCCGACCGCACGCTGCAACCCCTTGTAATCGCCGTCGAGCGCTCGGTACCCACCGATGGTCGGAGGATACGGAACAATATTGGTCGCGCTTTGCTCGGGATACCAAAAGACGAGGTCTTTGCTTCCCGAAGATTCCAGGTGGTGAATCACAGGAATCGAATTGGTGGAGTTGCGGCCGCCGTAAATGGCCAGGACCGTGCCGTTGATCGGCTGACCGGGCGTGGGCTCTTCCCAAACGCCGCGCAGCCAGACGCCCGTCGGAATGATCAGGTTTCCATCAATGCGATAGGTTCCCTCCGAAAGAAATGCCGTGCCGCCGCCTTTACTTTGAACGAGGTCGAGCAGGTCCTGAATATCGGACGTCACATCAACCGAGCCGTCATTGGTGATTCCGTGATCGGCCGCAGATTCCGAGATGACGATAATATCATCGGTCGGATAAGGCGAAGAGACGATCGAAAAGTCGCTGCTATGTGTATTGACCGTTAAGATCGGCGCGTTGGCATGTTCACGGCTGCGGAAGGACTGCTCATTGTCTGTATCACCCTGAACTGCAATGGTATAAATCCCATTGCTTGTGATGAGCCCGCTGACATCAAAATTATTGTAAACGGCATCGATCACATTAACGGTATCCAAAGCGCTGCCCAATGCCGGCTGATTGCTCCAGGTGATGCTGTTTTCAGCCCAGGAGTTATCGCTGACCACATACGCCGTCGCCGGATCATCGGAACCGGAATTTGCGTATAGTTTCAAGGTGGCGGTGGTGACCGAACCGGTCAGGCCGCTGACATTAAACTTAAAGAAAGCGATCTGTCCGTCCCCCGTCGCGCTGCTCTGCACCCGAAGACGATTACCCGTCGCGTTGTTACCGGTCGGGTCGGCTTCCTCGGTGTACGAATCCGCGATGGGATTAAAATCCGCTGCCTGCACCGCCAAATTGGTGCCGGCCAGTAGGCCGGCTATCGTAAAACCAGCTATTCGCTGGAATCTGTTCCATTTCATCACGGCCTCTTTTCAACTGTACCCGTATTTACAAATTGCCTTATTCGCTACCGACCTTCAGTCGGATGTAGAGCTTCGGTTCCACGTCCGGAACCTGGTTGGTCACATAGTTCAGCGTTTCGCCGGTTACATTCGTGCCCACGGCCGTCACGTAATCATTGGTCCAGCCGCCGGAAATGAGGTTGGTCGAAACCTGCACGGTATAGATCAACTCCGGGTCATGCGCCCGTTGCGGATGAATGTACCACATACCGCCGTCGGCAGTATCCATCGTCGGATTTTCACCATGATCCAGCTCATTCGTCGGATTTCCACCGAGCGCGTATTCCGCCAGGTTGACCTGCCCGTCGCCGTCATAATCATTGATCGAAGATCCGATAAGATCGGTGCCTCCGTAATTCAGCGCCCATTGGTCGAAGTTGGCAGCGATCGGCGGTTCAGTGGACTGGATTCGAATATCATCTATAAAGGCGGTAACATCTAATGGATCACCATTCTCGTCCGTCTTACCCAACCCGCGAAATTCCAACACATACGTCCCTGACGAAGGCACGGTAAAGGGAGCGGTCTTTTTCTCATTAAAGGTGGGATCGGTGGTCTTATACGTCCCCAAAGATGCTCCATCAAATAGAACCTCTACGGTTTGCAGTTGATAGTTAGGTCGGCGAGCCATCCAGAAAACGATTTCGTATTCGCCCGCATCGATCGGAATCGACTGCGTTATACTGCTAATCGTTTTCAGTAACAGCGTCTGTTGCCCCTCCGGCGCGTTCTCGGCATTAAAGGCGCTTCCATTGCGTTGAATGCCGGCGTTCCCCGTGAACGTCCAGACCGCGTTCGTCGGCCGAAATTCATGAGAACTGTTATCAATGGGCGTCTCAAAACCCGCGTTAGCGATTTCGATACCCTTATAGGTGTAAGCACGAACGGCGGCGGATGGGTTGCCGGTGTTGCCGAGCGCATCACGATAGGTAACGGTGTAACTATATTGCGTATTGGGGTTCAGGCCGTGGTCGGTATAGGAGGCGCTGGATTGCCAACCGCTGCTGTTCGCCCCCGGTCCACCGCTGGTCTCGGTGAAGCGATACTCTACGATCCCCGAGGCATCCGTCGCGGTCGTCGCGGTCATGCTGATCGCGGTAGAACCATCCGCGTACGGAGCGGAAGCAAAACCCGCGGGATTCGGCTCAGGCGGAGAGCCATCCGGCCTCACCGAAACCTCGTCACTGGCCAGAGATTCACCGCCATCGGAATCAGACGCCGTCACCACATAATAATAGGTGATATTGTATGATACGGTAGAGTCGGTATATTCGCTGGAGAGCAGGTTGGTGGCCAGCGCCGAGCCGTAACTGCCGGAATTCGTGCTGCGATAAACACTATAGCCAGCCAGGCCGAAATCCGTATTATCAAACCAATCAAGCGTCACGACGGTTCCCTCGACGTCCGCAACCAGTCCAACCGGTGCTTTCGGCTGACCGCACGGGGTATTGGTCGGCCCGCCGGTCAACCAGGTCGGCCCTTTATTCAGGGTACCCATCGTTAACGCGCTCACATCGTTATCATAGAAGCCGTTATCCTGCTTCGTCGTCACCCCGGTAATCAACGCGGTTCCGCATCCATCGGTATTCACCCGCGGATTCTGGGCGCCCTTAAAGAAGCAACCTTCGATAATGGTGGTGCCATGGTTGGCTTTGCAATAGCCGTCGGAAAGGTCGTCATCGCGGTAATCCTGCTGAAGGATCAGCGTTCCGGGCCCATTCATATGACGCACGCTGTGGGATCCGCTGCTTAAATAGGTTTTGGCGTTGAAGACTTTCGCCACACCGCCGGGACCGATCCAGTATTGTCCGGCAATCCCATCGTTATGATAGGTCATGTTGATCTCTTCCATGTCCAGCTCACCGCTGGTGGAGTAGACGAACACACCGTCCGCGGGGCCTTCACCGCCGCCCATAAAAATACGGATTTTCGGGTCGCCGTTGATGATGTAGCTCTTCATCGAACGGTTGATGAACTGCGCAATGAATTTAAACTCCCCGTCGCCATGCGTAATGACTCCGGTACCGGAGTTCGCGATCGGGATCGTCGAGTCACCGCTCGGCGCAATGTTTTTCACCCATTCCTCCTGAGCAAGAGCGGACGCCGCATCCATACCGTTGGCGACCGCAAGCCCGGCCCAGTCCGCGGATCTCATTTCCTGCCAGGAATCCGGTTTAAGCTGGAGGTTCTCCACTTCACTCAGATTGACATCACTGCGGATCTTGAGGGTGTACCCTTCTTCGTTCGCGGCCCAGAACGTGCCGGCATACAGCCAGCCTACAACCTTGTGTCCGTCGCCCACGTTGAAATCGATGCCTTTAACCGTGTTGCACAGCAGCATGTTCGCCGCCCAGCAGTTGCTGCCGGCCGACTGTACAACGGGCGGCGCGTCCATGAACGGCAGCGCGAGCTGCTTTTCCTGTTCAGGGCGGAAAATGGCGAATCCATTCACGCCCGAGTTCGCGTTCAGCGTGATATAGCCGGGGTTGCCGGGCTGCCCCATATCGCCATACAGCATCAGGATGCAGCGCGACCCTTTCGGGTTGATCGAACCGCCATGACTGCCGCGCAGCTCAACGCCGGAAGGAATGGTCAGGCGCTGGTGGATATCATAAATACCCGCCGGAATATAAACCGTGCCGCCGCCGTTGGCGCCTGCCGCCGCCAGGGCGTCGATAAAGGCCTGGGTGTCGTCGGGACCACCGGTGCCTACCGCGCCGTAATCCATCACGTTAAAGAGATCGTTCGTGCCGATTTTTGCCGGCTTGGGCCACGTAGCGAAGGTTATCTCCGTTGTTTCCGGCTCGGCGTAGGTGTGCGTATCGACGAGATTCACCACCATTTCGCTTTCCGGGCTGTTGTTGGTAATACGCGGTGAAGGGGCATAGGTATTATGCGCCACCAGCCCGGCTTTAACCGTCGATCCGATCAGGACATGATCTTCCGCGCCCGGCGGCGTACCGAAGGTGCAGCCGTTGACCTGAATCACGTCGGCACCGGTCGTGTCGATAGCCGGACCGGAGCCCCATGATACAAAGTCGCAATTGATGAAGCAGGCCCGCCCCCATTCGTGCACGATCAGTTTATCGTCACTGGAGAAAGTGCAGCTGTTGAAGTGCACAGCTATTCTATCCGATGAAACGGAAGGACCGTCCCACATACGGATCGCCGTATCATTCGCGTCAAACGTACCGCCGGTGATCGCCCAGGAATGCTCTTTGGTTTCCTGGAAATTGATGCAGATATTGCAGTCGAGCATTTCGACGTTCACCAGGCGCGGCGAAGAGGCCATGTACACGTCAATCCCGATATCATAGCCATGGGCGCTGACATTGCAGTAGTTACCGCCCCCATCACCATCGCCCCACATAAAGGCTTTGGCTCCGCGGGCTTTCAACGCGGCCGCGATCGCCGATTCGGTCGGAGCGCCGGCCAGTCCGGATCCCGCCCAGTATTCCGGACGGAAATGCACGTTTTGAACACGCGGTGTAGAGGTCGTCCAGTGAATATGCAACCCATTATCCAGCGGCGAGCCGTAGACATTGCGCGCCGTGGGCATTTTGGTTGATGCCGCCTCCGGGTTGTCCCGCACGAATTCGATGCCCCGATAGGCGTTGACCAACGTAATGTTGATGGCGCTCGCGCAGGTCGATCCGGACTTTCCTTTGATGGTCGCCGGATAGGCCAGTACGTTGGTGAGGCTCTGATTGGGATAGAAGAAGGTCAGATCCCTTACCGTCGCCGTTTGGTTGAGTTCAACCGCGCCGCCGGTGGCCGTACCCTCCCCGTAATACATTTCCAGTATGGTTCCGGCCACCGTCTGATTGGTTTCGGTCGGCTGTTTCCAGTCCCCGCGCAGTGTAACCCCCGAGCCAAGTTCAAGTTTACCGGTGATCTTGTAGCGTCCGGCCGGAAGATAGACCGTTGCGCCCATATCCGCATCCGCGGCATCCAGGGCGGCCTGAATGGCCGCCGTGGCGTCCCCGACCCCATCGTTCGGCGCACCGAAATCAGCGACGGCGTCATGACTGTAAACACAGGCATCCATGTCGGAATACAGCGTTTCCGCGATCCGGATACCGGTAGCCGGAGTGCTGCCGGCCAGCGCCCATCGAAATTCCGTTTCGCTTCCGGTCGACGACGTATTCGCCCGAACCGTTTCCGAACCGCCCTGCGTTTTTACATTATCCCCGTTACCGACACTCGTAAGCCGGATCACATCGCCACCCAGTTCCGTCCATTGATAGTGCGCAAGGGTATTCGTCGAGCTCGAACCATCGGCTTTCAGCTTATCCGTATCAGCGGTATCCACCTGGACATACTGACCATTCACCTCCGCCTTCAGCAGAATATTTCCGCCGCCGGCGTCTTCAACAATGAATTTCTCCGATGCCCCGACCGTTGCAATACCTTTGGCTTCCAGTCGGTTTCCAGACGAGGCGTTCACCGTCACATACGATGCGGTGGTATCATAATAGAGCGAGATGGTCTCCCCAATAGGCGGCGCGGCGTAAACAGGGGCTGCGGCAAGCAGACCGGCAAGCACATAACCTGCTATTAATCCGCCGCCCTGGGGCTTGAGCCTGTTCAGTTTCTTCACTACCGAGTCTACAGTTATATCCATCTCTTTTTCCTTTTTTCAGATACTGTCTATTTCAGCACCCCAACGCCTTATACGAAATTAAGCTGAGTGATATTGATACAGTTTAAAGGGCGACAGGAATGTCGCCCCTCCGGAGCGGCGCCATTCCTGTCGCCGATGGGTTGAATAAATATCACTCAGCTTAATTCCTTATTACAGCCTTTGATTACGCTGGATTTCTTCGGCGAGATTGAGCAATCCGAGTTTGGTGCTGATATCTTTATCATCCAACGTTTTCTCATATCATGAAAAATACGGCTTGGTATTTTCCGACAAAACAGTGGTAAATTCCGCCAAACCGCAGCTTATTTCGAAACAGGCGTTTTTTGGTCGGGCTGGGAGAGAATCAACGTGCTTAAACAAACAACTGAAAGCCAATCTCACGCAGAGGCACCGAGGACGCGGAGTAGGAGCAAAGCGGTATTAGGTTTTAAGGCTGGATGCTCGGGCGGTGCGGACGGGCGGCGGGTTCATCGAACCATCCCTACCCAATTATTTCCAGAGGTTGGAGCTAGGGTTGGGTGTTAGGGGTTTGGCGTTTATCGGCGACAGGAAAGTCGCCGCTCCCTTTTCGAAACCCTCTGAGCCTCTGTACTACTATCGGTTCGTGTCTTGTAAATTGGTCGCTAATCGCTCTCAATCATCTGGAACATTTTTTACCACCCGCTGCGCTGGAGACACTGAGACACAGATACTTACAAAACTCCGTGCCTCTGTGCGTCCGTGGTGAGAAATTCGTGTTCATCCACGTTCATTCGTGGTTAAAAATTCGGTTGTGGTTATGCCGCGTTGGGATCCCTGTATTATTTGAGTTTGATCAGGCGGACCGGGCCGATTAATCCGGCTTTGCCCAATTGGTCCTCTTTCTCAAAGATGGGACAGGTGGCGAAGGTGTACCGATTGGTTTCCGGCCGCGGGGTGCCGTTTTTGAGCCAATCCGGCACCGCGCTCAACAGGCCCCGAGTCAGCTCAAAATCCATGGGATATTGCTGGTCGCCAATCATGCGATTGCGCCAGGAATTAATGACCTCAATCTCGAGCGTATTCTCTCCCGCTTTAACATGGTCTGTGATATCCACGGAATAGGGCGGCAACCAGGCCACACCTACTTCTTTGCCGTTAAGGATTACGTTGGCCACATCCTTCACCTCACCCAGCTCAAGCAAGATGCGGCCATCGGTCGGTTTGGTTAATTTGATCTTTTTCCGATAGATGGCTTTTCCGGAATAATATTTAATCCCTTCTTCGGAACGTTGATCCCAGGAGACCAATGAAGCGAACGATGCTTCCTGCGGTCCGCCCCAGGCCGGGTCGAACGAAACATTCCAGGGTCCTTCAATTTCTTTGACCAGTACTTTTTCTGTTTTCAGCAGGGGTACGGGTTCTACGGACTCGGCGGGTTTAAACACCACAAATACCGATCCGAGTTTTTCAAGCGGGATTGAAATCAACGTACGGCCGTTTTCTTCCGCAAATGGAACAGAAGTTATTCCGCCGGTTGCCGGATCCCAGAGCCTGGGCGTTTTTCCACTCACCCGAAAACTGCAATCAATGGTTTCCGGCTCCAGAAGATGGCTGGTTACAAAATAAAGTTCGGTTTCACCATCTAAGCGATGAATATATTCAACCGGACCATTTGCCGTATTAAAGGCCTTCCACATCGGCGATTGAATACGAGCGAAGTCCACCTTGAAATCGGGTTCGAGCCCGAGCTTTTGTTCTATTTCAGCAAAAGCGGCCGCTTCAAAAACACGTCCCTTTCCATAGTGCCCATTATTCCACAGCTTATCAGCGAGCGCCTGAAGCTGCTGATCACTCTGTGCCATGCCGCCGGTCAGCCCGGGGGTGCGAACCGGCTTAGGACCAACGACAGTCGCACCGGCTTTCACCAGTTTTTCGATGGATTGGAGCACATGCAGCGGCATGGTTTTGTTGTTGGGCAGCATCAGAAAGCGATAGCTCATACCATTGGGGCAGACGATATTCCCCGCCGCATCGACGTCGAAAAGATCCGTAATGGCTTCGGTATCACAGCCGTCATAATCATAACCGGCCGGCACACGACCGGGTAATTTATCCCGAAACGGCAGCGTGTTGGGTATGTCATCGCCCACATAATAGACGAAGTCTCCAACAAAGCGACCGGATCGTAACAAGGCCTCACATCGGGCATAGTAGGCTGAAAGCTGATCCATATATTCCCACCAGGTGCTGGTATGCATGCCGTCCAGCGGAGCATACGGCCCCCACATGAGCCCGGGTTTGATTGAGTCATCCAAGGGTTGGAGACAGGTGCCATGCAGCGAAACGGTAGTCAGTCCCCGACAAAATGCCGCATCGGCAATGGCCTTCATTCGCAGAGGCCCGAGCATGTTGTGCGCATAGGAAGTGAAGGATTCGCCGATAATCTGCTGCTCTTCCGGCACGATTTCGTTATAGAGATGCACCGCGGAAGAGCCGTTTTTTATATCCTGGCGGATCGTGTAATGGGGATATTCCGCTTCAACCTCGCGTTTCGACTGCACCCAGAATTCGCCGATCGGCACATCGACCTGTTTCTGGTAGTTGACCGCATCATACAAAAACTGCTGGGCCCCGCCGTTATCACCATACGAGCGGATTCCATCCTGATGAGCCAGTTGCGTGCGTTTTCCAAAATAGTTTTCCGCCATCAGGTCGGCAAGGGTCCGTCGGAAATCGCGGAGAAAACGCTCGGATTCATCGAAACTACCCATGACATAGCCTCCGCACAGCACCGGCAGATAAGGCTTCAATGAATAGCCGCGACGGGACTCAAATGCTGCTGGCAGCTGTTCCGTCCAGTTCTGGGTTTTACTTTCATAGCTTTCCGAATAAATGGCCATCGGTTGGGTTGCAATACCGTTGGCACGGGCCATTTTCACGATACGTCCCACCAGGTTCGTGTAGTTCGCCGTGACACCGGACGGAGAAAATTTGTCCACCGTCATGTGCTTATCGCCTTTGCTGTCGTCTGTATATTTGCCATTGAAGGTGTATCCGATGCGCAAGATCCGCCAATTGCCTTGCGGCAGCTCGGCATTGAGCCGGCCCTGCTCGTCCAGGGCATGGGTCAAATCGATCACGTGATCCGGATGGATCCCGGCCGCTCCGTTATAGGCTCCCCTATCCTCAAAGTCGTTCTTCTGTCCTGAAATTCCATTTCCGTGTCCGTGTGGATAGCCCGTTCCGTTTTTCAGGTGCAGATAATGAATCCCGGCCTCTCCACGAACATCAATCCCTGTGAGATCTTTGGGAGCCGAGCCCTTAAATTGCAGCCGCACCCGACTTGCGCGAACCGTTTTCAGGTTACAGGCATAAAAGGGTCGGCTGGCTTTATAGTTCGACTTAATTTTTACAGGTTCACCTACAGAGCTCTTGTTTTGGTCAAAGAACTGAACGTCACATTCAACCTTAAACTTTACATCACTGCCCTGATGCAGACTCAAATAGCTGATCTCCGTCGGCCGAGAAAAGACAAGATCAATGTAGTCGTCCTTTTCCTTACCCGCTTTTTGAACCTTCAAACGCTGTCCATTGAACGAGAGCGATTTGTTTTGGTAGAGCTTGCTGCTGGACACCAGCTGAGCGCCTTGCTGAAAGGAGACATCATTCTTTGACGCCGGGAACGCAAGGCAGGCGATGTCGTGATAGTAGGACTCCCGCGTGAGCGGTTGCTGTAACTGAACGTTGTTTAAGCGGCCTCCTTTAACGATTGTTTCCGTATGCACCAGAATCTTCATCGCATTGTCCACCTCGACCCAGGGTCCTCCATCGATGTCCCAAAAAGGGGCGCTCAGCATAGCGACCTGCATATTTTTCGCCTCCGCCTCACGGAACATATGCATCAGCATTTGATCCCATTCGGGGGTATTATAGTGCGCCGGCTTTGAAACCATATTCCGGGGTGCGCCGTAACCGAGGGAATGGAACAACAGATACCCCTTTCCGCCCTCTTCCCGGAAACGATCCATATCGCGCGTGATCGCTTCTTCGGTGACGTTTCCGCTTATCCACCCATGATAGCGCCATATCCCATACTGCTCCGGCGCCGTCAAAAAATTTTCATTCAGATCGATCTGGCCATACGCCAAACCGGACAGCATTGAACATATCCATATCCGGGTTATGTTTTTCATGATTTCAGTTCTCCAAAAAAGCAATGCTAACATAATGAATCTATTCCTAAATTGAGTACAGCGCCTTGTTCGCCCTTCACTCTCCTTCGACAGCGTGCCATGCCTCTATTTTCTGTTTCAGGCGTTGGACGATTTCCGGATGCGAAGCCGCCAGATCCTTCTTTTCGTGGGGGTCTTTCTCCAAATTATACAGGTGGTAAGGAGCGGTATCCCAGCCATGAACATGCTTGTATTTGGTTGTATCACTCCCATGGTAGCGAACCATCAGCTTCCACTCCTCATGAATGCACCAGAGATACTGGAGCGTATCATCGGGATTTCCCACCGTCATATTGTGAATAGAATGAGTTACGCCATAAACCGTATCCCTCTGTTCGACCGCCTGCTCATCAAGAAGATTAACGCCCGGAAGATTAACCGGCGGCCTGATTCCGGCAGCCGCCGCTATGGTCGGATACAGATCAATGGCATGGGCGAAGGCATCGCGGTTCCCGGCTCCACTTACACCCGGCCAGGAAACCATGATCGGCGTTCGGATCCCGTTTTCGAATGGAGAGCCTTTTGAGCGAAGTGCATACCCCTTCCACAGGCTCTGGTTTGGATCGTCCGCATTTTCACTTTTCGCGGTCCAGCCGTTGTCACAGATGTAAAGGATCATGGTATTGTCACGCACCCCTTTTTCATCGATGTAGCCGAGCAGCTCGCCACAGGTCTCATCAAACCATTCACACATCGCATAATACTTTGCCACATCCTTGGCGCGACCGGGCTTGCTGTATTTTTCTAACAGCCGTTTGGGCGGATTGTGCGGGGTGTGAGGAAGAAAGGGTGCGTACCAAATGAAAAACGGTTTTTCGTTCTGCAGCGACAAATCAATAAATGTCATTATCGGTTCGATGCCTTTCCGGCCAATAGCCAGGGATGCCGCACTGCCATGACGCCCGCGGAGCTTCATGCCATGCGTGAAGCCGCCATCGGAATGAGAGCCCTCCCACCACTTGCCTGACTGGTGAGCCAGGTAACCATTTTTAACGAGCTCCCGAATAAAACTCGGATGCCTGTGAAACGCCTGCTGCACGGGCGCATCCAACTGCTCCCGATTCGTATTGCCTTCCACATCATTCCCGACAACGCCGTGATCAAAGGGATAAAGGCCTGTCACGATTGAAGCGAGAGAAGGACGGCACAGCGGCGAGGCCACGTAACCGCGATCAAACACAAGGCTCTGCTCGGCCAACGTGTCGAGGTGAGGTGTCTTGATGTCGGGATGTCCCATGAACCCATAGTCCGTCCACGCCTGGTCATCGCTCAGAATCAAGATGATATTGGGAGGCGGGGAATCGCCCTGTTCGGCAACGGCAAGCAAGGGCAACAAAAATAAGGTGACTACTATTTTGCGCATTGTGCTTCGGCGCCATATCCCATACTGCTCCGGCGCCGTCAAAAATCGTTCACTCAGATTCATCTGGCCATAGATCTCAACCTGTGAGAACAAACCGCTGAGCGCCGTTGCCATAAACCTATAAACATTCTTCATTTTCATTTCCATTTCTGATGGCTTCGACCAGTCACTCGGGAGTCACCAACAATCAAACCCACTGGCACTGCATGATAAAATCACCTCACACAGAGCTATCTGAGTAACCGGAGAGTTTTACCCCCCCATAAACCTCTGTTCTCCCTGTTAGCCCTGCGTGATAAAAAAGTAGCTCACACTAAGCTATCAGAATAACCGGAAAACACATTGCCAACTCCTTCTCTGTAATCGGCATTTAACATGTTCCAATATCCGGAAAACCAGTGGCTTGGGTTTTTCCGCCAAAACAGTGGCGATTCCCGCCAATTAACAGACGCACCCGAAACAGGCGGACCGCCGCCGTGAGACTTCCAGACAGGATTACAGGATCGACAGAATTTTTGTTCCAGATCCTGTTCGTTCTGTAATCCTATCAAATAATCTTTTGTTTATTGTAGGGCGGGAACGGTTGAAAACCTTCCCGCCGCGGCTGTAAGGTCGTTGACCATTCCAGCCCTACAAATTACGCACAGCAAACCGGAACCTGAAACTCAAATGACGAGTTAGGCGGCCTGACCCTTTGGTCCAACCGGTCTTTTGCGGAGCCCCCCCCTCAAACAGCTTTCTAGGGTCTGGAAACATTGTTTCCAATGCCTGGAAAACCGCGGTCACGGCCCGCGGCTTCAGAAATTCAACCCAGCCGTAGAACAGCTCTTCTTTTTGTGATTTTTGTGCCTTTTCGTGGCAAAAACTCTCGGATGTCACTCGGAGTCCCTCCAGCGTCAGCGGGTGGTAAAACCTGCTATTGCAGAGCGGCGCCCTCGACCGCGGAACCATCCCTGTCCCTTACTGATCCCCGGTTTTAACCTGCAGCGTCACCGGCCCGAGCAATCCGGAGGGTTGTAGTGGAGAGTTTTTTTTGTAATGCCGTGCGGTGGTAAAGGTGTACCGACCGGATGGTCTTTCTTCACCTTTCAGGAACCAGTCCGGCCATTCCGTTAGGGTTTCCCAATCTTTCCAATCCGCATCCAACGGAAGCTGCTCGTCGCCGACCATGCGGTTGACCCAGGTGTTGACCACATGGATCTCCAACTGATTTTCACCCGGTTTCAGCGCATCGGCGACATCCAGTCGATAAGGGGCCTTCCAGACGGTTCCGAGATCCTTGCCGTTCAGGAGTACGCGCGCCATCACTTCCACGCGGCCGAGGTCGACCGAAACGCCTTCATCGGACGTTGCATCGAGATGAAAAGAGGTTCGATAGACCGCCGTTCCCGAATAATAGCGCACCAGCGGATCATCGCTTTCAGTCCAGCTCTGCAGCTTCTCCAGATCCGTGGTTTTATCAGTGCCCCACTCCGGATCAAATTCCAGTTGCCACGGGCCTTTGATTTCCTGTATCGCTTGATATTCCGGGAACGGATCGGTTGCGGGCACGGACGTTGCATCCTGGAATACAACAAACCAGCTTTGCGCCGGATCAAATTCAAGGGTGGCCCGCACACGCCCACCGACCGGACGTTCAAACGGAAGCTTAAAACACTCGCCCGTTTCCGGATTCCACAGTTCCGGCACCCGGTCTTTCACGCGGAACAGAACCTCCTGACGTACCGATTCATAGGTTGTGTTCGCCACGAAATAGATATCCGCATCGGTCGTCCGACGATGAAGCCAACGGAGGGAACCGCCTTGAAAATCAGGCAGCACCTCATCATCCGCAAGGATCCGGTTCCAACCGCCCTCCGGCAACATGGGCCACTGGCTCGCCAACCGTTGAACCGCATCGTTTGCCTCCGGGTATCCGGCCAAGCCCGGTGTACCTGCAATTTTTGAACGGGTGTAGACCGTTGCTCCCGCCTGCCGCAAAGCCTCGATTTTCCGGGCCGTGGCCAGGGTGAGTTTTCCCGGCTGTATTTCCAGATAGCGGTATCGCACGCCCGTGGGCAGAACGATCGCTCCGTTTTCCACCGACATCCGCTGAATGATCTCCGGGGTGCACAGATCAAAATCGAACGCCTTCGGAAAAGGCTGTTTAGCATGTCTCAGATAAAGCGGTGCGCCTTCGTTATAAAGGATGGCGACATCCACGACCCTACGTCCCGCCTGCAACAGGGTTTGGCAACGGGCCAGATAGGTCATGTAGGGCTTGCTGAAGTTCCACCAGGTCTGGTGGCGGTTAAAGTGCTCCCCCCATTTACGGTGGGTGATTCCCGGCTTCATGTTGTCGTAGGGTTGATGCGCCGACAGGTGGAAGATGATGTGGCTGACGCCTTCGCTGAAGGCGTAGTCGCCCATCCCCTTGATCAGGTAAGGGTGGTCGGACCAGCCGCGAGCTCCGGTAAAGGCTTCCGCGCCGACTCGCGGTTTTCCGTAGGTATTGGCAACCGAGGCAAAGCCTTTCATGGTGAGATTCCAGACATTTTCATCCAGTTGCGCGGGTTGCCCTGGCACTTTCGGAAGCTTCCTACTGGACCAGAATTCGCCGACCGGAAAAGCGCCGCGTCCGGACCAGACCAGACTGTCGGCACACATGCTTCCATAGCCTTCGAAAAAGAGCTGGGTTCCATAGGGCTTGAGACGTTTTTCGAGGTGGTCCAGGTAGTTCGCAAACATGCTTTCGCCAATCGTCTGCCTGAAATCCCACAGAAAGCGTTCACTTTGCTCGGCGTCCACGACCACCCGCCCGGCAAGAACAGGAAGCCAGGGTTGCAGGTCATAACCGCATCGTTCGCGGAATTCCTGCTCAAAGTCTTTCGTCCAGTTCTGGCTATGCGCCTCCCAGCTATCAATAAAAATATAATCAATGAGCTTATCGGCTTTTGCGGCTTCCAGAACCGGTTTAAGGCGATGATCAAAATGTTGATCAATACCGCGGGGATTCAGGCGGTCGCATTCCAACCCCACCTCCGGTGCCGGACTGGGCCGCGTGCATTTAAAGTTGCTGCCGTACCCGAGCCGGACAACCGTCCATTCGCCCTTCGGCGCATTCCACGTTAATTCGCCGTCTTCGTTTACGCGATCGGTCAGGTCCACGATCTCATCGCCCGTTAACGCCTTCAGCTTCCGATCCAGTGGTTTCGGCGCACCCTGATAGGCAATGCCGTTATAAGAATCCAACCGGTCTATGTTCGCCTTGTTCTCGCCGGGAATCGCAAAGATGGCGATATCCCGATAGGAATCTTTTTCCTCCAGTGCGTTGAGCACATCGGGGCTGAAACCATCTCCGGGCCGAAACCAGGCTTTCTTCAGCTCTTTCTGTTTTACCTCCTCAAGGTCGGGACGCGGCAGTTTAACCTGAATCGTCTGTCCGCCGGCAATCTGCATTTCCGAACGGTAGAGCTGTTGCATGGACCGTTCCGGCGATATGTGCGGCCCGCCGCTGCCATAGCCGTAATCAACGACCAATGAAAAATCGATGCCCAGCCGTTTAGCCTCTTCCGCCGCCCACGTGATCATCGCCACCTGGCTCTGCTGATCAAATTTAAGCGGTCCGGGCGGTGCCCATTTCGGCCCGCTCAGCTGGAAGGTGATCACGCCGCCGATGCCGACCTCCTTCATGGCTTCCAGATCTTTGGTGATACCCTCCCGGGTTGCATTCCCGTTGGTCCAGTGCCAGAACACCCACGGGCGCATCTCATCAGGTGGATTCCGGAACGACTCACTCAACGTCTCCGCCTGTGTGCCGGCAACTTGCGGTTGACCATGGGTCATCGATGCCCCAAGGAGGAAAAGCGCCGCGCAACCAACGAGGATTCTATTTCTATACATTCCTAACTCTCCGATTCAACATGATGGCTTATGGTTTCAAACCCCATTCGTAAACAGTTCCATATTGTGGAAAAATGTCGCGAGGGTTTTTCCGCCAATGGAATGTCTACTATCTGACCCCGCGCCATCTTCTTCGTGAACTCCGTGTTTTTGTTAATGTCCCGGAAACCATTCTGATTCAAATGCGCCGCGAAGCTCGGAAAGCTTTGCCGCGTATTCGGGTTCACCCGTGAAGTGGCGCTTTTCATAGGGATCCGCGGTGAGGTCCAGCAGTTGCTCTTCTTCACCGGCCATGTCGTACTTGATGTATTTGCAGCCGTTTTCATGTACGACCATGCGGCCAATCTCGCTTTCGACGCCGAGGGTTGCGCGCCACTCCACACCCTTGCCCTCAAATAGCGGGCGCAGACTTTTTCCGCGCGGATCCGCAACGCCCTTGATTCCGGCGTAGTCGCAGACCGTCGGCAGTAGGTCCAGCCCGTTGGAGACCAGATGCGAGTCATCGACGCGCCCGGCCGGGATCTGCCCCTTCCACATAGCCATGAACGGAACGCCGGCGGATTCCTCGTAGAGAAAACTCTTATGCTCCGTGCGGTGGGCGGAAGACATATCTCCATGATCGCTGGAAAAGATAACCAGCGTGTTTTCCTCCTGCCCGCTCTCCTTCAACGCATCAAGCAGCTCCTGAATCTGGCGATCGACCACTTCGGTCAGCCGGTGATAGGCCCAACGGTGCAGCCGCCAATCCTTCTCGGTGTAGTTTTCGCGCGCGGCCAGACGGAACGAACCGGCGCGGCTCGCCTTTAGAAGAGCATGAACAGCCTTCGGCTCGCCCTCCTGCGGCTCAAAATTGGGAGGTAGCGGCGGGCAGTACGTCGCGAAAAATTCTTCCTCGCTCACGCCTTCCGGAAGCTTCATCGCTTCAGTCAGTTTTCGGCGCGCCGAGTTTAGTTTTTTTCCAGGTGCATATTCCGGCTGATCGAACGTCAGGCCATCGAGCGCCATATAGCAGATATCGTGCGGGTTAATGAAGGAGGCGATCAGAAAGTAGGGCCTGCCGTGCTGCTCCTTGATGAATCCGGCACAGGATTCAGCCAGATCATCACGTTCATCCTGGCTCACGTTTTTGAACCCGAGCGCCTTGGAGGTGAGCGGTTTTGGCAGATGCTCCTTACCGCCATACGCCAATTCATAACCGGTCTTCTTCAGGAAAGCCGCAAGGGTGGTTTGCCGCACCTCGTCCGATATCGCGGGAATGCGCATGCTGCCTTTGTTCTCGCGGGCCTGCGCTCCTTTGGCATCGTTAAAACATCCGGGGAAGCGCCCGGTCATCAAACTCACCCGGGCGGGCGAACAGACGGGGTTGGTGGTATAGGCGCGCTCGAAGCGCACCCCGTTGGCGGCGATGTAATCCATCCCCGGCGTCTTGAGCCACTTATTGCCTGCACAGCTCATCATGGAAGCGCTCTGCTGATCGGTAAAAATGTAAATGATGTTCGGCCTCTTTTGCGAAGCCGTTGCAGCGCGCAACAGCGATGGCACCATCAGGGCCCCACCCCCTGCCGCAGTTGTTTTCAAAAATTGTCTACGTTGCATATCCTGGCTCCCTGTCATAAAACATGGTCTTCCAAACCAACCCGATGCGTATGTATTTTGGCAACAAAGGTAAGATTCCCATTTTCCAAACATTGGAAACAGGAGTCTTGATTTGTTCCAGACATCGGAAAATCATTTCTTCAGATTCCTTCTCTTCTTCTTTGAAGCCTTCTGTTCTTTCTCTCCAAGGGGAATCGATTCGCCCAGCTCACTGCGCATGGCGTCCAGCTGCTGTTTCAACTCCTGCTTCTTTTCTGAATAGGCCGGGTCGTTGATCAGGTTCCTGAGCTGATACGGATCGTTTTTAAGATCATACATGACCCAATCGCCTTCCTTGTTGTAGGCATAGGTCCACTCTTTGGTCCGAATGCCCCGCCAATCCAGAGGCGGTCCGCTGCCGGCGGCCACATTAAAGAGGAATGCGGCATCCCGTTCACTTTCGGATTTGCCGATGAACGTGTCCGCATAATCAAAGCCCTGAACATGGGTAGGAACCGCAATATCGCATAGCCCGAGCAGGGTCGGCATGACATCCACGGATGAAACAATCCAATCCTTGCGCTGACCGGCCTTGATTTTATCCGGATACCGGACCATGAACGGAATATTGATCGACTCCTCCCACGGGCGCTGTTTCAGCCTTTCGCCCTGAGAACCGAGCATATCGCCATGATCGGAGGTAAAGACCAGAATCGTATTTTCAGCGACGCCCGACTTTTTAAGTGCCGTACTGATTCGCGCCATGCAATCGTCGAGGCTCGTCACCATCGCATAATATTCCCGGATATCCTTCATGGGCTTGTCGGAGGGAACATTCGGGCGAAGCGTCAGTTTCTTTCCCTCGTACATCTTTTGATATTTCGCAGGCGCTTTATAGGGATTATGCGGCGGCCCATAGGAAACAAAGAGACAAAAGGGATTGTCCCTGTTTTGCTGAATAAACTCCACCGCCAAATCGGTCTGAACGTCCGGCTCCCAGCCGGGCACCTCCACCGGCTCGGTGGCATCGTTCAGCCAATAGACCGGCTTCAAATGCTTGTGCGAGCAGTTGCGAACGGCCCAGAAATCCCACCCCCGGCGGCTGATGGCATCCACTGGATCTTCACGATCCCCGCTCAAATGCCACTTTCCGATATAGCCGGTGGAATACCCGTTCTGTTTCATCAACTCAGAGATCAGGGTTTCGCTGTCCGGCAACCGGATATCGTTATGGATCACACCCGTCGCATGCCCATAGCGACCGGTCAGCAGCTGCGCGCGATACGGCGTGCAGACCGGCTGCGCCGAAATCCCGTTGGTGACCAACACCCCCTCGGCGGCCAGCTGATCCATATGAGGGGTCATGACATCCTTATTTCCCATGCAGCCCATGGCGTGCGCCCGCATCTGATCCGCAAACACAAATACAACGTTCGGTCCTTTGGCCGATGCGTTCGCCGCGCCGAAGGCTCTCCCCGCCAACACCGCCGGCATGCTTGCGGCGGCCGCCGTAACAAATTCCCGTCTCGTCATCTTAATCATTTTTTCATCTCCATACCAAAGCGCTTCAAATTAAAGTCGGGGAAATTTACTTCCTTTTATTCCGCCGCTTCTTTGTTTTTTCCGGGGCGGAGCCCGCCGCTTTTTTGAAAGCAGCGATTTCGGGCCGGGTGTATTCCGCCGTAAATTCAACGCAGCGCGCCCGCAGGCTTTCCAGTACCTGTTTGTACTCCGGATCGGCGGCAAAATTTTTCTGTTGATCCGGATCGGCTTCGAGGTCATGGAGGAACTCATAATCCTCTTCATAGTAGCGGGCATAAGAGTAGCGCTCATTGCGCACGCCGCGCCATTTTGGAATCCCTGCATTATTCATGTGGTGCTCGTGGAAATGGTCTGTCCGCCAGTCGGCGGGCGTCTTGCCGTTGAAAACCGGCAACAGGCTGCGGCCCTGATATTTTTCCGGCACCTCCAATCCGGCGAGTTCAAGCATGGAAGCGGGCAGGTCAATGTTCAACACCGGCGGAGCGGCCACCCGGTTGCGCTGCCCTTTCGGCAGGCGCGGATCATAAATAATCAGCGGCACGCGCAGCGACTGATCGAAATGCGACCACTTTCCGGCCAGGCCGCGGTCGCCCATATAATATCCATTGTCGGCGGTATAAATGACCACCGTGTTGTCCGCCAGCCCCTGCTCGTCCAGCTTTTCAAGCACGCGTCCAACCACGCGGTCCATCCCCGTGAGCATCCGCATATAAGCGCGCATGTTGATGGCATACTTTTCCGGCGTGTCCCAGCGCCAGTACCAGCGGTCGCGGTTCATCGACTCCTGCATAAACCCGGGCAGCGCTTCAAAATATTTCGGATCACCCAACCGCGGCGGCGCGGGGTCGATATCCTCATACATACCGTCGACCACCTTCGGCCAGGGGAAGTGCCCGATACCGGGACGTTTGTCGCCATCTTCCGCGTGAGAAATATTAAAGCTCATGTAGAGGCAGAACGGCTGGTCTTTCGGCTGGGCGGCCAGGAACTCCACCGAACGGTCGCCAATCAGCTCCGCCTCATGTCGCTCGCTGCCGTCCGGCTGCTGCTTGAAATAGGGTTTTCGGCCGATCTTTTCCTGCACGTCGAACATGCGATCCATCGCCCCCTTCCCCTCCTTGAACCCGACATGCTGCTTGCCGAAGAAGCCGGTACGGTAGCCCGCCTGCCTGAGCAACGTTGGAAAGCTCGTATCCACATCAGCCTCGATCACCGGTGTGGCCGGTTTACCGCCGCCCGTGTATCCATGGCCCGTCTCCGTCAGTCCCGTAAAGATGCAGGCGCGGCTCGCCATGCAGATCGACGTCGTCACGAACATGTTTTCAAAGCGCACGCCGTTTGCTGCCAGCCGGTCAATGTTCGGCGTCTGCAACACCGGATGTCCTGCGCAGCCCAGCGAATCAAAGCGTTGGTCGTCCACCAGAACAAAAAGAATGTTCGGCCTTTTTTCCGCGTGCGCTAAAACAGCAGCCAGCATCGCCACAATGGTCAAAAAAATCTTCATTTCCTTAGCATTCCCTGTTCATCGACTTCACGCCTGGAATACGTGTCGCCCCCCCAATGCGGAACCGACCACAACCGTGTTACGTCCGGATAGGTCTAATGGGCCCTCACATGCTACACGCCTATTCAATAAAATTGATCATCCCAATATCGCAAAACTCCGGCTTGGGTTTTTCCGCCAAAACAGTGGCGATTCCCGCCAAAAACGAATGCGCTCGAAACACCGAACACAACCGAGAGCTGGAAGAGAATCCTATCTGATCCCCGATCCGCAGGCCCCTCAGTCCGCTCGGTTTTTGGCCTTGAACAACCAAATTACTGCCCGTAAAACGTTGTCCTATGAAAACCCTTATTCCTTTCATCATTCTAATCCTCGCTCCGACGTTCAGTGTAGGCGAACTCGCCGCTCAAAGCGGAACAGGTGACACCCTTTCCGGTGTCGTCGAAGCCGTCGACGGAGATCAGATCACCGTCAATCATCGCCGGAAAAGCAAGACCTTCACGATCCACGACGATACGAACATCGCCTACATCAGCTTCCTGGACGCTGATGAGGAAATTCAAGCAGGCTTTTTCGTTCGCGCGGGCGTCGATGGCAAGGGACGCTGCAATCAGCTGTGGGTCACCCTTCCCATCCCCGAAGAGGATCTCAAGCCCAGTGCTGCAATGCTCGCGATGACGCCCGCAGCATTGTTTGAGATGGCTGACAGCGATGGAGACGACGAACTCTCCTATGTCGAGTACGCCACCGCCATTTACCATTCCCCCAAACATGGCCCCGTTGGCTTTAACAAATCCGACAAGGACAAATCAGGAACGCTGAACCTGAAGGAATTCGAATCCAGAATCGTGGACATCAGGTGGTATCGAATCTCCCGCAACCCCCCCGCTGAGTGGCATACCGAGTTTGACACCGATTCCGATGGCGCGCTCAACAGGGAGGAATTCATCGCCTTCCAAGGTTCCACCGCTCACATCAAGACCTTCCTCAAGAGAGCTGACAAGGACGGCTCCGGCGGCATCTCCGAGGAAGAATTGGCCGACTTCATCGACTGGAATATTGATCGCTAAATCATCGTTCATTAATGGTGGTTCGTCCGACCCCATCGGTGCCCTTACGCATGAACAGGCATTTGATGTCCCGAAAATGGAACCGCTTCTATCAGAGAAAATGAATGTTGAAGATTGAGACAAACAACCCATTACATATGACGCAATGTGCGGGCTGACGCCACCCCCCGGGCTGACCCCACCCCCGGAGAGCACCGTTCTGCTTTTTATCTGCGACTGGAAAGTCGCCGCTCCTTTTTTGCAAACTCTCTGAGCCTCTGAGTTCTCTGTGGTGAAAACCTGCTGTCGCCCGACGAGCCGAAACCAAATCTATTTTGACAGGATATCAGGATTGACGGGATCATTCTTTATCCTGTCCATCCTGTAATCTCGTCTAAAAATCCGTCGCCATGATACTACTTTGTGTTCTATGTGCTCTTTCGTGGCTAATGAATGGCAGTCGCAATGCGGCCGAGTGCAGCTCGTCGATCCTTATTTGACTTCAATCAGGCGCACCGTACAATCCGGGGTCAGCTCTCAAGATTCAAGACAACACGACGGATCTTGAACATTGAGCCCCCCCCTCCTCACTGGTTCACCGGAGAGCTGAAGCAGACCATGGCCAGCATCGGGGATTCACCTTCGATCTCAATGCGAAGATCTTCCTCTGATCCAAACCAGGCATCCTCAAGGGTAAAGCGGTACTCTTTCCAGGTCGGGTCAGAACCCAATTTGTGGCGAAACTGCTTTGCGGGCTTCAATCCGTCGCGGGTTCGATAAAAAGGTTTGATCGTGCAGTCGGTATCCAGCCGGAAAAAGAGCGTAATTTCAACTGCTGGTTTTTTGCCTTTCTGGAATTCCGGGTCCGTCACCTTGAAGGAATAGGCGTTACCGTTTTTCAGACGTGCCCCCATGAAGCGGCGGCCATCCAGTGAGTCTTTCGCCCACCCTTTGTTCCAGAAAAGCAACGCATCGCCCATTTCAATGGTCGCAGTATCGATCTCCAGCCCATAGCTCTTAGGATTCGGCTGATTGAGATCGGCTAGAACAAAGGTGTTGGGGAAGGAGTTATTGGCTCCCAGTCGAGCGACTTGGGAGTTGAGCAAGCCGTGCGCGAAATCGAAGTTCTCCATGCGGAGCGAGCCCTCATTCTCGATGCCGATGGGATGAGAATTGGCTCCGCCCGATTGGACCGTCATTTTTCCTTCGGGGCCGCAGTGGATGCTGTTGGCTCCGCGATTACTGGGGCCGGTGATTGAGGTCAACTGAAAAAACAAGTGACCGTCCTGTGCGTTCCAGGTTTCGTCCGAGGTTCCTGAGGCTCCAGAGCAAAAGAAGCGGGCCGACCCTTTAAATCCGGGCAGAGATTTGATGCCGAAGGTTCCGTCACGGCTGCCGATGTGGTTGACGTTGCATTTTGAGGAGAGGAAATCGAAGGTTTTGCTGCCGTTCTTCAGCACGTAGCCCCCCTGCAACTGTTCCCCGCCGACCATGAGGGTCTGTCCACTGGAATTATCCACCGTCATCAGGGTATGGGAGGCATGATTGAAAATACTCATAACGACGAAGTCGTCGCAGTCTTTCAGATAAATAGGTTCATAGCCCCCGGCGTTCACTTTCCACTTAAATTCCTCAAGTTCGGAGGTCTTGGGGCTTCCCGGCAACCAGGCCGTCCTCCAGAAGTCGGGTTTAATGTGGCAATTCTGAATTCGCCCCCCGGTGCTTCCGTTAGCCCGATACGTGCGTTTTAGTCCTCCAATGAAGGAATACTCAATCAACGGCTCATCTCCGTTCAATTCCACCCCCTGATAAGGGTTGGAGGCTGAGCAATCGATGATGTAATTTTTGGAACCATTGCATCGAACCATAAACGGGTGAGGTTGAAAGTTTTTGTAATCCTGTTGGAGATAATGAAAGCCGATACCCCGCAGGCCACTGCCATCGCCTAGGGTGAGGAAAGGTGTTCCGTTTTCATGACCGCCGGGCATATCGATGAACAGGACACTGCCCAGTTCGGCGGAGGTTTTATCGCATACCATATGTCGCCCCCCGCTATTACCGCGCAACTCTATTCCTTTCCCAAGATCCAATTCCCGGGTGATCCGGTATTCCCCGTCGGGCACAAAAACAATTCCACCTCCATTTTTCCGGGCAGCGGCAATCGCCGCTTCTACTGCCGCGGTATCATCTGCTTTGCCGTCGCCGATTGCTCCGTGTTGCTTGATATTAAAGAGGTCGTGTTTGGCGGGTTTCCGCACCCGGTCGTAATTGTTATTAAATCGGGGCAACACCTGCTCGTAATGATGTGCTGCATATCCGCTTCGAGGGCCGGTTATCTTGGTCTCGCCTTTAAGAGTCGAGTTGACAAGCTCAGCGATTCCATTTTTCTGAAGGAAAATGGAATGAATCCCTCCCTCTATCGTAGACGTGTGGATTTCATAGTGCGTCCGGTCATTGCCCCAGATTCCGTAATCGGAGCCCACTAATTTGCAGTCGAGGATCATGAAGCCCTTGGCGTCATCCACATGAAGGGCGGTGTCACAATCGGTTACGGAAACATAGCAAAGTTTTCCGCTCGCATCGTCCCCGGAGACGCCCTTCTCAAAATGGAGCCCTCTTCGATAGCCGGAGATATCGGAAAAGCCAAAGTAGAAACCGTCCATTTCCTTGATATGAACCGCGGTGCCTTCAGAGCGCATAAAGGTCCGGTGAGCACCATCAGCACCGGGGCTTCCCGGGAGTTTCGACCAGGACCAGTAATCCGGTGAAAAATGTATCCTGTCATAGCGGGAAACCGCATAGCTTTTGTCGGCTGTGAGGCCGACTTTCAACGGACTTCCGTAGATCCCCCGCAAGCAGGAGGCACTGGCCTGGGAAAGATCGATTCCGCGGTAGGCATTGATGAACGTGATGTTCTCGATCGTCACCACCGAGGCATTACCACGGATGACCAGAGGGTATTCTTCCGCATTACTTTGCGTGACCGACTGTTCCGGATGCCAGAAGATCAGGTCGCGCACTCCACACCCGCTCCCCTCAATGAGGATGCTCTGTTTCTGGCCGGAACCGTAGAGCATCAGGATCGTCCCGGCGGCGGGCTGATTCGCTGTAATTTGACACCAACGTCCGCGGAGAAAAACGTTGGAGCCGATCTTCAGCATGCCATCTAAACGGTATTTCCCTTCTGGAATAAAGACCGTTCCGCCCCCGGCCGCCTGGGCATCATCGAGGGCTTTCTGGATCGCCGGCGTGCAGTCCGTCTTCTCCGTGTCGGTCGGCAATCCATATTTCGGATCGGTCACTTCGCAAAACGCGACGATGACGTCATCCGAGGGAAACCTGACATCCTCCGCAATCGTCCTCCACCCCGACGCCCCCGTGGCCGGAATAACTAAAAGGCTGCAAAAAACGGCCAGCAGGCTGATTTGCCGAAGTGATAAATTACTGTTTCTCGTATTCATAGAAAGCTCTCCTATTTCAGGTGTCATAAATCAACTAGGCGCAATGAACATTGTGATTACAAAGCAGGAACTTCATAGGCAGGAGCAACCTCAGGTTTCCTTAGCTGGTTGAATGCTTTCTGCCAGTCCTGCTCAACCACAGGTGGTAGTGTTTTTGTCGCGTGAGGATAAACGCGGTCCCACCACTTTTCATACTCAGCCTTCATGGTTTTAACGATTTCGGGATGGTTTTTGGCAATATTGTCCAGATTGGTCATATCCTTCTCCAAATTTAATAGGATTTCTTTATCTTGATGCCAAATCAGACGGTATTTGGAGCTTCGAATGGCAGCGCTTTTGAATTTATAGTCTCTGACGTCGTCTTCGGGGTCCCATTTGCCCGTATTGAAATACAGATAGCGGTCTGCCCATTTGTGTTGGGGATCACTGAAAAGAGGCAGCAGGGAACGCCCTTCGTATTTAGGTGTGGAAGCTACGGGTTTAATTCCGGCTAATTCCATAAAGGTCGGGAAGAAGTCGAAGTGGGCGGTCAGATTGGAAATATCTCTTCCCGCCTGAAAAACGCCTTTCCATTGCCAAAAGGAAGGAACCCGAGTGCTCCCTTCAAATACGC
>CAZAPF010000048.1:0-36640 GCA_964486885.1 uncultured Verrucomicrobiota bacterium
TTTAAGGGCGCAGATTCCACTTAAGCCAGTGGTCCTAAAATCGGGGTCAACCGCACCTGAACAAACAGCTTAGAATTCGTGTATGTGACAATGTAATTTTTATGAATAATAATGTCAGTTTCCTGGTTCCAGAGCGCAATATTGGGTGGAAAGAAGCACTTCGCCCCTCGATGGAGCCTGCATGCTTCCATCGCCTTGTTTACATGAAGCTGAAAAATATTATTCCGGAGATACGCCTCGGAAACCGAAAAATGGATAAACGCAAAAGAACCAATCCCATGAAAAAGTATCTTGTCATCCTTCTTTTCTGCCAGACAGCAATCTCAACTGCATGGGCAGACAAACCCAATGTCCTGTTCATTATTGCCGACGACCTGATGAAACAGGTGGAACTGTATGGTAACAAGGCTATCAAAACACCCGAACTAAACAAACTGGCCACGGACGCAATGAAATTCGACCGCGCTTATTGCCAATATCCTCTATGCGGGCCGTCGCGCGCCGCCATGATGATGAGCAAGTTTCCGAACAACAGCGGCTTGACCTGGAATCAGGGGGGAAAAAGCGCTTCCACTCAGAAAAAAGCTGAAAGCCTTAATGTTCAAACGATGCCGGCCTATTTTAAACACCATGGCTACACCACCATCGGAGGGGGCAAACTCTACCATGACTCCGTAGTCCCGGATTCCGATGCCGCCAAACACGATTTCACCGTCACCTTTAACAATCAGGGCCACGACGGTAAAAAAATTAAAATTAAGGGCAGCAAAACAAAAACCACGAATATCACCGAAGCCAGCAGCTTCGGTACTTATGAGCATAAAGACGGCGCGCTCGTGGCGCAGGCAAAGGAATGGCTTGGAATGCACGGAAAGAAAAATCCGTTTTTCATGTGCATCGGCATCAAAAAGCCGCACTCCCCTTTTTCCGCTCCAAAAGAGTTTTTTGATCTATACAATCGCAAAGCGATAAAGCCGAGTACCATCACACCACCATCCGGCATACTGAGGTTTTATTCCCTGAGCAAGCCCGATGCTTTACTGAGCGTACATGCCGACACAAAACAGTTTGATGCTTACTCCCTGCCTGAAATGAAAAAAAAGGAAATCATCCACGGCTACAGCGCTTGCGTTTCCTATGCGGACTTCCTAATTGGAGACCTAGTGAATGCCCTGAAAGAAAACGGTCTCTATAATAATACCATCATCGCCTTCACTTCAGACCACGGCTACAAACTCGGCGAATATGATCGCTGGGCAAAATACACGGTCCATGAAAAGGATACCGTTATCCCCATGCTGGTCCGCGTTCCTAACCTCAGCAACGGCCACGGAACAACCTCGGAATCCATCGTCGGGCTGATCGACCTCTATCCAACGCTCGTCGATTTGTGTGGACTGCCAAAGCCTGGTCATATTGACGGCCGCAGCTTCGTCACCACCCTGCAGGATCCGAAAATCCCGGCGCGTGAATATATCCACACCTTCGTTACCCGAGCCGAAGGCGATCATCCGGCCGCGGTCGGTGCAAGCATCATGCACCGCAATGGCTATCGTTACACCCAATGGTCGCAGGAAAAAGCCATCGATTTTCCGGGTATTGATCCTGTCGGCATCGAACTCTACGACCACTACAACGATCAAGACACTCCCATCTCCACTGAAAATATGGCAAAAAAACAACCGGAGCTCGTAGAGACGATGAAAGAGCTCTGTCATAATGTTCAATAACAATGTTTTGTCAGAAACAACAAATAGGCCGCATAGTATGTATATGAAGTATTACGCTCTTATAATTTCCACGCTGGTTTTCACCGGTTATACCTTTGCTGCTGCAAACGGTTACCAACTGGTATGGGCAGATGAGTTTAATGAAGACGGAATTCCCAATCCTGAAAACTGGACCTATGAGCACGGCTTGATGCGTAACTACGAAGCCCAGTGGTACCAGCCCGACAACGCCACCTGCACCAACGGCATGCTCGTGATCGAAGGGCGGCGCGAACGCGTGCCGAACACCAACCATGTACCGGGTTCCACCGACTGGAAAACAAAATGGCCCATGGCAGAATATACTTCAGCCTGTCTCATAACGAAGGGACTCCACAGCTGGAAATACGGCCGATTTGAAATGCGCGCAAAAATCGATGTCCGCCCCGGCCTCTGGCCCGCCTTCTGGACGCTGGGTGTTGAAGGTCAATGGCCGGACAATGGCGAAATCGACATCATGGAATATTACAAAGGTAAGCTACTGGCCAACGCTTTCTGGGGTTCCGGAACAAAATTTAAACCCCGGAAAAACAGCAGCACAAAAACCATCGACAGCTTTGGCGATCCCGACTGGGCGAATAAATTTCATATTTGGCGCATGGATTGGAGCAAAGACTCCATCAAACTCTATGTGGACGATCAATTACTGAATAAAATCAATATCAAAGATTCGTCCAATCCGCCCGGCAGCAGCATCGAACATCCTTTCCGGCAGCCCCACTACATCCTCGTCAACCTCGCCATTGGCGGCGGAGCAGGCGGCGATCCATCAGCAACCGAATTTCCCTCCCGCTACGAAATCGACTATGTCCGTGTTTACCAAAAATAATATAATGAAAAAACTGATCCCCCTTCTCTCTCTCTGTCTTGCTGCAGTTGCATTTGCAAAGCAGCCCAATGTGGTTTTGATTGTCTGTGACGACCTCAACGACTATATCACCGGCATCCCCGGCCAGACCGGGCATCCGCAGGCCAAAACACCGAATGTGCAAAAACTCGCAAAGTCCGGCGTGGCCTTTCGCCGCGCCTACAGCAACAATCCGGTCTGCGCGCCATCGCGCTCCAGCTTCCTGACCGGCCTCTACCACCATACCTCCAAAAACCTGTTCTGGGACGACTGGAACAAAAACCCAATCCAGAAAAACAGCAAGACCCTGATGGAATATTTCAGCGACAACGGCTACCACACCGCCGGAACCGGCAAGCTGATGCATCATTTTCATCGCCATGTCTGGGATGAATTCGCACGCCGCGCCGACTACGGCCCGTTTGTGCACGACGGCGAAAATACTATTGCCCACCCGTCCGTCCCGAAACCCTTTAATGACATCGGCGCGGTCGACGGCTCCTTCGCCCCGCTTTCCGATGTTCCCTTTGCAGACGACGGCAACTCCTTGAGCGGATGGGTATATAACGAAAACTGGGTCAGCAAACCGATGCGCTACACCAGCGAAACCGACCGCGATCCCACCCCGGATGAGCGCAACGCCCAATGGGCAGCCGACCGAATTAAAAGGTTTGCAGAGGAGGATAACGGAAAACCCTTCTTCCTCGGCGTGGGCTTTATCCGCCCGCACACCCCGCTGCACGCCCCGAAAAAATATTTCGACCTATTCCCGCTCGAATCCGTCCAGCTTCCCGTCATTAAACCGGGCGACGCCCACGACACCCACATGAAGGATCTCTATGACCAGGACGTGAAAGGTTTCCGCTATTACCGCTGGCTGAATGAATCGTACACTGATCCCGATGAAGGGCTGCGCCGCTTTACCCAGGCCTACCTCGCCTGCGTCGCCGCTGTCGATGACTGCATTGGCCAGGTCATCGAGGCAGTCGACAACAGCCCCTTCAAGGATAACACCATCATTGTCCTCGTTTCCGACCACGGTTGGCAGATGGGCCAGAAGGATTTCCTGTTTAAGAATTCCCCATGGGAAGAAGCCACCCGTATTCCCTTCGTGGTTCGAGCCCCCGGCGTGACCAAACCCGGCGGCGTGGCCGAGCATCCGATTTCACTGATCGACCTCTACCCCACGCTCGTCGACCTCTGTGGCCTCAAGGGCGACACCCGCAAGAATGAAAAGGGTGCACCGCTCGATGGCTTCAGTGTCCGCCCGTTCCTCGAGGAACCAATCTCAGGAAAATGGGACGGTCCCGAAGCTGCTCTCACCATGCTGCACGCAGGAGAAAATGCGACCATCAAGCAGCCGGAAGAACATTACAACAATCCCTCCAAACAAAGCTTCAGCCTGCGCACCAAACGCTGGCGCTACATCCGCTACTACAACGGCATGGAGGAACTCTACGACCACGCTAACGATCCGCGCGAATGGACCAACCTTGCGAATAACCCCGAATTTATATCCGTTAAAAGGGATCTCTATAAACAACTCCAGAAACAGACCAACCTTAAGTAAGGCTGATTAAATTCGTTTCATCTCGGCACTGCGTTTATTGAGCAGTTGAAGCATCAGAAGCTATACCGAAAACATCCGTGAGGATTTCCTGAATCTTTCTTTTTCGCGTTTCAATACTTTCACATAACCGGAACTGCACTTTTGCACGCTGAAGATTTTGCTCCGGCGACTTCACTTTGAAATAAACATTGCCGGCCAGATAGTCCTGAAAAAACCGAAGACCCAGCTCGAAGGTGATCAGGCGAATGCAATCGTACAGATAGTTCTTATCGTTATCGGTGAGAAATTCTTTGGCAAACGAAACATAGCCACGGACAAAGGCTTCACATTGATCGAGGTCGAAAACCACTTTTCCAAGCTCTTTGGCTTCCTCTCCATCACGGTTGCAAAGCGACCGCAGTGCATCGCCCACATCATAATGAATCAATCCGGGCTTTGCCGTATCGAGATCGATGATCGCGGTGCCCTTCCCGGTATCATCATCAATCATAATATTTCCAACCTTGGGATCGCCGTGGATCAGCCGTATTTTCAATTCGTCGGCATCCAACGCATTTTGAAGAACAGGAACAAAGTCCCGACGGTCTTCAACAAAGCGCTGGATATTTCGCAGCTCCATGGAGCTTACGAGCATTTCCTGTACGTCCGGTGTTTGAACCGTCTGATCGTATTGCTCCAGATATTTTGGCGTTTCATGAAATCCGGGCAGTGTATCACGCAGGCTGCGCGGATCCATGCCGGACATCAGGCGGTGAAACTGCCCCAGCACCGTTCCTACTTCAAATGCATGTTCGGCACTTTGGGCAATCTCATAGGACGTTGCCGATGCAATCAGTGTTAAGGCCCGCCAAAAGGCACCCTCTTCATCCACGAAAAAGTCCTGTCCATTCCGGCATGGAACAATGCGCGGCAGCTGCCAGATGCGGTCAGCCACCTTACTTTCCGCCTGAAGCTGCTCATGGCAATGCTTGGTGAGAACACTCAGGTTTTCCATAATCCATTCGGGATGAGCAAAAACATGGCTGTTTACCCGCTGGATAATAATACGTTCTTCGGAAAAGTGCGTTCGAAAGACCGCGACATAGGTGTCGTTCACATTCCCACTGCCGATCGGCCGTACGCTGGCAAGTAATCCCGAAACTTCGAACTGTTCAGCAACCTTTGCCAGCTTCATATTTTTTCCTTTTTTCTACCGTGACCGATTAATCATGCGTCCTGCTGCCATTCCGGCTTGCCGTTGTAGACCCATTGATAGTAATCAGACAGTTGTAGCTTTGAGGCCGCCTGCTCGTCGATAAAAATCTTAGCCGCCGGATGATGTTGCAGGATAGACGCGGGCATCATTGCCGCCACCGCGCCTTCCACCGTTGATGCGATCGCCTCGGCCTTGCCCTCTCCAAAGGCCAGCAAAATATTCATGCGGGCATCCATAATGGTTCCGATACCCATCGTGATACAATGGTGCGGCACCTGCGATTCATCGCCATCGAAGAACCGGGCATTGTCCGCCACCGTCTGCTGCGTCAGTGTCTTAATTCGGGTGCGCGAGGCAAACGATGAAGTCGGTTCGTTGAACCCAACATGGCCATCAGAACCGATGCCGAGTACCTGCAGATCAATGCCCCCAGCCTCAACGATCGCCCTTTCATAGGCCGCGCAAGCAGCAGGAACATCTGCGGCCATGCCATCGGGGACATGCGTGTTCTCCATTTTGATATTTATCTGTTCAAAAAGGTTTTCGTTCATAAACCGCCGATAGGATTGTTCGTGATCTTCCGGCAGCCCGATATATTCATCGAGGTTAAATGTAGTGACCCGGCTAAAGTCCAATCCTTCTTCCTTATGTAGGCGGATCAGTTCTTTGTAGAGCATCAACGGCGTACTGCCCGTAGCCAGTCCTAAAACTGCATTTGGTTTTTCACGTACCAGGCGAGCCACAACCCGTGCAGCTGCCTTACTGGCAACCTGTCCGTTTTCCTTGATAATAATTTCCATTAAAACAGCTCCTTCAGATTCGCGGCACCGACCGCAATATTTTTTCCACCTTCAAAACAAGCAATGAATTCTCCGCCCTGCCATTTCCGCAGACGATACAGTATCGCGAAAGAATAGTCCGGCGCGGCTCCTCCCTGTCCACCTACCAGTTCACCGCCACGGCGTACATTGTCCTGCATCCAGGCAGGAAGTAAAAGATGATAGGGATTACGGGCCACCTCTTCAACATGCAACGATGTTGCGGCAATGAGTTCGGCCAGCATTTCCGCATTAGCCTCAACCATCAGGTTCGGATCATCCATTGCCCCCCAGAATTCGGTTTCCACAACCGTACAGGAAAAATCTGCCGGCATTTTTTCCAAGGCTTCAGCTACAAGGAAGTGCGTAGCAATATGACGCGAGTTCCAATCCTTGGAATGCGGCATCACAATAGTTTCGGGTTGGTATTTTTTTAATACATTCACCACATCATCGACTTCCAGCGACCGGAAATCATCATATTCGCGGTGAATATCCCAACCGAGATATGCACAGGCATCAGCCAGTTCGTTGGAGCGCCCTTCCTGGCGTTTCTTATCACTGCCGAAGGTAACCGGAACATTGATCACCTGTTTTCCAAGCTCGGCCATCAGGCGCAATGGAAGCAGACCAATAATGCATTCATCGTCCGGGTGCGGCGAAAACAACAGCACTTTTTTTTCGGACTCAACAATGTCCTTGCGTCCGACAACCGTTTGTCCCTTGGCTGATTGAACACCGGCTTGAATATTTTCAACAAAACTCAGGTAGGGATTCATTATTTTTCTCCAATTATAGGAAGACTTGCAGCGGCGACGGCCTGACCGTGACGCTTGTCTTTCTCGTTCGGGGTTACAATTTCAATCAGCTTTTCCAGTTCCGGAAACTCAGCAGCGAGCACTTCCTTTGCTTTTTCAATGATAATGGTTCCTCCCTGCCCGCTCGTTACACGGCCCAGCAGCAGTATTTTACGTATTTCATAAAAGTCGGCGTAGTGCGCAATCGTGTATCCGAGATAGGTTCCAATTGTGGAATAGATTTTCGCAGCACGTTCGTCGCCTTCGGCCATGGCTTCCTGCACCTTGATCAGCTGTTCCGGGAACGGCATATCTGAGGGAATCTCCAAACCGGAAGCGGGAACCAGTTTTGCAACGGCCTGCTGCGAGAAATACTGTGCACCCACGCCGACATCCCCCGACCATTCATCCGCCGGTGCATTTTCTGCGTAATCAACGGGAGCGAAAGCGAGTTCGTTTAGCATTGGAGTAATGTTCCCGCAGGGCGTTACATAGCCCACCGCTTCACTGGTTCCCATGGCCAGCCCGAGTACCGCATTTTCATCCATGGACATCGAACCGGCCAACGCCGTTACTTCACCGTCGTTCACCACATCGAACGGAACATTATCCCACCGTTCCTTCAGGTCAAAAAAGATGCGGCGCACTTTGGTTTCAAAATCTTCGGGCGAGACACCGCGGAAAAGCGATGCAACCCGCACCTCGCTGTTGACATAAACACCGGCCGAGCTTCCGCCAATGGCATCGACTCTCGGCAAATGCGCAGCCGCGCGCTGCAGGGTGTCGTTGATCCCTTCAATATGATAGTTCGGATCGTTTTCAAAATAGGGATTCCATTCAACCTCTTCCGAAAAGACAACTTCGCCATCGATCACCGCTGCGCATTTGCGGTCAGAACCACCCAGATCGAAACCGATGCGGCATCCGTCGAGGTGGCGTCCGAGCGGCATCGAAAGCTCGTGAGGTTCCGGAATATCATCAAAGGAACAGGCCACAACCTCCAAGGGTTGGAGGTAGGTCTTATCGCCAAAAAAATCATAATCAAATGCGCGCTCACCTTCGGAGGAATAGATCGCCGCCAGTTTTCCTGCAAGCGAATCGCATCCGGCGATCAACACCTTGCATCCACCACGCTGCCACAGCAGGAATTTAAGGATTCGTTCCAGATAGCGAAGGCTCAATGGCTCGTTGTTTTCAGTAGCCGGAAGAATTTTGGTTTTAAAAACGGTACAGGTGTCATCCGGACGTTGCAGCGCAATGGCAACACCGACGGCTTCGCCGGATTCATCCACGGCCTTTAGGTAGGCACGGTTCCACAGTATGGCTGGCACAAATTCCGGATCCAGCTCCGGCTTTTTCATCATTTCTATGTTCATCGTTCACCTCAAGTTGATGAAGCGAGAATGGGACATCAGCCTAAAACCATAAAGATTAAATATTTATCGATATCGATTGTATATTAACTAATTTGAC
This sequence comes from uncultured Verrucomicrobiota bacterium, assembly GCA_964486885.1. Lineage (GTDB taxonomy): Bacteria > Verrucomicrobiota > Kiritimatiellia > Kiritimatiellales > Pontiellaceae > Pontiella. The sequence goes on from CAZAPF010000048.1 coordinate 8,470, forward strand.
TTTTTCAGCACTTTGGGCATTCTACCCCCATGAATTCCGATCTTATGCAATTCAAAGAACCTTCGGACTATTTTACCGGAATCGGGAAAATCCAGTTGCCTACTCCGACTGATGTGCTGCTGTTTGTGCGAACCACAAAAAAAATGCTGCAACAGGAGGCGTTGCAAAACCGCTCGCACCACCGGTTTGTACTGGCCTTCAATATGAAAACAGAGGGACAGGTACACATTGATAATCTGGCTTTACCGTTCCATCCCGGGCAAGCCTTACTGATCCTGCCCTACCAATTTCACCACTTCAGTCAACTGGCTTCAACCCAGCTTCAGTGGCTCTTTTGCACGTTCGAACTGGAACCGCGCACCTTTCTGGAACCGCTATGCAACCGTGTTATCGGGATCAGTAAAAAAACACGAAACAGCGTAGAGGAACTGCTAACCGAATGGCATCAATCCCACTCGGCACTTCAGGCGGAACAAGTCCAAACCGCGCTGTTGCATCTTCTTCTTTCGCTGAAGCAGGATCTGCAGGATACCGCTGCCGACCTGCCGGCGGAATCCGAAGACAGTCTGCTACGGAAAGTGAACCAGCTCATGGCGGAATGGAGAGGCCGGACGGTAGTGGTGGCAGACCTTGCCGAAGCCATAGGGTATTCGGAATCGCGGCTGCGTGTTTTATTTAAAGAAGCTGCCGGGATCCCCCTGGGAAGCTATATCCAGAACTACCGGATAAACCGGGCGATGGCTTTACTGCGGACAACTTCGCTTTCCATAGCAGATATCGCCGACGAAGCAGGTTTCGGATCGCCACAAGCCTTCAGCCGCATCTTCAGGAATGCAACCGGCAGCACACCGCGCGCCTACCGGAATATCGCCTAGTATAATTGCGCGCGGACCTTCATACCAGCACCAGCCCGTATCAGTCTTGAACATTATCAGCCTGATTTTTCGGAGGCTCCGCCTACCATCTTATAGACCTCAGAGCCCGCCGATAGAAATGCACCGATGCCGTAGACTTCGGTCTGATCCGGCCATGCCTTCCCCGGAGCGGCGCCCACTGGTTGAACATAACCGAGCATACCATCTGCATTTACATGACTGACTACCGCATTCCATCCCTTCAATACCACGGGTTCATAGATTGCCCGATCGAGATACCCCTGGTTAATCCCCCAGGCCAATCCATAGGTAAAGAAAGACGACCCGCTGGTTTCAGGTGTCGGATACGAATCCGCACACAGCAAACTCATCGCCCAATGACCCTGAGGTGTTTGGAGCTTTGCAATGGCTGGCGCCATCTCTTTGAACAGAGCAATAAACCATTCCTTGTCCTCTCCTTCCGGCAGCTCGTCAATAATCAGTGCCAGCCCGCCAAAAACCCAACCGTTCCCGCGCGACCAGAAAATCTTCTGCCCGTTATCGCGTTTCTTGAAAAAGTTTGAATCGCGGAAAAACAGGTTGGTTTCAGGATCATAGAGGTGGTCGTACGTTGCCCTGTATTCCTTCACCATAAAATCAAGGTATGTCGAATCGCCTGTGATTCGCGCCATCTGCGCCCAAACCGGCGGTGCCATAAAGAGCGCGTCGCACCATGTCCAACGCTCCTGCTGCCTCCCCTCGATATTGACCGACTGCTTGCTTTGATTTGCCAGGATAAAATCCAACCGGGCCTTGATGTGGGCATACATTGCCGGGTCGTTATACTTTTCCGCCAGCTGCATATAGAGCCGCCCGATCAAATGGTCATCCGCATGGTATTTCCGTTTACCCAGCTTCCAATCCAGCTGATCCGCAATCGACTTCAGAAATTCATAACAGGAATCGTCATCAGCCATGGCGGCCCATTTGTCCAGGCCGACATAGCAGGCACCATACGTCCATGCGGTATAGACATTATTATGTTTTCGCTTGCGTTTGTAGTCATCGTGAAAATGATCCACCTGCCAGTCCGCCACCCGCTTCATCGCAGCCTTGACCGCTTCCGGAGAAGGACGCGAAACTCCCCCGACCAACGTATAGACTTCAGTCCCTGCAGCAAGGAAAGCGCCGACACCATAAACCTCGCTTTTATCGGGATAGGATTCTCCGGGCGAAGCACCGACTGGCTGCACGTGACCCAATAAGCCATCGTCTGTAACGCACGCTGCGAGTACCGACCAGGCCTTCAACACCATCGGTTCGTAGGTGGTCCGGTCGAGAATTCCGTTATTGATACCCCACGCCAAACCATGCGTAAAAAAGGCGGTTCCGCTCGTTTCCGGAGTCGGATAATTTTTCGGGTCGCCCAACAGCCCCATCGACCACGTTCCATCCTCCCGTTGGGTTGCTTTCAATGTTTCCGACATCTGTCTGAAAACATCGATGTAAAAAGAACGCCCTTCCCACTCCTTCGGAAGATCGGGAATCATCAGGGCCAACCCGGAAAAGACCCAGCCATTACCCCGCGACCAGAAAATCTTATGCCCGTTTTTTTCGTGCTTCGTGAAGTAACTGGAATCGCGATAAAAAAGGTGCTCATCCTTATCCCAAAGATAGTCGTATGAAGCGTGGTATTCAGCATCCATAAATTCGAGATACTTTTGCTCGCCGGTAAGCCTAGCCAACCGCGCCCAGACCGGTGGGCCCATAAAGAGGGCATCGCTCCAGCCCCAACGATGGTGCGCATCCGAACCTTTATACCATTTCAGGGTTCCGGTTTTAGGATTCGCCAGAATCGAGTCGAAACGGGCAACCGTATCGGCGATCATTTCCGGATTCCGGAATTCTTCGTAGAGTCCCAGATAATAGTGCCCAACAGCGTGGTCATCGGCGTTGTATTTTCGCCAGTGCAGCTTCCACTGGTTGCGTTCGCCGATTGAACGAAGCCAATCCGTATAGACCTGCCCGTTGTCAGCCACCTTGCGCCACTCATTCATACCGGCATACAGCGCCGCATTATGCCATCCTGAATCCGGCCATTTTCTCGTAAAGGAGACCGCATATTTCTCATGGCCCGTTTCCGGTTTGTTTTCCCCCAGGCGATCAAGCACCCCTTGAAGGGACAGGGGGATGCCGCGGTATAGATGCTGATCCTCAAATGTTTTGATCTGCCAATCGGCCACTTTCTGAGTGATCAGCTTCACTTCTTCGGAAGTTGGTTTCCCCAACGATCCCATGGCAACACAAACCATCATTATCGAAATCACAATCCTCATACTCATTTCCCTATTTCAAATCCGCAACGGCGATATGGTCCATATCATCAAAACGCTGGTTTTCTCCGCCCATCGCCCAGCAGAAAGTATAGGCCTTCGTGCCACAGCCGGAATGGATCGACCACATGGGCGAGATCACCGCCTGCTCATTGCCAACCACAATGTGGCGCGTTTCATCGCCCGGGCCCATCATGTGGAACACCTTCGAAGATTCATCTAGATTGAAATACATATAGACCTCGGTGCGGCGTTCGTGCGTGTGGCACGGCATGGTATTCCAGACACTGCCGGGTTCGAGGGCGGTAAAGCCCATCACCAATTGGCAGCTCTTGATCCCGTTTTCATGGATGTACTGATAAATTTTCCGATGATTCGAATCTTCCATAGACCCGAGCTCAATGACATTGGCATCGGCCTTCTTTGCCTGCATGGTTGGATATTCCGCATGCGCCGGATAACTGACGATGTAAAAACGCGCCGGTTCTTCTCCGCTGACAGAATCGAACACCACATCCTTCGATCCGCGGCCAATGTAGAGACCGTCGAGACTTTCCATTTGGTATTCGATGCCATCCACCGTAATCGTTCCGTTGCCGCCGACATTCAGAACCCCAACCTCCCGACGCTGACAGAAAAAATCTGAAGCCAGCTCTTTACCGGCTTCCAGCACGAGACTTCCAACGGTTGGAACCGCCGCGCCGACAATGGAGCGCTCCACTTCGCAATAAAGCAGGTTGATGGTTCCCTCTTCAAACAGGTCGACCAGAAAAGCTTCACGCAGCTCATCGGTGGTCATCCGCTTATATTCGTTTTTCCCTATGGTATAACGGACGTTCATTTTACATTCCTTATTTTCTGAATTCTGAAAGGTAGACAGCCCAATCATTGGAAGTTTTGATTTCGCCGGCACGTTCCCAGCCATAGCCGGCATAGTATTCCACCTGCCCCTCGGCATCTGTTTTGGTAATGATCAGCGCGTGGTCTTCGAGCTTCTTACCGGTTTCCAACAGTTGAAAATCTTCGATGCGCTTAGGATCAATCACCACGCCGGTACCCAGGCCGTCGCCGTCAATCGTTTCCCAGATGCTCATCCATCCTTTGGAAAGATCCTTGGAGACCAGATCGGTTTCATGATGCCGCACCAAGCCGATGGCAATCGGCAGATCCTTTGCAATTTTTCCATTCTTTTTAAAGGTGGAAACGGATTTAAACAGGCGGTCGCCCAGCTTGATTGAGATCTGCTTGTCTTCTGTAAATACGTCTAAACCATGCTTCCATTCATAGCTCAGCACAAAGACCGACTCCTCCGGCTCGTATTTAACAACCGTCCACTTCTTGAACACATTGGATGGAACCATCTTGCCGTCAATCCAAAGGGCCAGACCGCCGCAGCCTCGCGAGCCTCCAACCTTATACGGATCGTACCCTTCACCATGGTCTTTGTGGTAGGACATCTTTTTGTTGAGAGCCTGATCATACCACTTATTAATAATCGGATACTCAACACGCTTGAGCCACGGATCGAAACCGCTGTCTTCTCCGCTATTTTCCAGAGCCGGGCCATAAGCACGAAAAGCAACCTTGTCATTTTCCCATGCAAAATCATCTTCGCGTTCGGGAACAAACCGGCAGAAGGTTCCAGGTTTCACGGCTTCAGCACACTCAATTGACGAAAGGCCCATCAAGCCTATGATTGCCAACCGAACCAGAGTTTGTTTTTTCTTAGTCATGTTACCCGCTCCGCAAACCAGTTTGTTTGGTTAGTTAACTATTTAGCGATAATATACACACGCCATACAAAAAACTACCATACCATTTTGCGTGCCTAATATTACCATTTCACGACATTCAGAAATAAATCCGGCCTTATTGAACTACGAAATACGCTTCCTGTAGCTCGAAGGAGCTTCTCCTCGCATGGAAATATAGAAACGGGTGAGATGAGAGGAATGCGAAAAACCGCATTGTTCCGCGATTTCTTCAAGGCTTAATCGTGATTCCCGCAGTATTTGCTCCAAATATTCAACACGGGCCTCGCGGCAAGACTGAAGGATGGTTCGTGACAACTGCTCTTTGAAGCGTCGTTCCAATCCACGACGATATAATCCGCTGGCCAGAGCAACTTCATCGACCATCAATGGCCGATGCGCATTTTCCTGAATAAACCGTAGCGCCTTGGCCACCGCGACATCCGCTATCGCAAAAATATCGGATGATTGCCGCACAACCAACTCGCCCGTTTTCGCCGTTATTACCAAGGAATCGGGTACCTTACCCCTCATCATTTTATCGAGCATTGCCGCAGCCAGATAACCCGATTGATACTGATCCAGCCCTACGCTCGATAATGGAGGATTGCTCATGCCACAGACAACCGGATCGTTATCAACTCCAACAACGGCACAGTCTTCCGGCACCTGCAAGCCGGCTTCACGGCAGAGATGCACTATTTTCCACCCAAGCTCATCGTTGGTCGCCATCAATGCCACCGGCCTTGGAAGCCTCGATAACCACTGAATAATAGCCGGATCATCAATTTTCCCTTCAGTTGAAGGGGGAATCCAGCATTCATCAACCGAACAACCAGCCTCTTTCAGCACTTCGGAAAAACCGTTGCCCCGGCCCACCGACCAAGGTAAGCCTTCGTATCCGCAAAAAGCAAAGTGCCTGAATCCTCGTCTTAGAAAGTGATTTGCAACAACTTCGCTGATACCCCGATCATCCGTGTTCACCCAACCGATGCCCGGTATCAATTGTTTGCCATAAGTAAAGGCCACCGTGGGAATCCCGGCTTCCATGACGGATTTCACTTCCGCAGTATCCCGCACCAGCATCCCATCAAACTCTACCTTCCCGCTGGGAGCAGTAATTCGTGACAGCCCCACCGGTTGCCAATGAAAATGCCAGGGACCAAAATGGCGCGCATAATCCGCCACACCGGCAATCAAACGTCGCCCGGATTCGCGCGACGCTTCGATCATCATTAAAACATGTGGTTCGGACTCCATGCCCATTCCTTCGGCTGACTGAAAAACTAAAGCATCGGCACATTACGGTAACACAATTGAATGGCGAGCCCCCACGGATCGCGGAGCATGGCAAGAACGTCTCCGTTTTCCAGATGGTCGGGACCGGAGACTAAAGTCGCTCCAACCGCCAGAAGACGGTCGATGGTCTCGGGCACATCATTACAAACAAATGCAAGATGAAGAATCAGCGGATCCATGGAGGCATAGTTCGGAGTAGCCACCGCAGGGTTACTGTAGATCTCGATCATCACCTCTCCGGTTTCATCCGCAAGAAAGCGAACCGGTTTCGGAGTATCCGAGGAACGCTTTACGGTAAAGCCGAGATTTGTGCAGTACCAATCCGCCATAGCCGGCGTATCTTCAACCTGCATTGCCACATGTTCAATTTTCATCCAGTCGTTTCCTTTTTTGGACAACACTCCAGAACAACGCATTGTCCAGAAGCTTTATAAAAGAATCATTTTCAAAGTCCACAGGTAAACCAAGACTCGTTTAAAAACACGCCGATCGTTCTAAAGTGTCCGCGTCCATACCAAAGGAATTGCAACGGAATGTTGTTCAGACAGCATGGGGGTTGCGCACTAAAGCAATTCCGTGACTTTTTCAATATCGCCCGCACCGATAATCAGGAGCATGTCCCCTTCCCTCAACTCTGACTGAATATCATCCCAGGCTGCTTCCAATGATTGGAAGCTTTGCAGGCGGCCGGCCCAGTGATCCGAAAACCGATCGGTAAGATCCTTCGTGCTCCCGCCCTCAATCGGCTTTTCGGAAGCGGCATAAACCGGTACCAGCCAAAGTTTGTCCAAACCTTCAAAGCTGGGAGGAAAATCATTACCCAATGCACGTGTGCGTGTGTAGCGGTGCGGCTGAAAAATGCCGAGCAATCGTTTGGGTTTCATTTCCCGAGCCGTCTGGATAAGCGCTGCTATTTCAGTGGGATGATGGGCGTAGTCTGAAACGATGCGAATCCCATCTTCATCAAATACAGTTTCGAAACGCCGACGGATGGGCTGGATCGTTGCGAATTCACGAAGAATTTCTTCCTCAGGTTTCCAAATCTTAGAAACCGCCACCGCCGCAGATGCATTCAACTGATTGTGCCGTCCCGCAATCGGAATTTCTATGGGATGCGCGGGGAGTCCATAGGGTATGCATTTGGAATTACCCGAACAGACCTGACGGGCAAGCCGATCTTCAGCGCAATAGAACACGGATTTCCTGGTATTCCGAATAAGACGTTCAAAACAGCTTACAAATGCCGTTTCGGATTCATGGTGCTCCATGTGATCGTATTCAATATTGGTTATAATCGAGTAGTCCGGTGAGTAACCGGAAACGGTACCATCAGATTCATCAGCCTCAACTACCATGATTTCGCCATCGCGGGCCACCCCTTCATATCCCGCCACCTCGCCACCGATAAAGTAGCCACATTCCAAGAGCTGAGCGATCATGGCCGTGGTTGTCGTTTTTCCGTGTGTTCCGCTTACCGCAATGCAGATTCGACTACGCATTAATGCGGGCAGCACCTCCCCCCGTCTTGATACTGGAATTTGAAGCGTATTTGCCCGGAGTACTTCGGGATGGGAATCAGGAACTGCAGTTGAACGGATTAACCAGTCTACTTCGTCAGTTACATGTGATTCATGATGGCCGAATGAGATGGTAATTCCGTTCCTCGCCAGCCACTCAGTCTGCCGGTTTTCCTGTAAATCACACCCAGAAACATTAAAGCCGCGTTCCTTGAGTAACCAGGCGAGGCCGGCCATACCAATGCCGCCAATACCCACGAGATGAACATGCCCCCCCTGTCCGATCAAACGGTCGGCTTGATCAACCGGGTTCATCGTTAAGCTCCCGCAACCTTTTCAAGCAGATCGGCCAGTTGCTCCGCCGCATTGGTTTGCGCCCGCTTTTTCATTGCCTCCGCCATACGCTCCAACCGGGCAGGTTTCTGCGACACACTTACCAGATAATCACGAAGCCACGTAGCCGTTAGATCGTCCTGGGCCACGACGTCGGCAGCACCGGAATCCTGCATGACCCGCGCATTACTCATCTGGTGATCCCGTACTGCGAAGGGATAAGGAATCAATAATGCGGGAACACCGAAAGCAGCCAATTCAGCACAGGTTGCTGCTCCGGATCTGCACAAGGCCAAATCCACATCTAAATAGACCTCTTCCATTTTTTGAATAAAATGATGAACCTCAGCCTTAACTCCCGCTTTGGCGTAGAGCCGCTCAATCTCATCCGTCTCCTGCAATCCGGCTATATGAACGACTTCAAGTGAAACATTCTTTTCGGCAGCCATAGCCAATGAACGGGGGACGACTTCATTTAAGGTCTGGGCACCACGACTGCCCCCCATAACCAGAATCCGCAAGGGGGAGCCCTCTTGCCTGTCCTTCCGAACCGATGTACTTGCCTGTTGCAAATTTTTTCGCAACGGCATACCCGTGAAAATAATATTGTGGTGTTTAAGATAATAGCTGGTTTTTTCAAAACTCACAGCCACCGTATCAGCCTTCCGCGACAGAGCAGAGACCGCACGCCCCGGCACAAGATTCGCTTCGTGGAGCACATATGGAACGCCCAGTTTCGCCGCGGCCTTCACAGGGCCAAATGAGGCGTAGCTTCCCATTGCCAACATAACATTCGGAGCATGCTTGCGCATGGGGACCAAAGACAGCCGATACGCCCTGATAAGACGAAATACGGTCTTTAAGCTCCGCAGTGACAACCCAAACTGAAAACCTTCCGACGGAATCGTAATGATTTCGCCCTCCCAGGCTTTGACGGCATCATGTTCGATATCCTTACCTGCAAGCCAGAGCGCGACTTCATGCCCCCTTGCCGCAAGCTCGTTTGCCGTTGCAAGGCCAGGAAAAATGTGCCCCCCGGTTCCTCCGCATGCCACACCGACTTTCAGTTTATTTCCCATTAAGACCATCCCGTAAAATTGAGAGCAGGTTCTATCACGCACCCCATGGATTGACACGCAAATTTGTTGATGAAAACACCAGCTCTTCTATACTCACGGCGATAAGAACAAGGAGCGTTGTCATGGAAGAACTCGATCCGATTAAACTTAAAGCTGAACTGGATCAGTTTAAGAAGGAAAAGGAAAAGATACGTCAACTCATGGGGCAGATCGGCGGCAAGGATGCTGAAAAGAACGACCGGATGGTCAACCGCATTTTCATTCTTGCAATCTCATTGCTCGCATTGAACGATTTCCTTCACCACATCTTTGGGTTTCACACGCCCATACCCTCCCTCTTCTCCCTTGAAATTGCCGTTCTACTTGTATCCATAAAGATTATCTGGATGATGCATAAAGCAACAAAAGTCGAGCACTTCCAATTCTGGATACTGAACTCGATTGAATACCGTCTTAATGATGTAGCCAACCAGATGCGCAAGCTCGAAAAAACCGTTGATAAATATCATTCGGATGAGCCGGATGATACGACCACAAAAAAAACGGACTGATTTTCCTCAGTCCGTTCTCTCCGATATTTCACCATATCAGGCATTATTAAAGATACGGCGGCCCAGCAGCATACCGCCGCCGAATACCATCAAGAGGGATGCTACGGCCGGCTCAGGAATTATGGTATACCCTTGGCTATCTATAGCTCCACCCAGTATACCGCCAGCGGTGTCATAGACCGTTGCCTCCTGATTTTCCGAATCATATTCCGTCAACGGCGTACCCTCCTGTGCCTGTTGAAGGTAATAATCCCCCCAGCCCAGAGCGCTATTGTCGTACAAACGGACGATGATATACCCACTATTAATGTCTGCATTTCCGACATCCGCATCCGTGTACACAATAATACCCTGCGGCTGATCAGGCCAGACCCCGGCAAACCCCGAAGTGGTAACCAGACTGTTAAGAAGAAACTCACCTTCGCCCGTTGCGCCGCCGATTTCAGCCTTGGGTACCGGCGCCGATGCCGTCCAAATCAGTTGAACAAGAACCCGATCAACAAATAATGGCGATTCATCTGCCTGCTTAACAAATCCGGAGGTGTTTTTTAGTTCAACCGCGATATCTCCCCAGACAGGACCCATTGCCAGAACAGCCGTCACCACCATTAACGCTTTTTTCATATCCAAGCCTCAAGAGTTACCATCACGGTCATCGTGTTGTGATACGAATGATAAAAGGCTTCGGTAAATCCTTCAATAGGAAAGCAGGTTTTTCATTACCAGTTAATCCTTCCGAAAAGAAATGATTTCATCAAGGGAGTTTTTACCAGCCATTAGCATCAGTAGTCGGTCGCAGCCAAGTGCAACACCTCCAGAGGGCGGAATTTTTTCTAATGAATTCAGGAACTTTTCATCAATCGGATATACTTCCTTGCCAAGGGCTTTTCGCTGATTGGCACAGTCTTCGAAGCGAAGCCGCTGTTCTTTCGCATCCGTTAATTCCGAATATGCATTGGCCAGTTCAATTCCGTCTATATACAGCTCCCATCTTTCAGCTATTAGGGGGTTATCCGGTTTTCGGCGTGAAAGTGCAGCTGCTTCGACCGGGTAATCCTTCAGCACTACTGCCCCCCCCATCTGCCTGATCGCCGGCTCCACCTTTTCAATTAAGTCGATATCAAACCGGTCTTCGTCGTAATTACCCACCGGATTCCAGCCAGCATATTCAGTAAAGGCATCAGATACCGTTAGAATTTTCCAAACAGCAGGAGCTTTATTCCATACACAGGAAATCAACGCTTTGATTTCTTCCAGCATCTCCATGTAATCAGCGCCGGCACAGTACCATTCCAGCATCGTGTATTCAGGATTGTGCAACGGGCCGAATTCATCTCTTCTAAAACACTTTCCTATTTCAAATATTTTACCGTGGCCAGCCGCCAACAGCTGCTTATGAAATATTTCAGGAGAGGTCCGTAAAAAATGGTCGCCGCTGGGTTCCGCGTCAATATGGAGTTCCATGCAAGGAATTTTCAAACGGATCGGTGTTTCGACCTCCAAATAATCCCGCCCATAAAAAAACGCCCTGATGCTTCGCATCATGGCGTTTCTCAGCACTATGCTGTCTTTAGGCATCGACTATCCTTTAGACACACGGTCGGCATAGGTTCCATCACGTGTATCAATACGGATGGTGTCGCCTTCATTGATGAAGATAGGAACATTAATTTCGTACCCATTTTCGAGCTTAGCCGGCTTCATCACATTAGTGGCCGTATCGCCACGGGCTCCTGGTTCCGTTTCGGCGATGACCATTTCAATAAAGTTCGGCAACGTGATGTCAAGTGCACGGTCGTTATGGAAAAGAATCTCCACCTGCATGTCATCCACAATGAAAAACCGTAAATCTCCAAGCAGCTCCTCGCTCAGTGTGGCTTCTTCATACGTCGTATTGTCGGAGAATACATAGTTATCGCCGTCGATATACGAAAACGTGTAGTCGCGCGAAATCAGCGCACACCGGTTAACCTTTTCAACGGAACGGTAGGTTTTGTCGAAAGTATTTCCCGTAATCAGGTTTTTGATCTTACAGCGATAGAGCGCCTGACCCTTGCCCGGCTTGGAAAACTCGAAGTTTGTAATCATACATGGGTCGCCGTCGATCTCGATCTTCAACCCTTTTTTGAGGTCTGATGCACTATACATGTTGATATTCCCATTTAAGTTATAACGTTCAAAAAGGCGCGGATTATGCAGAACACCCTATGTTCTGCCAAGTTCGGATTTTCAAATTCCATTAACAACCTATCAAAAACCTGATGAAAAATATCGTCTATTGGCACAAGAACTATTATAAATCTAACTAAATTGGATCATCTGGATCCATAAAGTTTTGTTTAACACAACTGACAGGAGAAAACAGGGATGAAAAAATTACTGACCACCTTTATTTGTGCGACACTCGCAACTTTCACCTTACTTCCGCTGAATGCAGCTGCTGGAACCAAGAAAAATGATCCTAATAAGAAAGAGGTTGAAGCAATTCTCAAAGAAGCCGGGGATGCGCATTATGTCGAAAAAATGAAGATTAATGACTTATGCTCATTAAAGTTCGAGGATGCTTCGGGTGAAGATGACTATTACCACATCTACAATGCTTCATTGAAGAAAGGCGGTTACCGCATTATCATCTTTAACAACGAACCGAAATATCTGGGATATTATAAAACCGAATACGAAGGTGCGGATTATGAAGAAGGTGCGATTCTCCTGGATTCCGGTGATAGCGACGAAGATGGAAATACCACCTACTACAACCTGCCGATCCCGGATAAGGGCCCAGCTGATAAAGTGCGAATCGACGGCGTTCCAACCGCTTTTGTTAAAGCCCCTGGCGCTGATACTAAAAAGGAAACCGGTCTAGGTAAAGCGGCAGCTGGCGCTGGTGCGGCCGTTGTTGATGACAACAGCCCGAAATACCGTGACTGGAAAATCACAATTCAAGGTAAAGAACGCATCTATAACGCGGTCTTTATCTCTGCAGGAAAAGGCAAGGTTACCATCAAGGATTCCAAGCGTGGCAAGGAAGCAACCATTCCTGTAAGCGCACTCTCTGCCGACGATGTAGCCTACCTAAAAGACATAATGGCCAAATAACGTCTGGTTTAAATTCCGAATGAAAGCCGCCCGTAACCGGGCGGCCTTTTATTTTTAAACAGAAACCGGAGCAATAATGCGATGAAGCACTATACCCGTCAAGACGTGGCCTCCACCATCGACCATGCGGTTCTCAAACCGAACCAAACCGAGCATGACGTTCGTGAAAATGCAGATCTGTGCATCGAATTAGGCGTGGCCAGCATGTGCGTTCGCCCCTGTGATGTGAAACTGGCATCGCAATTACTCAAAGAAAGTTCAGTCATGGTTTCCTGCGTGCTAAGTTTTCCACACGGCGCCGACACCACGCCCTCAAAAGTTTTTCAGGCCGAACAGGCCATTGCGGATGGCGTACAGGAAATCGACATGGTGATGAATATCGGCCAATTTCTTTCTGGTAATTATGATTATGTACAGAAAGACATCAAAGCGGTTGTCGAAGCTGCCCACTCAAATAACGTGGCGGTAAAAATTATTCAGGAAAGCTGTTATCTTTCTCTCAAAGGCGTAGCCAAGGCCTGCGACCTCTCACTCAAAGCCGGAGCTGATTTCGTAAAAACCTCAACCGGATTTGGTTCTTCATCCGCTACACCGGAAATCATCGACATAATGGTTAAATCTGTTGGAGGAAAAATCGGCATCAAGGCGTCAGGCGGAATTCGGTCGTGGGAGCAGGCCGTTGCCTATCTGAATCAAGGAGCCACCCGTCTGGGAATTGGCGCAACGGCAACGGTGTTAGCTGGCGAAAAATCGGACAGCAACTATTAAGAAGCTATGCTGTCAGCAACCTCCACTTCCAGTTTGGTTGCGTGCTGCGTTGAGAACTTAAAGTCCAGATCCGTGGCCCCGAAGGCCCTGCTGATCGACTCCAGTGTTGATTTGGCCGATTTCTGCACTTCCGACTGAATATTGTTAATCAATTCAAGGGCCTGTTTTTCGGCATGGCCTTTTGCAGCATCAACCAGCTTATTCTTATCCTCTTCGGAAAAGCCTCCGGTGACGAACCCATTCAGTAAGTCGGGAAGCAACCAGGGTAAAAGTTTGGTTCCCTGTTCATCATAAAATCGGATATCACGGATGTGCACCTCGTAGTCACAGGGAGGCATTGCAATAGAATATGCATTTTCACCGGTTTCCTTAATGTCGAACTGAGGACTTTGCAGATTGAATCTGAAATCGATTTCAAATTCAAAAATCATAGCCATCTTTTTACCGCTTAATACCCAGCTCAGATATCGTGTACCGAACTCTCCCCAGGTATGATCTGTTTCAGTTACAATCTCCTTGGTAAGTACTTTATATACCGACAGCTGACCAATCGCCCTGAGTTTTTCAATGCTCGAAAACACCCGAATTTCCTGTGCCGACTTATTTTTCTTTACCTTCAGCCAAATCCACAGGGCTCCAACTGCCACCAGGGCAGCAATCATACCAATTAAAAAATCATTCATTTTATCACCTCATTATGCATGGGAGGCTAGCCCTTTGAATTCTTCAAGTACAGGGCTTTCCAATCCACGGAACTATGCTACCCAACTTCAGGCATTACATCAAAGTCAAGGACCAGCGGTAAATGATCGGACAGCTGAACCTTCGGCATTTCAAATTTATTCACTCTGATTTCCGGACTATGCAGAATAAAATCCAGATGCCGCTTGGGTTTATGACTTGGAAAAGATGGTTGCATATCTTTATCCGCATTTTGCAAACCGCTGGCAGACATGAGCAACTGTATTTCACCCTCACCCATAAAAGCATTAAAATCACCGGCCACAATATAGGGACGGTTAGTCTCCTTTATCATGTTATACAGATGCAGAATCTGAGCCTGACGAGCTCGATACCCCAGAGCAAGGTGCACCAAAAAAAAGGTTACATGCTCGAGTTCCAATTCAATCACGAGCTTTTTCATACCCTGCTCAAAATAATGGTACCTCTCTCCATGGATCGTATCTTTGGCAAGAAATGCATTCCCCTGCTTATTGTAGATCGGGATACGCTGCCACCGGGAATCCGTTGCATATTTTGAACGGTAGGTATGGAAGTGCCCAAGTTTCTCAGCAATTCGTTCAACCTGACATTTTTTACCCGACCGATAGGATCCGTTGTCCACCTCGATGAGTCCCATTACATCGGGATCAATATCGCCGATAAAATCGACAATCTCATCCATGTGATCATGGGTTCGCCCGAGCATGCCCAGCAAAGGGAACCTTTTCTGATTTCCGTGCGTTCCGTAACAGATGTTGTATAACAAAAATCTCATAACACAAATCTAGCCCGTTTATGGAAGATGGCAACATTGCTTAACCACTTTTCACTGTTCTTTTAAGCACAAGCCGTTAGCATACGAAGCATGGAACAGACCAACTTTGACCTCACTTTCTGGGTTGTGTTCAGCAGCGCACTGCATTTAGCCGCATTTGTTGGTGTTACACTCCATGCCCTTCAACGGCGACGCAATGCCAGCGCAACCATTCTCTGGATATTTGTTGCATGGTCACTCCCTTTATTCGGTCCCCTACTATATCTTTCATTCGGGATTGATCGAATCCCAGCCAAAGGCCTTCAGAAAAGAAATACAAACCAGCTGATCATGGAGCAACGCGATAAGCGGCATGAGGACAGCAGCAGCTTTGTGGCATGGCACTTTGACTACCGCACTCCTATGGACGGAGTCGAAAATGAGTATAGCCGCAAACTTAACAATTCCATCGATTCAATCAGCCGCGGGCATCCTCTACTGGATGGAAATACAATCACTCCGCTGGTTGGAGGTGATGAAGCCTATCCGCTGATGCTGCAAGCTATTCGATCCGCTAAAAACCATATTCATCTGCAAAGCTTTATTATCGGGCGTGATGATACCGGCCGGAAGTTTCTTGATGAGCTGAAGGCCAAAGCCGAGGACGGAATTAAAGTGCGCCTATTATTTGACCGATTTGGTTCAACCCATGCCCACCTCGGCGGCATGTTCCGCGACTACCGAAAGATCCCGAACTTTGAAATCTATGGATGGACCCAGGCAAACCCCTTTAAACGCCAGTTTCAGATAAACCTGAGAAACCATCGTAAAAACCTGGTAATCGATGGCCATACCGCGTTTTTCGGGGGCGTTAATATTGCCAGCGAAAACACCACATCGAGCGGACGAAATGCTATCCGCGATTATCACTTTAAAGTGGAAGGCCCCCTGGTTCACGAACTCCAGCTCTCCTTCCTGCGGGATTGGTTTTTTATGACTGCAGAACCCTTCGATTCGCTGCTCAACGCCGAACACTTTCCAAAAATGCTCTCCATAGGCCCGGCCCGTGCCCGACTGATCGATAGCGGCCCATCCGAACCTCCGCAAATTGCGGGCGAAACGTTTTTTAATGCCATCATAATGGCCCAACGTCAGATTCTGATCGTTACCCCCTATTTTGTTCCGACCAATGACATCCTCCGCGCACTTCGTTCTGCTGCACATCGCGGTGTTGATGTACGCCTTGTTCTCCCCGAGAAAAACAATCATCACTATGCCGGCATGGCCTCAAAAGCACTCTACGAAGAACTCTTGGCAGCCGGCGTTCGGATCTACCATCGTAGCCCCCCGTTTATTCATGCAAAAGCGCTGGTTGCCGACGACTCGGTTGCACTGGTTGGAACCGCCAATCTTGACGTGCGCAGCCTGGAACTCAATTATGAAACCACCGCCCTGTTTGAAGATGAAACCGCTATCGGGAAGCTCAAACTCATGATACACGAAGATATGGATTTAAGCACCGAGATCACATTGAATGAATGGCTAAGGCGTCCCGCACTGCAAAAGCTTGCTGAGAACCTCTCTGCACTCATGACGCCCGTGCTTTAATACGGTTTGCTTTTTCCGACGGCTGGAATACTATATTTCCATTAAAGGATTTTTTACATGGCCGAAGTTAAACTCGAAGATGCCCCCAGCAGCATCCGCACATACTATGACAAAGGAATTTCCGCCATGGAGCGGGACAACCTTGAGTATGCTATGGACATGTTCGAGGCCGCTCTAGGCATTGAACCCCGGTTGCTGCAGATCAGAAAACTACTTCGTGCTGCAGCTGTTAAAAAAGTAAAATCAACACCTCCGGGGAAACTGGCTGTTGCGAAAGCCATGCCGGGATTATTAAAAGCCACTTCTATACTGAAAAAGAGCCCGCTCAAGGCACTCGAGATTTCAGAACAACTACTGCGGGTAGATCCTTTCAACCTGAAATTCACCAAAGCGCTGTGTGATGCCGCTGAAGCGGCCGGATTACCGGAAATCGCCATCCAAATGCTGGAAGTTCTGAAAGATAATAAACCTGAGAACCTTCAAGTGCTGGAACCTTTGGCCAGATTATATTCCGAGATGGAATCCTATGAATCTGAATATGAATGCCGCAGCACAATTGCCAAGCTGAAACCAAACGATACTAACGCTTCAAAGGAACTGAAAGATGCAGCAGCACGATTAACGATGGGCAAAGCCGGATGGCAAAAAGCTGAAAGTTTTCGCGACATTATTCGTGAAGATACTTTATCTCCCGATACAGCAGATAAAATTGAACAGTTGCAAAAGCAGGTCGATGACGATCCCCAAAATCCAGATAAGAGATTAGCCCTTGCGAATCACCAGCTCAGTAAAAAACTTTATGCAGAAGCAATTCAAAACCTTGAAGATTACCGAGACCTATCGGGCACTACAGATCCTCAGCTTGAGCGAAAACTAATCACGGCAAGAGAACACCAGGTTATTTTTGAAATTGCGGAAGCAGAGGACTCCCATGACCGGAAACAGGTTTCTCTTCTACGGAAGAAGCTGACTACCATGCGCATTGATAATGCCGGCAGGCAAGTTGAGCGCTATCCCAATGACCTCCAACTCAAGTATGATTACGGAAAACTCCTGATTGAAAATGGGAATTATACAGAAGCCATCCAGCAGCTGCAACAGGCTCTGCGTAATCCACAGCGCCGGACACGCTCGCTTATTTATTTAGCCCAGGCGTTTAAGCAAAAAGAACAACCCGAAATTGCACTCGAACAGCTGGAAACGGCATTAGCAAATCTCCAGACAATGGATAACCAAAAGAAAGAAGTGCTGTATGAACTAGGCACGCTATGCGAAATATTGGGCAATACGGACCAAGCTAAACGTTACCTCAAAGAAATCTATGCTGTGGATATTGGATACCGGGACGTAGCGTCCAGAATTGAAAATTCAACTGACACTTAAGCGTGATTTCGTGCCTAGAAGCTAAGACACAGCCTACTCCGTTGAGTACGTAACCGTGAACGGAGGAAGTGCTTTCCGGGAATTGAAACGTTTTTTAATTTCAACTACTTCACCGGTTCCTGAAATTGATTCGCACCCCTTTAACGGCTTCCACAACCGGTCTGCCGGATCCTCATATTGGATTTGATATTTGTATCCGATCTTAGTTTCCAGATTTATGATCACCCAGCCGTCACTGTTTTGAGACACCCCTAAACGAGGTTTGTGCTCAGGTTCTATTTTTTCGGAGACACAGCCTCCTCCAATCACCAAGCTACCGACCAACACAAGGCCCGCAATCCACTGAACAAAATTTGTTCGATTACGAAACACGTTACTCAGCTCCGGAAATGGAATTCGTAGAGATGGACTCCTCGGCATCCCCCGCTCCCAGAATCACTGCTTCCGGCACCGCATTGGTCAAAGGATTTCCATCCGGCGTTTCAGATGCTTCAACTTCCGATTCTTTTTCTTCAACTATTTCTTCCGCTTCGGTTGCCGTTTCAGCAGATTCCTTTACCCGTTGATGACGGATGGCGAGCCAATACTGCAGGTCTTCAGCAACAATGGCATCCCGTTTGCTCAAATTCTCATTCAGGCGCTTATGGTACCAGGCAACATTCAGCCCTTCAGGATTTATCGACTCCATGGGCAGTTGATAGTTGTCAGCAAACCAGCTCCAGTCTTTATATTTAAAGTCATAGTACTGTCCTACCAAATGAAGCAGGGGGCGAAGCTCGGTGGTTGTGATCTTATATGCCGATGCACACCAGCCTTCCGGCGGAATAATTGTCTCCGGAACGGATTTTCCAGTCGCCTCAATGACCAGGCCGGAATCAGGGCCCGTTCGAAAAAAGTTGCCCGCATGAAAATCCTCGAGCGACACATTAACCCATTCTGTTCCAGACCAACCATGCAGGGATACTGCCCCATTTGCTCCAACCTTATAACTTAACAGTAATGTAGGATAGCGGTTCGCAATATCCATTCCCACGCGCAATGCACCATCCTCACGCGGAATCAGCAACACCGTTACCTCATCTTTTCGGGAAGCCAGAAGGGTAGATGCCGTGCAAATAAAAAGAACAACGAGTCTCAACACACTTTTTTTCATAACTTTCAGTCCTCTATTTCGCAGGTAATGCCATAGGTGCTGCTCGCCCTGCCAACTGCTGGTCAATCATCATAAGGCCGCCCTTGTCATCACCAACCATCCGCAACGGCGCAAGAATATCGTTAACATTTGCTTCTTCTTCCACCTGCTCCGTTACATACCACTGCAGAAATGTCTGCGTTGCATAATCACGCTCAGCAACAGCCAGATCCATCAGATTATTAATCAAGCTGGTTACATACTGCTCATGCTCCAGCGTCTGCTGAAAAATGTCTACCGGAGTTCCATATTCCTTTTCCGGCTCTTCAATTGCCTTCAGATGTACTTCTCCACCCTGATCCTGAATGTAGTCGAACATTTTAGTGACGTGCATATTTTCCTCTTCGTACTGCATGCGCATCCAATGGGCAAAACCGGGTAATCCGATGGTGGTACAATACGCTGACATGGCCAAATACATATAGGCTGAGAAAAATTCCCGATTTACCTGCTCATTTAACGCATCCTGCATTTTGTCTGAGATCATAACTTCCTCCTACGCAACCTTGGTTTAACTATCCACCCTATAAAAATTTAGTCAATGCCATTGGCACGTTTCGCTGAATCCACCGTATTGAACAACAACATCGTAATGGTCATCGGTCCCACACCGCCGGGCACCGGCGTAATCTGGGATGCCTTTTCTTTCACGGCATCAAAATCGACATCACCGACCAAACGATAACCGCGCTCACGGCTGGAATCCTCCACCCGGTTAACCCCCACATCAATCACAACGGCACCATCTTTGACCATGTCCGCCGTTACTGTATTCGGCCAGCCGGAAGCCGCAATAATGATATCCGCCTGACGGGTATGATGTCCCAGATCTTTCGTGCGGGTATGACAAAGCGTAACGGTGGCATTCGCCCCATCCTTTTTCTGCAGCAACATATTGGCAACAGGCTTACCGACAATATTGCTCCGACCAACCACAACAACATGAGCCCCAGATGTTTCAACGCCACTACGCATGAGCATTTGAACCACACCGTGCGGTGTGCAAGGCAGAAAAGCCTCTTCGCCGACCATCATTTTCCCGACATTCATCGGGTGGAAACCGTCAACGTCCTTATCCGGATCAATAGCCAATAAGATGGCGGCTTCATCAATATGCTTAGGCAACGGAAGCTGAACCAGAATACCATTAATTTTGGGATCCTTGTTCATCCGCTCAACAAGCTTCAGCAGGTCTTCCTGCGTCGTATCTGCCGGCAGACGGTTATCGTCTGAAAAGATGCCAATATTCTCGCAAGCCTTCTCCTTGGCTGAAACATACGATTGGGAAGCAGGATCCTCTCCCACTAAAATAACGCCAAGTCCGGGAACAACACCCTGTTCTTTAAGTGCTGCTACCTTGGCTTTCAGTTCCTCGCGTATATCCGCGGCAATTTGTTTTCCATCGATAATCTTTGCTGACATTTTTTTCCTTTAAATTGACGGGATCACTCCCTTTACACGACCCAAGCTTGGGAAACTACACCGACTGCTCTACCAAGCAAAAGATAAAACCGACCCAGCAATACGTTTTTATGCCCTTACCTTATAAACCTGATGCAGACGGGATACCGAAAGGCCGTTCCCTCGCTGGCTTTGATTGCCGCAATAATGATGCAAACAAATCCAAAAATGGCCAAGGGGAACAACAGCAGTATGCCTATACCGACAATTGCTAAAAACAAACAAACTGATGCGTAGATAAACAGGCTGATCTGGAAATTCAGGGCTTCCTTTCCCTGCTCATCAATGAAGGGTGCATCTTCACGTTTAAGTAACCAGAGTATTAAAACTCCAATCAAACCCGCGGCAGGTACCGGAATAATCACTCCACAGAGACCTATCAAATGACACCCCATGGCCCACTGTCGGGCTGATTTATCGGCGACGGAAGAGTCAGAGGTAACTGCCGTTGTATCAACATCTTTCAACTCATTATTATCCATTTGGCCTCCCTGCTTAATGTATAAAAACCATAGCGTCGGGCCGAGATTGCCGCAAACTTGATTTCTGACTTTTCAATGATTTCCAAAAAAAGCCCCTCCAGCTTGGAGAGGCTCTCTGAGTGCACCATCTCAGATGCAATGACGTAGGTTAACCAACTATTTCTTTTTGCAGCACGCTTTAGCGCAATCAGCACCGCACTTCTTTTCAGCTTTCTTTGCAGTGCATGCTTTGCAGTCTTTTCCTTCCTTACACGCAGCACATGCAGGCTTTTCAGCCTTCTTTGCCTTGCAGCCGCAGCCATCACAGGCAAATACGGATGATCCCGCCATGAATAACGCAATTGCAGCAATACTCATCATTCTCTTCATGTTCTGCTCCTTTTTATTTCTATACGAGACCACTATTGGCCCGATTTCGGTTAAATAGTACCTCATCAATACGATTTGTCACGAACAACCTTGCACTCTGTAACTTGAGCAAAACCGGAATTTTCCCATACCTAATTCGAAGAATTGTGCACAACGCATGTATAAAAAAAGCCCCTCCTGACCGGAGAGGCTTCTTACATACTAATGCATGTTAAAAATTATTTCTTAGCATCGCATGTCTTTGCACAACATGCTTTTTTGCAATCAGCTCCACACTTTTTAGCATCAGCCTTCTTGCCTTTAGTGCATGCGGAACATTCAGCTTTCTTTTCAGCCTTTTTGGCAGAACAGCCACATCCATCACAAGCAAAGACCGAAGAACCGGCCATGAACAACGCAATTGCAGCAATACTCATCATTCTTTTCATTGTTGGAGCTCCTATTGTTAATTAAACCAACTGAGTTCAAAGACCCAGACCTTTATATTACGTTCAAAGTATTACCGTGAAAAAATATTTTGTCACGTATAACTTAAGCGCATATCGCGCGCGGCCTTCACTTCGTCCAATCGTCCGACAGGAGTTGTAACGGGTGCCTCATGCAGTTTGTCCGGATCATTCTTAGCCAGTTCAACCAGTTCCTCCATGACTTCAACGAATTGATCCAGCGTATCCCTATCCTCGGTTTCCGTCGGCTCAACCATGATGGCCTCTGAAACATTTAATGGGAAATATACAGTTGGCGGATGAATGCCGCGATCAATCATTCCCTTGGCTATATCCAACGTATGCACGCCGTACGGCTTCAGGAAGTCACCTGAAAAAACAAACTCATGCATACAGCGGCCTTTATCCGGTGCACCAAACAGCGGTCGGAGCCTTTCCTGCAGATAGTTTGCATTCAGAACCGCCCGGTTACTGGTTCCCAGCATTCCGTCGCGTCCAAGTGACAGGATATAGGAATAGGCACGGGCAATAATTCCAAAGTTTCCGTAAAACGGGGCAATATAACCAATACTCTTGGGTTCGTCATAGTTCAGCGCATAGGTTCCATCTTTCGTTTTTTCCACGCGCGAAATCGGAAGATAGGGTCGAAGTTTATCCACCACACCGACCGGGCCGGCACCAGGACCTCCTCCTCCATGCGGGGTTGCAAATGATTTATGCAGATTCAAATGGCAGATATCAAAACCCATATCACCGGGCTTATAGCGTCCCATAATCGCATTAAAGTTCGCTCCGTCGTAATACATCAGACCGTCAACTTCATGCGTGGCATCACAAATTTCCTTAATCCGCGGATTAAACACGCCGAGTGTATTCGGACTCGTCAGCATCACCCCCGCCGTTTTTTCATTAAGTGCCTCCATGAAAAGATCAAAATCCATGACGCCATTTTCATCAGAAGGAATGGTTACAACGTTATAGCCTGCAAGTTGAGCACTCGACGGGTTTGTCCCGTGGGCCGAGTCGGGAATAATAATGTGATCTTTTTCATTCCCGTTATCTTTATGATAGGCCGCCATCATCATTACGCCGGTCAGCTCACCATGTGCTCCTGCCATTGGCTGGAGTGTAAACTCATCAAGCCCAGTGGCCTCCGACAGCAGACGCTCTGTTTTATACAAAATCGCGAGGGAGCCCTGGGTCAGCAAACCGCCGCCGCGTAACTGAGGCCAAAGCGGATGCACATCCGTCAGCTCGGGAAGGTTTGCAGCTGCCTCGCAGGCCTTCGGATTGTATTTCATCGTGCAGGATCCGAGGGGATAAAAATGCGTATCGACCGAAAAGTTAAGACGGGACAAGGCCGTGAAATGACGAACCACCTCCGCTTCAGATACTTCAGGCAGTTCTGCGGGCTGACTGCGTAAATACTTCGCGGGAATCTCTTCCGTCGGTGAAATCTTGATCGAGGACATTTGAACCCCGGGGCGACCGGGTGATGATTTTTCGTAAATTAGCTTCATGATAAATTTCCTTATGCCTTCAATGCGCTCTCAAGTTTTGCAGCCAGAATGTCGATCTCTTCCTTGGTCCGTTTTTCGGTGAAGGCCAACAAAAGAATATTATCCATTCCCTTATAATAACGTCCTACAGGAAATCCACCTGCA
The DNA here is from genome assembly GCA_964486885.1 of uncultured Verrucomicrobiota bacterium. Lineage (GTDB taxonomy): Bacteria > Verrucomicrobiota > Kiritimatiellia > Kiritimatiellales > Pontiellaceae > Pontiella. The sequence continues at coordinate 32,136 of CAZAPF010000048.1, forward strand.
AACCCCTGATCGACCAGTGCGCTGACTACGGTCGATGCATCCTTGGGTAAACGGAGGGCAAACTCGTTAAAGAACCGGCGATTAAAAGCAGGCTCTACACCTTCTATGGCAGTAAGCTTGTGCCAGGCATAGCTCGCGCGATCCATACATTCGCGACCGACTTCACGGAAGCCTTCGCGACCAACGAGCGACAGGTAGATAATTGCCCGCAATGCACAAAGCTGCACGTTACTGCAAATGTTCGATGTGGCCTTTTCACGGCGGATATGCTGTTCACGGGCCTGTAGTGTCAGCACATAACCCCGGCGCCCCTGTGCGTCCTCTGTTTCACCCACAATACGGCCGGGCATCTTTCTAACAAACTTCTTTTTCGTGGCCATAAATCCTAGATAAGGCCCTCCAAAATTCAGAGGCAAACCAATACTTTGGCCTTCCCCCGTTACAATGTCAGCGCCCATGGCACCCGGAGTTTCAATGTGAGACAAAGCAACCGGATAGGCGGACATTACGGCCAATGCCTTTACAGCATGAACCTGCTCAATCAGTGCGGTTAGATTATCGAGACAGCCGAAAAAATTGGGATTTTGGAATACTACTGCTCCTACCGAATCATCAATTACCTCAGCATACACCTCGCGATCCGACAACCCGCCTGCGGAGAGAGAAACAACCTGATAATCAACGGAAAGGTTTTGCGTATAGCACTTCAGCATGGCCCGGTAAATCGGGCTGACTCCTTCATCAACCAGCACCTTGTTCCGCCTTGTCTGACGAAGCGCCATCATGACCCCCTCTATCAGCGCAGTTCCCCCGTCAAACAGGGAAGCATTCGCCACTTCCATTCCCGTTAAGCGGCATATCGCAGTCTGGTATTCAAATGCCGCCTGTAGTGTTCCCTGCGAGGCTTCCGGCTGATACGGCGTATAGGCCGTGTAGAATTCGCCACGGCTTGCCAACGCACTGACGGCAGCTGGAATGTAGTGATCGTAAAATCCCGCCCCGCAAAAATTTACAAGATTCGTTGAGTTTTTTGAGGCGACTTTCCGAATATGCTGCATCATTTCCATTTCGGAAAGACCTTCTGGAATATTCAATTCATCAGAGCGTAAATGATCAGGGATCGCGTCAAACAGCTCATCGAAATCAGAGATCCCCAGCGTCTGAAACATTGCTTCCTGATCCTGCTCACTTGTTGCACAAAAAGGTGTCTTTTTCATGATTAACTTTTCTCTATTTAACTACGGGCTGTACCGTTTTTATAAAAAGGGAGATCAACTATTTCGGCGGGGAATCGTTTACCTCGGATCTCAACATCCAGGATGCCGCCAAGCTGTGATAAATCTGCCTTCACATAAGCCATTGCCACGGCAACACCCAGACTCGGAGCCAATGATCCGCTGGTTACCTCACCAACTTCGATGTCTCCCGAATAAACCTTATCATGCTCTCTGGCCGCTCGTTTCGAGGAAAACTTAAGCCCCACCAGGAGCACTTCCGGAATCTCAAGATCATGCATAACATGTTCTTTTCCAATAAATTCTTTATTTCGATCGATAAACATTCCTCGCGACATTGCCGCTGGTGAACGGCTATCTGAGAGTTCATGCCCATAAAGAGGATAACCCATTTCCAAACGAAGCGTATCCCTAGCCCCCAAACCTCCGGGTTCACAATATGGATGTTCGACAATTTTCTGCCACAGCTGAACCGCATCCTCATTAGGCAGATATATTTCATAGCCCAGTTCGCCCGTATATCCCGTGCGACTGATAATCGTAGATGATTCCAGAGCCTGAAATTCCTTGAAACGAAAGTATCCCAGTTCGGGCAGAGCACATCCAAAAACTTCTTCCAGAACATCACGTGATTCGGGGCCCTGCACATCCAATTTGGCGGTTTGATCGGAAAGATCTACAAAAATGGTGTCCGCCGAAATCCGGCTCTGAATCCACTCGGCATCTTTTTCAGCAGTTCCGGCATTTACAACGAGCATGTAGCGCTCTTCATCGAGTCTATAACAGGTTAGATCATCAATCACGCCTCCCTGATCATTCAGCATAAATCCATACCGGACCTGACCTATTTTCAGCGATCGGATATTACAGGTGAGGAGGTTTTCCAGATCCTGCAGCGCCGTCTTGCCATATAATTCAAACTCGCCCATATGGCAGATGTCAAAAACAGAGGTATGATTCCGGGTCTGCTCATGCTCATCGAGAATGCCCACATACTGAATCGGCATGTCCCATCCACCGAATTCGCCCATACGCGCGCCAAGTTTTTGATGCTGCCCATGCAGCGGTGTTTTTTTCATAATCCGCGCACTTTAGGGAATCGCCCCTGACGTCGCAATTGGAATTTGATCCTATTAGCAGTAATGCATTAAATTTCTTCCTATGATCAACAAAGCACCATAAAGTTAGTCCATTGAAAAGGGATTAATATTTACTAAATGTTTCATCGAACAACCATTCTCTATATACTTATTTGGATTGCATATGTTGTATTTGCTTTCGCGAAATTCCCGATCTATCTATACAATGTCTCCATTCCCGTAATGCCTCTGATAGCACTCGGTAGTTGGTTGTATGGAAGAAAAGCAGGCCTATGGTTAGTGCTCGCAGGAACGATATACTTCTTTTTTATTTGTCAGTACTTCGCAGACATATACGTACATTACTATGAACGTCTACTAGCCCCTGTTCTCTGTTATTATATCGCCGGATTATTTGGAACACTTCGTCATAAACTTGATTCAATCAAGACAGCAAACCTCGAACTTGATGAGCTAGTGGCAGAGCGAAATAATGATTTGGAAGCGCTGGCAGCCAAGCTTATTGATGACACAGAGAAAATCCGCATTTCTCAGGGTCAACTTCTTCATGATGGCATCGGTCAGCATCTCACAGGAATCCAACTCTACTGTTCTTCTCTCGTAGACCAATTGTTGGAGGAAAAAAATTCAAGCGTATCGGTTGCCTACTCATTGCGTAAAAAAGGTAACATTACCCATAACCAAATCCGACAACTTGCCCGCATGATGTTCCCCGTTAAGATTGGAGAAGTTGGATTAATCCCGGCACTGCAAGAATTAGCATCGTGCTTTGTAGATTTTGAACATGTAGAGTTTAATATTTTGGAATTTGGTAAACAGCCTGAACTGCCAGAGAATATAGCGTTGCAATTGTATCGGATCTGCCAGGAACATACGAACCACGCTATTTATCAATTAAGTGCAAGCCGGGTGGAAGTGCAAATTTTTACTACTAAATTAAATTTTATTTTAAAGTTCGGCCACAACGGTTCCGCCCAGCCTGAAGAAAATGAAAATCAAGTCCTCCAACTGATTGATTACCGACTGCAAGAAATATCGGGACATGCACAAAGCGGATACTCAGTGAATCATTTAAAAAACACGATTTACACCATTCCTTATCCAGAAATCGAGGTGGTGGTGTGAAGAAACATCTATTCCCTTACTTCGCAGCGTGGCTCATATATATCCTGTTTAGCTTCAGCATGTATCCCGAAATAAAAATAACCGTACTGCTTTTTTCCATTCCTTTAACTATGCTTGGTGGTTGGTTCTACGAATATAAGGGAGCAGTAACAACCACTCTGCTGACCATTCCATACCACTATATAATGCTGAGATATCATTCAGACCCACCTGGCGTTCAACTAGAAGCCTTCAACCCGTTTGGCATAGGCACCCAGCTATGTTTTTCTCTAGGAACAGCCTTATTCAGGATTACACAACTAAGGTATCAGCAACTCAACCACACGCTTGAAATGATCGTACAGGAACGGACTCAGGATCTAACTCAACTTACGGATCATCTGATTGAAACAAAGGAAATGATGTTTGCCCTGACTGAAAATGGATTATTAAGGGAACCCATTAATCAACTTACCAGCATGCTGGGTCCGGGCAAACTCCTTGTGCAGCACCTCAAGGACAATAATCACTCTGGAATTGAATCAGCAGAAACAATAGAAAAACTGATTCGCTTATGCATTCATCAACTGAATACCCTGGGAAAAGACAACGTTTCCTCCTCAATAAAAATAGAAAGTCCTATAGCTGAACTCATAGAGAATTTCAGTCAATTAGCTGGTAGCAAGACAAGAATAGTTGCTGCAGGAAACTGGAACCGCATGAATCTCGGGATACAGCAAATGCTTCATCCCATCATTCACGAAGCCGTAACCAACGCCCTGCGTCATGCTGATCCAACAAAGATAATAATTGGAATTCAAAATAAGCCCTCAGCTTTCATAGTCATTGTCGAGAATGACGGCACCCCCATGCCTAACCGAATGCGGGAAGGAATGGGTATCCCGCTCATGCGTTACCGCGCCAGACGCGCAGGAGGATCACTTTCTCTCAATGAAGGGGCGAATGGAAATACGCGTATCGAGTGCGTAATCCCCCGTGAGCTCGCATAAAAATAAGGGTCTTCCGCCGAATAAGTGGGTAAATGAATGATTAACACACCGGACAT
>CAZAPF010000049.1:0-32153 GCA_964486885.1 uncultured Verrucomicrobiota bacterium
CGTAATGTGTGGTTAATAAAAAAACCGCCCTTGCCCCCGTCTTTGGGGGAGAGCCACATGAAATAAAAAACCCGGCCTGCAACTGCAGGCCGGGTTTAAATGGAGCGAGCGATGAGATTCGAACTCACGACAGTCACCTTGGCAAGGTGGGGCTCTACCACTGAGCTACGCTCGCATTAAATCTGTCTCGTTTTCCGCCCGCCTTCGCAAAGGCTGCGGCGTGGCATTTTTTCACCAAGTGAAAAAATGGCGGAGAGAGAGGGATTCGAACCCTCGGTACGTCGTTAAACGCACACACGCTTTCCAAGCGTGCTCTTTAAACCACTCAGACATCTCTCCTGATTGGAACAAGTCGGGAAAGCTACACACTTCGATTGGGGAAATCAACCGGGATTTACGGGGAATTTTACAGGGGCATCACGTCTGTGAATTCCTATATTGTGTTGCTTGACTCTATCGTACCATTCCGGTCTTGTAGGCCCCGTGAAAGCAGTGCATCTCATCCTAAGCAGTCTTTACCTTCTATTGATGGTAATGATGCCCTATCTGCACCTTCCTTTCCATGAAACCGCGGAACCGACGGAATCCTATTCCCCGTGCTGTGCCCATACCGCTGTTCCTGACACCGGGCCGGAAGAATCGGAGTCTCACCATGACGAGCAGGAGGATTGCTCGCTATGCGAACTCATGCTGCTTCCGGCGGATCTGCCACAAATTCTGTGCAGTTCCGATGCAGCACCGATTTTAATCCGGGGAATTCCCCCTTCTTCCGAGCCGGCCGCGGTTAACCTTCCAAAAAGCCATCAGGCCCGTGCCCCTCCGTTTATGACGGTTTAGCACCACCGCGATTCCCCTGCCCCGGCAGGTTTACAGTCAAATAATTTAAACGGAGAAAGAAATGAAACGAATCTATTCATCCGCCCTGATCTGGGCGGTGTGTGCCACAATGGTATCTGCACAGCAGGAGCATGACCACAGCGGGCATGAACACAATCAGCATGAAATCAGCAATTTTATCGAGCAACTGAACCTTGAACTGGGGGTTGTCATCGATGCCAACCTCTATCACGAAAACAGCGACGAAGGATTCAACCACGTTAAGGAGGAAATGCCAGGATTCGGGCATGGGCACAGTCATGAAGAACATGCCCACGGCCAGGAAAACGGCTTTAACCTTCGCGAGGTTGAAGTCTACCTGAGCGGAGAAATCGACGAATATCTGCGGGCAGAAACCACCCTGGCATTTACCCCTGATGAAGCAGAGCTAGAAACCGCATTTGTTGAAACCACCTCCCTCCCGTGGGGATTTTCACTGAAGGGTGGTAAGTTTTTCAGCGACTTCGGCATCCTGAATTCCCAGCACCCTCACCAGTGGGACTTTGCCGACCAGCCCCTGATCTATGAACTGACGCTGGGGGATCATGGATTGAACGATATCGGTGCTCAGGCCTCATGGACGCTCAATTCCCCAATGCTGCTGACGATTGGCGCAGAAGCCCTGCAGGGACGCAACGAGCGTATGTTTTCCAGTGAAGGGGAAGATCCTCTTCCAGCACATGATGGACCACGACTTGGAGTAGGCTGGCTGAAGTTCGGTCCGGATCTGGGGCATAATCAGGCTCTTACATTCGGTGCTTCAGTCGGTAACGGGCGGCATCAGGAAATTCATGAAGAAGGGGTTGGAACCAATAACTACCTGGATGGCATGAGTTGGTTCTTTGGCCTGGATGCCCTTTACCAATACGGGGCCCACGGCGATAGGGGACAGGGCGACTTCACCCTGCAGGCGGAATATTTCCAGCGCAACAAGGATCTGGATCTTGAAGCATCGGATGATCCGGGGGCTGCTCTCGGCGATAATCTGGACAGCACGCAGGATGGCTATTACATTCAGGCTCTTTACGGCTTCCTACCCCGTTGGCGCGGCGGCCTCCGCTGGGAACAGATCGGGCTGACCAACGAGGGCAAAGAGCCCGGGGAAACCCGCGAAAACTTCGGCGACAGCTGGCGGTCAACCGCTATGCTTGATTTCAGTCCTTCCCCGAAATCGGTGATCCGCTTCCAGGTATCCAACGGGGACTACGAAACAGAAGACGGCACTGAAAATGTCTGGGAAGCTTATGCGCAACTGGTTGTCACGCTTGGTGCACATCGGCACAAAGGCGGCCAAGTCTGCAGTGGCCACCATTAACCAAAGCGCTCTTTGAGCGCCTGTTGAACGGGCGGCGGCACGAACTGCGAAATGTCGCCGCCCAGCTTTGACACCGTGCGCACGTTGCTGGAGCTGACATAACTGTAGTCCTGCTTCGGCATCAGGAACAGCGTCTCGACTTCGGGGCTAAGCTTCCGGTTGGTCAGGGCCATCTGGAATTCATACTCGAAATCGGAGAAGGCCCGCAATCCACGTACCATAACGTGGATATCCTTTGATTTTGCAAAATCAACGAGCAAACCTTCGAATACTTCAACTTCGATTCCGGTCAGGTGGGCCGTGCAGGATTTTACCAGTTCTACGCGCTGCTCCACTGGAAACAGCGGATCTTTTCCGTGGCTGGGTGCCACGGCTATTACAACACGCGGAAAAATCCGGGCAGCCCGTTCAATGACGTCCAGATGGCCGTAAGTGATCGGGTCGTAGGTTCCTGCACAAAGTGCGGCTTGATTCATGATGCATCCTCTATATTCAGCTTTAAAACAAGGACGCGTGTTTTCCCATAGCGCTTATCTCTCAGCACCTTCCAGTCCTCAGAGACCACGGGATCGCCCTTAGCACGCATCTCGTATACCAGTATTCCATCAGGAGTCAAAACCGAATGCTTTGCGATTCCCGCCAGCGTATTTTCCATGGCATCGGGCAGGTCGTAGGGCGGGTCGGCCAGAATCAGATCGAACGACTCCCCTGCCCGGGCCAGCCATTTAACCGCATCAGCCTTGAAACAGCGGGTTGAACCCAGTTCGTCATTCTCTAATGTCCGGACATTTTCCTGCAGGGTCTTGCTGACCTTCGGATGCTGCTCCACAAATGTGACGGAATCCGCCCCACGGCTCCAGGCTTCCATACCCAATGCCCCCGACCCGGCAAACAGATCCAGTACCTTCAGGGATTCACAGGTTCCTCCCAGTGAAGAAAAAATAGCTTCACGCACCGACTCCATGGTCGGGCGGACTTCTTCGTTCGGCACATTGAAACGCCGGTTGCGTAATATTCCACTCGTAATTCTCATGCGCGCACCGTAGCGGAACTTCCGGAGGTTGGAAATACGAATAGATGCGCCGTCTCGACAAAGGGATGGCCATGTGATAGCAACTTTCACTGTTTAACAAAACGAAAACGGGTATGACGCAGAATCTGAAACATAGAGACGCGCTGAAAAACGCGAAGCGGATCGTCGTAAAGGCGGGCAGCAAGGTGTTGGTTGAAAGCTCCGGGCGGCCGGACGAACACCAGCTGAACCTGCTGGTCGACGAAATAGCATCGCTCCAGCGCGGCGGAGGTGAAGTGGCTTTTGTATCGTCCGGTGCCGTGGGTGCCGGGCTCGAAGCATTAGGTATGGAAGCACGCCCCAAAGAAGTGCAGGATCTGCAAATGGCGGCGGCGGTGGGTCAGATCTGCCTGATGAGTGTATATGCTGAACTGTTCCGGACCAACGACTGCCAGATCGGACAGGTCTTGCTGACGCACGATGCACTGAAGCACCGGGAGCGTCACCTGAATGCCCGTAACACGCTGCTGAACCTGATTTCCAACCGTATTATTCCGATCATTAATGAAAACGATGCGATTTCGAACGAAGAGATCAAATTTGGCGACAACGATGTATTGGCCGCACTGGTGGCCATCCTGATTGATGCCGATGCATTGGTCATCCTGAGTACTACCGACGGACTGCGGGATGGGGATGAACGCGTTTCCTACATTGAAGAAGTGGATGGAAATGTACTCGAACTGGTTTCAGATAAAGCGGATAAACTTTCGACAGGCGGCATGGCCTCGAAGCTGAATTCAGCCCAGATTGCCGCGCATAATGGAATTCCCGTGGTGATTGCCGACGGTCGCAAGACCGGCGTGCTGACCCGTATCTTTGACGGTCAGGACGAAGGCACCCTGCTGTTCCCCAAGGAAGGGAATATTTCAAAACGGAAACGTTGGATTGCTTTTTTCAACCGCGTGGAAGGCCACCTGATTGTGGACGACGGTGCGGCGGTAGCGCTAGACAAAGGGAAAAGCCTGCTGCCCGTTGGCATCAAATCAGTGAAGGGTCATTTTAAGATTGGTGCGATGGTCGATATCCAGTCGATGGATGGGGAGCACCTTGCGCGCGGTCTCGTTGAATATTCGAGCGAAGATATTGAAGAGCTCAAAGGACAAAAAACCACCGGGAAATCCGGTGAGGTGATTCACCGCGATAACATGGTGAACCTTTAAAACAGGAAAGATAAATGGACGTTAAAGAACAGGTTTTAAAAATCGGAGCGGATGCCAAGGCCGCAAGCCGTGAACTGGCAAAGCTCTCAACCCGAAAAAAAAATGCGATCCTCGAAGCCATGGCTGAAGAGCTGGACGCACAGCGCCCGCTCATTCAGGAGGAAAACCGGAAAGATCTGGAGGCCGGGAAAGAAGCCGGTTTAACTTCCGCGATGCTTGATCGGCTGGAGCTTACGGATGCACGCATTGATTCTATGATTAAAGGATTACGGGATGTAGCCGTGCTGAACGATCCGGTCGGCGAAACCATCAGCACCTGGAACCGTCCGAACGGTCTCGAAATTGAAAAAACACGCGTTCCGATCGGCGTGATCGGTATTGTATTTGAATCGCGCCCCAATGTGACGTGTGATGCCGCAGCACTCTGTTTTAAAACATCAAATGCTGTGATTCTGCGCGGGGGAAAAGAGGCGATCAATTCCAACCTGGCCATTGCGGCAGCTATGCAGAAAGGCGGCGCAACCAAAGGTATGCCGAAAGCGGCCATCCAGCTGATTCCTACTATCGACCGCGAAGCGGTTAAGGTGATGTGCCAAATGACCAATTATCTCGATCTGATTATCCCCCGCGGCGGCGAAAGCCTGATCCGTGCGGTAATGGAAATGGCCCACGTTCCGGTGATTAAGCACTATACCGGCGTATGCCACACCTACGTTGATGTGGATGCAGATCTCTCCATGGCCCTGAATATATCAGAAAATGCAAAGTGTCAGCGTCCGGGCGTGTGCAACGCCATGGAAACGTTGCTGGTGCATAAAGACATTGCCAAGGAGTTCCTTCCTAAAATGGGCGAGATCCTCGATAAAAACGGGGTTGAAATGCGCGGGGACACAGCGACCAGCAAATTGATTGGAACCGCCAAGCCGGCAAAGGAAAGTGACTGGACTACGGAGTATGTGGATCTGATTCTTTCCATCCGCGTAGTGGATGATGTTAATGCGGCGGTGGCCCACATTAACCAGTATGGCTCAGGCCATTCAGATGCCATCATTACCAACGATGAAAAAGCGCAGAAAGTTTTTCTTTCTGAAGTCGATTCCGCAACGGTTTATGTGAATGCTTCCACCCGCTTTACCGATGGTGCCGAATTCGGTATGGGAGCGGAAATCGGGGTGAGCACCGATAAGCTACATGCGCGCGGACCGATGGGACTTGAAGAGTTAACCACCTATAAATATGTGGTGCTCGGCAAGGGCCAGATTCGCGATTAAGCTCTGGCTGGATTAATCCGCTACAACCAGAGGGGGTCGACGCTCGTCGGCCTCTTCTTTTATGTCTGCTGCACAAGGTATCTCCAACCGTATGCATGCATTCTTACAGTCCAATTCGTTTATCGAATAGGGCTTTACGATTCCCCGGCAGGCACCATCCGCGCTGAGATCGCGCAGAACAAATACAAAATCCCGAATCAGTAAATTGTGTTTCGATTGCAACGCCAGTATTCCGCCCCGAAGCTCATCACTGTAGTGATGGGTAAAAATTAATTCCTTGATCCCATGGGCCACGATCATTTCTTCGAGCTCACTGAAGTTCCCTATCACCTTATAGCCATATACCACTTTATGGCGAAGAGCCGGATTATCATCAATTAAGCCGATAATTTTTCGGGGCGCCCGCTGCTGATCCTCGAACGATGCCTGCCGCAGATAGAGAATAGCGTTTTCACCGGCTCCGAGTATCAGGCTGTTCATATCGTGATCCGAGTTGATCGAACATCGCAGCCAGGCATTGAGGTCGCGCGCCATGCGCAGTGCAGCACGTGCTCCGACAATGCCGATTCCAGCTGCAGCGGTATGCAGGACAAGGGCAATACTCAATTCATAAGCCGTCAGGCCGGAGACCCACAGCAGCCCCACATAAGCCAATGCTTCACCGGCAACCAGCTGAAGCAACAAGACCAATAACTGTGAAACACGGGAACGGGTCCAGACGGTTTTATAGATATTGTAAAAATAGATGGTGGCAAATGGAATCATGACGCACACAGCCAGATGCAGAAGTGAAAATGGTTTGTTTAAAACAATCCCGAAGACAAAGTATGTGGCGAACAGCAAACAACTGATGTCCCACGATATCGCCACCAGTAATCCAACCAGGTTCCGCGGGCGATGCACCCCCTGCAGTACCACCTGGGTGGTCGTCCATAACTCGATTTGCGCGATCTGCCGGACCACGAAGTGCAGCACAACAATCATACCGATCATCAAGAGTGCGGCCCGGTTATCATTCATTACTGTTGCGCCGAGGGCTACCACGCAGATAAAAATAGCGATACCATAGAGCGCGGCAGCAGCCTTCCGCTGTGTCATACCGCTGCGAAGCAGTTTATGGTGAATATGATCCAGGTCCGGCCCGAACACTTTCGTGGCCAGCCCATCGTCTTTAATCATAGAAATCATTTTGCGGGCCATTCTTCGCCACACGGCAAGCATCACGTCGAAAACAGGCACCCCAACGGCAAGCAATGGAACCAGCAAGGCCACCAACATGGATTGTTTAACATTGGCCTTCAATGATACCGCGGCCAGTAAGAAGCCGATAAACATACTTCCGCAATCACCCAGAAATACAGATGCCGGATTAAAGTTATAGCGCAGGAATCCCAGGCACGCCCCGGCAAGTGCCACCAGCACCAGCGCATCCGTCGGCTGATGAAGCGAAAGCAGCATGCCCGCAAGCCCTGCACTGGCTATCATGCCCAAACCGGCGCAGGCCCCATCCATGCCGTCGATTAAATTGAATGCATTGATCAACAGTACAAACCAGAACAGGGTTGCCCCGAGATTGATAAAAAACGGAAGCTGCATATGCAGGAATGCTTCAAACGTGAATCCGCCGAAAAACATGAGCAGAGCAACGGCCAGCTGGCCGAACAGCTTGAACCACGCGCGCATATCGAATATGTCGTCAAATATCCCCACCAGGAGAAGTACCGCGGATCCAGCCAGGATAAAGGCCCAGTCCAGCAGCTGCGTTGATCCGGACAAATTCTGCCAAGGGCCGAAAAAAACCGTAAGCAACGCGAGATGTGTCGCAACGAAAACAGCAATACCGCCGCAGCGGGGAATCGGGGTTTTATGAATACGCCGTTCATCCGGCTCGTCCACCATACCCAATACAGGAGCAAGTTTTTTAACCATCGGCACCAGCAGCCATGACGCTACCAGGCTAATTGAGAAAACTACTATATACTTGATTAAAAAACCCATGTTCCAAACCTGTATCTATAAATCTGCCCGCTCTTGGAATCGAACCGACCACTATACGTACGAGCATAAAATACGCCAATGCCTGCCGCTCACTGATCAAATATGGAACGGACTCTAAAGCGACTACCTGAAAAAGGGAACCCCTTTGCGGTCTATATTTATAGTATAAAGTACTATCTAATTTAGCTAAGAACGCTGGGAAAATAGTACATGCCGCTTAAAATATTACTGTTTCAAACCAGCCGAAACCCTATTGGCTGAGGCGCTTATACAGCCTAAATAAAAAGGCTTTAGAGGGCATCTGAAAAAAAGTGAACATTTCCACTTGCGCGGAACAGCGAAATGACTACTATGTCGCTTCCTTTCACGGGGGTGTAGCTCAATTGGTTAGAGCGCCAGCCTGTCACGCTGGAGGTTGCGGGTTCGAGTCCCGTCACTCTCGCCACTCTTTTAAGGCCTGCTGATGCAGGCTTTTTTTATTGCCCGCAGTCGGCTACATAGAGGTATTGAAGGACAGGTTGCGCACCGAAGCTCCTGCACAGGCATCCATGACTGGAACAATTTCTCCATGTTTGGTTTCATCCGAAGGAAGGATGCTGACGATCAGCTCGCTATTCGAGGTATCTGCCGCCGTCTTAAGTAATTCCAAACGTTGTAAAAATGCATGGCGATCATCAAAAGACTCTCCCTCGACCACAATCCGGCCCAGCTCTGTTATCTCTACCAGAACCTCAATTGCGTGATTCGGCAGGGAACCATCCGTAAAAGGAAGTTCAAAAGAGAGGTCCGCCTCTTTCTTGATCAACGATGACGTTATCATAAAATAAACCAGCAAAAGAAAGACCACGTCTATCAGCGGGGTAATAGGGGTCTCTTTCTTACGCCTCAATCCTTCCGCAACAACGTTCACGACGTACCTCCTTGTTTATTCCGTATCGGCGGTCAGCAGCTCCGTCAATCTGGATACGTCTGCCGCCTCCAACCACTTTGGAATAAATTCAGGATTTTCTGCACGGCGTGCAATTTCGGCAAGAAACCGGAGGTGCCGCGTGGGGTCTTTTCGCGAACCCAGAAGCATAAAGACGGCATGAATCGGCTGAGATGTTCCTGGGAATTCCAATCCCTGGAAACTGCGGATTGCAACCATGTGGAAGTCTTCTACATCGTTGAGCAACAGGTGAGGCAATGCCACACCCGCATCAGCCGGTGTTTCCCCCAGCCGGTTTCGCTCCAACAGCGCCCCGAGGATCAGGTCCCGGGAAATGCCGCTTCGATTCGAAAGCAGCGTTGCCCCCCGTCGAATTACATCCTCCGAATCCATCCCCTCTTCCATCTCAATAAAATCAGCATGCTGGACCAGCTCATGGAATGGGTCCTCCTCACGGAGGCCCCGCTCTTTCATAATCTGGCGGAGCTCGGTCCGCAGCCCCATGGCATCGGCATCGCGCTCCAGTAATCGTTCGCCTAAACGTTCGGCCATTTTGGCAACGGCTCCAACACGGGTTTCAACGCGCGGTTTAACATAGAGGTTATGCCAGACCACACCAATGGCAACCAACCCCATGGCGAAGATACTGGAGAGCAGTCCCATCTCCGGAATCAGCACCACGGATATCAGAATGCCAACCACCTGGATCCACGGATAAAATGGACTCTTAAAACCCGGGTCATAACTTTTAATCCCGCTTTCGCGCATAACGATTACGGCAATGTTTACAAAAGCAAAAACGAGCAGTTGAAAGGTGCTCGCCAATTTTGCGATACGTTCCAACCCAGTCACAGCCACAATAATAATAATGACGCCGGATGTGAGATAGATTGCGTTTACAGGAGTATTAAACCTCGAAAATTCTGATAGCCGATGCGGAATGACCCGGTCGCGGCTCATCGCCAAGAGATAACGGCTCGCGGACATAATCCCCGCATTGGCCGTGGTGGCAAATGCCAGTGCCGCCGCAACGCTCACCAGGTTTTTTCCCAGTGGACCAATGGCGATACCGGCCGCATCACTCAGGGGCGTCAGGCTTTTATAAAGTTGCTCAGCAGGAACAATTCCCACAACAACAGTTACAACTAATCCATATAAAACCAGTATGGAGATGAGGGACAGGAACATTCCAAGGGGTATATTCCGTTGAGGATTCTTTACCTCCTCGGCCATGCTGGCCACTTTGGTTAATCCAATGTAACTGATAAAAACGAGCGCGGCTGTCGGCAGCAGCTTTTCCCAGCCCATCGGAGCCAACGGGGTATAAAATTCTTCGCGAATGACCGGCGCTCCCTGCACCACCAGATAAACCAAAATAGCCAGAAGACCAATCACCATGACTACTTGTAAACGCGTGGTCTCTTTCGCCCCGACAATATTGAGCCCCATGAAAAGCAGGCCGGCTATGATTGCAACGAATTGCATGGGAAGCTGAACATAGTCAGCCAGATAGGCCCCAAGTCCCAGTAAAGCAATGGAGGTTTTCAAAATAAGAGCAAGCCAGACACCGACTCCATCGATGGTTCCAAACATGCCCCCGAGGCTTCGGCTGACAAAGAAATAGGTGCCTCCGGCCCGGGGCATAGCCGTGGCCATCTCCGCTTTAGACAGCATGGAGGGAATCAGGAACAGACCGGAAAGCAGATAGGCGAAGATGACTGCAGGCCCCACCTTGGATGCTGCAATGCCGGGAAGCACAAACAGGCCGGAGCTGATCATTGCTCCGCTGCAGATCGCATAAACATCCAATAAACCGAGTTGCTTCTTGAGCGCGTTATCCATTACGCCTCCAATTACGCCCCGCCTCAACAAAAACAAGATTAGCAGGAACTGGAGGTTTCATCAACCCTTTGCTTAGTTACCGGATGCCCAACGCAGTGCGGAACTGTTCTTATCCTCGCTGGAAAGCCAGCTTTACCGGAGCGGACGTTGGATGCGGTGGCTGAAAGCTGCGGATTGGGAGTGACCCGTTTCGTGCACTACTGCAAAACAATAACTAACCAGCCCCCAGCACTCTCTGAATCAATTGAGGCTTGAAGTAGCAGTTCGAGCGATGGAACCCGAAGGTTCCTGAAGGATTACCGACATCGCCTTCGATTGCGGATTTTCAACCAGCCAGTATTTTGCAACGGCTTTTAAAAAGCAACTTGGCTGCACGCCGCGAGAATATCGAAAGCGGTCAATCCAACCGGGTTAGCTGGAGCAATCTGAAATCCATAACCAAAGACCCGGGAATATCCAGTGCCTTCAGCATCAGTTCCCCTTTTCCGGCTTCCAGTTTGATCTCGCCGAGTTCCAACGATTGGAAATCCTTAACATACGATTCCTGACGCGGAACCCGATCGTGTTCCATCCCTTTAAGCGGCGGATTATGAGCAGGCTCAACTTTCCCGGTCAACCGGCTATTGTTAAAACTCAGTTCAACGGTGGATCCGGTATCGGCTTCGGGACAGGTATAAAACACCTCAACCTTGTAGCGTCCGGTTTGTCCTACCTCGCAGGCCCATGAAATGCGGTCTTCTTCATCGGTCCAGTTGGTGAAAAACGAATCGTTCGGGTGCCTGCTGGATCGCTTGATGTTTCCATGTGCCGTTCCGTCGCGGGCGGGAATAACCGTGTACGTTGTATCTGGATGACCTACCACAAAAGGCCGGTCATCCTTTCCAAAATCCTTGAGCATGTCCCTCTTCCATTCGGCAGCCCGTCTGCGGAGGTCTTCCGCCACCGCAGCATGTAAAGCGGACACATCGTTCCGCTGTCCGGGATCGGCCTGCATGTCGTACAGGTTTCCTTTTTGGTCGAGTCGGAACCGGGGGGTACGAACAGAAACGGAACTTTTCCAGCTGGAAATCAACACCTCCCGGTCTTCCATTTGGTTTCCGGTCAACAAGGGTTTCAGGCTAATGCCGTCGAGCGGGCGGTTTCCGACAATGGGAACTCCGGCCAGATCGGCCAGGGTCGGCAGGAGATCCATCGCAGAGCTCAGATGACTGATTCGGGTGTCCGCAGCAATATGACCCGGCCATGAAATCACCAGCGGCGACTGAACCCCGCCTTCATCAGTCGATCCCTTTTTGCCCCGTAGGCCTCCATTCCAGCGATGCCCGTTCGGACCGTTATCGCTGAAATATACCACAATGGTATCCTCTGAAAGTTTCAGTTCATCGAGCATCTGTATAAGGCGCCCGACATTCCAGTCGATGTTTGCACACATGGCCAGTGCGGCCCGGGAATGCTGAATATTTTCGGAACTGATTTTTAGATGTTTCTGCAACTCAGCATCCTTGTATTCATCCCACCACCGATCCGGCACCTGCATCGGAGAATGGGGCGTATTAAAGGGCACATACACAAAGAAAGGGCTGTTCCGATTATCCTTGATAAAGGCAATGGCATGATCGGTCAGGTCGTCCGTCAGATACCCCCTGCCCTGCACCATCCTTCCGTTATGGTCGAGCAGCGGGCTGAAATAGTTTCCCCAGTGTCCGGAGCAGAATCCATAAAACTCGTCAAACCCGCGTGCATTGGGATGATACGGAAACTGCTGGCCGCTATGCCATTTCCCGAATGCCGCGGTTTTATATCCGGCTTTGCGGAACAGGTCTGCAATGGTCACTTCATCCGAATTCATGCGCTCGCCGCCGCGCGAGGTGCTATATACTCCACTTCGCGAATGGTGACGGCCGGTCAGAAATTCCGCCCGGGTCGGCGAACAGACCGGACTGACATAAAAGTTATCGAACCGCGCACCGGAATGGGAAAGACCGTCAATATGCGGAGTTTTTACAACGGTATTTCCCGTCCAGCCTAGATCACCCCAGCCCTGATCATCCGAAAGAAAAACCACCACATTCGGCTGGCGCGCAAAAACCGGAACCAGCATGGCAAACAAAACGAATAGCGTTTTCTTTACCATGCTGTCGCCCATTGTTCTTTAGACTGAAGGGTCCGGTGTTGCTTCGGTGGCCTGCGGAGCCGCTTCAACCTGAGGTATTACATCCGAGAGCGTTGGCAGGGCCTCCACTTCCGGCTCAGCATCTCTTTTCTGCCGCTTGATGAATTCCTTCGCCAGGTTGCGATAGGCTGCCGTGCCGACACAGTGCGGATCGTAGACCGTGACCGGTTTCCCGTAGCTCGGTGCTTCACTCAGGCGGACATTGCGCGGAATGAGTGTTTCAAATACCCGGTCGCCAAAATGCTTAACCACTTCCTGAACGACCTGCTGGGAGAGATTGGTGCTGACGTTGTACATCGTCATTAAAATCCCGCTGATGTGCAGATTCGGATTTCCGGCTTCGCTGATCTGATTGACGATGTCCACCATCACGCTCAGTCCTTCGAGTGCAAGGTATTCGCACTGCAGCGGAATGATCACCTCGTGCGCAATATTCAGCGCATTCATAAAGAGAATGCCAAGTGACGGAGGACAGTCGAGAATGATGTAGTCGTACGTTTCACTCTCGATAATCGGATCCATCGCCTCTTTGAGGCGGTGAAGATAATCATCGCGGCGGGCAATGGCGATTTCCGCCCCAGCCAGATCCAACTCTGACGGAATAATGTCGAGATTCTTGATCCCGGTTTCCTTAATCAGGCTTGCTCCGTCCGTCTCGCCCAGCAGAGCAGGGAAAATGCTTGATCCAAAACCCTTTTCGAGCCCGAGCCCACTGGTGGCATTGGCCTGTGGATCAAGATCGACCAGCAGTACTCTTTTACGCTTTTCGGCCAGGCAGGCGGAAAAGTTGATCGCAGTCGTGGTCTTTCCCACGCCGCCCTTCTGGTTTGCCAAAGCAACAACAGTTGTTTTCATATAAGAACCTTCTCTTTGCCACAGATCAACACGGATAAACACTGAGTGTAAGCGTCGCAGACCCGAAAATCTAAAATCATCAATCTAAAATCGGAAATGCCTAAAGTAGCTCATAGGCGAGAACGCTTAAACCAAAAATTGCGGCGGTTTCAGTGCGCAAAATACGGTTGCCGAATGAAACGGGTACAGCGCCGGCCTTAATGGCGGCATCCACCTCAGTTTGCGAAAAGTCCCCCTCGGGACCAATCAGCAAGGCAATCTTTCTTTTTCCCTCAAAGGCGACTTCCCGAAACGGCGTCGTTCCCTCGTAAAGCGACCCGATCAGCACAAGGTCATAATCCCCGAGAGAGGGCAAAGCCGCGCTGAACTTTTCCAGCGGCTTAAGTTTCGGAAGCCAGCGCACTTCGCACTGTTGGGCAGCATTCAGCACAATCTTACTCCACCGGCCCTGCTTTTTAGGATTCGGTTTGAATTCGGTATGCTGTGTAAGTACCGGGCGGATGGTTGTTGCCCCGAGTTCTACCGCCTTCTGCAGCACCAACTCCCAGCGGTCGGGTTTTGGAACAGCCTGTATCAGTTCAATCTGAACCTCAGCCTTTGGCTCCTGCCAGCGTTTGGAAATCCTGACTTCGACAGCTGTTTTTGAAACGGATTCCACCATGCCCTCGGCAACACCGCCCTGTCCGTCAAACAAAGTGATTTCCTGACCTTCCTGAACCCGAAGTACCCGCGCCAAATGATGCGATTCTTCCGGAGAGAGAACCGCAATATCCTTCTCCAGCTCCGCCGTATCAACTAATGAATTAATCCGCACTTAATTCAGGCAGAAACATGAATGGCAGAAAAATCCGAATATCGGTTCATTTTTCTGCCGCAAATTTTTCTGCCCCTCCTTTAAGAATCAGTTTCGAGTTTGCGTTTCCGCTCGTAGAATTTGTCCGCCATCTTGTTCATTTTGGCAGTTTCCTCGAAGTGGTTATCGTGCAGCTTGTCACACAGCTCCTGCATGGCTTTCTTTTCCTTGCCGGAGAGACGGGCCGGAACTTCGATTTTAACCATCACGTTCTGATCACCCTTGCCGTGACCATGGGCGGTATCGGCAACCCCCTGTCCACGCAGGCGGAAAATCTTCCCGCTTTCCGTTCCCGCCGGAACCTTAATCTTGGCGCCACCATGAAGGGTCGGAACCTGGATCTCGCCACCCAGCATGGCAATATGAAACGGCACAGGCACTTCGCAATAGATATCGAGATCATTGCGCTTAAAAAAATCGTGATCGCGCACGTGGAAGACAATGAACAGATCGCCCGCAGGACCACCGCGCGCACCCGCCTCGCCTTTACCTGGCAGGCGCTGGCGCGAGCCGGATTCAACACCGGCCGGAATACGCAGCTTGATGGTTTTGCGTTCCTTCACACTGCCTGCGCCATTACATTCGCGGCAGGGATTCGTGATGGTTTCGCCTGCTCCGCCGCAGGTTGGGCAGGTCTGGGAAAACTGGATAAATCCGCCGCCGGCAGAAACCTGTCCCTGCCCCCGGCAGGTCGGACAGGTGCTCTTGGAGGTGCCCGGCTCTGCTCCGCTGCCTGTACAGCGCCCGCATGTTTCGGATACCGGAAGTGTCAGGGTACGGCGGGATCCGAGGGCTGCTTCTTCGAAATCAACATCCAGGTCGTAGCGAAGGTCCGAACCGCGTGCAGGTCCGTTACTGCGCCGGCGACCTCCGCCGCCACCAAACAGATCGTTAATATTGAACCCGCCGCCGAATACCTGCTCAAAAATATCCCCCGCATCATGGAATCCACCGCCAAAGCCACCGCCGAATCCGCCACCGCCCGGCGCAAAGGCCTGATGGCCAAACTGGTCGTACTTGGCTTTTTTGCTGTCATCCGACAAAACTTCGTATGCCTCGGATGCTTCCTTAAAGCTTTCTTCCGCCGCGGTATCGCCCGGATTTTTATCCGGATGATATTTCATGGCGACCTTGCGGTAGGCCTTTTTAATCTGGTCAGCCGAGGCATTCGTATCGACGCCCAGCACTTCGTAATAGTCACGTTTTTCAGCCATGTTACATTTCCATTTTAGATTGCTGATTTTTGATTTCTGATTTATGGAACTCAAGCGGCGTTAGCCTTTTCAGGAGAGAAACTGTCGCAGGCCCACAAATCAAAATTCAAAAATTATTTCTCTTCTTTTTCTTCCGCCGGGCCGGAGGATACTACCACCTGAGCCGCCCGCAGGAGCTTATCGCCAAACATGTAGCCGCGACGCACCTGGTTGGAGCAGATCTCCGCCGCATATTCTTCGGACGGCATGTGCGTTAATGCTTCGTGTTTATGTGGGTCAAACTCTTCACCGACCGCTTCGATCGGTTTGAGGTTAAATTTATTAAGCACATTCTGGAACTGATCCAGCACCAGCTTGAAGCCGTCCACCACGGCCTTATCGGCATCGTGCTGCTCGGCCGTCTGCAGACCCAGCTCGTAGTGGTCGAGCACCGGCAGGATTTCCAGCAGCAAATCTTCGTTGGCGCGCTGATATAGTTCAACCCGTTCCCGCTGCGTGCGGTTACGGAAATTGGCGAAGTCGGCCTGCAGGCGAACAAACTGGTCGCGGAGCGATTCTTCCTCTTCTTCTACGACAACAGGCGCAGCCTCATCCTCTTCGATAATCTCCGTATCCGGAAGCTCTTCCGCCTCAGCCGCTTCTTTATCAGCCAGCTCTTCTTCAGCCACAACAGCCTCTTCGTTGAGTTCCTGTTCTTCAGTTTTTTCTTTCTTGCCCATAATCCAAATCCTTTGTGTTTCCAGAGCTTGGAAAAATACGCGAAACGGCCACGGTGTCAATAGGTGTTTGCAGTGCATTAACCCCTGAGGTCAGCGCATTTCGAGGCTGTGCTGGCCCACCTTGGTGGTGGTGCCACTTTGCTCGAGTCCAGAAGCACCCGTATTCAGGTTTTGCGCCGAATTCAATGCCTGGGCAAACGGATCGAGCAATCCGGCCCCCCAGTTAACCGCATCCCGGGCATCATCCTCGTATGTCGAGGTGTCTACAATCTGCTGGACGGAAAATAAGGACTGTAATGCACCCCCCGATCCCAAATCCTCCTTAGACTGTAGAATCCCGGCGGCAACAAGGTCGCCGTCGGCATCAAACCGAAGCATGTATGACGCGCGAATAAGGTCGGTTCCCGCAAACGAAACTTTCAGTAATTGCCACCATCCTGCCTGTCCGCTGAGTCCAAACTGCTTTTCGTCGACCACCAAAGCTTCGTAGATAAAAACAAATCCTCCGGGAATAGCAGAAAGCCTCGCCGGGGGTCCTAAGTCATCCAATACCTCATGATAATGGGCCGCACCCTCTTCAAAATCACACTGTTCCCGTGAGATACCGGGATCGACCTTGGTATGCAGAGAGCTACAGCCTGCAAGCAGGAGTCCGGGAAATAAAATGGACGCAATCCTAGTCAGCCTTTTCATAAGGCAACGCCTCAAGACTGTAGGAATGCTTCGTCAGCTTTCCGTTCTTATCAAAAAAGAAAATGGCGCGGTCATAC
The DNA here is from genome assembly GCA_964486885.1 of uncultured Verrucomicrobiota bacterium. Taxonomy (GTDB): domain Bacteria; phylum Verrucomicrobiota; class Kiritimatiellia; order Kiritimatiellales; family Pontiellaceae; genus Pontiella. Next base: position 17,050 of record CAZAPF010000049.1, read on the forward strand.
ACCATCTCTTGGCTTTTCCAGTTATAGAGCAAAAGGAATCCACCGTACGCTACACGCTGTTCACGAAGATAATAATAGACGGTTTCTCTTTCCAGACCGATCAACTGCGACGGCGGCCCCAAGGCATCGATCAGATCCGCTTCCGTGGTTTTTCCTACTTCAAAAACCGGCGGATTATCGGAGCGCCAGACATTGTCCACTCCACTATAGCCTCTGTCGCTGGTGCAGCCCGCCACTGAAAGTATGAGCAACAAACCTAATCCTTTTCCGATATTCATCCTTACCTCCCGGCTTTACAGCCCAATATATACAGAAAGATCGTCCAGATGGCGATGGCGGCAACGGAAATTCCAAATATCGGCCAGCCTCCCCACAAGGCGAGCAGCGGAATCGCAGCGCCGGTCCACAGACCGCCGCCCATAAAGGGTTCGTGCAGCAGCTGTTTAGCGGCAAAGGCTTCGGCCGCTTCAGTTTCATAGTCGGGATCGACCACCCGCAGGAGCAGCAGACCGGTAGCGGTCACGCCCATGGACTGGCCCATTTCTGCAATACCGCGCTCGAACCAGGCATCCTTGAACGCGCGTCGAGCGAATACGGTCAGCATGAGAACATTCCAGCCGATACCCGCTGCAATGAGGACAACAATCGGCACCCACTGCTGAGCCACGACATCAATCCGGATGGTGGCGATGGCGGCAACAACGAGAAAATCGAGCGCACAGTTCTGGATGCGCAACATCAGGCCGTGATCCATATGTTCGTGCTTATCGAATCGGTCGGCGAGCCACTGAACGATCACACCACCGAGCATACAGAGCGGAAAGAGCGGAAAGCTTTGGAAAATGTCCGCCCCTTTCCCGGGTAGCAGGCCGGCAACCTGAAGCAGTCCCTGCTTCATCAGCCAGCCGAGTAGAATCGCTGCACCCACAAATACCAAATGAAGGGAAAGCGACTCGATGACATCGGAAGATACGGTAAGTTTTCCAGCCTCCGGGCGTCTCCCAATGGGTATGATACCTTCCGCGAAGGCCTTGTCTATCGTAGACCCGCTGCGGTACCGCGCGGGGGGGGTCGCTTCTACGTTAGCCGAACTGCGTTTTACAACATACCCCTTGCGTACCGCCCAGTTGACCAGGCCCATCCCAACAATAATGGCCCCCATGATTCCGCCTGTTGCACTGGCCAGAGCAAAATCCTTCATTTCCGGAAAACCGAGTTCATCAAAAACCGGCCCCATGCCGCCCGCCGTTCCATGGCCACCTTCAAAGCCGACCGGCATGATGCCGGCGAACATATCGGGCAGGCCGAAGATGGGTTTCAGCAGTAGCAAAACAAAGAAGCAGCCGACCGCATATTGTCCCCATGCCACAATCTGACCATAGGCCAGTTGACGACTGGAGCTTTTCCACACCTTGGAAACCGTCGGCAGGGCGGTACCGAGAAAGAGACACGCAAAGACAATATTAATCAGCAGGCCCGGCAGTTTATTCCAACCGGCGGAAACCTCGGAAGGAACGTCCAGCGTCTGGAAGATCAATAATCCCAGCAGACCGGCAATCACACTGGCAGGAAGATAAAGCCGCTGCAGCACAACGAGTTTACGGCGCAGCCAATAGCCCAGCCCCAGTAGCACGCACAAGCATCCGAATGACAGCATCTTTTCCGCCTTTATCCTTTTCTATGCCGGCGCCCTGATTTGACATCAGTCCCGAACGCCGACTTTGAACAGACCCTCACCGATTTTGGCAACCAAGATCTCATCAACGATTTCCTTCAGGTCTCCGTCATCGGATGATATTGCAATGACGTTACCCTGTTCGTCGAGGACTACAAGCAGGTATCCAAAATATCGGTCCCATACAGGGAACGTCCATCCTTTGCCCGATGTTATGAGCTCATGAATACATTTATAGTCGGTGTTACCAGAGGACCAGTTCCATTCCCGGCTTTTTGAATTTATATCAGCCGGTTTAAATTTTTGGGTCTCCTCTTTGAGGATGACAACCTCGCGCATATGGCTTCCGTCTCGTTCACTTTGGGGCAGCAGGCGACTGGAAAGCCAAAAAAGCCTACACGTCAATGAGGGGTCGTAAAGACGTTTATCACAGCGTTCTATCGTGACATCGCAACTGTACTTGTTAACGACAGTCGCCCGATACGTGCTAACGCCGTTTTGTTTAAAGGACTCTTTCCTGGCCGCACCCTTGTGCTCTTCCACATCGACACTCACCTTCAGTTTCGGTGGGTTTTTCAACTGCACATAATAGATGTCGTCATCGCACAGTTTGTCGAGCGGGACTTTGGTGGTGGTTCCATCCTGACGATTAAGATAAACCAGCCCACCATTGAGCCGCAGATATTCCGCCTCGAGCACCTGTCCACCGTCACGACCGGTCCAGATTCGATATTCCGCCCCGGCCTGCAACACCAGCGCCAGACAAATACTCAATACCCACAGTTTCATATGTCTTCCCCAAAAAGACTGGCTGCGGGCGGCATGCAGACTAGAACCTGACATCAACCAGAATCGATCCCGTGTGCTCTTCATAGTGATCCGAGAAACGACCGTTATAGCCAACACCAAATTCAAGATAGTCAGTGTAAATCCAGCTAAGGCCCAGACCGACGCCGAACACATCTGCATCCGGAGAGATACGGGCCGTCTCAATCGGTCCCAGTCCATCCACCGACAGCTCCGAATAGACATCCTCCTGAAGGAAGTCGTGCATCCATTCCGCATAGCCGGTGGTTTGGAAACGTCCCCTCCGGGTATCAAAGCGATGTCTTGCCTTGAGCCCTACTGCTGATTCGATCCAGGAGCGCTTGCGCTCGTCGACATACAACAGGTTACCATCTTGCTCTGTTTCTACAAAATCTTCCGAAGTTGCCGTTAAGGCATGGAGCCCGATGTAAGGTGACAGCGCCAGATTCTTGTAGTGATAATACTGACCTACATCCATATAGCCGCCATAGTTATTACCGCTGTATTTTGCATAGCCCCGATAGTTTTCCGCCACACGTCTTGAGTTATAGTCCGCATGTCCGTAGGCCAGCAAGGTATCCACATAGAGTCCGTCAATTGAAACCCATTCGGCATAGCCGCCGATCCAATACGTTTCGGTATCGACGCTATCGCTGTTGGTTGAACGGGCATCCGACCGGGCATAGGTATAGTTGAATCCGGCGGTAAGCGCATCCCCGAAGAGCCGGTCACCACCAATGGTGGTTCCACTGCTGTTCAGCTTATAGCCATGCGAAAGACCGTAGGCATCGGATTCGCCCTGTCCATTGAAATGCTGAAGCCAGATGCGCATATCGAATATCGTATTCTGGTCCCCCGGACCCATTGCACCGGCCGGCGCGTTGGTATTCGACAGCAGGAAAGCTTCCTGCGGAATGGAGTGGGCCGTGGCCACCACATTGCGGCGCAGTTGCTTGGTTCTTGTGAAGACCGCGTTTTTCATTCCGTTGAAGCCGGCACGTACGCCCTCGCTTCCAACCATCGCTAATGTAGAGCTGATTTCCCCATCGGCTGCGGCAGTTGGTTTTATGGATACCTGATTGTTGGTATAGACCGGGGCAAAGCCATAAAGCAGATAACGTTCATCAAAAGTGATATCCCCGAACTCTCCGGTCAGCCCGTTTTCGGTGGAGACAATAACAGGCGTGAAGTTTTTCACATTCTGCCCGCTGCTCACCTTGACCTCAGCATCCAGGGTCGACAGATCAAATGAACCGGCATTTTTGAGATTCAAACGATGATCACCCGCAGTCATTTTCAGCAGCGGCTGTCCCGAGGCCTCAAATTCCCCATCGATGGTCAAATGATCTGTAAGTTCCAGCGTGCCGCCACTCAGCGAAATGGCTGTAAACGCATCCACTGTGCCTCCAGCCTCCAGCGTACTATCCTCCAGTTTCAGGTTGGAGAAGCCAGCGAACTGGTTGGTACGCGACTCATTTAAGATTAACGTGGCGTTCATAACGTCAACCGTACTTGATCCACCGCCCTGGAACTGGATTCCGGATGCAATCGACGAATTCGTTCCGCTGATGAATAGTGAACTATCGGTCGTACCAAAACTAACGATACCGTTTCCGGTAACCACCGAATCGTCCACGACCATATTCGTTGTCACCGTAATCGTAGAGTTCGAGCTCGAAAGGCTCAGCGTACTGCCGTTCTGAATATTTAAGTTGCCGCCAACCTGCACGGTTGCATCACTCGCCACCGTCAGCTCGTTACTCGATCCAAACTGACCCACGAACAAATTGCCGGTGTTGTTCCACAATGTATTGCTGCCGGATACCGTCACGGAGTTGCCAAATGCATTCGTCGTGACTCCAATGAAGGCATTGCCGGTATTAACAAAATTTGCGCCGTCCTTGATGGTCAGGCTGTTGCCCGATCCGTCATTACCCACCGTCAGATCGCCGGTATTATTCCAGACGACGTTGCTACCGCCCAGAGTTACCACACTGTTCACCGCATTCGAGGAACCGATCATCGTCGCCCCGCTGCTAGTCAGCTGACTGTTACCGGTGACCGTTAGTGTATTATTCGAGCCATAGGCACCAATAAGCAATGCCGTGTTCGTCATCCAGTTTGCACTGTTTAGGAAAACAGCCCGGTTAGTTCCCTCAATTCCCGAGATACCGGTCAAGTCCCCGCTCTGCAAAGTAATCCGGCCTTCATCTTCCCATTTAAAACCAGCCATCCCGGCATCAAAGCCGTTGGTGACGACCAACGATCCTGCCAGTTCAAACACATTATTGGATCCGCCAGCTATAACGAGATTATCCAGATAAACCGCGCCTTCCTTCCGGACTTCGACCGTACCGGTCCGGTTTGATCCCGCACCAATATATAGCGAGTCGGTTCTCAGACTGCCATATCCAAGCACCAGCTCGGAACCATTGGTGGCTGCTACGGCAATACCGCCGCTTGCCGATGGCAGGTTTGAGGCGACAACATCGCCGACAAAAACCCAGGCATTATTTTCCACCTTCAATTCGTTTTGGCCGCCGGATGTACCTGCATTCACCCAACTATTACTTGTGCGGTAGCCGCCAACATAGAGATTTTCCCGGTTAGTCCACACGGAGCCCGCACCGGAAACCCATACCGAGTTTCTATCGGAAGATTTGCCCCAACCAATAAAGCCATTTTCATTATCAACCTTACCGCCATCCAGAATCTCTAAACGCGTATCTGCAGAATCAAGACCAACGATCAGATTGGTATTACCGCTCAAACGTCCAGCAGGACCGTTGATATTCACAATATGTTCCGTATCAATAAACGTAGCATTATTCGTGACTCCACTCACGATCGTTTCGGTTTCGTCCAGCCCGGACAGGATGCCGCCCACCGACAGACGACCACCCTTATTCCAGTTGAAGGTATCATTCGTATAATTCGACAGATTAAAGCCGCCGGTCATGCTCAGCGTACCAGAATCGTTCAGGTTAAAGCTGTTGCCGCCCGCCACCTCCAGTGTGTCCGCAATGACCGTACCCTGGCTTTTCACGGTAACGCTGTTGCCGGAGTTGAGGCTGGCGCCGTTCGTTTCGAAGGCCCCGATCTGCAACATGCCTTGGTTTTCCCAGATTGAACCGGAACCACTAACGATTACGCTGTTATTGAGGGCATTGGAAGTTGCCCCGACAAAACCATTGTTATTCAGAACATACCCACCATTGCGAACTTCGAGTTCGCTGCCCGATGCCGAATTTCCGATTATGTGATCCGCATCGTTGGTCCAGGTTCCGCCTTCGTCGATCGCCAGAATCAATCCGTTGCCATTGTGCTCGGTCGTGTTCTGCAGATCCGCCTGAATGGCGAGCGTTCCGCCGGAGGTCCAGTTCAGGTTGTTGGTATCCGTGGAAAAATCAAAGTCACCGGTCATCGCCAGCGTACCGTTATTCGAAAGACTGAACGAGTTGCCCGTCTCGATGATCAGATTACTGGCTGACACCGTTCCGCCGCCATAGACGGAAACAAGGTTGTCAATTGCTCCAAATTTTCCAATTTGTAAAGTACCCGAATTTACCCATGACGAGCCAGGTCCGGAAACTGTTACAACATTGTTAGTCGCACTCACAGAAACGCCAACATCTCCGTTTCTATTGGATACAATACCTCCGGAACTTATCTGCAAAGTATTAAAGGCGTCTTCACCACCAACCCCTAAGTCAAAGGTATTTTCCCATACTGAACCATCCCCTATAACGCTTACAGTATTTGAACTCGCACGATTTCCAACAGTTCCATAGGTGTCGATTAACCGCCCACCGTTTTGAATCACAATTCTATTGCCGCCTTCGCCTAAAACGCCAACAGAAATACTTCCTGAGCTCAAAAAAGTAGAATCAGGACCGTCTACTCTTATCGTATTACCAGAGCCGTGCATAAATGTACTTGCTGTATCTACCATGCCGCCATCTAGAATAGACAGTGTGTTTGAGGTTCCATGTGTTGTAAAAAAGTTGCTGTTGCGCCAGACCGAATCAGCCCCAGTAACCGTTAAAGTATTTGAGGCGCCTCTTATGGCCACAGAATCACTTTCCACCAGTCCACTCTTTTCAACGGTCAGTGAATTCTCCAAACCATCCACGGTTGTTCCTCCAGCTCGCCAAATCGAATTTGAACCAGAAACCAGAGCGGAATTTGAACTGCCGGTGCTGCCTATTGTGGCGTTCATACTCTCAACCAGAGCCCCATCCTTAATATTCAGCATGTTACCAGAACCGTCCCGGCCGACGTAGAGATCTCCTGTGTTCCGCCATACCGCATTGGAACCGGTAACCGTTACACTATTACCGGAGGCTAAGGCATCCATTCCTATATATCCGTGGGTGTTTTCAACCGTACCACCATTGTTGATGGTTAGATGGTTGTCTGACCCGCTAAAGCCAACGGTAAACTGCGAACCGCCATTCAACGTGGTGCTATCCCCAGATACGTTTACCGTATTGTTTACATCGTTACTGCCAGCACCAATGGTGGTATGCATTGCTGTGACCGTTGCGCCGGCTTTGATATTGACGGTTGAACCATTTCCGTTAACCAGCAGATTAGTTCCGGCATTCCAAGAGGCTGCCGCGCCGTCCACATTCAGAGTTTTGTTGGACCCGCCGATGTCGCCGCTATAGGTCAGGTTGCTGTTGACAGTCAGCGTTGCGTCGTCATTCCAATTGAATCCAATCTGATTTGCATCAAAGTCGCCGGTCACCTGCAGGGTTCCATCGAGATTAACCATTCCGTTCGTGTGAATAAAGAGACCTTCGGTCAAAACAGTAGAGTTATCGCTGATTGCCACCGTCGAATTGTTCGCCACGGCTATACCACCGCTGCCGGCAGATAGATTGGTGTCGACCCCGCCCACATGAACCCAGCCGCCGTTGGAAACCGTCAGTGAATTGCCGGTCCCTGTAGTCATCAGGTTGGTCGGATCTCCATAAAGCCCGATATACAAGTCGCCGCTGTTAGTCCAGGCAGATCCAGCATCTGCCACAAGCACGGCATTGTGAGAAGCATTCGAGCCCCAGCCGATAAAGCCATTTGCATTTTCCGCACCACCGCCGTTCGTGATGGAAAGGGAAACGTTCGAGCTTTCATAACCAACCACAAAATCGTTTGTGACCGAGTGCGAACCGCCGTCCAGCACCAGCCGCTTTCCGCCTCCCAGAACGGATTGTCCGTTTGTCGTTGCCAACCCACTCAGTTCACCGCCAACGGAAAGTGTGCCGCCTGCATTCCAGTTAAAGTTACTCTTAGAGGCATCGAATGCGCCCGACATTGCCAGTGTGCCATCATCTTCTAGGTTAAAGCTGTTACCGGATTCAATATTTAGCCCATCAGCCTTGATCGTTCCTCCGGACAAAACGGTAATGTTGTTATTCGTTGCATTGGCTGCACCAACAGTCAACGTCCCGTTATTGACCCAGAGTGCTCCCTCTCCGAAGACCTCGACGTAGTTATTGGATGCTCCGTCTGACCGGCCTACCCATGCATTGGCATTGCTTACGGTGCCTCCATTCTGGATGTACAATTGATTGCCGGCTCCGCTTGCTCCCACGGTAAGATCGCCATTGTTATTCCAAACCGAATTGGTTCCGGTAACCAAAACCGCATTACCGGAAGCATTCGTAGTTGAGCCGATTATACCTTCTGCATTTTCCACCCGACCGCCATTTTTAATGGTTAGGCTATTTCCCGACGCATCCACACCCACCGTGCGGTTCGCAGCGGCATTGGTCCAGGTTCCGCCGTTGATCGTCAGATATTGGTTGCTAACAGCAAGGTTATCGAGTCCGGTTAAGTTCCCGGCCACAGACAAGGTGCCTCCGCTATTCCAGTTGAGGTTTGTTTGCTCAGAATAATCAAAATCAGCCGTCATGGCCAACGTACCTTGATTATTCAGGTTAAAATCATTTCCGGCATGTACCACCAGATTACTTGCAGTAACCGTTCCTCCGCTAACCGCCGCAACCACGTTACTGCTGTTGCCCGCAGCACCAATCGTAAGCGTTTCTTCATTGATCCAGTTTGCGCCGCTTCCTGCTACCACCGCAATATTGTTCGACGATCCGGCCTGTGCACCCACAAAACCATTCGCATTCGAGACAACTGCTCCATTGATGATATTCAGTATATTTGCGCTTCCGGAATTCCCGACCACAAAGTCATTCGTGATTGTCCATGAGGAACCTGATCCTGTTACCAACACGATATTGTTCTGCGCCGTGTTCGAATTTCCTATATAACCATTTGAACTGGCAACTTGAGCGCCGTTGGTAATCAGAAGGCTGTTTCCTGCTCCCCCATTTCCAACCAGCAGGTCTCCGGCAACAACCCATGCGGCATCATCACTAAACACCATAACAGCATTGTTCGATGCCGCTGCAGTATTACCGATCACACCACTCGCATTTGTAACCAATCCTCCGACATCAATACCAAGAAAGTTATTGGAAGTCGTGGATCCTACGATAATCGGCAGATTAGAACTCCAAACGGAATTCACAATCTGGTTAGTTCCTCCATCCAGAACATTCGTATATTGCGCAAAGGCTGCCGTACCGGAAGCAAGCAAGGCCGTGCAAATCATCAAAAAGCGTGTCATTCAAAAACTCCTGTTTCCAATGGTTCGATAAACTCACCATAGATAGTTGGAAAATCAACCACGTACCCTACAGGAACGGCGGAATGGCGAACAAGGAATATCGAAGGATGAAGGGGGCGGATTCAAATCCGGTCTTCCGAACGGGGATACGACGAAGCGTAACCCTCCATAGTGGAGGGCGGCGCTTCGTCGCCGCCATAACGCGAGTCTATTCCTCAGCCGGAACCAGAAGCAGCTCGTCGAAAAGTGCATGCTTGTCTGGATTTTTGATCCATTCATCGAACTGAGGAATGGAGTCGATGTCTTCGCGGGCCCGCATGTTTTCATAGGCCTTGAGCATGGCGATAAAACCTTCTTTTTCCCCGCCGACGTCCAGTTTCTGCGGCACAACCACCTGTAGCATACCTGCAAAATAGGCTGCTGTAAGCAGATCGGCATTTTTGGGTTTGCGGTAACCATCGGGCCAGACAAACAGATGGGTGTAAACATTGAGCTCGCCCATGGTCTGGGCTTTGGCCCAGATCTGTTGCCCCGCAATGCGGCCGGCATAGTCGGACGGATTGTTGATCAGGGCCTCGCACGCGGCCATCAGCATTTCTTCTTCAGAATTGCCGGCCTGGATGGTTTGGATGAGCTGGATAATCAGCTTTTCCGACATAGCCCGTGCCAGCTTGCTGTCTTCGACATCGAAACGGAACTGCACCCGGAAAAAATTATTGTGTGCAGCTATGGCATAGACCGACAGAATGCGAGGTACGGAGCCGGGCATTCCATCAACCTGCCGCGGTTCCGAATACTGGTATACCGTGTTGGCAAATTGGATAGATCCCTTTTTCGGAACCACGGCTGATCCCCGCTTACGGAAACCGGTAATCAATTCGTTCTCCTGCTGCCGCTCCATTTCTTTTTTCACACTTTCGAATACAACGGCCATATCGCCCGGGCTGTTCCCATCGGCAATCGATGTGCGGCCCAGGGTATAAACGGATATTTCGGCGGAAAACGTTTCGCCCTTTTCAAAATAGGCGGTGTAGCCAAGGGCCTCGTTATCATATTTTTCGACCTGGGTGCAGGTCATGCCGCCCAGCTCCTGCGGATAGATCAGCCCCAGATCAAAATCGACAAAGGCGGCATCGGCCACCGTCCATTGAATACCCGATACACAAAGTAAAACCACGATCCATTTCATTACAACCCCCAGTTGAAGGGTAAATGGTAGCGACTTTCGCATGGAATTCAACGCTAAGGGGCTCTAAGTTCCTGCCTATGGAAACTTTTGACGTGATCGTGGTTGGCGGAGGCCCCGCCGGAATGATGGCTGCGGGGCATGCGGCGGAATACGGGCGGCGCGTGCTGCTGGTGGAGAAAAACCGGAAGCTGGGCGAAAAGCTGAACCTGACCGGCGGCGGACGCTGCAACATTACCAACGCCGAATTCGACACCCGGGCATTCCTTTCCTTCTTCGGTGATGCGGCCAAGTTTCTGTTTTCCCCGTTTTCCCGCTTCGCCGTACAGGAAACCTTCGACTTTTTTGCCGGGCGCGGTTTGCCGCTAATGGTGGAAGACCGGAAGCGGGCGTTCCCGGAAACCGAACAGGCAACGGATGTAACGCGTGTGCTTACAGAATATATGCAGGAGCACGACGTTGAGATCCGCTACGGTATATCCGTTAAGCACCTCATCATGGATGATGGAAAAATAACGGGCATTGAAACCAACCGCGGCTCATTCAGCGCCGACAGTGTGGTGCTGGCGACCGGAGGAGCGGCTTATCGGGAAACCGGTTCTACGGCGGACGCTTTTGACTGGCTCCGCGAAGTGGGCCATACGATCCATGAGGCCACACCCGATATTGTTCCCCTTCGGGTGAAGGATGCCTGGGTGAAGGAGCTTTCCGGCACCACGCTCGATCCGATGAAAATCACGTTTACAGCAAAAAACGGAGAGGTGGTTACCCGAACCGGAAAAATTCTGTTTACCCATTTTGGCGTATCGGGTCCGCTTATCCTGAACTGCGCCCATAAAGTGAAACACCTGCTCAAACAAGGGCCGCTCGATACGGCCATCGATCTGTTTCCCGGACTTCAAATCAACGAGATGGACCGGCGCATCCTTGATATTTTTGAGGAAAACAAAAATAAAATCGTCCGGAATGTAACCAAGCTACTGGCCCCGATGGGCATGGCGCGCGCACTCATCGCCAACCTGCCGGGCGATCTACTGGAGAAAAAAGTAAACATCGTTACTCAGGAAGAACGCAAGACCATTGCCAGAATGCTCAAAGGCCTGCCCCTGACGGTTACCGGCACCATGGGCTATGACTGGGCGGTGGTATGCGACGGCGGCATTCCACTGACCGAAGTCGATACCCGCACCATGGCTTCGCGTCTGCATCCCAACCTATTCGTCGCGGGCGACCTGCTGCATATCAGCCGGCCTTCCGGCGGTTTCTCGCTTCAGGTCTGCTGGACCACGGGCTGGGTTGCCGGAGAGCATGCTTAATGAAAAGGTCTGCGGCCATTTTATTGTTGGCCCTGCTGCCTGCCGCATTCGGAAACGGCCCTCCGCTCCGCATCATGCCGCTGGGGGATTCAATCACAAGGGGCTTTCCAACCAGCCCTGAAAACGGCTATCGGAAAACACTGTTTAACTTACTGCAGCATGCTGGATACACAGTGGATTTCGTCGGCAGTGCTGCGCATGGTGATTTTACGGAAAATCAGCACGAGGGCCATAATGGCTGGTATGCGGATCACACCACCGAAACCAACACGATCCTCAGCCATGTTGCCGGATGGATGGCCTCAACGCCTGCCGATATTGTCCTGCTGCATATCGGAACGAACGATATTCTCGACAGTCCGCCTAATGCCAGTGCCACGGAGGTCTCGAATATCGTAGATGAAATTTTTACGGCCAACAGCAACGCAACGGTCGTGCTGGCCCTGATTATCAACGGCCGCTCTGATCAAAGTCTGGCCAGAAGAAGTGGTATCTCAACCTATAACAGCAACCTGAATACGATGGCACAGAACCGCATCAGCAACGGAAATGATCTTATCGTGGTCGACATGGAAAACGGTGCCGATCTCGACTATTCCATCACGTCTACCGACATTGGAACGTTCCACCCTTCTCAACTCGGCTACGATAAAATGGCAACAAATTGGCTTTCGGGCACTAAGCAGGCCATTACCAACCAGATCATTAAATCGCTGGGAAGCCCGACCATCGATTCGCTGATGGTTTCCGGGGGAATCGCTGAACTGGATATTGGAAACCTTATAACAGGAAAGCAGGTATTTATTCAGCTGACCGAAGAGCTAAATCCGCCGGCATGGTCGAATGCCGGATCTTTTGTTTCCCAGGCAGCCCAAACCAACTGGACGGTTCCTGTCGTAGAGCAAAAGACCTTCTACCGCATTACGATTCAATGAATGCCGTTCCGAAGGGAAAAGCGGCTTTCCATTTCCCGACTAAACGTTATAATACCACCATTAAAAGGAGGCAGGAGATGCCCTTTGAAATTCAATATGATGCGGATCAGGATTGTATATTTTCCACCTTCCTCGGCCCGATCACGATGCCGATGGTCAAAGAATACATCGCCACCCTGCTTCCCCTTCTTGAAGAGACGGGTTGCACCCGCCTGCTGAGCGATTCACGGACGGCCGACCTTCAGGTTTCCTCCATGGATATTCTTCAGTTCCCGAAAATGGCGGAATCTTCTCCGCTCATCATGCGAATGAAACGCGCCGTGCTGGCCTCCCCGGGAACCAGTGGATACGAAATGTACGAGACCCTCTCGAAGATTCAGGGCCAACACGTGCAGCTCTTCGATACCCGCGAAGAAGCCATGAAATGGCTGCTCGAGGATGATGAAACCGTGGTCCCACCGCCGTAGCACGGGCATCTATTGCCCATAATCATTGTGAACGGTTTCTTCAGACCTTCCCCATAGAAAACGGGCAAGATGCCCGTTCTACTCCTGTGGCGGAATTACGGGCAGGCCGGACTGGTCTTCCACTTTGGTGGTGAATGACGGGAGGGCAATAACAATACCGGCCTCTTCAAACTTTTCCAGGATCCGGCGGTTGATCCGGTCGGCATGGGCTGTGTAGGCCCAGTAGTCCGGCGGGTGATACCAATAGATCAGCTTCAGCTCGAGATGATCCCGTTCAAAGTCGTTCAGCCATACGCGCGGCGGAAAGTCGGGATTAAAGCCTTCGTGGTTTTCGAGCAGTGATTCCACGATTTCAACTGCTTTAGCGGCTTGGGAAGAACTGATATCAACGGACAGCGGGATTTCGGAAACACGGCGTATATATGGCCGCCGACCTATGTTTTCGATATCGATTCTCGCCATATCTTCATTCGGTATAACGGCCTGATGGCCATTCAGCAGGCGGATCTTGGTGGAGCGCAGGCCGACTTCTTCCACAACCCCGTCGTAGTGCTTCACCTTGATACGCTCACCAACTCTGAACGGCTTGTCCATAATCAGCATGATGCTGCCGAAAACATTTTTGAGCAGATCCTGTGCGGAAAGCGCAAGTGCCATGCCCACCACCCCGGCACCGGCCAACAGCGAGGAAAGCGGAATCCCGAGGTGCTTGCCGCCTTGCAGGAGGAGGATTATCGCGGCTGAAAAACCGATAAGGCGGGTCATGATCCGGATAAGCTGGGCATCGATACTCTGCGGGGCGATGTGTGGCGCGGAAACAATCACCTCACCCACACGACGGCCGATTCCCAGAATCACTATCATCCCGGCAAACAAGGTGAGCAGCGAAAGGTTGAAGTGCACAAAGTAGAGAAGCATTCCGGAAAGGACCAGCTCATCGGTAATGATGGTTTGAGCCTGAACGGGAACGAACACCGCCATGATGGGAAAGGCCAAACCAAAGACATACTTGAGCAACCCCCCTTCCGCTCCACCGCGCGAAACCCGACGGCCCAGATAGTAGATGATGACCATCACGACAACCATCACGAGCAATACAACCGTCAGCCCAATCCATTGCCAAATGGCTTGTCCGTGTTTCCGCTCACGCATAGATGCAGGTAACCGAACAACTATTTCCGTCAGCCAATCGCTTCCGGGCGATGTAAGATAGGTGTTTGCAAAATCTTCTGTGGCCCCTTTCTTGTAGGGGAGGTGTGCTACCCGTTCATAGAATTCAATGGCCCGGTCGACGGTATCCGGGCTGAACTGATACGTTCCTGCCCGGGATCCTTCCTTCACCAGAATGAATGTGATCTCCGTATTTGGAATCGTCCATTTTTCAACCAGCGTTCCATCGTCTTTCGTCAAGTCCTTGCGGTCGGGAAAGTCTTTCTCTTTCGGGAGCTCTATCCGGTCCAGCACCTCTTTCAGCGAAACGGCAGCTTCCTTGGCGGCATTGTCCCGACGGAATTCAGCAATTTCGCTTACGTCCATACACCGCATGATCCGGCGAACCGCTTTTTTAGCCCGAAGCACGGCCTGCTCGTTCTCAACAGATCGCCCCTCCTTCCGCAGCAGTGTATAGGCAACCTCACAGTTTTCCATAAAACTGAGATAGGTTGCCCGCGGGCTGGATGTATCGGCGGGAAGCAACGGGTGCTCCGGGTCTTCTGCACGGACGGAGATGGAAACCAATAAAAGCAAGGCAAACAATACGCGGCGCATAAGTAATCCTCCAAAAAACGTAAAGATCTTAACAGGGTTTGGTTACGGTTGGAAGTGCAGATGGAGCCCCCTTAGCCCCCTCCCTCGGGGATAAAAACTTTAACTATGATCGGTTACTACCGGATTTTTTATAGGATCGCAGTCTACTTCTTCGGCTCATAGGGATCCAGTGTACCGGTCGGGACCGGGGGATTATTTTTCAATGACATGACATGCTCTTCCAGCTGCGGCAACCCCGTCCTTAACACCCACGTGAATCCCCTCTAACCCCTTTTATTGGGGGCTGCGTTTTATTAAACTAAAAAAGA
>CAZAPF010000050.1:0-17247 GCA_964486885.1 uncultured Verrucomicrobiota bacterium
GCGGAGCTTAGGCTCCACTCAACGCCCGAATATTCAGCTCGTGGAAAGGTGCCAGTCCCGTAATCTAGTAAGTGAGTGGCTGAATGAACAAAGCATTTCTATTCGGGGTTGTTGCCGGTTCGGTTGCGGCGGGATTTGGGCCTCGGATTAACACGGATAAACACAGATTCTGCGCGGGCGTGATGAAGGGATTATATTTCACTCAGAGGCGCGGAGAACGCAGAGGAAGAGATTGGTTAAACAAAAAGTCTCTAAGAGCACGAAGGGCTTGGTGAACTTGGTGTCTTGAGTGAAAAGCGGGTGTTTTGAAAACCGTGTTTATCCGTGTTAATCAGTGGCTAACTTTAATTTTTCTTCTCCTTATTGTATGCATTAGGGTCTTTTTCGAAAGTAACTGGATTTGCGGGTTTATTTGTCCTACATTCAGTCCATTAACTTCGGGGGAAGAATGAGAAGCATACTTATTTATCTGGGTGTATTGGGGTTGGTTACAGGCGCATTTGCTGAATTCCGGTCGTGGACCGATCAGAAGGGGAATTCGTTCGAGGGCGAGCTTGTCTCGGAAATGGGGGAGCAGGTTTGCTTGCGGAGCCATGAGGGGAAAATTATTAAAGTGCCCAAATCCGGACTCTGTGAAGCGGACAACCAATATGTCAGAGAGAACCGGAAACCCAAGCTGCGCCTGGATCTCGGAAAAGTTAAGAAACGGCTGAATACCTACAGTTATTACTATGATGGCAAAACCTATTATGCCTATGAGCTGCGAGCTAAGGTAAAGGTGGAGAATGCGTCCATGTATGAACCGGGCCTGCCGTTGAATATGCATGTTTTCTTTTTTTCCGAAAGTGATGAGCTCATCCGCCATGAACATGATGAAGATATTCAGTTCGACGGCCGGGGGAAAAGATATGAATTCGAAACCTCAGCGATGAAGCTTTATGAGGGAAGCGGAACGGCTGATACCTCCAAGGTCTATGGTGGTTATTTGCTGATGGTTACGGACTCAAAGCACCGGATTGTTGCAACCCGGTCGACTAATGATAAGGCGGAGACCAAGCTGGATAAACTTTTGGCGTACGGAATCTCAAAAATTAAAAAGGACAGCAAGCTGCCATTTGCTGAACTTCAGCCGTATAAGCCGAACTCCCGGCTGTGACCTATATCCTAACCGGATAATGGGGCCACGGATTAACACGGACAAACACTGATTCTGTGCGGGCGTGATGTAGGGATTAAATTTCACACAGAGCCACGGAGAACACAGAGGAACTAACGGGCAGCTTAAACGCAAAGACACTAAGAGCACGAAGGCTTGGTGAACTTTGTGCCTTGAGCGTAGCGGGTATTTGGAAAACCGTGTTAATCCGTCTTGATCGGTGGCTTTATTAACTCTGCGGCCTTTGCGCCTTTGCGTGAACCTACTCGGTGCTTATGAATTCCGCATTTGGAACATGCAGATGCTTCCGGCGATGGCGGCGTTGAGGGATTCGCACTCTTTCTTTAACGGGATGGTGATTTTGCGGGTGGCTTTTTGCATGAGGGCTTCTGAAACACCGTGGGCTTCGGAACCGATGACCAATACATTCTTTTTACCGAAGTCCGTTTTATACAGGCTGTCACCCTCGGCTCCGGATGTAACGCACAGATCATAGTCATGATCCAGCAGCTCCGCGATTTCAGCATCGCCGATGTTCCAGATATTGGAAAAGGCAAAGGTGCCCATGGTGGAACGGATGACTTTGGGGTTAAACGGTTCCACGCAATCGCCATAGAGCAGGATGCCGTCGAAGCCGGCGCCGACTGCTGAGCGAATGAGTGTGCCGAGGTTTCCGGGATCCCGTAGGTTGTCGAGCAGGAGATAATTTCCCGTATCGGCAAAAAACTCAAAGGGATAAGGCGTGTGCCGAATAACCCCCAGAATACCTTGTGCATTTTTTACGTCGGAGATCTTTTCGAACACATGGCCCGGCATTTTGATCAGTTCGATGGGTTCTGATTCTACGGGTTCGCCGGGTGAGGGCACCCGGCCTACAGCCTTTGTAGGCCCGGTCACCGACCGGGCGTGATATGCGTGCACCGCATTTTGAAGCAGCTCTTCCTGTTTCCAATCATCGGATATCACCAGTTGCTCAATTGTATATTGCCGGCTTTCATGTTCGAGCAGGGTTTTAATGCCGCGCCAGCCTTCTATGATAAAGGTTCCGGATTCCTGCCGGGCTTTTTTTGAGCTGGCCACAGCGCGTAAATGTTTTACCAGCGGATTGGTGGGGGATGTGATTTCTTTGGTCATGGTGATTGGAAATTAACGCACGGGGGATTAGCATGACCAGTATTTTGCGGAAGAAACCATGATGGATAAAGAACTAATCAGCCAGCTGCCGGCAACTGCGACAGTGAAAACCCATGCAGAATTGCGCGACTACACGACGTTTAAGTTGGGAGGATCCTGTCCTGCCTTAATCGATTGCCCGGCTGCGGAGGCGCTTGCTGACACAGCAGCACTGCTGGCTAAGGCCGGGGTAGACTTTATTGTCATCGGACAGGGCTCTAATCTGCTGGTATCCGACGAAGGCCTTTCATCCGTAGTGCTGCGCTATTGTTCAGAAAATGATCCTCAGGTTGAGTTTGAAGGATGCCGTGTGCGGGTTACCGGCAATACGTTGTTGGATGACCTGGCGCGGCTTACGATTGAGCGCGGTGTGGGGGATATTTCGTATTGCAGTGGTATTCCGGGAACGGTCGGCGGGGCGATTGCCGGCAATGCCGGTGCATTTGGTCAGCAGATCGGTGATGTGGTGGAATCGGTTCGGCTCATGGAACTGGACGGAACATTGCGTGAAGTGGGTGCCGCTGAACTGGAATTTGAATATCGTTCTTCGGTTTTGAAGCAGACCGGGGCTGTTGTGCTGGATGCATGTCTCAAAGTTAAACCGTTTGATGTGGAAACCATGACCCATGAGCGCGAGCGGATTCTTGAGTTGCGGCGAACCATGCATCCTGACTGGAAAACAGAACCATGTGCGGGGAGTGTTTTTCGAAATATAGAACCGACTTCTGCAGCAGAACGACGTAAAGCAGCAGGCTGGTTTCTGGAGGAAGCCGGTGCCAAGAAATTCAGTGTAGGCGGGGCGCACCTCTTCGAAAAGCATGCCAATATTATTATTGCCGAACCCGACGCCTCCGCGGCTGATGTATATCAGCTGACAAAAAAAATGATTGCTGCCGTTCAGGAAAAATTCGGCTTTTCGCTTATCCGTGAAATCAAGTTGCTCGGCGAGTTTTAGATCGGCGCGTGTGGTGAGAAGGCTTGACGTTATTTAATAGCGCTTGCATTGGCATAATCCGAAGGGTACTAGTTGCCTTACATGACACGCAACTATCAGCATGCTGAAAAGGAAGGTCCGACCCATAAACGGCGTGAACGCGTCCGGGGGACACGTCCGCTGACTACGGATGAACGGGCGTCTTTTGCGATTGTTTCCCTTTATCTGGTGACGTTCTGTATTGCCGCGTTTATCTATTGGGACTCGGTAGTCATCAAGGTTCTTGGTGTTACCGCGGCAACGTGCGGAATTTTTTTATTTGTTGCCGCATTTTTTAACACCGAGGGGAGGGATCAGAGCGAATCCATGCACCCGTTGCGATCCTACCTGATCAGTTTTTTCTTTGTACTGAGTGTATTGTTTGTTTTGCGGTATGTCGGCGGGCTGATTCATAACTATTTAATATCGGTGGTTGTGCTCTATGCCGGATTGTTTATTTCTCTGATTGTGTTCCGGAAGGCGATGGTGCAGGTCGTCACGACCATGCTGGTGCTAATATTCCTGTTTGTGACACTCCACAACTCAGCGGCGATCATTGGCGGGCGAATGGGCATCAAGGACAGCATTCGGCAGTGTGGTCAGGTGGTGTTCCGAATCGGCCCGATTCAGGATATGAAGAACCTGTTAATTGCGGGGAATTACATGACCTATATGGGCAAGGTGGATTACCGCGATCCCCAGATTAATATTGTAGCCACCCGAAATGTCGCTGATTCTGACGATGATGAACTGAAGAAAACCCGGGCACTGCTCCAGTTTGTGAGCGATGAAATACACTATGTGTCAGATCCTGATGATGGGTTTGAGCACGCGAAGACGCCGATCACCACGTTGATTGCGGGTGGAGGCGATTGTGAAGACCAGACGCTGCTGCTCTGTTCGCTGTTGGAATCCGTGGGGGTCAAAACCTATGTCGCGTTTACGGATGATCATGTTTTTGCGCTGGTGCGGTTCAGCAAGGACTATTCCGGTTTGGCACCGGCACATGCCTATATTGATAATGTGCCGTGCTATGCACTGGATCCGGCAGACCGCGGTGCCTTTGTCGGAAGAAGTGGTGCTCCTCCGGAGCAGATTAAGCGCATATTTGATGTTCGACGCAGAATGCCGGTTAAATTTACTATCCCGGTCAATAACAGCTGATTTGGCGGTTCGGTTCGCTTTCCAATCAGCAGCTGAAGTGCTACAACTCTCCCAATTATTGAAAGGAACTGATTATGCCCATTCGTGAATATGCAGCAGTCGACCCCGAAAAATCATGCCCGCATTGTGCGGAGGGCTTTGAAGTGGTCGAAACCATTAATGCTCCGGCCGAGGAACGTTGTCCGGAATGCGGTCATACGATTGCCCGCCAGTTATCAGCTCCCCGTGTCGGCAGTTCCCGGAGCGGGCTGCATGACCGTGCTAAAAATGCCGGCTTCACGACCTATAAAAAGTCCAGCAAAGGCGAGTACGAGAAAAAATACTAGGCCTGGGCTTCCCCCCGGGATCAATATGGAAAAAATCCGTATAGGAGTGAGTGCCTGCCTGTTGGGGGAGCTGGTGCGCTACGACGGGCAGCACAAACTCGACAACTATATCTCGGGCACACTGGGAAAATGGTTCGACTATGTTCCCGTCTGTCCCGAATTTGAACTGGGACTCGGTGTGCCGCGCGAAGCGATGCGCCTGGAGGGTGATCCTGAAAACCCGCGCCTCGTAACCCATAAGACCGGCCGCGACCTTACTGATTCCATGCTGGCCTGGTGCAACGGGCGCGTGAAGGAACTGGAACAGGAAAACCTGTGCGGCTTTATTTTTAAGAGTAAGTCGCCCAGCAGCGGCATGGAGCGCATCAAGGTTTATCCCCGGGGAGGAGGGAACTCGGTCAACAAGGGACGGGGACTTTTTGCCAACGCATTCATGAAACATTTTCCATTGCTGCCGGTGGAGGACGAGGGGCGACTGCATGATTCCGCTTTACGGGAAAACTTTATCGAACGGATTTTTACCCTCAAACGCTGGCGGGAAATGCTGGCGGATGAAAATACTCGCGGCGGTCTGGTTTGCTTCCATGAGCACCACAAGTATCTACTGATGTCGCACAGCCTTCCGCATTATCGTGGAATGGGGCGGACGGTTGCCGCTCTGAAAGGCCGCAGGCTGGGTCTGGTACAGAAGGAATATCTTGAGCAACTGATGGGGGCCCTGCGCCTTCGTGCTACGGTCAGCAAACACGTGAATGTCCTTCAGCATTTGGCAGGCTATTTCAAAAAACAGCTGAATACCGACGAAAAAGCAGAGCTTCAGGAAATGATTGCCTCGTACAAGGCAGGTCATGTACCCCTGATCGTTCCGATCACGATCCTTAACCACTATATCCGAAAATATGACGAACCCTACCTAACCGGACAATGCTATCTCCAGCCGCATCCCGTGGAACTGAAGCTTAGGAATCAGGTCTATTAGGGGATACGACCGTGTTAAAAAGCTCATATGAATCCGGTTTATCCTGTTATTCGGCCGAAAAATATTCTATCCGTTTCAGGACATGGACAAACTGGACGGACAGATTGAACGGGTCGTTTTCCGGAATGAGGAAAACGGCTTTTGCGTTTTGCGGGTAAAGGTACGGGGCCACAAGGAATTGGTCACGGTTACCGGAACCGTGCCCACCGTCAATCCCGGGGAATGGATGGCCGGTGATGGTGAATGGTTTACGGACCCGCGGCATGGAAAACAGTTTAAGGCTGAAAAGATGCGGATGTCCAAACCGGACACGCTGGAGGGCATTGAAAAATATCTGGCTTCCGACCTCGTTAAAGGCATTGGAAAGGAATACGCGAAACGTCTGGTGAAAACCTTCGGACGGGATGTTTTTGATGTTATTGAAAACGCTTCCGGAAAGCTGCTGAAGGTGGAAGGCATTGGGCAGCAGCGCAAGGACAATATAAAGAAGGCCTGGGACGAACAGAAGAGTGTCCGGCAAATCATGGCGTTTCTTTTCAGCCATGGCATCAGCACCACGCGCGCTTTTCGGATTCATAAAATCTATGGCGACAAGGCCATTGAAATCGTACAGCGCGATCCCTATTGCCTTGCGCGGGACATCCGCGGAATTGGGTTCCTGATTGCCGACCAGATTGCCATGAAGCTGGGCATTGCCAAAGATTCGGATCTGCGGGCACGGGCCGGTATTGAATATGTGCTAAGCGAGGTTACCTCCAGCGGACACTGTGCTTATGTACGTAATGATCTGCTTTCCAAAACGGCTGAGCTGCTGGATATCGACCTGATCATCATTGAGAAAGCATTGGATTATTCAGTTGAAGCGGAGCGGTTGATTCAGCGTTCTGATTTTAAGGGCAGGGATCTGGTTTATCTCCCGAAGCTTTATTTTGCTGAGATAGAATTGGCGAAGAGACTCCAGTTGCTAAGTAAGGGCAAACATCCATGTCCGCCTATTGAATTCGAGAAAGCGCTCGCCTGGGTGCAGCAA
Organism: uncultured Verrucomicrobiota bacterium; assembly: GCA_964486885.1. Classification (GTDB taxonomy): domain Bacteria; phylum Verrucomicrobiota; class Kiritimatiellia; order Kiritimatiellales; family Pontiellaceae; genus Pontiella. The sequence continues at coordinate 6,802 of CAZAPF010000050.1, forward strand.
AAATCAGGTATCGAATTGGCCAATGCACAGCGGAATGCGCTCAAGACAGCGGTGGAGTCCAAGGTCATGATTGTGACCGGCGGGCCCGGAGTGGGGAAAACCACGCTGGTTAATTCCGTGCTGATGGTGCTGAAGGCAAAAAAGATGCGGGTCTCCCTTTGTGCTCCCACGGGGCGTGCAGCCAAACGTATGGCCGAAACAACAGGTATGGAGGCCAAAACGATCCATCGGACGCTGCAGTTTAATCCCGGAACGGGTGGGTTTATCCATAAAGCGGATAATCCGCTGGAATGCGATGTTCTGATTGTGGATGAATCCAGCATGATTGATGTGGTTTTGGCTTCACAGCTGATGGATGCCGTCCCGCTGCATGCCGCTGTTGTAATTGTCGGAGATTCCGATCAACTTCCATCGGTCGGGCCGGGGCGCGTGCTGCAGGATATGATTCATTCAAAAACGATTCCGGTCGGGCATCTGAACGAGGTCTTTCGTCAGGCAGCCACCAGCCAGATTATCACGAATGCCCATAAAATCAATAAAGGGCAGATGCCGGAGTTTCCTGAAAGTGGTGATTCCAGCGATTGCTATTTTGTGGAAGCCGATGATCCGGACAAAGCGCTTAAGCTGGTCGGTAAAATGATCAAGAAGTCGATCCCTCAGAAATTCCGCTTTAATCCCATGGAGGATATTCAGATCCTGACGCCCATGCAGAAGGGCGATTTAGGAGCGAAAAACCTGAACATCACGTTACAGCAGTTGTTAAATCCCCGAGGAGACGAGGTGGAACGGTTTGGGGTTACCTATCGCACCGGCGACAAGGTGATGCAGACCGAGAACGACTACGACAAGGATGTCTACAATGGCGACATTGGACGCATTATTTCCATTGATAACGAAACATCCGAGCTCTGCGTTGATTTTGATGGACGCAGAGTCATCTACGATTTTCGCGAACTCGATGAGCTGGTTCTGTCCTATGCCATCACGATCCATAAAAGCCAGGGCAGTGAATATCCCTGTGTTGTGATTCCCATGCATACGCAACACTATGTCCTGCTCCAGCGCAGCCTGATCTATACCGCGATAACGCGGGCTAAAAAACTGGTCATCGTGCTGGGCACAAAGAAGGCTTTGAATCTGGCGGTTACGCGTGCCGACTCACGCGAGCGTACGACAACGCTATCCGAGCGACTTAAGGAATACGCTTAACAAGGAATACTCCAGCATTTCGCTATTTGCTCCCAACCAATCAGCAATGTAAAAGCGACGCCCTCGCCGCTTTGCCCGTGAAGAGCCTGCCGGTCGGCCGGAACGCGACGAGGGCGTCGCGTCTACGATCCCACAGAAAAGGGTCATGCCCCTTCGTTTTTAACGGCCAGTTTTTCGGCAAGTGTCTTCTTCAGTTTATCGACCAGTTCGGGATGTTGACTTGCGATATTCTTCGTTTCTTTTTCAACAGTCGTATGGTCGTACAATTCAACAGTGCCGCTTTTATGAACCGTGAGTCGGTGTGTTGCTGTACGAATGGTGTTGGCGTTTCCTTTGTAACCCAATGCCGTATGATCCGGTGCATTAGGATTGATTAGCATAGGCTGTAACGATTGACCTTGTACAAAGTCAGGCGTTGGCACTCCCGTGAGATCGCACAGCGTCGGGAAAATATCGAGCGTTTCCACAACAGCCTCCGTTTCTAATCCGGCTTTTTCCATGCCGGGATAAGAGATGATTAGCGGGGAGTGCAGCGATTCTTCGAAGAGGCTGTGCTTCCCCCAGATAGCATGCTCGCCCAGATGCCAGCCATGATCACCCCATAGGATAATAATCGTATTTTTATCAGCACCGGTTTCTTTAAGTTTTTCCAGAATATCGCCCACGTGTTTATCGGCATAGCTCACGCAGGCGGCATAATATCGTCGGACATCCGTTGCAAATGCGTTGTCTTTATTAGGATCTTTTTCCCAACGGTTATATTTCATGAATTCCCCGGAGCGGTGCCATGTGCTTGTCCCGGCCGGCTTGGCGGGATGCGGAATCGGAGGCAGTTGAACATCTTTGTAGAGGTCCAGGTAGTTGCGCGGGGCACCGAATGGGAGGTGGGGTGTGATCAGGCCGATGGCGAGAAAGAACGGTTTGTCCTGATCCGCGAGCACGCCGAGTTGTTTTAATCCTTCTTCCGCAATCAATCCGTCGGGGTAGATGGAATCGGGCCCGTCTACAGCCTGAAAAACATCCATGCCGCCGGCCTTTTTGCGGATTTCACCGTGGGCAAGACCATGCATGGCGCCAACCGGAGTTTCCCAATCGCCGCAGGGCATCAGATGACGATCCCATGCATTCGGGATTTCGACCTGAGAATCATCGTCCCAGCTTTTTCCACCGCGTCCACCGGGATGGTGAGACACTTTACCAACGGAAACCGTAGTGTATCCATTTTTGCGGAACCATTCGGGCATGCTCGGTGGCACGGCATCAGGGTTTTTGGAGACTTCTTTCGCGCGTTCAAATAAAGCATTGTTGCCGGCCGGACCATAACGCCCCGTCAACAAGGTAAATCGAGAAGGTCCGCAGCTGGGGGCATTAACATAGTGCTGATGAAACGGCCTTCCCTGGGAGGCCAAACGATCAATATTGGGCGACTGGATATAGGAGGCTCCGAACGAGGCCAGCTCCGGTCGCAGATCATCCACACAGATCAGCAGGATATTTTTTGAACGGGCAGTTCCTGCGACACCGGGAAGGGCCGCCGCTAAAGTTACCGTTAGTAGGATGGTGGTTAAGTTTATCATTTTTACCTGCTGTTTTTTTACCGACTTTGCAACCAGTGCGGACCGAAAACTTTCTGCTGAAACTCAAGTAATGTCCCGTTCTATTCTGGATCCAAAGGTCATGTCTAGCCGCAATCCCGGGTCGCGGTTCGGTGCAAGGGAAAAACTCTGCGGGATTAGCTCTTCCAGAGATCTTCGCCGTATTCCCAACCTTTGCGGACCGGGTCTTTCAGGTATTGGTTCAGCTCCGGACGGTTGGTGATCTTCATGTTCTTAGAATCCCATTCAATTTTTCCGCCGTGATTTACCGCGATGATGCCCAGCAGCATGACTTCGGTAAACGGAGAGGCATAATCAAAGTTGGCGCCTGGTTCGGGGCCGCCCTTGATCGCATTGACCAGCTCCAGAATCGGTCCGCCTTTGATGCGGGGATATTTTTCCTCCGGATAGCCGGCAGCCTTAAACTCAATCTGAGCTTCTTTGTTGGTCAGGCGCGGATTATTGGAACGGTTATCGGTAAAGCCGTTGTTTTTTGTTCCGTGATAGAATGTGCCTGCCCGTGGAGCTTTCCCCGGCCAGCTCCAGTCACTTGGTGCCTGCGGTCGGAAAAGTTCCGGATCACCATTATACCAGTAAAAGGTACATGGCTCTTTGGTTCCGCGTTTCTCAAAATCAAAACGAACTCGGCAACCATCGGCTACCAACCATTCGTTACCGCCGGCAACCTTCTCCGCCTCGATCGATACCGGCTCGTAGAGATCCAATAACCAGACCGGAGCATCGGCCACGTGGCAGAACCAGTCACCAAAGGTTCCTGTGCCGTAGCGATTGAAGCCACGCCATTTTTTAGGGTGATAAAGTTTGTTAAAAGATATGGGGCCGCTTGGTCCCTGCCAAAGATCCCAATCCAGAGTTTGCGGTACGGGATCTTTGGATGGCGGCAGGGTATCAGGCCTTGCAAAAAAGGGACCGTTCCAGTTGGGACCGGAGATATAGGTATGTGCCTCAGTGATCTGGCCGAAAACTCCCGCCTCGTACCATTCCCGCAGTTGGCGAATACCGTTGTAGGTATGTCCCTGGTTACCCATATTGGTGAGAACCTTATACTTGTCCTTCGCTTTCTTGAGGGTGCGAGCCTCCCAGACATTGTGTACCAGGGGTTTCTGGGTAAAGGTATGGATGCCGCGCTCCATGGCCGCGATCGATGCCGCAAAGTGTGTATGGTCTGGCGTATTGACGCAGACCATATCGATTTCCGTGCCCATCTTATCGAGCATTACGCGAAAGTCGGAAAATCTGGCCGCCGTCGGATTGCCGGGATGCTTCTTGAGATTCTTATCGATCATGGAAGAATCAACATCGCAAAGTGCAACAATGTTTTCGCTCCGGGTTCCGCCATAAGCCTGTCCCGCAATATTTCCCGCTCCGATCATGGCCACGTTGACCTTGCTGTTGGCGGAAAGTCCCGGTTTACCAATGCTGAACAGTGGTATGGTGCTTGATGCCGCAACGGCGGTTTTCTGGAATGACCTGCGATTAATCTGTTTCATTGCATTTCCCCGATTCAATTTAGAATTTCTAAAGTCCGTTATGATCCTTGCCTGACAAAACGATCCCGCATTCCCGGGATGGACAACTTATCGTTAAAGAAACTCAAAACGTATCATAAATACATGCGAAATAGATTATCGCGAAAGCATGGCACCGTTGTTTAACGGTTTCCCTGAGCGGTTGATAATCACAACAGTTTAATCATTCGGGTTTACGATATTCTCCCAGCCCGGATGATTAGGACGCTCGGTGGCATTCTTTCCGCCTTTTACCGGAGGAGCCGGAGGAGCGGTTTCGAGAATTTCTCCCAGCATTCGCCGTGCGGTTTCACCACGTTCGCCGCTTTGTCCGGCAGCCAGATTATGTGCTTCCTTCAAATCAGTGGGGATGTGGAAAAAGCTGCCGTCACGATAGAGCTTATGGTTTTCATTCCTCACATACTGCCGTCCTGGAAATTTACCCCAATAGGGTTGGTAGTGACACAGCACCCAATCGCGTGGGTTGCTTTTCCGGCCCTTCAGCTGTGGCAAAAAGCTTCGTCCATCAACAGGGTCATCAGCGCCGGGTTTTACGCCGGCAGCTTCGGCGATGGTGGCGTAGAAGTCTGTAAAATCGATCAGGTCGTCCAGTACCACCCCTTGGGGAGTGTGTCCTTTCCAATAGGCCACAAAAGGAACATGTGTTCCCATATCCTTCGTGCTGCCCTTGCCGCCTCTAATGCTCTGACCGTTCCAACGCGATGTGATGCGGGTATTTGTGCCGTTGTCAGCGGTAAATAGTATGATGGTATTCTCCAACTGACCGACATCCTCCAGCTTGCTGACAAGTTTGCCTACGATCTTGTCCATGTAGTTAACCATGGCCACAAAGTTTTCTTTTCCGGAACCCTTACCCTTTTTTGGTTTATTGGCAGCATGCGTTCGCGGAGCATCGCCAATCGTGTCGGGTGTAGGAACGAATGGGTCGTGTACCAGGACAGAAGGGTAGTACACAAAGAAGGGCTGTTCAGCATTCCGTTCGATAAAGTCGCAGACAAAGTCCGACATAATATCGGGGCCATATTTACCTTCGTTGTCCTCCCGGGTCAGCAATGTGCCGTTATGCTCCAGCGGTGGACTCCAGAAACGCTCACCGCCATTCTGACTGTTTTTCTGCTTCGTTACCTGCCACAGGCAGTATTCATCGAACCCGGCCTTAAAAGGGCGGGTATTGTCTTCGCATCCTTCAGCCGAGTGATACAACCCATTAAGCTGCCACTTTCCGGCAACAGCGGTTTTATATCCCGCCGACTGCATCAGATGGCCAAAGGTTTTATCCTTCGGGTTGAGATAGCCAAAATGGGTATAGTTCCGGAAGTTATATTGACCTGTCATAATTTTCACACGCGATGGCGTGCAGATCGGTGTCGAAAAACAGTTTTCAAACCTGATGCCCTTCGCGGCCAGCGCATCGATGTTCGGTGTTTTATATTCCTCCGCACCATAGCAGCCGAAGCATTCCCAGCTCACATCATCGGCCATAATCAAAATCACATTGGGCTTTGCGGCAACCAGTACTGTTGCCGCGAGCAAACCGGATAGCATAATAAGAAAATATTTCATTTTAAGGTCTCGGAGTGTTTTCAATATGTGCGTTGAGCACTTTGGCCAGCCGCTCCGCGATTTCAGGATGGTCGGCAATCAAATTCCTGCTTTCGCCAATATCGTCTTTCAGGTTGTAAAGCGTTGGCCCTTTGGTGTCGCGCTTGGTGGCCTTCACTTTAAAGGTTTCCTGCCTGTGGTATTTCCAGTCACCGGAACGCACGGCGTTGTGGACATAGAAAAAATATTTATGCGGCGTTTTTGCCCCTTCTTTGGCCGTCCAGAGATCGATAATGTTCGTTCCATCAAGTGAAACAGCCGGCTTGAGTTCTGCGCCTGCAATGTGGGCCAGCGTGGGGTGCAGGTCCATTGACAGCGCCATTGCTGAGCAGGTTGATCCGGCGGGTATCTTACCCGGCCATTTTATAACGGCAGGTACGCGTTGGCCGCCTTCGAAGCAGGTCATTTTACCCTCAAAAAGGGGCAGGGCACTGCCGCCGTGATCGCCTTTAATCAGCCAGGGGCCATTGTCGGAGGTAAAGATGACAATGGTATTATCTTCAACGCCTAGTTCTTTGAGGTGATTCATAATCCGTCCGGTATTGTGGTCGATCTCCTCAATCACATCGCCATATAAGCCGCGCTCGCTTTGACCCATAAATTCGGGCGAAGCAAAGAGAGGGGTGTGCGGCATCGAGTTTGCGAGATAGAGGAAGAACGGCTTTTCGGCTTTAACACTTTTGCTGATAAATTTGATGCCTTCGTCAGCACAGCGGCGTGTAATGGTTGACTGATCGCAGGGGAATTCAATGCATTCCCCGTTACGCATCAGCGGCACTTTATTTTTCATGGAACCGGGCCTGCCCGGTTTCTTTTCGTTTGCAAACGCCTCCTCCAAGGTCTGTAAACTCTCGCCGTCGCGGAAACGACAATTGCTTGCATATTGCATGGATTTTGCCGGATACATGTCGTTGGAGTAGGGAATGCCATAGTAGGAATCAAATCCCTGATTGGTTGGCAGGAAACGTGGTTCATCGCCCAGATGCCACTTGCCTACGGCAGCGGTGGCATAGCCGACGGATTTCAGTGTTTCGGCGATGGTTACATGCGAAGGCGAGAGGCCATGATCCCGGTTCGGCCAGAAAACGCCGGGCACACCGACCCGATAGGGATAGCAACCGGTCAGCAGTGCAGCACGCGAAGCAGAGCAGACTGGCGATGCCACATAAAAGTCGGTGAAGCGCATACCTTCTTTGGCGAGTTGATCGACATTCGGCGTTTTAATATCCGGTGAACCGTAGCATCCCAAATCCTGATAGCCCTGGTCATCATTGAAGATGATTACGATATTCGGCCGGTCAGCGGCTATTGCCGAGAGCGTGATCGAAAGCAAGGCCAGACAGGTCAGTCGTGCGTACTTCATTTGTTTCCCCCCGTTCAAAGTTAGATCGTTTATAAGATAACGATTCTAAGGCCTTGAATAGGACGAAGCAATTACGTTGTTTTGCGGCGGTATGTGCAGCTAAAGCTGGACTTCAATGGATTCAGGGTCATTCAGCTTATCAGCTTCAATGCCCTTTAATTGTTTGCCGTCAACTTCGATCGTATACATTCCCTTTTTGAAAACCTTGGGCTGAAAGGTATCGCCGTTAATACGCAGGGCATAGATCCATTCGCCGGTGTTTTCATCGATCACCTTAACGACTGGGTTTTTGGTGCCTTTGATTTTCAACGTCGGCAGATGGGCGACGGCTTTTCGACCATAGTTATCGGTCTGGTCAATGGTGATCGGCCATCCGGGGTAAGGCTTGGATTTGGTGATGTCCACATTACGAGGCCAACATTCCATCGTGATCTTGCGGGAGGCCTTGTTGAAGCGGACAATGCCAAAACCAGCCGCCCGGGTGGTCAGTTTATCGCCCCCGTTAGGTTTTTTATCGGGGTTGGCGACGGCCAGGCAGGTGACATGATTTCCAAACGTATCAAGATGATCACCAAAAATTGGGTCCTGACCGGGGTTGCGGTTGCCACCGGGTTCCAGCGGCTCCCACCAGCGCAGGTATAGGTTGGCAATGGAGGGCACGCAGAAGGAATAGTTGGCATCGCCGAATTCTTCTACGCCATGGTGGAAAACGGTGGCCAGGTGCTGGTCGCCGGCATAGTGGAAGGCATAGGCTTTACGGAGGGCTTTAACCGCATTGTTGCGTGGAGTCTGCGGCCATCCGTTGGAATCAAGGTCGCCATACAGCCGTCCTCCGACTTTACCGTGAATATGCGCACCGCCACAAAAAATGGTCTGTGAGAGAGCCACCTTAAAATCCGCTCCATCCCAATCCTGTCCCCAGTTGTCGAGGAACTTTAATTGCCGGTCACCCAGCATTTTAAGTCCGGGTTTGTCGATGGACATCACGTCAAATTCAGCGTTGGGCACATGGTCGGCTCTTCCTTTTTCAACAACACGCACGCAGTTGGGGCCGCTCTTAAACTTGCGGTCTTCGAGAATGGCAAAGCTGATGCGTCCCCAGTTGAGTTCGGTGAAGTATACGCCGATGCCTTGTCCGATAGGGGCGGGATCGACCGGATCTGGCAGATTGGCGGTCTGCGCTCGTTCCACTTCCTTTACATACTGAGCGGGCATAGCGTAGCCGCCATCCACAGCACCCCGGGCAGTAGAAACTTTGCCATCCTGCCCCCAGAGGTTGGGTTGCCCCGCATCGTGGTCGTCCGGGATGGAGATCGTGGGGCGGTCTTTCATTATGGCTGCAAAATCGAGGCAGAATTTTAACCAGTATTCATAATGTTTCCGGTGGTCATAGACCTGGTCGCCGGAAAAGAAAAGAAGGTCGGCATCCACGGCTTTGACGTTGTCCACAAGATCTTGACGCGAGATATCGCCGCCATGCCCTTTCTTGATCGAATTTCCGGTAAAGCCCGCCACAACGATCTCTTCCTTATTGATGGGGTTTTTGCGGATGAGGCCTTCGAAGGCGGCCTTCTCCCCATGGCGCACCCGGTATGGAATATCTTTGGTGTCATCCCAGTTTTCGATCCGGAACAGGGCGGTCCAGCTTAGGTCCCCGCTGGCATTCCCGTATTCATTTTCACATACCTTGACGCTGGAAATTTCCTTCCATCCCGAAGCGATACTTATTTCAAGCCTTACATCACGCGATTCCTTTGGCTTTAACGGAAACAGCTGGGCATTCAGTTTAAGGGTATTGTCGTGCACCGTGTAGAGCGCGCCGGCGATTACCTGATCGCGAGGGACATCCAGTTCTATGGCCCGTTTTGAAGGGGCATTCTTTTTCGGCGCAGCTTCTGCCCCGATTACCAAACCCGCCAGCACTACGACTGCTGCATATTTCGTCATTACTATCTCCTTAACGCCGTGGTTGAACATCACACTGATAAGAGGTTCTGCCAAGTGCCTTGGTTTAAGCAAGGATATATTTATATGGCCATACTTAAGCCTAAACCTGTGCACATGCGCTCGGCCGATCGTTTCTTATTAATTCGTACTGATCTGTGGCTGAAAACCAAATTTGCGGGAAATGGTTTCAGCCGTCTCTTTAATCTGTTTTCCAATCCAGGGAAACTTTTTTTCAGTAAGGTTGAAAGAGGTTCCGGTGGCCCAGATCATGGCGATAGGATAACCGGCGTGGTCCTGGATGACGGTTCCAACGCAGTGGCAGCCTTCAAACTCTTCTGCCAGATCGGTGGCATAGCCTGTTTTTTGAATTCTGGAAATTTCCTCCATCATTGCTTTTTTGGTGGTGATGGTGCGTTCATTAAATTTGGTCATCTTAATGTTTGAAAGGATTTCATCGCGTTCCTTCTCGGGCAGATAAGCGAGAAGGGCTTTCCCGGCTGCCCCCGAATGCAGATGAAAACGTGAACCGAGCTCGACGGAAAATTTAAAGGGGGAGCCGCCGATGGCCTGCTCAAGAATCACACCTTCGGTGCCCTCCAGCACGGCCAGATAAACCGAGGCGTTAACCTTATCGCGTAGCTCCAGCATTACGTTAAACGAAGCTTCCACCAGTTTCCGGTCACCCATGGCCGTTGCTCCGAGCGACATCATTTTGCGGGTCAGAAAATACCGGCGGGACAGCTCGTCGCGGGCAATATACCCATGGTCGATCAGGGTTTCGGTGATGCGATAAACACTGTTTTTAGAAACTTCGAGGGTATCGATCATCTCTTTTTGCGTCATTCCCTGCGGTTTTTCGGCAAGGAGCTGAAAAATATTAAGGGCACGTTCGAGGTTCGGGACGTGGTATTTGCTGTCGGCCATATTCAGGTCAGTCCTTTTTATCAAAATTAGTGTCTTCTCAATCAATCGGTTTGCGTCTACTATAAGAGCAATATTTAGACAGTAGGGATATATATGAAACCTTTGGTTCAATTTATAGAAAAAATGAAAACTAAAACAGGGTGCAGTTTTCAGGCTTGTGGAAGGGGAAAAGTAGAAGCGACGCCCCCCGGGCCCTTGCGCCGGCCCCCCCCCCCGCCCGGGGGGGGGGGGGGCCTTAGATCATTGATTTTCATGG
>CAZAPF010000050.1:17257-30440 GCA_964486885.1 uncultured Verrucomicrobiota bacterium
CGTCGCCTTTCCGCATGCAGCGAACGCGACGAGGGCGTCGCGTCTACGGTGCTTCTCTTGCAGGACTCATCGTTCTGTTCGGATTCAGTTTGCACGTAAGGGCTGAAAAAGAAGTTAACACGGTTGAGTCGCTGCGAGCAGCCGTTGAATTTCTTTCGAAGACCTATGGAGAAGACTATCCAAACGGGGCCGGTTATCTTCAGCGTTTATCAATGATCACGGATGCAACAACTCCGGCCTACACCAACCTGCAGCGCGAAGTGCTTTTGAGCCATCCGCATGTGCAAGGCTATGACTGGCTGGTGGAAGTGCGCAGTCAGTATTTCGGGAACCACGGCCCGATCAATACCATGTTCCAGAACGGTGATATTCACGGCGCAAGCGGAGGACTTCGCGGTTGGCAGAGTCACGGCAGCCGACTCGAAATAATTTCCATTGGCAAAAATGGACACGTTAAACGTAAAGCGGTTTTGGATCAGGCACCGGAGGGTATTCTGCGCGATGCGGATGTCAGCTTTGACGGGAAGAAGGTTCTCTATTCCAAACGGCTGAACAAGGACGACGACTATCACCTGTATGAAATGGATCTGAAAAACCGATCGGTTTCCCAGTTGACGTACGGGACAATGATTTCCGATGTGGATCCTATCTACATTCCGGGTAACCGCATTGTGTTCAGCTCCACACGCGATCCCAAGTTCTGTCAGTGCAACCGGCATATTTCCAACAACATGTTTGCGATGGATGCCGATGGCGCCAATATTGAACAGATCAGTTTCAACGATCTGGCTGATTTTCATTCCAGCCTGATGCCCGACGGCACGATCCTATACAGCCGTTGGGAATATGTGGACCGCCACTTTGGTCCCTCGCTCGGGTTGTGGATCACCAACCCGGATGGAACACGGCATCAGCTCTTTATGGGGAACAATGCATGGAGTCCGGGCTTCATGGGTGATGCCCGGGCCATTCCCGGTACGGATTATGTGCTCTGCATATATGGCGCATGCCACGATCTGCCCTGGGGAGCGATGGCGGTAGTGGATCGATCCAGGGGAATGGAAGGAAATGCGCCGATTGTTCATATGTGGCCGGAAGCCGGGCGTGAACTGGTTTCGCCGGATGACGATGCCTACAACCGCGATCTCAATTTCCGCAGCGATGTGGATAAGATGCGCCCGCTGAAGGTTCGCTATGAAGATCCGTATCCTATCCACGACCTGAAAGCCGGTGACGGCGGCGGGCATTTTTTCCTCGTTTCCAAGAGTAAAGGTCCGGTCAAGCCGTCCAACGGCAATCGAAGGCTGGAACCCATGCCGATGGCGTTGATGCTGTGTGATGTGTTCGGGAACGAGGTGTTGGTCTACGAACTCGAAGACGGGCCGCTGAGTCCATACGGAGCCATTCCCCTGAGTGCACGCAAAGAGCCTCAGATGATACCGAGCCCGGTGGATCATTCAAAAAATTCGGGCCTGTTGTATGTGAATAATGCGTATCTGGGCAACCGTGACGAAATGGTTAATGTTGAAAAAGGTGCGATCAAATATCTGCGTATCATTGAGGCGCCACCGCGCCGCGTTTTTGATGAAGTCGGAAACTGGAATGTGGATGCCCAGCAGGTAGGGGCGATGAACTGGAACCTGACGAATAATAAACGGATTCTCGGTGATGTTCCGGTCGAGGACGACGGGTCGGCCTATTTTGAAGTTCCGGCAGATACCTTTATCCAGTTTTATTCGCTCGATAAAGATAAGCAGCTGATCCAGGCCATGCGGACAGGCACGGTGGTGCGTCCCGGAGAAACACAGGGCTGCGTCGGATGCCATGAGAATCGATTGTCAGCACCGTTGGCTGCCAATGCCCAGCCGCTCGCCATGCGCCGTCCGCCCAGCCAGCTTGAACCCTGGCTCGATACGCCGAGTGTGGAAGAGGCCAAACCTTTTAACTATCTGACCGATGTGCAGCCGGTATTTGATAAAAAATGCGTAAGCTGCCATGACTATGGCAAAGAGGCCGGCGACGTGCTGAACCTGTGTGGCGATCTAAGCCTTCCGTTCAACGTTTCCTATACCGAGCTGATGGCCAAGTCGGGACATCGGTATACCGGTCAGGAAGAAAAGATGGTCAACTTTGTGGGTGATGGGCCACCCGGCGTACTGCCGGCCTATGCGTGGGGATCGCACCGAAGCAAGCTGGTGCGCGTGCTGAAAGAAGGGCATTACGACGTAAAGCTGTCAAAGGATGAAATGCAGCGCATCACCGGATGGATTGATGTGAATGCCGTTTACTATGGCCACTATGAATCGTTCTACCCCGGCCGTAATCCGCTGCTTGCGCTGCCGGAAGGGCCAACTAAAATGCGACGGGTACTGGGCGGGCGCAAGAATCTGAACGACGTGAAAAAATGGGTGCTGGATAACGGACACCTCATCAACTTTACCCGTCCGGAAAAAAGTCCATGTCTGGCTATGATCGAGGATGAAGCCCAACGCAAGCTGGCGCTTTCCTATATCAAGGAAGCCAATGCCTTGTTGGCTCAACGTCCGCGTATTGATCAGATCAATGCCGTCGTTGACCTTTCGCCGATGGATCAACATTACACTGATCGGTATGCTTCCACGCAGGAGGAGCACGAGAAATCGGTACAATCAATACTGAAGGGCGAGAAGTATTACCAATACAAGTAACGGCATTTGAGCTTGTTGAGAAACTACATTGGTGCGGCGGAGCCGCTTTGGAGTGCGCAGGCAAGCCGATAGGTGCGACTGCGCTTGGGTAACGTAACTGACTGCCGATCAACCGAAAAGCGGTGTCGTCTTTCAGTTGCCACCGCACTCCAAAACTCACGCAAAGTTGCATCATGTCATTTGCATTAGCTTTATCAACAGTCTGATTTAATACCTATTCCATGGGAACCCAGCCGCCGCCCAGTGCTTTATAGAGCCGCACCGCATTCTGGCTGACGGTGCCTTCACTCAGGGCCAGCTGTTCCTGGAAGCGCAACAGCGAGCGCTGGGCATCGAGAACATTGTTAAAATCGGACAGGCCGCTGCGGTAGCGGTCGGCGGCCAGTTCTTCCGCCGCCTTGGCAGCATCCACAGCCACCGTCAGTGAAATCCGCCGCTCGATTTCCTTCTGATAGTCGGCCAATGCATTGCGTACTTCACTCACGGCATTGAGTACCGCGGATTCATAGCGCAACAGAAACTGTTCCTGTATCGCTTCCTGAACCTTGATATTATTGCGGATGGAACCGGAATAAAAGATCGGCCACCGGATGCCGGGAATGATGCTGTAATTCCGGCTGTCTGAATTAAACAGGGTGGATGAGTTCAGTGACTCCACACCAATCGAACCGGTTAACGTAAACTTGGGGTAGAGTTCCGCAACCGACTGACCGACACGCGCGGTCTGAGCGGCCAGCTCGCGCTCTGCCCGCGCCACATCCGGACGACGGCGCAGTATGTCGGCCGGAATACCTTTCACGATCAGGCCGGATTGCGGAATGTTTTCAATATCCGGAATATCAAGTGCACCGGGCATTTCACCCAGCAGTACCGACAGTGCATTCCGGTTCGCTTCCAGGCCGGCCTCCAGCGTAGGAATGGCAGCCCGCGTGCTCTCGAGGTTATATTTTGCCTGCTGTACAGACAGCTCGTTACTCAATCCGGTTTTCCAGCGGTCGGCAAGAATGTCATAGGTATCCTGCTGCGTCTTCAGGTTGGAACGCGCCACCATCAGCTGATGCTGAAAGGTGCGTACGCCCAGATAGGCCTGTGCGGTTTCGGATGCCACGGTTACGCGAACATCTTCCAGATTAACCTGCAACGCATCCCAGTCTGCAGATGCCGCCTCAACCGCACGCCGCGTGCCGCCGAATACATCGAGTTCCCAGACCGCATCAAAGCCGGTGGAGTAGAGTGTATCCGATCCACCGTTGTTCGAGGCCTCAAACTTATTTACAGATGCATTTAGATCCACCATGGGTCCCCACGCTGCTTTGGCCTGCCCCAACTGGGCACGGGCCTGACGAACCCGGGCCACGGCAATTTTCAGGTCATGGTTGTTTTCCAATGAACGCTGAACCATATCCGTGAGAATCGGATCATTAAACTGATTCCACCACTCCGCCAATTCAAGCTTGTTGGTCTGTGCTGCCGGGACATTCGGCAGTTCGGGTTGTTCATAGTCGGGCCCTACCGAAGGCAGCGATGCACAGCCGCCCATAAACAACGGAAGCAGCAAGAGCAACAGCACTTGTAGCTTGTCGGTCTTGATGCGAAGCGCATGCGTTTTTTCCCGCATCGTGGCGAACAGCACATACAGGGCCGGCACGAGCACAATGCCAAAGAGCGTTGCGGCGGTCATGCCGAAGAATACGGTGGTACCGATCGCCCGGCGGCTGGCCGAGCCGGCACCGTCGGCAAACATCATCGGCAGCACACCGAGGATAAACGTGAAAGCTGTCATTAATACGGCACGGAAGCGCTGTCCCGCGCCATCGGCCGCGGCCTCCAAAATGGATTTGCCTTCTTCCCGTTTGGTTTTGGAAAATTCCACAATCAGGATGGCATTTTTACTGGCCAGCCCCACCAGCAGCACGAGCCCGAGCTGGGCATAGATGCTGAGCGGAAACTGCAGCAGCCTCAGGCCATAGAGCGCACCGACTACCGCAACAATCGTTGACAGAATGACGGGCAGGGGAGTCGACCAGCTCTCATACTGCGCCACGAGGAACAGGTAGGCAAAGATAACCGCCAGACCCAGCAGGATGTTTGCGGTATTGGAAACCCTGGATTCCTGATAGCTCATTCCGGACCAGCTGAAGGTGTATCCGGGCGGCAGCACCTCTGCGGCAATTTCCTGAGCCTTAGCCATGGCGGCACCACTGCTGACGCCGGGCGACAGCATGGCCGTAATGCCGGCGGAGGTCAGTTTGTTGTACCGCTCAACCATACGCGGAGCAAGGGTGGTCCGAATCTTCACCAGACTGCCGAGCGGTACCATATCGCCGGTATTGCTCTTCACGTGAATCTTATCCAGCGAATCAATGTTTTTTCTAAACTCCCAGTCGGCCTGAACCGTGGCGCGGTTAACCTGACCATCAAAGTTCACGTCGTTGACATAGAACGAGCCAAGGTAGTTCTGCAGTGCACTGAAGATGGAACTGACTTCCACCTTCATCAGGGACGCTTTAACGCGGTCGACATCCAGATAAAGGTGCGGTGTGCTGGCCGAATAGGGGCTGAAGGCAAACATGAATTCCGGGGACATATTCAGCTGCATCAGAAAGCTGTTCATTACGGCCTGCAGTTTCTGCGGGTCGTTATCCTCCGTGGCCTGCAGACGGATATCCAGACCGGAGCTGACCCCCAGTCCCATAATGGCCGGTGGAACAAAGGTATTCAGTTGCGCACCCGGCTCCATAAACAGGGCACCCTGCAGCTGTTGTTGAATGGCAGAAATATGCAGTGCCGGATCTTCACGTTTGCTCCAGTTATCCAGGCCAAACATAAAGAAGGCTACATTTTCTGACGTGCCGCCCATCATGCTGAATCCGGTCACCTGAATGGTATATTCGACACCCGGCATATTCTGAAGCGGGGTCACGACCTCATCGAGCAGTTTTTCCGTACGTGCCCGGGTGGCTCCTTCGGGCAACTGCGCCATCCCGAAAATAATGCCCGCATCTTCATCCGGCAGGAAGCCGGTTGGACTGATCTTGAAAAGGCCAATGCCCGCACCAAAAGCTCCAATGAGTACCAGAAGCGTAATCACCATTCGCCGGGCCAGGCGGTTGCTGCCGGATACATAATGGCCGCGCGTCTTTCCAAGAAACGTATTGAACCAGCGCAGCGGGCCATGCTTTTTCGGTTTAACCACATGCAGCATGGTGGCACACAGCGCCGGGCTGAGGGTTAGGGCATTAATGGTGGAAAACAAAACCGCAGCGGAAATCGAAACCGCAAACTGCTGGTAGATTTTGCCGGTGATACCCGACATAAATCCAATCGGCACAAAAATCGATAACAGAACAAGGGTGGTGGCAATCACGGCACCGCTCACTTGCTCCATGGCCTTGATCGTGGCGGCTTTGTGGTCCAGGCCTTCGCTCTCCATGATTTCAAGAACGCGTTCGACCACCACAATGGCATCATCCACCACCAGCCCGATGGCCAAGACCAGCCCGAACAGGGTCAATGTATTAATGCTGTAACCCAATACGGCCAGTATCACAAAAGTGGCACACAGCGAAACAGGAATGGTAATCGATGGAATGAGTGTTGCCCGCCAATCCTGCAGGAAGACATAACAGACAATCACCACGAGCAGGAAAGTCAGGCCCAGCGTTGTGGCAATTTCACGGATGCTGGTACGGACAAATTCTGTGGCATCGTAGGGCAGCTTGGTTTCAAGGCCTTCCGGATAATGTTCGGACAGATCGGCCAGCACACCCTGAATTTCCTTCATGGTATCGAGTGCGTTGGAGCCGGGTGTGCGGGTCATGCCGATGGCCACGCAGTTTGCTCCATTGTACAGAGCAGTCATCAAATAGTTATCGGCCCCTTTTTCAATTCGGGCTACATCGCGCAGATAGACCACTGCGCCATCCATGCCCGTGCGGACAACAATGTTGCCAAAATCTTCCGGTGAATTCAGGCGCCCCTGGGTTTTCAGCGTATAGGCCATCTGCGATAAGCCGTCATCCGGAGTCGCACCCACCGCGCCGATCGATGCCTGGATATTCTGCTGACGGATTGCCGTTACCACTTCGTCGGAACTCATTCCGAGTGCCGTCAGGCGGTCGGCATCCATCCAGACGCGCATGCTGTATTTCGGCCCGTACACCTGGGCCCGGCTGATCCCCGGAATACGCTCCAGCACCGGCTGGATAATTTTGTAGGTATAATCACTGAGGAACAGTTCATCCCGCGAGTTATCCGGCGAACGGATAATCACAAAACCAAGCATGTCGGACGATTCGGTTTCGACCGTTACGCCCTGCTGCACTACTTCACGAGGCAGCAGGGGTTCTGCCTGCGCCACCCGGTTCTGCACTTTAACCTGCGCCATATCGGGATCGGTGCCCACCTCAAAGGTAACGGTGAGCTGGTACATGCCGGAGTTGTCGGACGAGGATGACATATAAATCATGTCCTGAACCCCGTTCACTGCATCCTCAATCGGGCCGGCAACGGCATCCGATAACACCGCCGCACTGGCGCCCGGATACATGGCCCGCACCACAATCGTCGGCGGGGTGACCTGCGGATATTGCGTGATCGGCAGGGATAGCATCGAGAGCAGACCCGTCAGCGTCATGACAATTGCCACCACGCCGGCCAGCCTCGGCCGTTCAATAAAGGTTCTCGAAATCATTGTGCGGCCTCCACCAGCGTTACGGAAGCCGGCATGCCCGGCTGAACTTTCTGTACCCCGTCCACAATTACCCGGTCACCGACTTTCAGGCCGGCGGTCACTTCAACATCCGCTTCGATGGTGGCTCCAACGGTAATCGCAGCCATACCCACCATGCCTTCTTCGGTAACCGTCAGCACATAGGAGCCTTCGGGATTAACGAGCACAGCACGCTGCGGAATTCGAAGTCCCATCGGGCGTTCCGGTTTGCCGAGCAGAATATTTACATACCCGCCGGCCACCAGCAGTTCATCCGGATTATCAAAAAGATAGCGCACGGCCAGCGTGCCGGTTTTTTCATTCATGGCATTATCGCTGAATTCTTTCTTCCCGATCATGGGCAGAATGGCTTTGTTGGGCAGGCGGACACGGGCGTCCAGCATATCGGTTTCTCCGGCCAGTACGTTCTGGCGGATATCCAGAAAGGCGCGGTCGGTCATGGAAAAGACCACGCGGATCGGATCGACCTGAACAATGCGGGCCAGCTCACCTGATCCGGAAGTCACATAGTTGCCCTTGGTGATCATGGCGGCGCCGATACGCCCGCTGATAGGGGAGCGGATTTCAGAATAAGCCAGATCGATTTCCGCCAGGTTCAGGTTGGCTTCGGCCTGCTTCAGAATGGCCACCGCTTTCAGGTAGGCACTTTCCGCCGTATCAATGTCCGATTGCGATACACTGCGTTCGCCGGCATTCTTCAAACGGTTCAGAAATTTTTCCGACCGTTCAAATTCAGCCTGGGCACTGGAGAGTTCCGCCTGACGGGCCAGCACGAGGGCGCGATATTGTTTCTGATCGATCGTGAAGAGCAGGTCGCCTTCCTGCACCATGGATCCCTCCTGAAAATGAACCGCATCCACGTAACCCGAAACCTGGGTGCGCACCATAACTTCCTGCACCGGCACAACAGACGCAATATACTCATCCAGCACATCCAGCGGAGATTCCTGCAGTTCCATCGCCTTTACGGCAGGCGGCGGCATTTCGCCCATACCCATCATGCCCATATCGCCCATGGGCATGGGAAGAATGAAGACCAGGGAATAACCAAACGCGATCGCGAAAATAATGACAATGAGTGCACCAACTTTTTTCAGCATAGTTCCATCCTCTCTCTTAAACTTATTTATCCAGCGGCAGTCCCAGCAGGAGCTGGCTTTGTTTCACAATCAGGTCTTCCATACGTTGCAGATACGCTTCCGGATAACTTTCTTCGTTAATCATCCTCAACATGGTTTTTCTGTAATCGGCATGGGCATAGATCGGCATCTTCATCAGCATCTTATGTAAGTGGATGTCCCATGTATCCATATCCGGATCGATGATTTTATAAAAGCGGGCCATTTGCTCCATGCTGGGTTGCAGCACTTCGAGGTCAAAGACCTCATACAAATGATCTTCCCGCTGCAGCAGTTGGTAGATGACCGGCACATGCCAGGCGGGGCGGTCGGAACGGAACATGTCCGTGATCTCTGCGGCAATCATGGAGCGGATCATTTTGGATAGTTCCTCCGGCGCAGAATCTTCGTTCAACGTTTCAAGAAACTCACATTTTTCCGTGCAGCAGCTGCCGAAGGCTTCGCGTACAACGGCTTCAAATAATCCGTCTTTTCCGCCAAAGTGATAATGAATAGAGCCGATGTTTTCGCCCGAACGATCAGCCACCAAACGCGTCGAAACGTTGTCGAATCCCAGATCCGCAGCCAGTTCTCCCGCCGCATTGATAATATTAATTTTGGTATTTTCAGCAGTCATATCCCGTCCTGTATTTAATCAGGCGACCAAATTTAGTCATGCGATTAAATTAGTCAAGTGATTAAATTTGGTTTTTGTGGAAATTCCCGCTGGTAGGACGGTTTAAGGTAGGGCGCTATCGCCGAGAGCGCCACCCGCCGCAAAGCCCGTTCGTACGGCGGACGGTTCGGCGACCCGTCCCTACCTTTTGCCTGTCCCTACTGAGCGCTGATCACGCGGACGGAATCGAGCCGCAGGCGGGCTTCTGCCAGCTTGCCGTCCAGCTTGGTAATGGCTTTACGGGCGTGCTTCAGTTCGACATCCCGGATGTTGTCATTGACTTGTTTAAGATATTCCAGCCGCTGATATTCCGTACCGAGTGTTTGCCGCATGCATTCCCGCGCATCGGCAATAACGGATTCCGCCGCCTGTTTTGCGAGCTCACGCGTGGCTTCAATCATCGATGGAATCAGCTGGGTTCGAACCGATTCATGTTCCAGCAGTTTCCAGGGTTCGGCATCTTTCATATTTTCAGCGATCAACCCGTCCACTGCGTCGCCCATATGGTCCACGGTAATGCTGACCGGTGTCGGCGGCAAAAAGCGGTCGGCGTTCAGTCCGGGCGGCGCCACGGTTTCAAGCACATAAACCGCCTGAAGTTTCAGCGGACTCTCCTGGGCCGGGTCGATGGCCATGGAACAGCTGCCGCGTTCGGATCCGAGAATCAGCTCGGCGGCGCCGGTCACCATCGGGTGATCCCAGCTCATCAGAATCGCTTCCGGACGAATCAGGGCTTCATGACGGTTAAAGGTAATCTGCAATCCATCAACGGGCAGCGGAAACCATTCGTCAAACATTTGATCGGGCCGGATATGGTAGGCCACCGAATCGAGTGCCTCGGCGTGCACGCCATACTGTTCAAACATCTGAAGCAGATACGATTTAAGGTCGGAGGATTCTTCCACGTCATTAATCTGTTTAGCGACTTCATGACCGATATCCGGCCGGAAGGACGACAGTTCCAGCAGGCGGTCGCGGCCTTCGGTAATCTGTTTGCGTATTTTTTTATAGCAGGTGCGGGTATCTTTAATAACCGCACCCGTCACCTTCTCCAGCCGGGTTTCAAAACGCTCCAGCATTTCAAAGCCGCCGATGACCGGTTCTTCAAAAGCATTCAAGCCTTCATGCAGCCAACGGACAATCTGCTCCTCCGGGGTTCCCTTCAGGTAAGGCACATGGATATGCACATCGCCGCGCTGGCCGATCCGGTCGAGGCGGCCGATGCGCTGTTCCAGCAGCTCGGGATCGCGCGGCAGGTCAATCAGGACCAGATGAGAAGCCACCTGGAAATTACGGCCTTCACCGCCCATTTCCGAAACCACCATCACCCGGGCACCTTCATCTTCGTTAAACCAGGCGGCCTGCCGGTCGCATTGTACCAACGGCATGGCTTCATGAAAGTGGGCCACGTCCACGCTGGAACCGGATTTGATGGATGAGACGATCGATGCCACTTCCGTGCGGGTCCGGCCAATAATCAGCATCTTTTTCCCAGGGTTGGTTTCCAGGAAATCCAGAATCCATTTAATCCGCGGGTCATCCGGTTCCAGCAATTCTGCTCCTTCGGGAAGATGCAGCGGAACCGGATCGGGAATGCGTTTAGGAAATCCACTCACATATTTTCGGGTATTACGGAAAATTACCCGTCCGGGGCCGTGACGGTCCAGCGCCTCGGAAAGTTCCTGCTCATCCATCGACTCCAGCCGCTTTCCTAGATCCGCCGCAACTTCGGCATATCCGTCATGTTCGGTTTTGTAGGTCTCAAAATCCGGGTAGCGCTGCGGGTCGAGCAGCCGTAGACGCGCAAAATGGCTTTCCAGTCCCATCTGTTCCGGGCTGGCCGTAAGCAGCAGCAGGCGGGGCGTCTTTTCGGCCAACTGTTCCACCACATCATATTCCGGACTCGTTTGTTCCGGCGACCAGTGCAGGTGATGCGCTTCATCAACAATCAACAGATCCCAGTTGCAGCCGATGGCCTGCTCCGCCCGTTTGGGGTTTTCGGTAAGAAACTCAATGCTGGTCAGCACCAGCTGGTCATCCATAAACGGATTGGCACCGGGGTCACCCAGTTCAATACTGACACAGCGGTCTTCATCAAAAATGCTGAACGATAAATTAAAGCGACGCAGCAGCTCGACAAACCACTGATGTACCAGCGCATTCGGAACGAGAATGAGTACCCGGTTCACCATGCCGCAAACCATCAGGCGATGCAGAATAAGGCAGGCTTCAATGGTTTTGCCCAGTCCGACTTCGTCCGCCAGCAAAACGCGCGGCAGGGGACGGTTGCTCACTTCCTGGGCAATGAAAAGCTGATGCGGCAGCAGGTCGACGCGTCCGCCCAGCAGCCCGCGCACCGGAAGGGTGCCATAATCGTGCCGGGCTTTCAGTGCGGCCAGCCGCAGGTCAAACAGGGCATTGGCATCCACATGACCGCCCAGCAGGCGGGTTTCCGGTTTATCAAAACTCGACGAATCGCTGAGGTCGGTTTCGCTGATTGCCGTGCCGTCAGCCGAGACATAACTAAACAGCCCGGTGGCGGCATCTTCGTTGATCGACTCAACGGTAAGCTTAGCGCCGTCTTTGGATTCAATTTCATCGCCCGTCTCAAACCGCACGCGCTTTAACGGGGCATTATTGACGGCATAATGCCGCGTCTCATCCGCCGCATGGTAGAGCACCGCCACCGTTCGGTTGGTTACATCCAATATAAGACCCAACCCCAGTTCGGGTTCCGTCTCGCTGATCCATCGTTGTCCGGGAAAATAGATATTCATAGGGCGACGGAGACTACGCCATTCCTATGACGGTGCAAACCACAGAACGAAACGAATTGGGGTGGCCCGCAGATTGACGCAGAAAAATATGATGAATAAGAATATCTCGCAGATGTTTTGAAAAAGTTGTAGCCGGGGGCGGTGACCTAATCCCACTAACTGAAACGATTTTACCATCTCCGCTACACTACGATGGCACTACAAAGGGTTGAGAGATGATGTCTATGTAGTGCTCTCGCAGCAAAGCGGAGAGAGTATCCCATGCAAGCATTCCTTCAGTTAGCGGTATTAGGGCGGTGACCCCGGATTCCAGGAAAGGTCTTCTATCAATGAAAGGCGGGGGGCGTCGCCCCCACCTACAATATGAAAACCTCATTCCAACCAACGGAGTAGCAATCAAATAACGAATCTGCGTATATCTGCGTCAATCTGCGGGCAACCCGAAGTTGGTTTTCTAGGGCGTTGCCACGCGATAGAACAGGGCATTGGTGGTAATGGGCACGGCAACGGGATTCTGGTCTCCGCTGGCTGAATCCGTCCAGTTGGAGGATAAGTTTGATGTTTCCTGAAGGATGGCAACGCCCGGCATGTCCGGCGCCCATGCGATGAAAAGAAAGCCCGGTGCATCATTCGTTATATTCAGCGACAGGTTTGTCGGCACGACACTGCCGCTAACAAAGAACCCATCATAAAACCCATTGCCGCCGATCGAATACTTACTCTCGGTATGATTCGTATTAATCACGGAAGAGGTGGTTGGCGTGAGCGGCGGTATTAAAACCATTTTAATATCCACTCCGTCATCATGGACATTACCGTCAAATGTGATTTCAATTTGAGAAGGTTCAATGGTGGAAATGAGATCGTCCTGGTCATGCACGGAATTCGGGATATCCAGATAAATAAAGTCACTGGTTCCGTTTTCGAAGTCGCCCGGTGTGTAGGTCCATATAATAAATCCGTCGATCCGTGAGCCTCTATCCAGAATCACATCATGTAGCGCATAGTACACCGTTTCGGCCCGGGCATTAATAACGGTCATGCCGATAGCAAAGGCAGCCATACAGCGCAGAATAGATTGCATCATCTTCACATTCCTCCGGATGGAACAGCATGCGTGTTTTGAAATAATTCACGACCCGTTTCCGGGGAGCGGCAATGTAGAAGCGACGCCCTCGTCGCTTTGCACACGC
>CAZAPF010000051.1:0-29297 GCA_964486885.1 uncultured Verrucomicrobiota bacterium
GTCAATTTTCCCGCCAAATTCAAGACCTTCCCGGAAGCGCTCAAGGAAAGCGGCTATTTTACGGGCAAAACCGGCAAGGGCTGGGGGCCGGGCGATCCGGGCAAGGGCGAGGGGAAAAAACGCGAGTTGATCGGAAAGGCGTGGTCGAAAAATAAAGCGAAGCCTCCGGCCAAAGGCATGTCCGGCGAAAATTATGCGGCTAACTTTAATGACTTTCTGGGGGCGTCCGGCGATCAGCCGTGGTTTTTCTGGTATGGCGCGCGCGAGCCGCACCGCCGCTATGAATACGGCAGTGCCGTGCGGGCCGGTAAAAAACTGGAGATGATCGAGCATGTGCCGGCATTCTGGCCGGACACAGAAACCGTCCGTAACGATATGCTCGACTATGCCTTGGAAATCGAACATGCCGACAAGCATCTCGGCCTGATGATCCAGACCTTGGAAAAACGCGGGCTGCTGGAAAACACCATCATTCTGATGACGTCCGACAACGGTATGCCATTCCCGCGTTGCAAGGCGCAGGAGTATGAATATTCCAACCATATGCCGCTGGCGATCATGTGGCCGAAGGGAATCAAGAATCCGGGGCGCGCCGTAGATGACATGGTCAGCTTTATCGACTTTGCGCCGACCTTCCTCGATGTGGCCGGTATTCCGTTTTCGGAATCGGGTATGCAGTCTTCTCCGGGCATCAGCCTGACCGATATTTTTGATGCTGAAAAAGACGGACAGGTGAATCCCGAGCGCGACTTTGTGCTGATCGGTAAAGAGCGCCACGACTACAGCCGCCCGAACAACGCGGGCTACCCGATCCGCGGCATCGTTGGGAAAGATCATCTCTATCTCTACAACTATGAACTCGATCGCTGGCCGACCGGCAACCCGGAACTGGGCTACCTCGATTGCGACGGCGGGGCGACCAAGACGGAAATTCTGAACATGCGCAGGGAAGGAAAAGATTCCAGCTACTGGAACCTTTCGTTCGGCAAACGAACCGTTCATGAGGAACTGTACAACATTGCCAATGATGCTGATTGTCTGGAAAACCTGGCGGCCACTGAAAAGGCAGGAAAGCTGAAGCAGGAGATGCGGGAACGAATGGAACAGGTTCTGCGGGAGCAGGACGATCCGCGGATTCTCGGTAAGGGTGCGGTATTTGATACCTATGGTTATTCGCAACCCCATGCATGGAACTTTTATGAACGCTTCATGAAGGGGGAGTTTTCGCCGACGATTACCCGCTGGGTGAACCCATCGGATTACGAAAAAGAGCCGCTGGATTAGGAAAGTAGGACAGGCTTCCAGCCTGTCTTCCATCGAATCGAATTGCGTGTGTTGACAGGCTGGAAGCCTGTTCTACATTTTTGCGAAGGAAAGAAAGGTTAATAAAATGAAACAATGGATGAATGTAGGTTTGATGTTAATGGTTGGCCTCCAGCTCTCTGCGATGGCGGATAAGCTGGAATTAAAGATTCTGGATGGCGAATACTGGTGGGCGGGGCTCAGCTCCAAGGGGCATGAAACACCCTATGATTCCTCCAGCAGTGTATCGTACGATCTATGGGGCGACAACCAGGGCAACCAGGCGCAGCCGTTATTGCTTTCCAGTAAGGGGCGTTATGTATGGAGCGAACAACCCATCAAATATGTGTTCGATAAAGGCACGATCACAGTGACGACCCGCGAGGGAAAAATCGAATCCGGCACTGAAGGAAAGAATCTGGCGGATGGATTTGGTCATGTTTCAAAGACCTATTTTCCATCCAATGGAAAAATTCCTGATCCACTGCTGTTTACTCATCCGCAGTATAATACCTGGATCGAACTGATGTATGATCAGAACGAAGAGGACATTCTGGCCTATGCACAGGCGATTATTGATAACGGGTATCCGCCGGGCGTGTTGATGATTGATGACAACTGGCAGGAGGACTACGGCACCTGGGAGTTTTCTCCGCGCCGCTTTAAGGATCCGAAAGGCATGATGGAACAACTGCATGCGATGGGCTTTAAAGTAATGCTGTGGGTATGTCCGTTTGTGTCGGCCGACTCGGCCGACTTTCGTGAGCTGGCAGCCGAAGGACTCCTGTTGCTGGATCCGCAAAAGACCCAGAATATTCTCTGGGCGAACACCAAAAATAAAGCCGCGGTCATCCGCTGGTGGAACGGGGCCAGCGCCTGCCTGGACCTGAGTAATCCGAAGACCCAGGTCTGGTTTAAAAAGAAACTGGATTATCTCGTCGAGGAATATGGCGTAGACGGTTTTAAGTTTGATGCGGGTGATGCAGGCTTTTACAGCAAGGGAGTTGTTTCCTGGAAACAGGATGTTTCGCCCAATGACCATACGCAGTTTTTTGCGGAGTTCGGTTTGAATTATCCGCTGAACGAATACCGTGCCTCCTGGAAAATGGCCGGCCTTCCGTTGGCGCAGCGCTTGCGGGATAAAAAACACCTTTGGGAACATCTGACGAAGCTGATCCCCGACCTGATGTCGCAATCGGTGATGGGCTATGCCTACACCTGCCCGGATATGATTGGTGGCGGCGAATATCAATCCTTCCTGCATGGAGCCGTGATTGATGAGGAACTGGTAGTTCGCTCGGCCCAAGTACACGCCCTGATGCCTATGATTCAGTTTTCCGTGGCGCCGTGGCGCGTGCTTTCGAAGGAAAACTCTGAAATCTGCCGCCAGGCAGCGCTCTTGCACACCCGCCTGGGCGATACCTTTCTGCGGCTGGCGCGGGAGGCCTCGACGACCGGCGAGCCGATCGTGAAACCGATGGCGATGGCTTTTCCGAATGATGGCTTTGAAATGGTTAAAGATCAGTTTGTACTGGGGAACGATATCATCGTTGCACCTGTCGTCGAAAAAGGCGCCCGCTCCCGCTCTGTCATCCTGCCCAATGGCCAATGGAAAGCGGAGGATGGCCAGGTCTATGCCGGCGGACAGACCATCGAGATCGATGTTCCGCTCGAACGGCTCCCATATTTTACTGCCGTACAATAAACTTAATATTTCCATCGGTCTGTTAAGGTGCATGTTCCGCATTCGTATGAGTATTTCCACCGAATGAACGGGAGATCATCCCGCTCGTTCGGGTTGGATTGGAATGCGGAATTATGTCTTTGATCAGGTCCAGTGAGTTGTTTGTTGAGCATGCCTTCCCGATCGCGGTGGAGCGGGTGGCACAGCGTTCGCTATTGAAGCGGGAACTGCACCGGCATGAATATTTTGAAATGCTCTTTGTGGAGCAGGGTACCCTGGTCAACTGTTTCAGAAACGAGGAAATCAGTTTGTATCCCGGCGATATGCTGATCATGAAGCCGTATGTTCTCCACACACTTTCCGATACGACCGGTCAGGATAGAACGGCGTACTGTTGCAGCTTCCTGCCCCAGGCCGTGGACAGCGGAATCCAATCGTTGGAAAGCCTCCAAACCTCCCTGTCGCCGAACCGATATTTCTTCCAGTCCCTGTTTCCTTTGGGGGAGGACGCGGTCGGTGCAATCCGAATCAAGGTGGATGGGGAGCGGAAAGACCAAGTGGACACGCTGTTCCGCCAGTTAAGGGATGAAACACACGATGCCTCAGAACGGGCAAAAGCCCGCGTACGTCTGCTTTTCCTTGAACTTCTGCTTTTGCTCGCCCATGAATCCCGGAAGGATGATCTGCATACTGAAACGGTACATTTGCAGATGGGGGGTTCCGCGTCGCGCTATCAGGCCGGACTCCGAAAAACCCTGAACTACATCCACGACCATTTCAGCGAAGCGCTGCGGTATTCCGACCTGGTCGCCATGAGTGGTGCTTCGGAAACCTATTTCAGCCGACTTTTTAAGCACGAGACTGGTATGACGTACCAGAATTATGTTAACTGCTTGCGCATTGAGGAGGCGTGTGCGCTGCTCCGGGAGACCGGCGATAGTGCCCTCGATATCTGCTATGCGGTTGGATTCAACGATTATACCCATTTTCGCCGCCGGTTCAAAAAGTACGCCGGCATGACGCCGATCCAGTTCAGGAAGCAGTAATTTGTGCAATACAGACCCTTTTTTATGGGGCAATGGCTCTCCCGCTAATGGCTGGCAAGGGGTACAACTATTTCAAATCGCTGATCGGTCTGCACAGGATGCGAAGGTGAGTGCCTGAACGCGGGAAGCAAATTGAATTTGGTACGCTGAGCATAAAACCACATTTTTTTGTTTTGCTGTTAAGGTGTGTCCTTGGCGTTCGTATTAGAAGAAATAGCGGGCGATTTTGGGACAAGCCGGGAGTCCGGCCAAGCGGATCGATAAACTAAATGCGTGTAGTATTTGACGAAATCTTCCCACGCCTTTGCATTGTCGGGGTTTTTAGCCCGTTGGAGCAGGGTTCGTCGTGTGATCCACTGGTTAGACATGCAACAGCTTATACCTTTGAAAGGCCGCCCCTTCAAGCGCCGAGGCTCGCAACCATGAAAAAGGCCTGCGCTGTTTCGTTCAGCAGGTGCATGGTGTATCAAGAAAAACAGGAAGAACCATTATATGAAAAAAACAATCTTGCTCTCCGTGTTGTTGACGGTCGGTGCCCGCGTGTATTCGTCTGAAAAACCGAATATATTGTTCATTATGTCGGACGACCACACGTGGCAGGCGACCGGGCTCTATGGCGGGCGCTTGGCGGCGCTGAATCCGACGCCGACGATCGACGCGCTGGCCCAAGAGGGCATGGTGATGGAAAATGCATTTTGCCAAAATGCCATTTGCACCCCGAGCCGGGCATCGATCATGACCGGGCAGGGCAGTGCCGTCAACGGCTGCGAGACGCTGCGCCGGAGCTTGCCGAAAAAGCGGCAGTATTTGGCACTTGAAATGAAAAAGGCGGGCTACGACACCGCAGTGATTGGCAAGTGGCATCTGGGAGCACGGCCGGAAGCCTTTGACTATTGGAAAGTGCTGCCCGGCCAAGGCGCCTATTTTGATCCGATATTTGCGGAGACCGGGGCGACCGGAACCTTTACGGGAAAGGAAGGCGAGATGCATGACGCGGTTCAGATGAAAGGGCATTCGTCCGATTGCATTACGGACTCGGCGCTGAAATGGTTCAAGGACATGCGCGACCCGGCCAAACCGTTTTTTCTGAAGCTGCATTTCAAGGCGCCGCATGGTGGTTTTCAATATGCGCCCCGCTATGAATCCTATCTTGCAGACGTAGACATTCCCGAACCGGACAACCTTTTCGAAACGGGCAACCATGGCTCGATCGCCACCCGCGGGCATAATGGAGAGCTGCTGACCTACATTGGATCGTCCATTAGCCCCCGGCACCGCGAGCGCAACTATTCGAACGGCATCCTGAAAAAGAACAAGCAGCTGTCGGATGCCGAGGCAACGAAACAGGCCTATCAAACCTATCTCAAGAAATACCTGCGCTGCGTGAAAGGCGTGGACGACAACATTAAGCGGGTGGTGGACTTTCTGAAGGAAGAGGGCCTCTTTGACAATACGGTGATCATTTATACGGGCGATCAGGGTTTCTATTTGGGCGAGCATGACTATATCGACAAGCGTTGGCCGTATGATGAATCCATGCGCATGCCGTTTATGGTGCGATATCCCGGCCGTGTGCAAACCGGCCGTTCCGACGCGATGGTTGAAAATATCGATTTTGCCCCGACGATGCTCGACTTTGCCGGCGTCCCAACCCCGGGCTACATGCAGGGGCAGAGCTTCAGAAGCATTCTCGAAACGGGAACAGAGCCGGCGGGATGGAAGCAATCGGCCTACTACCACTATTGGATGCACATGTCATCCCACTTCAACCCGGCCTGTATTGCCATTCGCACCAAGCGCCACAAGCTGATCCTTTACTATGGCTGCGTTTCAACATCCAAGGTGCCGGAAACGCCGCCCGCCTGGGAATTCTACGATCTGGAAAAAGACCCGTCCGAAATGAACAACCTCTACGGCCATCCGGAATGCCAAGACATCATCGCCCGGTTGAAGGCCGACCTGAAAGTCCGGCGGACCGAGCTGGGCGAATATGCCGCCGAGAATAGCCAATACAATGCCGTGATCGACGAATACTGGAACTATGGCCCGGAACAACGCGCCCGCGCGATTGAAATTTCGGCGGAATACACCAAGACCAAACCCATGCCGCAGGAAATGAAGTCGAAGGGGAAAAATAAAAATAAGAAGAACAGGAAGAGCTGATTATGAAATTTAGAACAACAGTATGCATGAGTCTGCTCTCGACAGCGGTTATCGCAGCCGATGTCCTGACTTCGGTGTCGGTGACAAACGTGGTCTATCCCGGGATGGTTGTTCCGGTTGCCGTCGAGTATGAAGCAACGGAGAGCCGAACGGTTGCGGTGAGGTTT
Source organism: uncultured Verrucomicrobiota bacterium (assembly GCA_964486885.1). Lineage (GTDB taxonomy): Bacteria > Verrucomicrobiota > Kiritimatiellia > Kiritimatiellales > Pontiellaceae > Pontiella. The sequence continues at coordinate 6,363 of CAZAPF010000051.1, forward strand.
CAGATGAACAGCACTCCGTGGACTGGATACGGCAGCAGCTCGGTTACGGTCTCAAACGGATCCGGTCGTGTGGTGATTGATGTTCCGGTGAGTACATCAACCCCGATTGCCACCAATGGATATAAGTTCGGCACGACCATTGAGCCGATCGGCGGCGGTTGGCCGGAACGGCTGGACGGGATCACCGATTCCGGCATCAGCTGTTTTGAAGAACCGGTCCCGGATATCGATGATCTCGTTTCCGTCGAGGTTCAGGAAACCGTGCGGCCGGGGGCCACCGTCCCGGTTACCGTTCGCTATGAGGCCACCGTTGAGCGTGATGTTGTGGTCAGTTTTCAGCTTAATTCCAATCCGTGGAGCGGTTTTGGCTATACCCGTGTGACGGTTCCTGCAGGATTTAAAACGATAGACCTCCATGTTGATATCGATGCGGATACACCGGAGGCGGTCGATGCATACAAATTCGGTGTCAGTCTCCAATCGGTAGGGGGGAGCTGGAATGACCGCCTGGATGAAATTATTAAGCCGGATATTGATTGCAGTGTGTTGGCCGGACAGGAAGAGACGCTTGCGCTGACCGCACCGCCCGTACTGGTCCCCGGTTCCATGGTGCCTGTTTCGATTCATTATATGGCCACAACCAACCGTAATATATATCTCAGTCTGCAGCGTTCTTCATCACCTGGAATCGAATATGCCGCGGAGACCGTTTCTGTGCCGGCGGGTATGAGTAATGTGGTGATGAATCTTGCCATTGACCGTGCCGTTCCGGTCGCCTCGAACGCCTATCGTTTTGTTGCCGGCCTGCTTCCCTCTCCTGGTGATTGGGAGGACCGTGTGGCCGAGGCATCGCAGGCGGGGGTGGACTGTGAAAACGGTGCGCCGCTGATTACTGTTTTTCCTGATGAAAATACCGATGCGCTGAAGAACCCGCTCAAAGGATTCCGGGCGAACCGAAAGGATGCCGCCGATCATGAATATGGGACCATCGGCCGCGAATATATCCGCTGGAGCGATATCGAAAACGATGAGAGCGACACGGTTCAGAAGATCAGGGACTATTGTAACAGCAAATGGGCCGGCTTGGATCAGCAGGGAATTAAGGTCATTCCGCGGGTTTATCTCGACTGGGATTCCAATTCAGGAAATGAATACTGGCCGGCCGATATGGCCACCGGCGACTACAGCAGTACCCAGTTTACCCAGCGGCTGGAGCGCCTGATTTATCGGCTGGGCGAATGCTGGAATGACGATCCCCGCGTCGCCTGGGTGCAGATGGGGTTGATCGGCTATTGGGGCGAGCACCATCATCCGGGTGTGTCGCCCGAGCTTCAGCAGCTGATGGGGGATGCATTCACCGAGGCGTTTCCCGATAAAAAGTTTCTGGTTCGCAGTCCGGAAGATTTTCAGAATTATGAGGTGGGGATCTATTGGGACTCGTGGGCGCATGCCAACCAGATTAACTCGCACGGAGCACTGCTTGAAAATCTGAATAATGAGACGGGCCGTTGGAAGGTTGTTCCCATAGAGGGCGAAACCGCCTACAACTGGGGGGACTATCCGACGCAACCGGGTGACAATCCGGACGATACCCTGTCGGATCCGGCGCACCGTGATTTCCTGCTGGATACCATCTACAATCTTCATTGCAGTGGTCTGGGCTCGATTTCTCGCTATACCGATAGTGATCCGGTCGTGTCGGCCGGCGCGCAGGAGGTTCAGAAGGCGTTCGGGTACCGTTTCCTGATTCCGCAGATCACGTGGACCGGGCGGGTGGAGCCCGATGGTATTCTGCGGTTGGCCATGACGATCCGCAATACCGGCGCCGCACCGTTTTACCACGACTGGCCGCTGGAGTTCAGTCTGCTTGATCCCGTAACGCGTGCACCGCTCTGGAAAACGATTCTGGATGATGTGGATATTAGGGACTGGCTTCCGGGCGATGACTGGGATGAGGAAAACAACCAGTATCAGATGCCGGCTTCCAACTATACCGTGCATGCTTCGATTCCTGTTCCGCGCGACCGGGTGCCGAAGGGGGAATATATTGCTGCACTGGCCGTGCTGGACCCGGTTGGCCGAAAACCGGCCCTGCGTTTTGCGGTGCAGAATTATTTTAATGGCGGCCGCCACCCGATCGGTCGCGTCGGCGTCGGCGTTGATCTTGGGGATTCGTATGAGCTGAATCCATCCGTATTTGATGATCCGCGGGCTGAAGGGCCTCTTGCGTATGCCCTCGAACACCCGGTGCCGGGCGCAGGGGCGGTGGCGATTGAGCATTTGGCGATTGAGCTGCCTTCAACGGTACGTCTGTCGTTAAACGGTGCCGGGAATCATGAATATTACATTATTCAGCGCAGCGAAGACCTGGCTTCCGATGATTGGGAAGCGGTCGCCGTGTTGACCGGGGCCGACATGCTGGAAGAATGGGCGGAATCACTGCACGGTGGAGAGACGAGTGTTTTTTACCGGGTGATTGCTGAATAGTAAAAAAGGGAAAGAGGAGAAACGGCATGGCTGATTATACGTTAAGAAAGGTACGCGATCTAGGGGTTGTTGTATTCATTGCGATCAGTATGGGTGTTCATGCTCAGACGGCCTTTGTGGATACCAGTGGTGATCATCTCTGGAGCAATGCGGCTAACTGGGATGCCGGTTTGCCGGTGTCTACCAGTGCTGTCGTTCAGACATCGGATTCGGGACAGCACACCATGCAGATCAGCAACTCACTGATGACCTTTGTTTTCGCTTCGAACTGCGTAGACCGCAGCATTGTGTACCGGTTGCTGGACCGAACCAATCTATTAACCGGCACCGTGAATACAAACGATTGGGATTCTCAGAGTACGCCGGCATGACGCCGATCCAGTTCAGGAAGCACTAAAGAGTGCGATACCACTCCTATCCAAAATAAATTTGGCAGTCGTGAAATATCGAATTTCGAACAAGGAATGACGAATATCGAAACTGCCTTCTTCATTCGAAATTCCATATTCGGTGTTCTGCGGTTCTTCTGTCCAAAACCCAACCTCGATTAGACGAAATCATGTTTTGACCTTTGTTTTCAGCCTCAGCGACATCGTTCGAGTTTCTGGTTTGGACAGAAGTGGTGCAATACAGACCCTTTTTTATGGGGCAAAGGCTCTCCCGGTAATGGCTGGCAAGGTGTACAACTATTTCAAATCGCTGATCGGTCTGCACAGGATGCGAAGGTGAGTGCCTGAACGCGGGAAGCAAATTGAATTTGGTACGCTGAGCATAAAACCACATTTTTTTGTTTTGCTGTTAAGGTGTGTCCTTGGCGTTCGTATTAGAAGAAATAGCGGGCGATTTCGGGACAAGCCGGGAGGCCGGTCAGGCAGATTGATAAACTAAATACGGAGGAAGAAAAATGCAAAAAATCAGGATAGGCATCATTGCAACAACCATCGTGGCCCTTTCGGCCATGACCGCTTCGGCGGATACGAAGTGGAATGTAAACAGCGATGGAAACTGGACCAATGCGGCAAACTGGGATGCAGGGCTTCCGGATGCGGCCGAAGGTGCCTCGAGTACCAAACCCTACACCATTACGGTGGATAGCACGGCGGTCGCTAAAAATTTCTGGAACTGGAACGGTACTGGTAGTGGGGGGTCGAGTCTCGATATCCAGACAAACGGCAACCTGTCTGTCGTCCAGGATGTGAACATCAATGAATGGGCCAATGCGACCTATAGGTATGGCGGGTTGCAGCTTAATGACGGTTTGCTAAGCGCAAGAGACCTGAATATTGCGGCGAGACCCACCTCGCACGGTGAGGGCTCGCTGGTCATGAACAGCGGATCCATTGATTTATCGCGCAGTTTTTATATTGGCAAGAGCCTGAATGGCTGGGAGGTGCATGGCGTGGCCACCATGTATGGCGGCACGCTTGATGTCGGCAACCACTTCCATGTCGGTGGTGCGGTAAATGAACTGGGTACGGGGGTGCTCAATGTGCATGGCGGTACGTTCAGTGCCACCAACGGTGTTATTTACGTCGGTGGCTGGGAAAATCCGGCCAGCTATACCAATCGGGGTTCCGGTACCATTAATGTGTATGGCGGAGCGGTCAACCTGGGCGGTAATGCGGTGAATATCAGTCGGTCGGGTTCTTCCGACGGCACGATCAATATGTATGGCGGGACGCTCACCGCTTCAGCCAACGTAAACATGGATTCCATCAACGATCCCGGAGGCCGGGCGGAGATTAATCTTTATGGCGGCGAATTCCGTGCGGAAGCGGGGCTGAGCATTACGTCCGACTCGGGAGTCCACGTTGAAGGAGGCATTCTGACCTGGGCCGGTACCGATGGAGTTACGGAACTTACCAACCAGGTAAACTGGGGTAGAATCACATGGGCAAACGGCCTGACCAACATGCTGACCGAAAGCTGGGATGCAAGCTTTACGAATACCGTAACAACCGACTATGGCTATTGGACGAACACACAGACCAGTGCGCTGTTTGTGGACTACGACGATGTGAGTGCCGGCGATACCACCGTCTGGGCCTATGACCTGACGCCGATGGTTCAGCCGCCGTCAAGCGATGGCTCGGTCAACACCCACTTATTCAACAACGATGGTGGAGATAAGCTCTGGACCACCACTAACAACTGGAATATCGGCACGGTGCCGACCGCGGAGGACCAGGTAAACCATACCGCCAATGGGGAAACACTTGTTGTGGCCACTGCGGTAGGGGCGGACGGCATGTTTGTTGGCAATGAAAACACATCCACCGTTGCCGTGGTTGAGGGCGGGAGCCTGAGCTTGACGGCTGCTCTGCGCATGAATACGGCTGCCGGGCGGCTGATCGTCGATGGCGGCACGCTGTCGGTTGGAACCACCGTGGGGCTCGGCTGGAGTGCGGGGTCGGATGGGCGGATTGAACTCAATGGTGGCACCATCGAGGTGGGCGGCGATACAATTCTCGGCGCAAATAATGCCGCGGCTTTTGGGGCAATCACGATCAACGACGGCAGCTATGTCGGCGAGGGCGGTGAGTTCGAGATTGGCGAAGTGGGCGATGGCGAGCTGAACATGAACGGCGGATTGCTGAAGCTGGATACTGTTAACGCCGTATGGGCTCCGCTCAAGATCGGGGCCGGCAGCGGGGACGGAACGTTAAACCTGAACGGAGGCACGATTCATGCGCGCATTGTCGAGGTGGAGTTTGGAAATAACGATGCCGGCACCGGCACGATCAACCTGAACGGCGGCCTGCTGCAGATTGAGGCTACTTTCGCCGCCGGGCTGCGCGTGGAAGATGATGGGCAAGTGGTGTTCGGGAAAGGCGTGTTACAGTGGAAGGCAGACCGAATCAGCGATTTCACGGCATTGGTTGATGGAGGATTCATTGATTGGGCTGATGGCCAGACCAACATGCTGACGGAAAGCTGGGATGCCAGTTGGACCAACGGTGCCGATATCCTCTATGCCGATTATAACGATGCCAATTCCGGCTACACGACCGTCTGGGCCTACACCCCGCCGGTTCCGACTGATCCGCCGGTTATGGGGATTGCCGCCGGTGCCGGCAGCAGTGTGGATGTGACCGCGAGCAACCTGAACGCCGGCGCATCGTACGACCTGATGGGTACGGTGTCGTTGACTGCAACAAACTGGTCCTCCGCCGGAACGTGCAGCGGCGTATCCGAAAAAACCTGGAATGTACCGGCGTCGGATCCCGCGCAGTTCTTCCGGGTTGAAGAGCAGTAAACCGGTTATAAGTGATTCTCAAGGGGGCCGCATCCACTGGGTGCGGCCTTCCGTTGAAAGAGCGAACAAGAAAACCCAACACCAGGAAAATACCATGACAAAAATAAACAGGATCAGATCGACAGCCATAGCGGGGGTCGCGATGGTTTGCGGAGTGCTGAGCAGCGATGCGGCCGTGATCAATTTTACCGCGGCTGAGGGGTATGTAAACGGAAATTTAAACGCCCATGCCGACTGGAACGAAGTGACAGCAGGGGCCTATGTGGTCGATGCGACCACCGGTACCGCTTCCACACAGGGAGCCGCCGCTTGGCGAAAGGCGACGTATGTCGGCAGCGGCGGAACGTTGACCAACAATAATTATGTAATGGAAACTACATTTTCACTTGATACGACCGGTTCCATTCTTAACCCCGGTGGGACTGTGCTTCTTGGCCGTACCGGGTATGATGGCGGCGGGGTGATGTTAGCCTCGCTTCGCCAGAAAACGGGAGCGGCTGGCTCGTTCGACTTGTGGATATACAGCAATATCACCGGTGAAGGGTCTGGCGACAACGGTGCAGCTCTCACTGCTGCAGCCATCGGACTTGCACATGACGGTTCAGGCTGGACCGATACGGCTTCGGATCTGCTCAAGACCATACACACTGCGCAGTACGACAGCGTTGCGGGAACCTGGACACAATCGGCGGAGTTGTGGAACTTGACTACAGACACGCTGCTCAGCAGCCTGAGTAGAGAAATCACGGAAGCCGAGGGTGATGCTTTCCTTGCTGCGAACCAAGCAGCCCGCATCGACTCTGGGCGTCTGGATCTGCAGCCTAACATGACCTATTCGTATGACCGTATTCTGATCGATCAGATTCCTGAGCCTGCCACACTGGGTCTGATTGCGCTGAGCGGTGGTGGCCTGCTGTGGGTTCGTCGTTTTATGGCCATGTAAATTAAACGGCCTGAACCTAGTACATCGTTATGAAATAAATGTCGGCATTTACCGCAGAGAGCGCAGAGAGCGCAGAGACACAGAGCTTGTGAATCGCGCATTTCTCTGTGCCTCAGTGTCCTCTGTGGTGAACAAAAACCGACACTTAATGAGTGACAGAGTACTGGAGGCGAAAAGAGATAAAATGAGTCACAGAAGAAGAGCGGTTTTTATGCTGGCGTTTTTTATCTTCAGCCTTGCGGTTGCCGCGCAGGACTATTCGGTTGATTTCAGGGAGTCGGCTTCGTTGCCGTCTGAAATCGTCCCGGCGGGGGATCTGACTTCCGGGGACCTGACGCTGACGACCGTCGACAGCGAGCAGGTGCTGGCGGTCGACCTTTCCGGCGTGACCAGTGATTTTGGCCCCAAGTTCACCATCGAAGGGCTGAACCAACCGGTGGACGACGACGGGCCGCGGCGTCTCCTGTTCCACTATAAACCCGCCACGCCCAAGGCCGCCGGAGGCATGCTCAACTTCCGCCTTGAGCTAACGATTAATGGCACTAAAACCACGTGGAATGCAGCAACCCAGACGGGCGTCATCAATGCCGACTGGCCGCTGGACGCATCCGGCTGGTGGCTGGCCTCCATCGACATGCAGCCCCTGGTCGACCAATGAACTGTTTGTGGAAAAGATTCTCATCGGTCCCGGCGCAATCGGCAACACCAGTGAGCAATATCGCGAAACGCTCTATTTCCGTGGCTTCCATTTTGGTTCAACGGCATCGCTGCTGAATGTGGGCATCGGCGGCAATATGCTGGTCAATGGTGATTTCTCAGACGGTTCCACCGGCTGGCAACCGCAGGAGACTGCTCCCGCGGAAGGAACGGCATCGGTTACCGCCGGTAATGAGGTCTATTATGATGTGATTGCCGATGATGGTGTAAACTGGCATCTGCGCCTCAGGCAGGAAGGCCTGTCGTTGAACTCCGGGAAAACCTATCGGGTGAGTTTCGATGCGTGGGCCGAATCGAACCGCACCTTCCGGGTGAATATTAAAAGTGCCGCGAATGGCGATACCCTGAACTTTGACGTGTCGCTCAGCACGAATAGGACCACCTATGCGAGGGAGTTTTCGGTGGCAAAACCCATCGCGGACGATTTTCGCCTCACGCTCTATTTCGGTGCCGCGGGCGACAACGATGTCTGGCTGGATAACGTATCCTTGGTAGAGGTCGATGCGAAGGGCGATCCAAACTGGATTCCACAGGGCGGTACCCTTTCCCTGCAGCCGGAGAGCGGTGGCACGGTTTACCTGACCCGCTACCGCCTGCCGCTGGCGAATTATGTGGACGCAGCCACCCGGATGTTTGATGTGGAAGAATTTGCCTCGTATGCGGCCGTTGAGCAGACCGTTTCCGCAGGGCAGTCCAGTTCAATCAATACCGTCGGCCTGCTTCCCGGTTCCTACGACCTGGTGTTGGTCGACAACGGTATCGTCGAAGCGGTGCATTCGTTCCATATGGCGTTCACTTCCCCGCCGGTGTCGCCGCACTATGCGGTGTCGGTGGAGGTCTCCGGACAGACGACCGACCTCTCGACCTTTTATTCCTGCCGTCGGGCGGAATACATCAAGGACTGGGGGCTGGACGGGAAGAATTACGAAATCAAAACCTACGGGCAGAATAGGAAGGAACCGGTCAATGCCCATTCCTGGGCAGGGATTTCGACGGATGCCTATCCCATTACGGTGCGCGTCAAGGTGTTGCCTGCGGCCGAAGACGACCACATCGATGGTACACCGGGGATCACGCTGCCGCTGATGAGCGCCCATGTGCTGCCGTCTTCATACGAAATTCCGTGTTGGCTCGAAGGAACCGATACCATTGCCTTCACGCTGGATCGCCCGGAAAAGGTGATGGTGGTGCCCAACTATCACGATGCGATGTCGGTCTTCACCAATCTGGCGGTCGGGCATGTTCCGCTTCAATCCTTTGAGGATACCTACACCGCTTCGACCATCCCGGACGATTTTAATGCGAACGTTATTGTGGATCATCTGTCCGAAGGGTTCAAAAACCCGTTGGTCTTTCTGGGGCGCGGTCCGGAACTCTTTGTCTCCGAACTCGGGTTGAGCAAAACCGATCCCGGCACGTTGGTCATCTCGCCCGGTGACCGCCCGACGCAGGCAGCGCTTTCGGCGGCAGACACCGTCTGGTTCGAGCCGGGCGGGCACGATTTGTCGCGCCTGGGAACGAGTCCGAGTTACCGCACCTATATCAATGCCGGTCAAACCTACTATCTGGAAGAAGGGGCCTATGTTGCCGCCGGGTTCAAGAAGAATGAAGCTTCCGGCTCCGCCGATTGCCGCATGGTCGGTCGGGGCACGGTTTCGGGCGTTAACCATTTCTGGGGCGGGGGCAACTACGATGAAAACAGCCTGGCGGTGGAAATTGATGTGATCGACGGCCTGGATTTTGTAGAGCGCGAAGGATGGGGGATCGATGGCGGCGATTTGATCAGCGATATTTCCCTGCTGGGCGCGTGGCACGGCAACTGCGACGGCCTTGATTCGCTGGATCATTGCACCGTGCTCAATAGTTTTATCACGGCGCACGATGACAACCTGAAGCTGAACGATCACACGGTGGCTGAACATCTGGTGATCCATATGCTGGGGGTGAATGCGCATCCGATTATGTTTAAGGAAATGTGGGACGATGTCACCTTTGCCAACGCGGTGGTCAAAGATGTGGATATTATCGCCAACATGAAGCGTCCCGTTCCGAACCATGCCGACTGGGGCCGTCTGGAGGCTGCCGCCATCACCTGCCTGCAAACCCGCCATGTCTCGATAGAAAACGCCCAGTTCAGCGATATCCGCATCGAAACGCCGTTTCTCGCCCGTGTGGTGAGTCTCTACAACATGTACAGCGAAGGTGGGGATTGGCCATACGTGCCATCGTGGCTGGCTATCGATAACGTAAATAACCCTGCATCGATCAACGGAATCACCTTTGAAAACATTACGGTCAATGCCCCGATGCTGGGTTGGCGCAGCCTGCTGGGATCGGGTTTTTCCCATTCATTTTCCAACATCTCCTTTGTCAATCTGGACATTAACGGGGTGCGGGTCACGGAGGCCAACCATGACGACTATTTTGAAGTCTCGGGCTATGTCTTCGGCACCGACCCCGTGGATGGCGGCAGCGAGCGGGTTGATATTTCCGACCCTGTGCGGAACCTGATGTTCCATGATTCGCTCTATTCAGCATGGGAAAATACATATGCTTTGGTTCAGGGGGCGGAAGGGGACGACGACGGTGACGGCGTGGCCAACCTGGCCGAGTTTGCGCTGGATGGAGATCCCAACGATCCGTTTAACATCGGAACCCAGCCTGAGTTCCAGGCTGGCGCGGGCGGGTTCAGCTATGTCCATCCCGTACTCGCCAAGCGCAACCCGGGAATCAGCTACACGGTTGAAACGACCGACAACCTCGTTTCCAATGATTGGAACGCGACGGGATATACCCTATCCGGCACCAACAACCTCGGTGGCGATTTTAATGCGGTCAGCAACTGGATCCCGACCGGCGCCGAAACGCAGCAGTTTATCCGCCTGCGCATCGGGGCGGAATAAGCTTCTCTTGAATTACCTGGAGAGAGATGCCCATAATGCCAATCCGTGATCAGAAGAAGGAGCGCGCTGTGGGCGAGGAATGGGCAACGAGAAAATCATTGGTGATGCGGGCAAAAGCCGCGGACGATGCAGCGGCATGGGACGAGTTCGTGAAATACTACGAGCGGTTCATTTTCCACCTGCTGCATGGAATGAACGTTCCGATGAACGACTTCGACGACCTGGTTCAAACCGTTCTGGTCAAGCTCTGGAAAAGCCTCGCGAGTTTTGATCATGAAAAAGCGCGGTTCCGGACCTGGTTGAGTGTCGTGGTTCGCAACGCGGTGTGGGACTATTTCGCGGAAGGGCAACGGCGCGGTAAGCTGATGGATAAGAACCGCGATTTTGTTGAAGTGCTGGACGAAGCCCCGCCATCGGAAATTGAGGCCCGCATTGAGAAGGAGTGGGTGCAGTATATTACCGAACTGGCCATGGAGCGGATCCAGAAGGTGTTTTCCGGGGAAGCGGTCAATGTGTTTACCATGAGCCTGGAGGACGTTTCGGCAGATCAAATTGCGAAGGAACTGAACCTGAAGCTGGAGTCGGTCTGGACGCTCAAAAGTCGGGTCAAGGCGCGCTTCATCAAGGAGGTAAAGGCGCTGATGGATGAGCTGGAAGGGTGAGGCTGCTTCGCAGCATATTTTTGATTTTTGATTGTCGATTTGCGGGTCTGCGCCGCTTTTTCTAATGCGGCTGCGCAGCAGGAATTTTAAGCAAAATGATTTTGATCAAAATGATTACGGTGCGGACGAGGATAGGCAGAATGATGTTCGGCAGAATAATAAAAGAACGGCTGGTAAGATTATTCTGCCGTCCATTATTCTGCGAAATACCCTCCTGCGAAGCGAGTTACGGGTGGCTCGTTAAGGAACGCAAAATGGTAAGAAGTTAAAACGGAAGGAACTAAGAAGAGGCTAATCGCGTGACCACGTTGTCGTGGAACGCGACTCACTTGGTGCCGTCTGAGTTCCACAAATCGGCCCGAAGTGAAACGCAGATAATTTCCCGCAGGGAAATAGCGACGAAGGAGCGGTTCATCAACAATCGTAAATCGGCAATGTAAAGGACCATAATGGATAACTCAAAGAACGATGCCCAATCAAAGCTGGATGCGCTCTACTATCTGGCGGAAGACTATGAGCAGGTGGAGGAAAAGGAGATCAGTCCCACCCTGCATGCGCTGTCCGAGGTGTCCGAACGATATCACTCTGCCGAGCTGATTGCCTCTGGCGGCATGAAGCAGATCTACAAGGTCTACGATGCCTGCGGAAAGCGCCATCTGGCCATGGCGATGCTGTATGCGGAAGCTCCCCTTGAATTGTGCGATCCATTCATCCACGAAGCGTGGCTGACGGCATTGCTCGACCATCCAAACATCATTACCATCCACGATGTCGGCGTACGGAATGGTCGGCCCTATTTTACGATGGATCTGAAAACCGGGAATACATTGCGGGAAGTGATCGAGAAATTACGTGACCGCGATCGCAAAACGCTCGATCACTATCCCCTCGAAACCCTGTTGCAGCTGTTCCTCAAGGTCTGCGATGCGATGTCGTATGCCCATTCGATCAATGCGCTGCACCTTGACCTGAAACCGGCTAATATCCAGGTGGGGGAGTTCGGTGAGGCGCTGGTCTGCGACTGGGGATTGGGCAAGATGATCGGCCGCGAAGACGGGCTTGAACTAGATCGCCGCCTGCTGCATCCCGATCTGCTGAGTTCGGGCACGCTCTTTGGTCAGGTGAAGGGCACGCCGGGGTATATGGCGCCGGAGCAGGTGGAGGAGGGCGGCGAGCGCGATATGCGCACCGATGTCTATGGACTGGGCTGCATCCTTTACACCATCCTGACGCTGGAGCGCCCGCTGGACGGAGAGCCGAAGGAGATTCTGGAGAAGACCCAGTCGGGCGGTATCGTTCCGCCGAGGCAGCGCAAACCTGAAATGGATATTCCCAAAAGCCTGGAGGCGGTGGCCATGAAGGCCCTGTCGGTCGAGCCGTCTAAACGGTATCAAACCGTCGAGTCCCTTCGGCGGGAGGTGCATCGCTACCTGACCGGCTTTGCCACGCAGGCTGAGAATGCCGGGGTGCTGACGCAGTTCGGGCTCATTTTCCGGCGCAACCGGCGCTTTTGTCTGACGATTCTGGTTTCGGTCGCGATTCTTCTGTGCGGCATGGCGTGGGCGATGGTTCAGCTGACGGAAAAAGAGCGGGTTGCAAGCAAGGCGCGGCACGAGGCGGAGCGGACGCTGACCCTCTACCAGGCCGGGAAAACCGAACTGGAAAAAATGTCGTTTGAGAATGCCCGCTCCGTGGTGAAAGTCGTGGATCAGTATCACCTCTTAGGCGATGAGATGCTGGCCAAACCCCTGCTGGAAGCCGCCTTGGTAAACGACCCGGACAATCCGGTGTACCTGCGGGCAATGGGCATGCACTTTTTCTATATCCATGATTTCAAAGAGGCGCTGGTTTTTTTTAAGCGGGCGCAAAGCGAAACTATTTTTTATCAAACAGCACTGCACTATGCCGATATCAAACAGGACGGCAAGCTACTCGCGGCTGATCAGGTGGTTGAGCTGCTGGGGCGGTTTGATTGGCCAATGCATCAGCAGTCTGTGTTGGCGTTTACGATTGCCTACCTGAAACGGCAGGCCAGCCTGGAAAAGCGGGCGCAGGTTGTTGAGGCCTATCTACGGTTTCTTAATCCCGAATGGACGGACGGTTGGTTTGAATACGACAAAGCCAACAGTCGGTTGAGGCTTGGCGGCAAGGGGTTGAAACAAATATCCACTACGCACACCACGCTGCAGTCGCTGCAACCCCGTATTCTGGATGTCAGTGGCTCCGAGGTCGACCAAATGTGGCGGGAGCGGACGTTGGCTGTTGAGACCGTGGATGTGCGGGGATGCCCGATGGAGGATGTCCGGTTTCTAGGGCGCTTTACCCACTTGCGAACCCTGATTGTTTCGCCGGGACAATTCACGGAAAAAGAGCTGCGACCACTCCACGATTGGGTGGAAGTCGTCGAAAAGTAGAAGCAGATCGCATGCTGTGTTCCCCATTCAGCGCATTCTGCATGCATGGTTTTCCAGTTGCCTGAAACTTTTCTATTCTCCCTGTTAAGGCCTGAAGCCGATGGGCGTATAGGTATTCATGATTAAAAAAATAGTTTTATTGTATTTGCTGGGGTTGGTTTCGGTGGGCGCGTCAGCCGCTGCAAAAAAACCGAACATCCTGTTTATCGCGGTGGACGATCTGCGACCGGAGCTGGGGTGTTATGGTTCTGACCTCATTAAGAGCCCCCATTTGGACAAACTGGCGGCCGAGGGTATGCGCTTTGATCGCGCCTACTGCCAGCAGGCGATTTGCGGGCCATCGCGCGCCAGCCTGATGACCGGCTGCCGTCCCGAAACGATCGGGGTGATTGAAAACCGCGCTTATTTCAGGGAGCTGAATCCGGACATTGTTACGCTCTCTCAGCACTTTATCGCCAATGGCTACGAGGCCTTTAATTGCGGCAAGATTTATCACGGACGCATGACCGACCCGGATCATTCCTGGAGCCGCGAGCCGGCCTGGAACAAGGTCAAGGTGAAGCGGCCCGGCTGGCTCGGCGGTTATGCATTGCCGGAAAACCAGGCCATCTGGAAGAAGAACCGCGAAGCGATGCTGGCCAAATACGGCAAGGAAGGTTCGGGCGGCCTGATCCATGGACCCGCCTATGAATGCGCGGACGTTCCCGACCATGCCTACAGCGACGGATACAACACCCAATTGGCTATCGCGACCCTCAAGGATCAACTGGAGAAAAAACCGAATAAGCCGCTGTTCATCGGACTTGGTTTCCATAAGCCGCACCTGCATTTCATTGCGCCGAAACGCTACTGGGATCTCTATGATCCCGCGGACATTAAGCTGGCCACCCAGACGCAGCCGCCGAAAGACGGCGCGGCCATCGGGCTGCACGCATCGTTTGAGACGCGCGTTCGCCACGGCATTCCCAAAACCGGCGATTTTCCGGATGATCTGGCTGTGAAACTGCGGCATGCCTACTATGCCTGCGTCAGCTACATCGATGCGCAGATCGGACTGGTGATCGATGCGCTGGAGGAGGCGGGACTTCGCGACAACACCATCATTGTGGTGTGGGGCGACCACGGCTGGCATCTCGGCGAAATGGGCATCTGGGGCAAGGCCACCAACTATGAAATCGGCACCCGGGTGCCGCTCATTGTCTGGACGCCGGATATGAAGGCACGCGGTCAGGGATCTGAGTCGATTGTTGAGTTGCTCGACCTTTATCCGACCCTGGCCGAACTCGCGGGGCTACCGGTTCCTGCGCATTGCGAAGGCGACAGTTTTAAAGCCATTCTCGACGATCCGAAGCACGTGGTAAAAGATGCCGCGTTGAGTGTGTTCCCCAGTCCGGCATTGCGCGAATGGGCGGCCAACCCGCTATCGCCCGGCATGCGCCAAACCTTTTTCGGCCCGCTGATCGAAGAGGTGGAGGGGCGCATTATCGCTCAGGTGGGCGACGATTGGGATCGCGAGCTCTTTGAAAACGATCTGCTGGGCTATGCCCTGCGGACGGATCGCTACCGGCTGGTCGTCTGGCGCGACCGCAAAGATAACGATGCTGAACCCGTGTCTGTAGAACTGTACGACCACGAAAAAGATCCAAAGGAAACGATCAATGTGGCCGCGCAGCATCCGGAAGTCGTGAAAAAACTTTCGGCCCGTCTGCAAAAGATGCGGGCCGAAAAATGAATAGGAAAACAAAGAACAGTTCTTTGATATTCAGGAGGATCGGATCGACGGTCTCTCTTTTTCCTGTGAACCCTAATACAAGGTGAAAATTTATATGTGGATTAAATCAAAAGCAATCGGGTTGGTTGGTGTGTTGGTTTGGGCATCGGCAGTGCAGGCTTCGTTTGAGCCGGGTGCAAAAGCGGTGCGTCAAAACGCTGAATGGTTGGG
The DNA here is from genome assembly GCA_964486885.1 of uncultured Verrucomicrobiota bacterium. GTDB lineage: Bacteria > Verrucomicrobiota > Kiritimatiellia > Kiritimatiellales > Pontiellaceae > Pontiella. Next base: position 21,687 of record CAZAPF010000051.1, read on the forward strand.
GCTGAATCGTGATCGCTTCGTCCGCGGCGAGGTTGTTGAAGTTAAGCCATCCCGTTCGGGAGTGCTCTGCCTGACAGGATGGTCGCATCCTAAGCTGGATGCCGGGACCATCGCCCGACAGGCAACTGAAACGGAGTTTGGCACATTCAGAAAAGTCCGAAAGGGTGACCGGGTTGGATTCAAAACCGCAGGTCTCCGTCCCGGTGTTTATAACGTCAGTCTGATCGATGGCTCGGAAATCAAAGCGGCGAAGGAGATCGTAATTGCTTATCCGGATGACTACGTTTTTGATTTGAAAGATCCTTTGCTGCACGGCATCAAGAATACATGGAACGATAATCCGAAGGCGCAGGAGTACGACAAGCATTATTCCGTGGTTGCGGTTTGTTCGCAGATTGGCTGGGCGGAGCTGCAGCCGGAAAGGGATCGGTTCGATTTTTCGAAGCTGGATGCGCTGCTGGCCTGGAGTGCCTACACTCAGAAACCGGCCATCTTTAAGTTTAACGCCCCCGCGCCGGAATGGATTTTTGACTATGTCGCGCACGTCGGCGGTAAGTCGCCGTTGGATGACCAGGGCCGGGGCGGGGGGACAAGCCGCCGCGAAAAGGCCAAGGCGCCGCAATTCTGGTCGCCCGCGTATAAGGAATTCTATAAGGAGATGATTCAGGCATTGGCCGCCCATGTGGCAGCATCGCCTCACCGTAAATGGTTCCTCGGGCTGCGGGTGCAGCCCAACGCTTTTAACGAGGAGGCGTGGCATTACACCTTTAATGGCGGGGAAATGCAGATTGCAGGCATCTCGCCGGACCGCGGCACCTGGATTCCTCCGCGCAACGGCGATCCGATCTATCCGCCGCTGCTGGAGGCGGATGATTACAAAGAGGCGAAGCAATATTTCACCGATGTGATCGGGTTCTATCAGGAGGCATTTCATCCGTTGGGCATCTATTGCTTCCTCCGTCCCTATCTGGAAGTGGATCAGGGCTTGAATCTTGACCTGTCCGGTTACTATGCCAACACCTACACCGTCTGCATGGGAACGGATGCTACGGCGTCCCGGCCAAAGCTGATTTCCTCTCGCGCACAGGTCTATAAAAAATATACCCGCGACCTGAAGAAGGGGGCTTTTCATGAAGATACCTATGCCAGTTTCAATGGCGATGGATGGAATGCAAAGCACGGCAAAAAAATGAACTATAAGGTGTCGCCGCGTTTGCCGGAAAAGGAAATCTATTGGCGGCAGTTCCTGAAGCTCTACGAAGGCGTCACGATGAGTGCCTGGGGCGGCACCGAACTGTTCCGGTTGAACACTCCGGCCTATCAGGCGGCGCTCGATGTCTTCATGAAATATGCAGGCGGCGAAATGGATCCGGCCAAGACTGAGCACGCCTGGATGGTGTTCGCGGGCTACTGCGACTGGAGCGGAAAAAAGATCAAGCAGCGCAATGTCGGCTACTGGCTTGCGGAGGATGATTCCTCAAAAACCGAAACCGTTGTGGATGCCTCCGACGATCATCGCGCATTCATGCTGGGAACAATCAGGGAAAAGGAAACCACGCTTTCTATCGCTCCGGAATTCCGTCAGGCCCATAAAGGACAATCCGCGACAGTTTCCATCGAATGGCTGGCCGAACCCGGCGACGCCTGGGAGCTGCTGGCCGACGGTAAACGGGTTGGAGGGGCGCGCGGAACCCAGAATGGATTCCAGATCGATGAGTTTGAACTTCGCGCACTCCCGAGCCGTATCACGGTCAGGAAACAACGGGGAAACCCAAAGTTTCATATCGTGGAAGTCGGTTTGGATGGATAGGCAGACGGGCATATTCAGTGCCCGCAGATCACATAGATTAACGCTGATATATCCGGGTAAACATAGGTATTGCTCCGGCGATTACATATTGTGAAATCTATGCGACGGATGGGGTAGCCACAAAAGAGCATAAAGACCACAAAAAAACGGATCCTACCTGTCGCCTGATCTTTGTTTTCTTTGCGCTCTCTCGTGGCTGATAATTTCAATATTTATACAAGTTTCCAAATCTTACAGGTAAATTTTACCACCCGCTGCGCTAGAGAGCACGGAGCCACAGAGAATTATGGACGCTCTGTGTCTCTGTGTCTCTGTGGTGAAAAAAGCGGAGGTTTGGCCCGATATGTTTTGAGGGTTGGCATTAGTCGCCGCATCCATTGGACGGAAAATCTTTTTTACTGCTGCTGTTAAGGTGGCGGTGGCGCATTCGTATCCCTATTAAAGGTCAAGGAAGCGAATTTGTGTGCGCAAAGGGATCTGGCCGGGAATTTTTTAATTAGGAGAAATAGATGAACAAAGCTTTAGTACTAACAGGGATGGCTGCAGTAGCAGGATGGGCTGGTGCGGAACGTACCTATCTGATGGATATGCATAAAACCCCGCACGCGCAGTTGCGTCCGGTTGATTTTAATGCGGTTACCTGGACGGACGGATTCTGGGCGGAACGTTATGACCAGACCTGCGAGATCACGCTCAAAAAACTTTGGGATTTGGCGGCTGATCCGGAGGCCGGGCATGTGATTGATAATTTCCGTGCCGCCGCAACAGGGCAGGGGGAGCACGCGGGCACGGACTGGCAGGATGCCTGGCTCTACAAGTGGATCGAGTCCGCCGCCAGTGTATATGCAAAAAATCCGGAGCCCTGGATCATGGAGCGCATGGACGAAGCGATTGAGCTGATTGCCGGGGCCATGGAGGAAGATGGCTATATTGCCACGCAGATTACGGCCAAGAAAAAAGAACGCTTTACCAACCCACGGGAGCATGAAGTGTATTCGATGGGGCACATGCTCACCGCAGCCTGTGTGCACCAGCGCGTGACGGGCAAGGATTCGCTGATGAAACTCGCCATTCGCAATGCGGATTTCCTGTGCGAAAACCTCGGCGAAAAGGTGTGGCCGTCCTATGCCCACAATCCCTCGGCCATCATGGGGCTGGTCGAAATGTATCGCGAAACCGGCAATAGGAAATATCTCGCATGCGCGAAGCTGATTGTCGACAGCCGAGGCAAGAAACCGAAACAGGGCGGCACATTCACTAAGGGACCGGGCATCATCGGAACCGACCTGATTCAGGACCGGGTGCCGTTACGCAGATCCAAGGAGGTGGTCGGCCATAATGTGTTTTTTACCTATCTTTTTGCCGGTGCGACCGATGTCTATATGGAAACGGGGGATGAGACCCTGCGGGAACCGCTGGACCGCTTGTGGCATGACTTGACCTGCACCAAAATGTGCATCAACGGCGGGGTGAGTCCAATGGGGCATACCCTTTCAAAGGGCAAGGATCCTGTGGTGGAAGCCGTCGGGAAGAAATATGAACTTCCGGCCGCCGATTCCTATAACGAAACGTGCGGGCAGATCGGCAACTTTATGTGGAACTATCGTATGCTGGCCCTTTCCGGCGACGCGAAGTATGCGGACTTGATGGAGCTGGAACTCTATAACGGCTTCCTCGCGGGAATCGGCCTGGATGGCGAAAGCTGGTTCTACCGCAATTCGCTGCGGCTGCAGGAGGACTACACCGAACTTTTAGGCGGACACAACTTTCTGCCCGAGCGCGTACTGCCGGGCCGCAAGCGCATCTGCTGCCCAACCAACTTATTGCGCACGCTGGCCCAGCTGCATTCCTACCTTTACAGCATGGATGAGCAGGGACTCTGGGTGCACCACTATGGCGGAAACACCTTCAGCGGAAAACTGGCCGATGGAAGCGCGGTGAAACTGACGCAGGAAACGGCTTATCCATGGAGCGGTAAAATTGTGATCAACATGGATGCGGTATCAGCCGATCCGTTCGCGATCCGTGTCCGTATTCCGGGCTGGGCGGAAGGGGCTGCCGTCACGATTAATGGAAAAACCGTCGCAAATACACCGAAGGCCGGAGCCTATCTCTATATGAAGCGCAAGTGGAACGTCGGCGACCGCATTGAACTGAACCTGCCGATGGAGACGCGCCTGATGACCGCGCATCCAAAGGCGGAGCAGCTGCGTAACCAGGTGGCCGTCATGCATGGCCCGCTGCTCTATTGCCTGGAGACAAAGGATATGCCGGCAGGCAAAGACATGAACAATGTCCGCATTCCATCCAGTATTGCGCTGGAGGCGGCGCCTGCTCCGGATCTCCCGTTCGGCATCCAGACCCTGGAAGGCACAGCGCTCTATCTCGATGAGAAACCCTGGGCTGGTGAGTTGTATCGTCCGTTGAGTTCTACATCCCTGAGCGACTTTCCGCTCCGTATGATCCCGTACTTCGCCTGGGCCAGCCGTGGGCCCGGAGGCATGAGCGCCTGGCTTCCGTTGGACGTTCAGTAATTTTAGTCTAATTAATAACAATGCTCACCTCGGGACGCTCAGGAGATAAATTTTAACCACGAAGACACTAAGTTCACAAAGCTTAGTGTTTTTTGTGAAATTGATCGCTTGCTCTCAGTTATGAGCGAAGCGGGTGGTGAAACAAAGGCAGTATATGATTATGAAACAGATTAAAATAATTATTGCAGGTTGCTTGTTGATGGCTATGTCGGTTTCAGCCGGTATTGAAGAATGGGTTCGTTCGGAAGTTGCCGCGGGCAAAAAGACGATTGTGCTGCCGAAGGGCACCCATCATGTCTATGCCGAAAACGGCATTCAGCGCACCCTCCATATTGCGAATAATAACGATGGCATGAAGCAGATCCTGTTTGATCTGCGCGATGCCGAAAACCTCGTTATCGAAGGCAACGGTGCTGAATTGATCTGCCACGGCCACATCATTCCATTCTACCTGAAAAACGCGAAGAATGTGACCATCAAAAACCTGACGATGGATTGGGAATATCCGTTTTTCAGCCAGGGCGAGGTCGTCGAAGTGGGCAAGGGGTATTTCGATGTCCGTTTTGATCTGGGCAAATATCCCGTGGGTATTCGCGATGAACGTCTGGTGTTCCTGAATCCGGATCTGCCGGAGCCGATGGATTTTAATAATATCAACATCATTGATCCGCAGCTCGGTCGGCTGGTATTCAAAAGTTATGATGAATATGGCGTGGGGCGCGACCATACGGCGGAAGTGCTTGAAGAAGGCCGGGTCCGGATTCGGTCGTCTAAAATAAGCAGTCCGCTGAGGGTTGGCCATGTGGCCGTATTTCAGTACAACGACCGCTCATCTCCGGGTTTCGTGGTGCACCGCAGCGAAAACATCCGACTGGAAAATGTCACGATGTATCACGCGGCTGCGTTCGGGGCCATCTTCGAAGGCTCGCGGGATCTGTATGTCGATGGGGTCAAGGCGGTTCGCCGACCGGACTCAGGTCGATGGTTCACGACGCATCACGACGTGATGCATTTTGTGGAATGCCGGGGCGATATCCATCTCACGAATTGCCGGTTTGAATTCCAGGGCGATGACGACTGCAACATTCATGGGGTATACCGACCGGTTGTTCGAAAACAGAATAACAAAACGCTGACCACGCGTCTGAACCATTTCCAGCAAATGGGGATAGATACCTTGTATCCCGGCGATACCATGGGCTTCCACGATGCCAATACCCTGGAGCTTCTGGGAGAGGGAATATTGGTCCAGGCGTTGAATCGCGATGCGGCCCAGGCGGATTTGCTCTCGTTTAAAGAGCCCCTGCCGGACCTTGACTGGGAAAACGTGGTCGTCACCCTGCGTGCATACGACACGGATGTAAAAATCAGCCATAACCATTTCAGCAACCATCGTGCACGAAGCCTGCTGATCAAGACCCTCGGCCAGGTACGCATCCACGACAATTATTTTAATGTGCAGGGTTGCGCCATCAAGATTCGCGGCGAGGCGTCCAGCTGGTACGAGGCGGGTGGCGTCGAGGATGTTGAAATCTACAACAACGTTTTTGACCAGTGCAATTCAGGCGGTTTTTCACAGGCGACCTTCGAAATTCTTGCAACGCTCGGTAAGCCCGATAGCGAAATTCCGATCCATAAAAACGTCCGCATCCACAACAACAGGATCATCCAGATCTTCAAGCCGCTCATGATCGCCGATCACGTCGAGAATCTCGAATTCTACGACAACGAAATCGTCCCCGGCGAAGATTACGCTCCGTGGTTCAAAGGAAAAACTAAACCCCAAAATATCCGTTTCGGCCGCGGTGTTACAACCGGCCGTTTCCAGAGTCTGGATGATTAACTGAGAGGTAATGTCGATCTTCAGATGGCGATTTGTGCAATGGAGACCTATTTTATTATGGCTTAGACCATGTTGGAAACAAATGAGATTTGAGAAGGTATAAAAGCATATTGATAAGGAGATGCAGAGATGAACGAGTTGTTGTTGCCGATCATGATTGTGATTCTGGCCAGTGTTTTTCAGGGTACATTTGGGATCGGAATGAAGTATGTAAAACCGATGAGCTGGGAAGCCTGGTGGGTTATTCAGTCTGTTGTTGCCATGTTACTGTTCCCTCTAATATGGGCACTAATTGTGGTTCCAGACTTATTCATAGTCATTTCAGAAGCTCCCGTGAATGAAGTTATTGCGGGCGCGACCATGGGCTTTCTCTGGGGCATCGGCGGCATCATGTTCGGCGTCTCCGTCGGCTATATCGGGATGTCGCTCACCTACGGCATCGTTATGGGCGGCTGCGGCATCGCCGCAACCATTATCGCGCTCATTCAAGGAGCCGACAGCATTGTGCCCGCGAGCATCCCCTACACCATCATCGGCCTCGTCCTCTACGCGCTCGCCCTCGTGGTCGTGACCATCGGCGGCCTGAAACGCGACAAGAAACTCGCAGCGGACGGCAAGGAACTCGCGGGCATCAAAAAAGGCGCGGAGTTCCGAAAAGGACTCATCATCGCGGTCGTCTGCGGTCTGCTCTCCTCGCTGCTCTTCATCGGCTTCAACAACACCGCTGGCATTGGCGAGATCGCGGAACAGCATGGCGCGATCCTTCGCAACACCGCCTTGGCCCGCTGGGTTGTTGTTCTGCTCGGTGCGCTGATCATGAACCTTGGCTACGCCGTGATCCTTCTGATCAAAAACAAGAAGGTCATCGCTGAGAACACCGGCGGCGTTGGCAAAGCGCTCGCGTGGGCGGTCGTCACCGGTCTGCTCTGGTTCGCCGCGCTCGGAACCATGGGTCAGGGAAGCGCCATGATGGGCGATATTGGAGCCGTCATCGCGACGCCTATTTTCCTCGCCCTCTCGCTGATCGTCAGCAACATCGCGGCGGTCATCACCGGCGAATGGAAAGGCGCGGGCAAAGCGCTGAACTACGTTTTCGTTGGCGTCGCGCTGATTGTGCTCGCGGCCGCGGCGCTCTCCTTCGCCGGCACCTTCAAGGCCGAGGAATCCGCCGCGAACGCGGTCGCCACGACCGAAATAAATTAGGGAACTCTCCATGATTGAATCAATAAAAACCTACCACCTGCGCCATCAGCTCGAGGAGTCGTTTGGCTTCTCCCAGTGGCGTTAAGAACCCCCCAACCCGTTTCTCGTGGAAATCATCGACGCCTCCCGCCCGGGGGGCTGGGCGCAAGCAGCCGACGAGGACGACGCCGGCCCCAGCGCGGCCCCGATCGAGGCCCCGGCCGGTGACCCCGCGGACGCGG
>CAZAPF010000052.1:0-29225 GCA_964486885.1 uncultured Verrucomicrobiota bacterium
GGATTTGTAATCCGTTGGTCGTCAGTTCGACTCTGACCGCCGGCTCCATTTTTAAAACCCCTGTAAGTTGTTTGCTTGCAGGGGTTTTATTTGTCTGCGCTGCCTTATTTTGTTGGTTGCATTAGTTCTGTTTGGAGGCAAAATCTGGCCTGTTCGGAAGTATATAAAATTCGTAAATAGCAGGTAACCAGTGCTATATAAAAGAATCTTTGTCAGGTGTAAATCGAGTATCTTCAGTATATTTTCTATGTAATTGACTTCAGTATAACTCATTGGTTATATAAATTCATTATTTATGAAATGGGATATCGAATATACGGATGAATTTGAGGGCTGGTGGGAATCGCTTTCCGAAGCTGAGCAGGATGACGTTGTGGCTACTGTAAATCTGCTTGGCGAAAAGGGGCCATCTCTTCCGTTCCCATTCAGCTCGGGAATATCTGGGTCCAAGCATAGTCATATGCGTGAGTTGAGGATTCAGCATGCAGGTGATCCGTATCGGGTATTATATGCCTTTGATCCCAGACGATGTGCGATCCTGTTGATTGGCGGGAACAAGGTTGGTAATAACCGTTGGTACGATGAATTCGTTTCTCAGGCGGATAAGATATACGATAAGCATATGGAAGAATTAGAGAAGGAGGGTTTGCTATGAGTAAGTCATTCAAAAAGCTATTAGCCGACATGCCCGAAGAGCGTCTCGAAAAAATAAAGATTAAGACTGAGGTTTTGAAAAATGAAATGGCTCTGAAGGAGTTACGTCAGGCCATGGAGTTAACTCAGGAAAAACTAGCCAAGGAACTGAATGTCAATCAGGCAGCAGTGTCAAAGTTTGAAAGTCAGTCTGATATTTATATCAGCACGCTGCGAAAGATTCTTTTTGCCATGGGAGGAGAACTTAAAATCGTTGCCCATTTCGATGACGGTGATGTTTTAATCAATCAGTTTGACGATATTCGGAAAAATGAAGCTGTAGCCGTGTAGTATATTTTCTATGTTCGCATCGCCGTCTCGGTCGATGGAATGGGGACGCAATAACGGAGAAACAGGTTCGTATCGTCGTCCCGGCGGACGCACCAGGGAACTGGCTGCATAGTCTATTAAGATGCACCGCCGCACATTGGTATTCTTGCTAGATGAACTTGTGAGTCGAAAGGTTCCTCTATTCGGCTCATTATTTGCTTCTATTATGAGCCGATAAAGTGCCATAAACGGCTCATGAAATATATTTGGCAGCAGGAGAATTGGCCTGAGTTCCAATACGATTTGACAGGAATTCAGGAGAAAATGATCCGGTTCACCGAAAAAACGGGCCGGGTTGATGGATTGCTATCCGCCCTTCCTGAATCGCTCCAGATGGATGCCGTCATTGAGTTGATGGTTGCCGAGGCTGTAAAGAGTTCTGAAATCGAGGGCGAAATGCTTAGTCGTCCCGATGTGATGTCCTCGATTAAGAATAATCTCGGCATAAGCTCGAGACCCAGGCACGTGAGTGACTCGCGGGCCAGAGGAATCGCTGAGTTGATGGTTTGTGTCAGGGATGAATTTGCCCGAGCTTTGAGCCGGAAAATGCTGTTCACATGGCACTTGATGCTGATGACCGGCAACGTTTACGTGAAGTCAGGCGCATGGCGTTCGCATTCCGATCCCATGCTGATTGTATCCGGTACAGTTGGTAGCGAGCAGGTTCACTACGAAGCCCCGCCGTCTTCGCAGGTTCCTGAGGAAATGAAATGCTTTGTTCAATGGTTCAATGCTACGGCGTCTGGGGCGCAGGATGAAATTTGTTATGCCCCGGTTCGCTCAGCCTTGGCTCATCTCTACTTCGAGTCCATTCATCCGTTTGAGGACGGTAATGGACGCATCGGCCGGGCCCTTTCCGAAAAGGTTCTATCCCAGGGATTAGGCAGGCCGGTGGTTATGAGCCTATCGCGTTCCATCGATGAGGACCGGCAGGGCTATTACGATGCCTTGAAGCAGGCTCAGCAGGCCGGCAGGGTCACGGAGTGGATAGAGTGGTTTGTGAACATGCTGGTGAACGCTCAAACGCAGGCTGAGACCGAGATCGAATTCACCCTAAAGAAAACCAGGCTGTTTGATCGTATTGAAGAAGAGCTCAACGCGCGGCAGTTGAAGGCTGTTCGCCGCATGCTCGCTGAGGGACCATCCGGATTCGAGGGCGGTATGACGGCAAAAAAATACATGGCGATTACGAAAGCAACCAAGCCTACAGCTACCCGCGATCTGCAGGACCTCGTTGCTAAAGCGGTATTCATTCCAATGGGGAGCGGGCGCAGCACACACTACCAGATCAGGATTTAGTTTAGATTTCGAGGGCTCCACGGTCTCATTTTATGGGTTGATCAAGGGGGAAAGAGCTTGCTGCGGTAGGCCTCGGAGACCCTGTGGCTACACAATACCTAAACGGTTGGCTCGTTCTTTCAGGAGCCCCGACAAGATGTCTTTTTGTTCGTCAGGAAGGAAACTGAACCCGATGGTTTTCTGCCAGCAGGGATAGGCCGCGTTTAGGATTCCCAATTGCTTTTCGATGGTTTTATCGGGGAGCCGGAGCCGTTCTTTTCCATAATAATCAATCCACTGTTTGGCTGAGAGATTTCTTTTTTTCCCGTTGAGGGTGATTGCGGTCTCTTCAATTTTATTCGGTGCCACCCCCATGGTCAGGAAAGTGGTCGTCGTGCTGAGGAAATCGTAGGCGGGAGCCAGCGTGATTTTTCCGTTCCGGGTAATCAGCGAAAAGTTTTTGGTGTGCATGTCTTCGTTGCCGATCAGGAAGTTAAACAGGCAGCGTTTAAAGAGTTCGACTTTTTCCAGTGCCGGAAAGGTGCAGTATTGATCCAGAATGCCGATCAGTTTTTCATGGCTGTAGTTGTATTTCGTTTCGCGGCTCAACCCAGCAAGCTGCGCAAAATCTTCTACGGGCACTTTTCCTTTTTGTCCTACCCGGTCAAAGCGGCGGATGAAGTAGGCCAACGAACCATCAGCGCATGTGACGAGGCCGCATACCGGGACTTCGATGCCGCACCGTCTCGCCAGCTGCATGCTCAAGGCCTCGTTCTCCGGCAGCGCGGGATACGTGGCGTGAGCGGGCTTGATGATGAAGCGCCCATGGGTGTCGACCATTCTGAAAATGCCGTTCTTAACGTCTAAGCGCGCACTCAGTTTGGGTTGCATGCCCTGGATAGACATTTTGACCATTCGGATTGCAGCTTCTTTGCGCAACGCTTCGGCGGAGTAGGGGAAGGCGTGAAGTTCGGTCAATCTGGGAGACAGCTGGTTCAGGCCTTTTTGGGAATAGCGACGACCCTCGCAGGGCTCGTAGGTGATGAGGCATCGGTTCATGATTCAACCACCTCGACCGTGACCGCTCCGACCATGTCCGCACCAACAGCAATAAGCTGGGAAAACAGATCGTTGCGATCAATCTTCCTTTGACGAAGCAACCCTTCAAGCATTTCACCTTCCGGAAGCAATCCTTCGAAAAACGGGGGGAGTGCGCTGTAGACAAATTCTTTTTCTTCAACAGGCATGGTCAGGGAAACCGGGAGCCCCGAGTAATCCTCGGCATACTCAAAGCTGTATTCGCTTGCGGAATGTTGAATCAGCAGGCCGGCGCGGGATCCTTCTACATAGACATGGGCTTTGTTCATGGTTCAGCCCTGTGAATGGTTTCGCCGCACTTGACCATGAGCGGACTTTTCAGCTCCAGCGAAATATTCAGCACGCTCATGATCGACAGCAGCGTCTGGAGGCGCACGTTTTTATTGCCCTTCTCCAGATCGAATACAGCCGTTTTCCCTACCCCCGCCAGTTCCGCCAGGGCAATTCGGCTTAAGCCGCTCTGCTTGCGGTGGTACTGGATGATTCTTCCTAGGTCGTCCTGTGTGGTATATTCCATGTGCACCTCATATCTGCCGTTAATGCGGTAAATAATGCGCGTTCATTGGGTCTTGTCAATGCAGAAGTTAATAAATTACTTCTAACGCGGTAAAATGTGCGGAACAGCTCTTCTTGAGCACGTTGTTTGGTCATATTTGCCGCTTAGGCGGTAAAAAATAAAAGCTGAGTTTTGTAATCCGTTGGTCGTCAGTTCGACTCTGACCGCCGGCTCCATCTTAAAGGCCTCGTAATTTAATAATTACGAGGCCTTTCTTTTTTGTATGGCAGGAGGGTGCGGGGGCACGGTACGTCAGTGCTTGTTAAGGTTGGAAAAAGGAGGTTGATGGGGTAGAGATATGTAACTGATATAATTAAAAATACCATAAAAACATTAGTAAATAGGCTTTTATGGGGCATAAATCCTGCAATACGGTTGACAACGTTCTATAAGTGTTATATTCATAGGTCGTTTTAAGCAGGAGACTCTTTTAGATGAAGTATGGATATTTTGATGATGAAGCCCGTGAGTATGTGATCACGGAGCCGAAGACACCGTTCCCATGGATTAATTATCTGGGCAATGATGAGTTCTTTGGTTTGGTATCGAATACGGCCGGGGGCTATTGCTTTTACAAGGATGCCAAGTTTCGCCGGCTGACCCGCTACCGCTATAACAATGTTCCGGTCGATACCGGCGGTCGCTATTATTACATCAAGGATGGTGACACCATCTGGAATCCCGGGTGGAAGCCGACGCAGACGGAGCTCGACTCTTACGAGTGCCGTCATGGTCTAAGTTATTCAAAATTCACCGGGGTAAAGAACGGGGTGAAATCCGAGCTGACCTGCTTTGTGCCGCTGGGTGTGAATGCTGAAGTCCATAAACTTTGCATCGAGAATAATTCCGATCAGCCGAAATCCCTGAAACTGTTTTCGCTGGTGGAGTGGTGCCTGTGGAATGCGCAGACGGATATGGAAAACTTCCAGCGCAACCTTTCGACGGGTGAGGTGGAAATAGAGGGCTCCGCTCTTTACCACAAAACGGAATATAAAGAGCGCCGCAATCATTATGCCTTCTTTTCCGTAAATGCTCCGATCCAGGGTTTCGACACCGACCGGGAATCTTTTGTCGGCCTCTATAATGGATTTGATAAACCGCAGGCCGTCGAAGAGGGGGCTCCGCGTAATTCTGAAGCGCATGGTTGGTCGCCGATCGCTTCGCACTATCTTGAAATCGACCTGGCGCCCGGCGAAAAACGGGAACTGGTTTTTGTGTTGGGCTATATTGAAAACAGCGAAGACAGCAAGTGGGAATCCAAGGGCGTTATCAACAAGGCCGGTGCGAAACGGATTATTAAAAAGTTTGAGACCGTCGAAAAAGTGGATACTGCGCTGGAAGAGCTGGCTGCATATTGGGATCGCTTGCTGGGCACCTATCAGGTGGAGAGCGGCGACGATAAACTCGACCGCATGGTGAACATCTGGAACCAGTACCAGTGCATGGTCACCTTCAATATGTCACGGAGTGCCTCGTTCTTTGAATCGGGCATCGGGCGGGGCATGGGTTTCCGCGATTCCAACCAGGACCTGCTCGGATTTGTGCATCAGATTCCGGAGCGCGCCAAAGAGCGTATTCTCGACATTGCCGCAACGCAGTTTGAGGACGGATCGGCCTACCACCAGTATCAACCGCTCACAAAGCGGGGTAATGCCGAGATTGGCGGAAACTTTAATGATGATCCGCTATGGTTGATTCTTTCAGTTACAGCTTACATTAAGGAAACCGGTGACTGGAGCATTCTGGATGAGTCGGTTCCATATGATAATGACGAGAGCAAGGCGACGGATCTCTTCGGTCATCTGACCCGGTCCTTTAATTTTACAGTCAATCATCTGGGGCCGCATGGTCTGCCGTTGATCGGTCGTGCGGATTGGAACGACTGCCTGAACCTGAACTGTTTTTCAAAGGATCCGAACGAATCATTTCAAACAACAGAAAACGAGTCGGGCGGGGTTGCTGAATCATTGATGATTGCCGGTGAGTTTGTATTGTATGGCCGTGAATACATACGGCTTTGTGAGTTGCGTGGTGTGGATGCTGTAGCGGCTCAGGGGCATGTTGATGCCATGGTAGAGTCCGTGAAGCAGCATGGCTGGGATGGCGAATGGTTCCTGCGTGCCTACGACTTTTATGGAAACAAAGTCGGCAGCAATGAAAACGAAGAGGCAAAGATCTTCATCGAGTCGCAAGGCTTCTGCACCATGGCGGAGATTGGCAAGGAAGACGGTCTTTGCGAGAAGGCGCTCGACTCGGTCAATGAGTTGCTGGCCTGTGAGCACGGCATCGTGCTGAATAATCCGGCCTTCACGAAATATGTGATTGAGTATGGCGAAATTTCAACGTACCCGCCGGGCTACAAAGAAAATGCCGGCATCTTCTGTCATAACAATCCATGGGTGATGATTGGTGAAACCAAACGAGGAAACGGCGACCGGGCATTCGACTACTGGAAACGCATTGCCCCGGCTTATCGCGAAGAGCTATCCGAATTGCATAAAATGGAGCCGTATGTCTATTCGCAGATGATTGCCGGTAAAGATGCCTTTAAACCGGGCGAAGCCAAGAATTCGTGGCTCACCGGAACGGCGGCCTGGAACTGGGCGACGATCTCGCATTATATTCTCGGTATTCAACCGGACTATGATGGGCTGGTGATTGACCCCTGCATTCCAAAAGATTTGAAGGAATATAAAGTGACCCGTCGTTTCCGTGGTGCGGAATATCACATCACAGTTAAGAATCCGAATGGCGTCTGCAAGGGGGTCATCATGCTGCTGGTTGATGGTGATCTGACCAAGGGAAACATGATTCCGGTACTCGACAATCACGGAGTTCATGATGTTGAAGTTATTCTGGGGCCAGCGGGAGGGGCATCATAATGGTTGTATTCCGTTTAATACTCGCATTTTCTCTGTTGCTTTCGGTGTCGGTGGGTGCATTGGAAACCGACGATGGATTTAACCGCAAGGTCATGGCGAATGAAGTCTTTTATAAAGCCGATCAGACCCGCGATTATAAGCTGACGGAAGAGGATGGCGCAGCATGGACAGCCCATCAGGCGTTGGATGCCGATTCCGACGGCGTTGTCTCCTTTCAGGAGTTCACGGATGGCGCTGACCTGCCCTATCCGGAATGGGCCGGTGCGGTTCAGCGTAATGTGGTTTATAAACGGGTAACCGGGGAACCGCTGCTGCTGGATATTTATCCGCCTTTGGTAAAAAAGGAAAATCCTGCACCGGTCTTTTACTATGTTCATGGCGGCGGCTGGTCAGGAGGGCGCAAGGAAATCACCGGTGCCGAACGCCCGTTGTTTGAAGCGCTTTCCCGGGAAGGGTTCGTCTGTGTCAGTGTAATGTATCGACTGGTGAAAATGTGGAGCAAGGACGATCCGGTTTTAATGCGTGACTGCGTTGTGGATTGCCGCGATGGGCTGCGGTTCTTAAAGAAGCATGAAAAGGAACTCGGACTGGATATGGATCGGGTCGTGGTTTTCGGTTCATCAGCAGGCGGGCACCTGACTCAGTTACTGAGCTGGTCGGGAGCGGATGATTTTTCCGGTGATCCGGAGCTCAGCTCCTATCAGGTTGCCCCCGCGGCCGGACTCTCCTGGTTCGGGCCTTCTGATTTCCGTGATACACAGCTTTTTGTAACCGAAAACCTCGAGGATAAATTTGCGCCTGATCATTGGGGGAATCGCATTACGAAAACCGACAAACTGGATTATGCCGGAGCAACTGAAAAAGTGAAGCGGATGGTAGATGAGGTCAGCCCGGTTGTTTATTTGAAAAAAGCGAGTGCGCCATTGCTGCATATTCACGGTGATCAGGATGTTGTTATTTCGCCGAATCATGCGCATCATCTGGTGGAGCAGGCAGAACGGCTGGGGGTTTCTTCGGTTCGCGTTGAATTTGTGAAAGGCGCCGGTCATGGCTGGTGGGCCGAAGGCATTGAACCCGACCGTAAAACGGTTGAGCAGATGAGTATCGACTTTGTGGTCGATCAGGTGAGCGGGGATAAATAATCATGGCTGATCAAGTACAACCTACAGTTGCTGCAGAAGACCGCGTGCCAATGGGTACGAAGCTCGCCTATGCATTAGGCGGACCCGTCGACATCCTTGCGGTGTGGGTACTGGTAAGCATTGCCTATCCATTCTTCAATATGGAACTGCATATGCGGCCGGTTTATGTGTCGATCATTCTGATGTCACTACGGCTGTGGGATGGAATTATTGATCCTATCATGGGTTGCATCTCCGATAATGCCCGTACCAAGTGGGGTCGTCGCCGTCCGTTTATTCTGGTGGGTTCCATCCTGGCCGGTCTGACCTACCCGTTGATCTGGTGGTTCCCGATGGATTGGAGCCAGGAAATGATTATGCTGTGGGTGATAGGCTTCGGGATCCTTTTTTATAGCTGCTTTACGGTCTGGGCGATGCCTTATCAAAGTCTGATCATGGAAATGACGCCCGACTATAATGAGCGGACACGCGTTACGGAAGTGCGCGGCTATTTCCAGACACTGGCCGGCTTTGTGAATGGTTGGATGTGGTGGATATCGCTGTTGCCCATCTTCTTCCTCAATGGGGAGGCCAGCACCGTAAACGGCATGCGTTATCTCAGCCTGATCATCGGAGCCATTATCATCGTGCTCGGAATTGTACCTGCGATTTTTGTTAAGGAGCGGTATTACGAAAGCGTAAACAAGCATCAGGAGAAGGTGAGCGTCATTAAGAGTTTGGGCGAAACGCTAAGGAATGTTCCTTTCCGAGTCCTGTGTCTCTTTACGGTGTGCTTTTTGCTGGGTACGGCAATTTTCGACAGCTACGGCCGCTATGTAGGAACCTACTATGTACTGAATGCTGACTGGTCGATCGCCGCAAAGTTTGCCGGCTATGGAACCGTGGTGTACACGGTTTTCAGCCTGCTCTTTATTCCGGTTTTCCGCTGGCTGTCTGAGCGCATCGGTAAGCCGAAGTGCTTAGCCCTCTCCACAGGTTTGGTCCTTTTCTCAGCGGCAACAACCTGGTGGACTTTTACTCCGGCGTATCCTTATCTCATGCTGGTAAATACCGTATTTATTGGGGCGGGCTATGCCGGCCTTTGGCTCATGCTTGCGTCGATGCAGGCGGATGTGGTCGATCATGATGAATTGAAGACGGGTGAGCGCCGCGAAGGCAGTTTTGCCGCTATTTTTTCGTGGATCCTGAAGTTTGCATTCTGCATTGGTTTCCTGATCTCCGGCCCCTTGCTCGAGCTCACTGGATTTGATGCGGCACTGGAAGCCGCGCAGCCAGAGTCCGTTTTGCGCAATATGCGCGTGGGTTATGTCGCCGTGCCTGTTGTGGCCTTGGTGGCAGCACTTGTTTTATTGAAGGTTTTCCCGATCACACCGGCGAAAGCCGCGGAAATCCGTGCGCAGCTCGAAGAGCGGCGCGGCAAAGTTTAATTAATGTAGACGGAGCTTCCAGCTCCGTTGCGTAGGAGCGGCTTTACGGTCGCAACGAAGCTGGAAGCTTCGTCTACAATGGAGGTACGAATTATGAAATATGGATATTTTGATGACGAAAACCGTGAGTATGTAATCACGAATCCCAGGACGCCGGTCAAGTGGACGAACTATGTCGGCACGCTGAAGTTTGGCGGTATTGTAGACCACACCGGTGGCGGTGTAATCTGTAAAGGCGATCCGGCCTTGAACCGCATTGTGAAATATATTCCGCAACTACCGAGTTCCGATTTTAAAGGTGAAACCCTCTACATCCGGTTAAAGGATGGCGATGACTACAAGGTGTTTTCCCCGTTCTTTGTTCCGACGCTGGATGCCTACGATAAATACGAATGCCATGTCGGCCTGTCGTATCAGCGGATCGTTTCCGAGTTCTTCGGGATCCGCACCGATGTCACCATTTTTGTGCCGAACGATGAATCGGTGGTGGTAAGGGATATCAAGGTGACCAATCTGCGCGATGAAGCGGTCGAGCTGGATGTGATACCGGTGGTTGAGTTCACGCACTTCGACGCACTCAAACAATATACCAACGCCGACTGGTGCCCGCAGACCATGACGGTCGATTCCGAAAAGAATGCCGACGGCACATTGCTGCTGCGTCAATATGCTTTCATGAAGAAGGAATTCGAAAACAACTTTTTCACATCCAATGTTCCCGTTGATTCATTTGAGACGGATCGGAAAACGTTCCTCGGCGATAATGAATATGGAACCTGGCGCAATCCGCTGGCCCTGCAGAACGAAAGCCTCTCGAATACCGAGGCCCGACGTGGTGATGTGATTGCGGCATTGCTGCATAAGCTGGGCACGATTGCTCCCGGTGAAACCAAAAGGGTGATTACCCAGCTCGGTCAGGATGAACCGGCCAAAGTGCTGGAGACGGCTAAAAAGTTCCGCAAGCCGGATGAGGTGGATGCCGCCTTTAAAAAGCAGGCTGAATTCTGGGACGACTATCTATCTAAGATGAGCATTAAAACGCCGGACGCGGCCTTTGATTCAATGGTCAACATCCACAATCCACGCCAGTGCCACACCACCTTGAACTGGTCGCGCTATCTTTCGCTGTATCAGCTTGGACTCGGTGCCCGCGGGTTGGGATTCCGCGACAGCTCGCAGGATGTAATGGGTGTGCTGGCCAGTGCTCCGGCAGAGGGTAAGGCGCTGATGAAAAAGCTGCTCAGCGTGCAGCTTCCTGACGGCTCGGCCATGCATCAGTTTTTCCCGCTCACCATGGAAGCCAACGAAGGTGATTCCCGCGAGGAGGGCGATAAGCAGTGGTACGGGGATGACCATCTTTGGATTATCCAGGCGGTCTCGGCCTACCTGAAAGAAACCGGCGACTATGATTTTCTTAAGGAAGAAATAACCTTCTATTCAAAAGAACTTCCGTTAGACGAACGCGAAAAGGGAACCGTTTTGGATCATTTGAAACGTGCGTTGGAATTTACCAAAACCCACACCGGAAAACAGGGGCTTCCACTCCTTGGATTTGCCGATTGGAACGATACGGTAAACCTGCTCGGCGATGCGGAAAGCGTCATGATTGCAAACCTCTATGGCCGTGCACTTCAGGAAATGATCGACCTTATGGAATTCCGGGGTGATACCGCAGTCGCTGAGCAATATCGGGCCGACCATGCGCACATGAAGCAGGTGGTGAATGAGACTTCCTGGGATGGCGAATGGTACAAGCGCTACTTCGAGGAAGATGGTACGCCGATTGGGTCGAAGAAAAACAGTGAAGGGCAAATTTATACGAATGCCCAATCCTGGACGGTATTCTCCGGCTTTGCTACCGAAGGAAGAGCGGCTCAGGCATTGGATTCCGTGCATGATAAACTCAATACAAAATACGGCATCAAGCTGAGCTGGCCGGGTTATAACGGGTTTGATCCGGCGAAGGGCGGGGTCACCACCTATCCGCCCGGTGCTAAGGAAAACGGCGGCATTTTCCTGCATTCCAATCCGTGGGTGATGATTGCAGAGACCATGGTGGGTAACGGTGACCGGGCATTCCAATACTATAACCAGATCAACCCGGCCGCGCAGAATGACCGGATCGATGAATTTGAGTGCGATCCGTATTGTTATCCCCAGAACATTCTGGGGGATGAACATCCGCAGTTTGGTCTGGCACGTAACCACTGGCTTTCCGGCACCTCGTCGTGGACGTATCAGGCGGCCACTAAACATATTCTCGGTATTATGCCGCAACACGGTGGACTGGAAATTAATCCATGTATCCCGAAGGCTTGGGATGGATTCAAAGTAACCCGTAAGTTCCGTGGGGCGACGTATCACATTGAAGTGAAGAACCCGGATCAGGTTTCCAAGGGTGTGACGACGGTGGTCGTTGATGGACTTGCGATCGAAGGCCGTGTCATTCCATCCTTTGCGGATGGGAGCGAGCATGAGGTCGTGGTCACCATGGGCAGCAATGACGAACGCGGTGTTGAAGAAAACAGCGATGCTGCCGAAAGCGTGATGGCTTAGCCATCATGCGGCCGTGTGCGGTTCTCTGATCGGTTCAACACCTACTTCTAGAGACAGGTCCGGGGCATGATGGGATGGAATTCGAAAAGCGATTGAGCATTCTGCTTTGGCGGTTTATTTTACGGTTTTGCAGAACAGATCATTATTCTGAGGGAGACGTATGTTTGATAGCCATAAGATGATTGCCGTGGTTGTAGTTTTCGGTTTTCTGCTGAACTCCGAAAGTGCTGAGCTCACGATTGATGCATCCAGTATCATACATTCGACCGACCGTAGGAATTTGACCGGTTCTAACATTGCGCTGTGGAACCAGCCTTGGGAACTGAGCGATCCGGAATTGCACGCGTATGTCCGTGAGCTGGCTCCATCCTATGTGAGGATTCCGGGCGGATCGTGGGCCAACCACTATATCTGGAACGGCAATGGCGTTAATCTCGGAGGCGAGAAGTTTGATCACTCGAAACTCAAGGATGGCGTATGGGATGTCGACTGGTCCGGCTATGCACCCGGCTTTAACATAGAAGGGCATGATCGCAAGATTGCTTCGGATAACTATCACGGTATATGGCACGTTAAACAGTTGCATGACTTTGTAGAGACCTTCGACGCAAACGGCGTGGTAACCGTCAATCTGGGAAGCGGAACACCGGAAGTCGCAGCCGAATGGGTGCGCTGGGCCAACATAAAGAACGATTACAAGATCAAGTATTGGGAACTGGGGAACGAGCTGGAAGGCAGCTGGGAACTGGGCCACATTCTGCCCGACGGCACGAAAATTACGGGCGAAATTTTTGCCCGGCGCTTCAACGCATTTGCCAAGGCGATGAAGGCGGTCGATCCGACCATTAAAACCGGGGGGCCAGCCAGTTCCAACGATCGGGGTGCGTTTATCAAAGAGGTTCTGCGGGATAGCGGAGAGCTGGTGGACTTTGTGTCATTTCATAGCTACCCGGTTAAAAACCGCCATAAAGAAGAGGCGGAGTTTTTTAATGCTGTGCGTTCCCTTAAACCGGCGATGGATCGAATCCATGGTTGGATAGAGCAGTATCAGCCGGAGCGAAAGGGCGAAATTGAAATCGCCATCACCGAGTGGAATTCGCAAGTGGTTGAGAACCGAACAACTGCTGACCTGATGAATGGTCTGTGGTGTACCATGTGGATCGGCGAAATGTTCCGCAATGGAGTCACCTTTGCGAACCAGTGGGATATGATAACCGCTACGCCGACCGGTGGGCATGGTCTGTTTTATTTTGATCAGTTTGATTTCGAGCAACCGGGCGTACCTCAGGATATGATGGATTACCAGTTTGATACCTTCAATCCTACCTGTATTCCGAAAGGACAATATTGGGCCTTGTGGCTGTGGAGTCACTGGATGGGCGATAAACTGGTTCAATCTTCATGGTCAGGAAGCGAAGACGTGTATTCTGCAGTTACTCGGGATGAAAAAGGACTGCAGGTTCTTTTTGTCAATCGTTCGCGCGATAACGCAGTACCTGTAACGATACAATCCAATGAAGCGCTGTCCGATCGGGCGGCCGCAATTCAACTGTCGCATCGCGAATATTTTTGGAACCCCAACACCCACAAACCGCAGTGGAGCCGGCGCCCAGAGCCTGTAGAGATTACACTTGGCAATGAAATCACCGTTCCGCCGTTTTGTGCCCTGGTTGTACAGGTTCCGTTCAATGGAAATGCGGTGGAGATTAAGCAAAGAAAAAATGAGGCCATCCGGGCACCGCGCGTTTTTCTGGATCCGCCCACTTATCAACTGCTACTGCCCGAATCAACTCCTGAAGATGTGCCGGTCGAGGCCTGGGTGCTTGCGCCCGGTATTGCGCCCTGTTCCGCAGGCCGTCCTGCAAGGTTTGTGGATCTTAAAATTGAAGGGCCTGCTGAAATCAGCCGTAGCCAAGTGCGTATCAGCGAAGGGGCCGGTCGGTTTTACATCACTCCAACCGGCACCGGTACCGTGACGATCACTGCCGGAAATGCGTCCGCTTCCCTGGCGTGCAAAGCAGTACAGGAGCGAAAGATAGTGCTTTGGCCGTTTGAAGAAGCTTCCGATGATATTCGGTCCGACTTTGATTTTCAACTCAGCGACACGGCCAAGCCAAATCAGTCCACGGCAGCCATCCGTTTTAGCGGCATACAACCGGCGGGAGGAAGCGATACGCTGATTGAGTTTAAACCGATTCCTGAGCATGTTGAAAAAGAACGAACGGGCGGGTTTTCCTTCGAAATAAAAAAATCGCACGATCTTGTTTCAGCCGATCCGGGTGCGCAGCTGCAGGTGGTCCTGCAGAGCGAATCTGATCATTGGATACCCATCGGATCTCTTGCGTTGAATGAGGTCGGTACGGATTGGCGGTCCATCGAGTTCCGGATTAACGATCATAAAAATCTACCGGCCATGAAGTGGCTTTATGCTATTCGCGTGGTGCTCACTTCGTCGGGCTCAGTTGACGGGGAAATCTATTTGAATGATGCAGGATTGATCCTGCGCTAAGGAGATGCATATGAAAAAAGCGATTTTATTTATGTTCAGCGGTCTCATGGCTGCCGGCGCTCTGGCTGCTCAGCCGAATGTTGTTTTCTTTATTGCGGACGATATGCTGCCGCGCCACTTCAACTGTCTCCCGCAGGGTGAAGGTAAAAACCTGACTCCGAATATTGACCGACTGGCTGAAGAAGGTGTTGTGATGCTGGAGCAGCACTGCGCATCGCCGATCTGTACGCCAAGCCGTTACAATGTGCTGACCGGAACCTACGCCAGCCGTGCGGAGAACGGCTGGTTTAAATCAACCACCAAAAAAGAGGGGCAGACCGTGGTGGAGTTTAATACCCATATCATCAAGGGACAGCAGACGCTTCCGGCACTGCTGAGAAAGGCAGGCTACACCACAGGCATGGTAGGCAAGAACCATGTGGTTGAAGCACACGACCTGAAACGCTTCAAGGATTTCGATGCCAGCGCGAAGGACCCGGAAAATGTGTCCATCCTGAAAGCCAATCATGACCATGTCTGTCAGGCCATGCGGGAGATCGGTTTTGATTATGCGGACCGGGTGTATCATAACAATCCCGACTTCCTGGGGCTGCACGAAGTGGCAGTACAGAACATGGAGTGGATCACGGAAGGTGGCGTGGATTTTCTAAAGCAGAAGCGGGATAATCCGTTCTTTCTCTATTTTGCCACAACGGTTCCGCATGGCCCGACTAAAGAAGACCGTTCCTGGAATGCCGATCCGCTGATCTCGCCGGTCGGCTATCTGAAAAAAGCACCGGATGTACAGCCCGCGCGCAGCACCATTCCGAAACGGTTGAAAAAAGCCGGTCTGCCGGTGAATGACGATACCTGCAATATGCTTTGGCTGGATGATGCCGTCGGTGCGTTAATCAAGACACTGGAGAAAACCGGGGAAATTGATAACACAGTCATCTTCTTTTATTCCGACCATGGGCAAATGTCGAAGGGAACCCTTTACCAGGGCGGGGTGCATAATCCGTGTATCGTCTGGAAAAAGGGCGGGTTCCCGGTGGGCAAGACCTCCGATGCGCTGGTGCACATTGTTGATTTTGCGCCGACCATTCTGGATATGGCCGGCGCCGACTTCAGTGATGTTGAATTTGATGGACAGAGCTATCTGCCGGTTCTCGAGGGGGAACCGCAGACCGAAGAACGCATCATGTATTTTGAGCTGGGCTATGCCCGGGCGATCCGTAAAGGCAACTGGAAATATCTGGCCGTTCGTTACCCGGAGCACGTTTCAACCATGACGCCGGAAGAGCGGGAAAAAGTGTTGGAAGATTGGAATGCCGAGCGCCGCCGCAAACATCTGCGCATCGTCACGGAAGATGCGTCCAAACCATTCAGTCATCTGACGCCGGTTCCCGGCGGCGGCGACGCCGAGCGGGGATCAACCGGATCCTATCCCGGCTATTTTGACCGCGACCAGCTATATGATCTTTCCCGGGATCCTAAGGAGCATAAAAACCTGGCCAATGATCCGGAGTACAAAAAGAAGCTCGAAGAAATGCAGCGTGAAATGAACGCGATTCTTAAAACGCTGCCGGGTGAGTTTCCGCTTTAAGTCAAATGAGGAGTAAGAGATGAAACCTAAGGTTTTTTGGGTATTGGTGTCCATTGCGCCGTTGCTGTCGGTTTGGGCTTCTGCAGAAGTTGCGGTTAAACCGGCGAAGGTAGATCCGCGCGGAACGCGTTATTATGGGAAGGAAATTCTGCATCTTGGGGAGATCTTCCTGGAAACCAATGAGTGGAGCGATACGAACCAGACCACCTGTGTTTTTCTTGATGAAGATGGAACGTTCGGGATTGAATGGGAACGCGGCGGTACCGGAGAGCAGTATATGCCGAACTATCCCAAGGCGGAAATCGGAGTTCCTCCGTGGAATCGAGATGGAAAACCGAGGCAGTCAACCAGTGCTCTGCTGCCGATTCAACTGAAGGACCTGAAGTCAGCCAGCATGACACTGGACGTGACCACGACGACCACAACGAATAATGGCTGGAACCTGGCTTTTGAGCTCTGGCTGTCGGACGAGGATCCAACCAAAGGAAAGGCCGGCGCGAAAGCGGAGGTGATGGTGTTTCTCGGGAATAAGCCCAAATACTGGCCCTGGGAACCGAAAGGCGGCACGTTCAATGACGGGCATAATACGTACACCCTGTATGAAACGAGTGATGAGTGGCAGGACTGGGGGTACTACCGTCAGTGGCGTCTTGGGGATACGGATGGGATTGCGGATTTTAAAGGTACCATCGATATTTATGCTTTCCTGAAGCATCATATGGATGAAGACGGATGGGACAAAAATCTCTGGTTAACCCGTTTTGAAATCGGGAACGAAACGTATAAGCACTCGGGTGGTGTTACCCGTTTCAAAGAACTTGCGTTTGAGGTAAATGGAGAAACCCGTTCGGCTATCACACAATAAGGATAGATCATGATAAAGCAGATGGTTGTTTTCGGGTTGATTGGTTGGTCAGCCTTCGGTGCGCGTCCGAATATTGTTTTTGTTTTTTCGGATGACCATGCCACCCAGGCGATAAGTGCCTATGGCGGAATTCTGGCCGAAGCTGCTCCGACGCCGAATCTTGACCGGCTGGCCGATGACGGTATGCGGTTCAACCGGTGCATGGTGGGTAATTCAATATGCGGCCCGAGCCGGGCAACAATTCTGACGGGTAAGCATAGCCATCTGAACGGCTTTATGGTCAATGAGAACACGGCTTTTGACGGAGCGCAGCAGACCTTTCCGAAACTGCTGCAGGCGGTCGGTTATCAGACCGCGGTTATTGGCAAGTGGCATCTGGGTAGCGAACCGACCGGTTTTGATCACTGGGATATTCTTCCAGGACAGGGCTATTATTATAATCCCGACTTTATCCATTCGGGAAAAACCTACCGTGAGACCGGATACGTCACGGAGGTTGTAACGGATAAGGCGATCCGGTGGTTGGAAAAGGAGCGGGATAAGGACGAACCGTTTATGCTGATGGTTCAGCATAAAGCACCGCACCGGGAATGGTCACCGGCGCTGGAATATCTGGACCTGTTCGATGGCGTGGACCTGCCGGAGCCGGCGACGTTGTTTGATCATTATGAGGGTCGGGGTACTGCCGCGAAAGAGCAGGACCAGTCGATTGAGAAAACGATGGAGCTCGGCAAGGACCTGAAGATCCTGGAAAAGGATTATACCGGACAACTGGCCTGGCGGATTCAGAAACGCATGACGCCGGAACAGCTGAAGGTCTGGAATGCGGCCTATGAGCCGAAGAACATCGCTTTCCTGAAATCAGATCTCAAAGGCAAAGAGCTGGTGCGGTGGAAATACCAACGCTACCTCAAAGATTATCTCCGGTGTATCAAGTCCGTGGACGAAAGTGTCGGCAGGTTAAGGGCATATCTGGAAAAGCGGGGGCTGGCTGATAATACGGTATTCATCTATTCCTCGGATCAGGGGTTCTATCTCGGAGAGCATGGTTGGTTTGATAAACGGTTTATGTATGACGAATCGTTTCGCACACCGTTGCTGGCCAGCTGGCCGGGCGTGACGAAGCCGGGAAGTGTAAATTCAGATCTCGTTTCGAATCTCGATTTTGCGGAGACCTTTCTGGAGATCGCGGGAGCCGGGGTTCCGCCTGATATGCAGGGGGAAAGCCTGGTTCCACTCCTTGGTGGGAAAACACCCGGCGACTGGCGGGACAGTTTATACTATCACTATTATGAGTATCCCGGGTGGCATATGATTCACCGTCATGAAGGGGCGTACGACGGGCGGTATAAGCTGATCAATTTCTATGACCTGGAAGAGTGGGAACTCTATGATCTGGAAGCTGATCCGCAGGAAATGACCAATCAGTATGACAATCCGGAATATGCGGAAGTCGTGAAGCGGATGGGAACAGAGCTGGAGCAGTTGCGGAGTCAGTATGAGGTCCCGGCAAATGTGAAGCAGGATTTGGAGAACGTCGACCGCCACTACCATTCTGCAGAAATCCGCAAAAAAGCGCTGAAGACGAAGGGTCAATAACAGGTGCCAAATGAGTAAGAGCAGTCTATCGCATAAAGAGAAGTTGGGATACGGATGCGGGGATCTTGCATCCAATCTCTACTTTGGCATTTTCATGAACTTCATGGCCTATTTTTATACCGATGTTTTCGGTATCAGTGCGGCGGCTTTGGCTACCATGATTTTTGTTACGCGGACCTGGGACTGGATTAATGACCCGATTATGGGAGTGATTGCAGACCGGACGGAAACAAAGATGGGTAAATTCCGTCCTTGGCTGATCTGGATGATTCCGCCGTATGTCATTATCGGGATCCTGACCTTTACAACCTTCGATCTGACTTCAACGGGCAAGCTGGTTTACGCCTACGTCACGTACACGCTGCTGACCATGGTCTACACGGCGATCAATGTTCCGTATGGAGCGCTGATGGGGGTGATGACCGCGAAGTCGTCGGACCGCACCGTACTTTCATCCTGGCGGTTTGTCGGCGGTTTTGCCGGCAGCTTTTTTGTCGCAAGTACGATGCTTTATTTTGTGGGATTATTCGGGCGCGGAAATGAACAGGTAGGATTCAGCCTGACCGTTGCCCTTTATGGGCTCATGGCGGCCGTATTATTTTTCCTGACCTTCCTTACCTCGCATGAGCGGGTAAGGCCGCCGGAAAGTCAGAACTCGTCGGTTAAAAAAGATCTGGCTGCGCTCTGTAAGAACGGCCCCTGGATCACGATGATCTTTGTCAGTGTACTGACGATCCTGTGGATTGCGATCCGGGGAGGGGCGACCATTCACTACTTCAAGTATGTGACGGGCAACGAGCATTACGGCAGTCTTTTTCTCAGCATCAGTACCGTTGTTCAGATTGTCGGTGTGTTGCTGACCAAGCAGATCGTGGCATTTCTGGGCGGGAAGAAACGGGCCTATATCATCATCAATTTTGTGTCGGGCATCCTGATCGCGCTCTTCTATTTCATTGATCCGGATAACATCCCGCTGATCATGATCCATCAGGGGATCAGTTCCTTCATTACCGGACCGCTGATGCCGCTGTTCTGGTCGATGATTGCCGACACGGCGGACTATGGCGCCTGGAAGCTGGGGCAGCGATCGACCGGTCTGTTATTTTCGGCCGGAACTTTTTCCCAGAAAATCGGGTGGTCAATCGGTCCCGCCTTATCTATGGCCTTGCTGGGTTGGTTTGGATTTGCCGCAAATCAGCAGCAGACACCGGAAACACAGCAAGGTCTCCGGTTAATCATGAGCTGGATTCCTGCCGCCTTTGCCTTTCTGGCCGGTACAGCGGTCTTCTTCTATAAAATCGACTCCGATACGGAGCGGGAGATGGAAGCAGCCATGACAGATGCATCGGATGAGGTCTAATCAGAAGGCAGGATCTTCTCGCAGGAAGTTTGTTTGAGGTTTATGATCCTTTCTAACCTGAAAGGATACTATGGATAAAAGCCCCTACACCGCTGAGTTTCTCCTGAAGCGCCTCATGGAGAAAACGACAGACAGCATCTATTTCAAGGATCAGGATTCTCGCTTTATAATGGTGAATAACACGCTGGCCAACGCCTGGGGGTATACCTCACCCGAAGAGTTGATTGGAATGAGCGATTTCGATAGCTTCCGCGAAGACGATGCCCGTCACATGTACGAAGACGAGCAGGCCATCATCGAAAGTGGCGAGCCGATAGAAGGTATCGAGGAGGAAACCACCTGGAAGGATGGTCATGTGGCGTGGTCTTCAACTTCAAAAATCCCGTTGATTAATGATGCAGGAAAAATTGTTGGAACGTTCGGAATCTCCCGGAACATTACCGAGCATAAGCTTGCTGAGCTGAAGGCGGCACGCTATGCCGAGGAGATTCGTCAGATCAAGGAGGGCATGGAGGATGATATCCGCATGGCGGCCGAGTTGCAGAAGGCCTTCTTTCCTCATTCCTATCCCGCATTTCCGGAAGGTGTACCATCGGAACAAAGCGCCGTGCAGTTCCTGCATCACCATCATGCCAGCGGCGCGGTTAGTGGCGATATTTGCGCTATTCGCCGCCTGTCGGCTACAGAGAGCGGCATTTTGCTGTGCGATGTGATGGGGCATGGCGTGCGTGCGGCGCTGGGCACGGCGCTCATCTATGCCACGCTTGAGGAGCTGGCACAGCAGGAGCGCGATCCCGGAAAATTTCTTGGCCGGATGAATGAACGGTTGTTCCCGGTGCTGCGGCAGGAGGACGTTTTCCTGTATGCCACGGCCTGCTATGCCGTCTATGATGCTTCCTCCGGTCTGCTGCGGGCGGCGAATGCAGGACATCCGGTGCCGCTCCTCTTTAGCGGTGAGGATCGCTCCGCCCGCTGGTTGATGGATGACGCCTCCATGCGTGGTCCGGCGCTGGCGATTAACGAAGATACAACTTTCCAGACGCTGGAAAAACAGCTGCATCCCGGTGATTCCGTGGTCATGTATACCGACGGTCTTTATGAAGCGGAGAATCCGGATGGCGAAGAATTTGGCGAGGAGCGCCTGCTCCAGGCCGCGCAGCGGTGCAGCAACCTTTCGTTGGATGCACTCTTTCCTGCCCTCATCAACGAGGTCCGGGATTTTGCTGAAAAAGCCGAGTTCGACGACGACATCTGTCTGGCGGGATTTAAATGCAGGGCGTTGATGGATCAATGAAGAAGGTAGGGACGCATCGCCGAGGCGTCCGCCTGCACGAGAGGTTTTGCGACTGAGCGGTACAATCGCAAAGCATCAAACCCAACAGAAAATGTTCTCAAGTCCGATGTTGATTTCCTGATCATCAGACAACTCTGTTTTTTTCGATTCGTTCGGTATCAGCATGCTGAAGGGTTCGGCAGTAAAGGCGAAGATTAAGGTGTCGCCAACTTGCCGCTGATTGAATTGTTCCAGTGGAGTAGTAAATGCGGCTTCCAGCTCCGACCATGACTGTGGGGGACGATGCTTCTGTCTGAATACTGGTCACTACTGCGGCCAGAATAATGGCTAGGCCTAAAACCTTCATAATTCCTGTTTTCTTCGCTCTATGCATCCGTTTTGCAAAAGATCTAAACCAGATCGCCTCTCTAGTGTTCTATTAATAGGTATATCAATTGGTACATAAAATAGAACATAGCTATAACAAAAAGGTAAATCGGATTATAAGGGGGCTGAGGGGGTTTTTGAGTCGGCAGACGGGTGTATTTATCAATAAACCTAAATAAATACCGTATATAAGTGTTGTTGGAATCCCCGGTCGGCTGCCGACAA
Source organism: uncultured Verrucomicrobiota bacterium (assembly GCA_964486885.1). Classification (GTDB taxonomy): domain Bacteria; phylum Verrucomicrobiota; class Kiritimatiellia; order Kiritimatiellales; family Pontiellaceae; genus Pontiella. Next base: position 21,766 of record CAZAPF010000052.1, read on the forward strand.
TAGAAAATATTCTCACAACAAAAAATAAATATACGGGTTGACAGTGATATAGTAACGATATATAAACATACCAACCTAAAGGAATAGGTATGTCTTATTAATGCATGGGGGCGGGTGCTTCCTGCGGTGTGAGAGAGGATGACGAGGAGGTCATTAAAATGAAAAAATGGATAGCAATATTACTGACAGTGGCATTTGCGAGTTTGTCGCAGGCCCAGACGTTGATTGATGCGTGGTACTATGATGGTGTGCCGAATGGCACTTTGCTCAACGGAGCAAATTGCGGGAGTGTCAGCAATATCAATGTAGGGACATATAAGTGGAAGCATAATGGAACACCTGCAGTAGTTTTCGACACCATGCAAAAGTGGGAAGGCGACTATGTTGCGGGAGTTACTGAAGGTGGAAGCGCGTTTAAGAATATTACGCCTTCGTCTTCGGCCAATGCAACCGGCGGAAATTTCGTTTGGCAATACGAAGTCACGTCAGCCGATTTCGGCAACACCGCTGATAGTAACGGTACGGCGAATATTTTGTACGCGGTGCGGGGAAAATCGGGCGCAGGTGCCTACGACTGCGGTTTGCGTATGCGCTACGAAGGTCGTTTGAATGTCACCAATATCTACAATGGAGTGACCAATGCCGTGGGCAACGGCGATGCGGACCACATTCAGGTTCAGGTTAGGACTGCGGACCTTGGCAACTGGACCACCGTAACCAACTTTGCAGGAAGCTCGATTAACGATTTACTTCTGAAAATGGCGTACGATATCGATGCCAAAACCAATGGAGCCTATATTTCCATCGGTGGTGGCAGCGAAGTTTTGATTCACAGCGGCACCATGCAGTCCGACTGGACTCTGGCGCAATTACGTCAGGGATTCCAGAGCGGCAATGGAAATAACTCCTGGCAGCCCGGTGATGTGGTTGTGATTGGTGATATTGAACTTTTCGAACTGGCACCGCCACCGCCGCCGCCAGCTACTGCTGTGGTTGATGTATGGCATTACGAAGGTCTGACGAATGGTGCCGGTATTAACCAGGCTGCAAGTACCGGGTATGTAGGAGGGGTATCATTCTCCGCCGCGACACCGGCCAGTATCACAAACCTGATTAACGGTGCCGTTACCAACGGTGTGTTGAAATTTACCTCCAACGAACTTGAGGAGGAAAGTCTGTTCCGCACGGCTGCACCATCGCTTTACGGCGGCAGTGCGACCGGTGTGTTTGAAGTGGCTTACGATATTCTTTCAATCGATTTCTCAGAAACCTCGCTCGTAAGTTCAAATGGTCAGTTCGGCCTTGAAATTCGCGATTCCAGCAACAACCGTATGGGGCTTCATGTGCAATACAACGGCACGGCCGATGAAATTACGTTGGAGTTTGAAGATGCCGGCGGCAAGACCGATGGTCTGGTTATTCCCGGGCATGTCGCGAGTAATCTGACCCTGCGGATGCTGATGGATCTGGATGATGCCGGAAACAGTGGTTCTGCCCAGTTCTTCTATACCTACGAAGGCGTTGAAGTGGCCAAATATGACGGCACCGTTCATTCGGGTTATGACTTTGCCCAGTATCGCCTGCGCTGCCAGCCGATCAATGGCGGTAACGGCTGGAAAATCGGCGATGAAACGCTGCTGGACAATATGCGGATCGAAAAAGTGTCAGCGCTGGAAGTTCCGCCGGAATATGCTGAGAAGGTTGTTTATGAAATGAATGATACCGTTGGTACCTTGCTGAATGCTTTGGACCAGACCGGAACGGACGGTGGTCAGTTCCAGGGAACGGATGCCCATATTGTTACCGATGGTTCCGGAAGCCTGGTATTCACGGGCGATACGACCAACGATGTAACCCGCAAGCATTTCCTGGATGTGGCATACACTAACGGACTGCACCGTCTTGAGTTTGCTCTCGATGATTTCAACATCGATGCATCCGGACAGGGCAGCTCCCTTAAATATGGGTTTGCGGATTCCACGGGATCAAATCTTGTTCAGTTCGGTATCGATGTGAATACCAACAATGCAACGGCACGCTTCCGTGCTTCGGCCAACAATGGCGGTGATTCCGGTCAGGATTTCTATGACTATGGATATGTTGCTTCCACGGGGGTTGTCCTGCGGATCGATATTAACCTGGATGCCGGAACCTACGGTGCGTCATGGAGGTATGACAACGAAACTGAATTCAAAAATGCGGTCGGTGGCGGAAGTCTCGGCGGATTGGCCGACATTGCTGAAATCAGGCTCGTCGTAAATGCCGAGGCGACTATCGGATTCGATGCGGCGGACTACATTAATACGGACTATCTGAAATATTCATCAACAGCCTTCGAGCCGACGGTTCAGGATTATTTCAACGCCTGGCTGGCGGATTATCCGGGGCTGGGTGCAAGCACCAACCTGACCGACGATCCTGATCTGGATCTGCTGGATAACCTCGGTGAGTATGCCTTCGGCGGTGATCCGACTGATGGCAATGACCGCGGTTATGTTCCTGCGGCGGGTGACACGGTAGACGTGGGTGGTACCAACTATATCCTGCACGTATATCAGCGCCGCCAGGACAGCGCCATTCGTGGGCTGAGTCATTGGATTGAACTGGATGACAATCTGGTTATTGCTCCGGCATTCACCAACGATACCAGCCTCTACACCTTCCATGGTGCAGTAAATGTGGATGACACCTGGCGCTCCATTACTAACCGCGTCAATGCCGAGGTCGGCGTTCGGTTTATCAATACGAAAGCGAACCTCACCGAGTAATCCGTTGGTCTAACGGATAAGGCAAGCCCCGGCTTTGCGGCCGGGGCTTTTTGGGTGAAGGGTGAGCGTGATGAGTCCTTTCGTGTCTAAGTCTAAAACGAGGAATATTTCATGATAACCAGAGCGCGCATATGGATTAAGCCGGTCGGATGGGTAGTTTTTTCAATCGTGATATTATGTGCAGTCTATCAGGCGAAAGCTGCATCGCTGACAGCAGCGGAAATCAACCAGATTGAAACCGATCTGAATATTACCCTCACTGCCAGTAATATTACGGAATTGAGTGCCGTGGTATTTCCCACGAACAGTGCCTGGCGAACCGCTGCCTATGACCGGATCGATACGCATCGTAAAGCTGATCTGGATATTCAGGTGGTCGACATGAATGGCGATCCGGTTGAGGGCGCGCAGGTAGCCATAAAGCTGAAAAGCAACGATTTTAAATTTGGCGGAGTCTTCAACCTGAAGGACTTTACCGACGAAGATAACAATCTTTCAAATAATGGATTAACAGAGCAGGAGTACAGGGATCTCCTGTTGGCCATGTTCAACAGTGTTGGGTTGGACAATGGATTCAAACCCAAGCAGCGGAGTGGAAATGCCCCGTTGATTCCTAACTTTCTTTCCTGGGCACAGTCCAATGACATGCCTGTGCGTGGGCATCTGCTTATCTGGCCGGGGAACGACAGCAACAACCATATGCCGACTGAGTTGCCTGATACTGCAACCTCCTACTCCATTCTCTCAAAGGTCGAGGCGGCGGAAGCTGATCCGGGAAATACCAATCTTCTGGCCGACTTAAAAAGTGAGGTCGATTATATGATCGGGGATTGGGCTTCCAAGTGGTCGGTCTACGAGTGGGATGTCATCAACGAAACGCTCAGTAATCATCGTGTCCAGGACCTGCTGGGCTACGAGGAAACTGCGGAATGGTTCAAGGTTGCTGAAAGCAATGTCGTGGATCCGGACTGCAAACTGCTGATCAATGAATTTCAGATCATCTCCGCCCGTTCGGCAGGCCTGAGCCCGACGCACTATACGGATCGTCGGGATGCCTATTATGAAAGCATTGATTATGTGATCGACAACGGCGGCCGGCTGGACCGAATCGGTTTCCAGAGCCGGGTCAAATTCGAAGTGCCCAATCCTCAGACCTGGTATGACCGACTGGATGAATTCGCAACCGCATACAGCCTGCCCATGGTTGGAACCGAATTCGAGGTGCGTGATACAAATCCCGATAATCCGCTTTGGTTCCCGTATGACTACACCGAAAAGGAACGCGCGGAAGTTACAGAATCACTCTTAACCGCTTACTATAGCCATCCGCTCACGACCGGTCTGAATGCCTGGACGTTTATGAAGGATGAGCTCTATTCCATGTGCTACTACGACGGCACCGTTAAGCTGAATGGTCTGGCGTGGTATTATCTGCATCGCATTCGTTACAACACCGACGCGACACTTGCGGCGAATGTTTCCGGCGAAACCGGCTTGCGCGCCTTCAAAGGCGAGTACGATATTACAGTGACCTATGACGGTGTGGATTACCCGGTAGACTTAACCCTAAGTAATGATCAGTCGGTCGTGATTTCACTGAGTGGCGTAACTGTTCCAACCAATGAAGTTAACCTTGTTGACGCTTGGTATTATGACGGATTGACCAATGGTTCTGCGCTGTCAGATGGCATTAGTACCGGGTTGGTCGGTGGAGCAGGTTTTAATGATGATGATCTGGCTGTGATCGAAAATCAGGCCGTGCGCTGGATGGCCGATGGAGTGGATGAAAGTGCATTCCGGACAGCAATCCCTTCGAGTTCGCTTGGGGTAACCAATGGTCGGTATCAGCTTTCCGTAGATTATCTCGATGCCGACTTCACAGGATCGGCGGCTGAAACCAATGGGGATGCCCGGGTTGGATTTGGGATTCGAAGTTATGCGGCCACAACGAATGATTTGAGTTGGCGTTTACGTTTTGTCAGTGGCGGCGGAACGAATGCGTACTATCAGTTGCAGGTCACCGATGCTGCCGCCGTAAACCAGACGGTTGCAACGTTCCCCGGTGCGACGTTGGAGCATTTGAATATTCGCTCGGTGCTGGACTTGGATAATCGAGGAAGCAGCGGTTCTGTTGAGCTTTACTATAGCCTGAACGGGGCTGGCGAAGTGGCTGCTTATACCGATGGTGAGCTTGCTTCAGACTTTGAGCTGGATGAAATCCGGATTGTGGTACAGACCATTAACGGCGGTGCCAACTGGGTGCCGGGTGACAAGGTGTACACGGATAATCTGATGCTTGCTTCGCTCGGAGAAGCGCCCGAACCGCCTCCGCCTCCGGTAAGGACCGTGTTGGAGGAGTGGACCATGACGGGCGGTGCTGACGGGGCACGACTGAATACGGTGCCAAGTACTACGGGAACAGGGTCGACGCTGTCCGGGACTCAGGCTAACGGTCAGGATATCCAGGGGGAACAGATTCGTATTTTCTCCGCAGGTACCGGGGCTGGCTTTGGAAATATTAACGATGCTTCCTACGCCGGTGCCACCAGTGGGGTGTATGAAATTTCCTTTGATATTACGGCGGCGGATCTTTCTTTAACGTCTCTGTCGAATGGCAGTGCTCAAGCCGGTTTTGGATTCCGCTTTAATGATGGTTCCAACCGCGATCTGCGGACGCTTTTCCGATATAACGGCGCTGCCGCTTCTGACGAGTTTAGGCTGGTTGTATCAACGGCTGGCGATGGGAATCAGAATATTACAATTGAAACAGGATCGGTTCTCTCTGCTTTACTGAATGTGCGCCAGGTGTTGGATATGGATGCGGGAACCTACAGCGTTTATTACACGCTGGGCGCGGCGGCTGAGGTGGAAGCTTACAGTGGTGGTGTTTTTGCCGGACAGACGATCGATTCCATGCGTCAGCAATTTCAGGCGCTCAATGGTGGAAACAGTATGCAGGTCGGTGATGCCATCTATATGGACGATATCAACCTGTATCTGGTGGTTGAAGAATCCATAACTCCGGAATCACTGCTGGCGGATTGGCTGGCAGACTATCCGACCCTCGGCAGCGCAACCAACCTGACCGATAATCCGGATCTGGATATTGCGAATAACCTGCTCGAATACGCCTTCGGCGGAGACCCGACCAATGGACTGGATATTGGAACATGGCCGACCGATTCAATCATTGAAGCCGGCGGTACCAACTACATCGAATATGTCTATGCCAAACGCAACGATGCAATGGAACGGGGATTGGGCTACACCCTTGAAAACACCCAGGATCTCATTGGCGGCACCTGGACCAACACCGGCTTCGTATTTGTGGGTGAGGGCGGGCTCGACGGGGAATTCGATACCGTTACGAACAGGCTTCCAGCCATTGAAGACGCAGGATTCATCCGCGTTAAAATCGATTTTACGCCTTAGGTGGGCGTGCTCAAAAAAAACAGAAGGAGAGAAATAATGAAAAAAACAGTAGGTACATTGGTAGTAATAGCTCTGGCGGCAATAACAGCCTCAGGGGCCGTCATCGACCATTGGGACATGAATGGTAATGGGACGTATCAGAATTCGAATAATGGGCTGAATCTTGGTGGGCATTACAACACCAATAATCAGCAGTTTGCCCAGGTCGATGATGACGAGATGTTTAATTTTTCACCGACAACTGCATCTGCATTTGGTGCAAAAATAGATTTGAGCAGTTCCATTGATGTGGCGGCAACCCCGATCGTTAAGCTTACGTTTGATGTGGGTGCGTTGGATCTCTCGACGACCGATACCGCAAATTCAAAGTTTGGGTTCCGTTTATGGGCAAACGACGGAGCTGCAAACAGCTGGATCAGTCTTGAGCTGGGTGATAACTCCAATAAAATCAGAGCGGTTACGAAAACGGGCTCTGCCCTTGGAGGCCTTAATTCCGGTGCTCAAGGACGCGTTGTGAATGGCCTTGCAGGAACGGGTGCCGGTCCTGTGACCATGGAAATTGACTTTGGTGCTAATGAGATTCGTACCTATGGTTCTGATTGGCAGTGGCCTGTTGGTACCGTGTATACCAACTCGGTTAATCTTGCCAGCGTAACGAGCATAACGGATATCCAGACGTATTATAGTAACTGGGGAACTGGTGATCAGGTGCAGGTGAAAGATCTTGTTGTTGAGGCCATCCCGGAACCGGCTACGCTGGGATTGGTTACTGCGTTTGGTGCATCTATCATATTCATCCGCCGCCGCTTGCAGCTCTAGGTGTTGCGGATATTCAGCGTTGGGAGAGGATGCCGGTTTTCGGCATCCTTTTTTTGATTCATGCCCCATTTCCGGGGATCGGTACGTAGACGCGTAGCGAGGCGAAGCCAACCGACGCCCTCGTCGCTTTGCACACGAACAGCCTTCCGTTCGGCGGGAACGCGACGAGGGCGTCGCGTCTACATCCAGTGCATGCGCTCTTCTCCCCGCTGATGGGGCATGAACTTTTTTTTATTTATGACCCGAATGGCACTTTCTTAAGCATCTTTCCGCTCTTTCGGGAGCAGGTCGGCGGCCTGCGATACAGCCCGTACCGCCGCCATCTTGGCGGCTTGCGCAAGGCCCGCAGGATGCGGGCGATACGGAAATTGTGCCGCAGGCGTCTCCGGCGTGTTGCCCAAATCAACAAGAACTACACAGACTGATTGAGTCTTGCTGGCC
>CAZAPF010000053.1:0-27780 GCA_964486885.1 uncultured Verrucomicrobiota bacterium
CCCCCCCCCCCCCCCCCCCCCCCCCCCCCCCCCCCCGGGGGGGGGGCCCCCCCCCGGGCGGGAGCCGAAGAGTTCCTCTTCTTTTGCTTAAATTGATTAGGACTCAGTAATGATTAAAATTCATGCCGGGCGTCGTAATAACGCGGGCGAGGAACGGAGCGTTTGCGGCAGTTTTCATCAAAGAACGCGTCGACATGGAATTTGCGCAAGGCATCAATCTTTTCATCTTCCTCCAGCCAGGATAAATCCGTTTTGACGACCAATTTGTTCCCCGAGGGATCAATGACGACCACCAGATAACCGGCATAGTCCGCACCGCGCGTCTCAAGTTTATTATATTCTTCGTAAACCCGAAAATTCGCAGCGATTTCAAATGTATGCTTCCTTCGGTTTTCTTCCGTGAACTGAACCTGGGAGGTTCCTTTTCCGGCGAGACGCAAGTGATCTGTGGCAACCTCCTTGCCAATGAAATAGACCTCTGCCCGGAGGGTGCCATTGAAGACCGCGCTGCTTTTCTGTCTGACCTCGACTGTGGCTGTGACAACGTTGATATCATCAGCGAATTGCTCCCAATCGGATTCGGTGGCATCATTTTCATTTCTTACCATGGGCAACTTTTTTGTGCGTATTTCCAGTTCAACCTCAGGGGGAATCCGGGTGCGAAGATATTTCATATCCTGCGCGGACAATTTTTCCAAGGGGATCGAGTGCAGTGATCCATCCGGCCTTCTCAGTTCGACCGATCCAAAAAGTTCGCGGACAAACTTCGCCTTTACTGCCTTGCCGGATGTGTCTTCCCAAACGCGCATTTCGGCGTAGACCGAACCGCAGAAAAATACGGCGATCCAGGCAAAACAGATCAATGGGCAATTTCTTCGGCGCCTAGAATATTTCCTCAGTTTCATGACATGAATTTCCATTACGATACAGCTTAGTTTTTAGTCTGGTTAGTAGACGTTAAACATTAAGTCAGAATCCAGATCGGCTTCTCCCTTGATCAAGGTATATTTAATTTTATCTTTTACCCGATCGGGGATTTCCGCGGTTTTAAAGACCGGAAGGATGGGCATGCCTTGCTGGTTTTCAGCGTACTCCTCCGCCTCATCCTGAACGACCAAGTAGGCACAGAATTGATTTCCGTAAGTTTCTCCGAATAGCACTTCCATTTCAACCGGGACGCCTGGCTCCAATTCAAACCATGTCCCGACGGCTGCCTGCGCATGCCCCATAAAATACTGGTAATCGTCTTCCTGGCGCTCCCAGTCACAAACTTCTGTACGGTCATTTCCCCATGATGCGTTTAAGACCACCTTTCCATTGACCCGGACCAGCAGCACATCGTCACCGAAGCCCCAGAATCGGAAACGGCCACCGTCCTTGCGCATAATTTTCCCTTTGTAGTGCACACACCAGAGGTATGGGTCAAAATCCGGCCCGGGCGGTATTCCGAAGTGGGAGGGCCCGAATTCCGAGGAGATCGTTGGAATAAAAATCTGGGTGGTATAGAGCTTTTGTGGAGCACGGTAATACGGTGCAAAAACATAGGGATTCCAGTCTAATTCAACAAAGCGCCGAATAGCACTCTGGTAATTCGCAGGGCTGACGCTGGTTATTTTGCCCTGCCGGTCATACCGAAGAGAATAAAAAGTTCCTTCAAAATCGTTACCGACCGCCACTGAATTGGCACCGCCGAACAGGCTCATTTCCGCAACATCAGGAACCAGTTCGTAGCCGCCTACCCCACCACTGAGACCGGATCCCGCACTGGAGATATCCGGTAGTTGAATATCCGGCATACTGGCAACGTTTTTACTGACAATGCGGGAAGTCGCACGGGGCTTGGATGTCTTTTTCATTTTCATCCGCGGCTTCTTCAGATCCATTTTCGGGCGTTCAACTTTTGCCGGCGGCACAAACTGCGCTTCCTCCTTATTTAGCACTGAAAACACAACAAAGCTTCCGGCAATGAACAATGCAAGCAGGTGAATCCCGATGCTGACCAGTACGCCTGTCGACATCCCTCTATTAATTTTTTTTTCTTTTCTTATCTTTTTCACAGGCTTCACATGGTTGCTTTTCCAAACGCGAGATTCTTAACGCCGACGGCTGCACAGGCATCCATCACATCGATCACCCGTTCATGATAGGAATCCTCATGCGGAGTCAACGTCACCGAAAACGGGGACTGCTGGGTATCGGCTATTTCCTTTAATCCGCCCACCAGTATTGCCAGCTCATCAAGCACATAATCCGTCGGTGAAAAACGAAGACCGTCCATTTCAACCGTACCGTCTTCCAATATAAAAATGAGTGCTTCAACCGGTACATTAATAATTTTTGATGGCGGAACAGACGCCGGCAGAATAAATGATATATCGCCCTCTTTCCTGATCAGCGATGCCGTAACCATGAAATAGATCAACAGCAGGAAAACCATGTCGATCATTGGCGACATATCGATTTTCAAATCTGTATCGTCTAAATGTTGCTTTAAATCCATGACGTTTCCCTATTCCTCGAACGCTGAATAAATCATGTCCTGAGCTCCAACCTCTGCACAGGCTATCGTAACTTTTTCATTGTCTTTATATCTGGTCTTGGCATCCGCGCGGATCAGAATACGCATCTCCGGGTCGGCGTTGATTTCCAGTTCAATACGCTCCTGTACTTCCTCGATCGTTTTAACCACCGGATCTGATCCTATGAAATACCGGCCGTCCTTTGTGACGGAGACCATGATACGCCCGGTGGTATCTTCCGGTATTTTTGCGAAGGCTGCCGGCGGAATATCCACCTTCGGCTTTTCGTCAATGACCTGTGACGCCACGATAAAGAAAATCAGCAGCAGGAAGACCATGTCGATCATAGGCGACATATCCAGCTCGAGATCTTCTCCGGTTTCTTTTTTTGCGAGTTTCATGGTGTATCCATTTTTGAATTTTGATTTTTGATTTGCGGGTCTGCGACTGCTTGTTTAGAGGCCAACGCCGACTGAGTTCCGAAAATCGGCCATCTCAAACCGAAAATCTAAAATGCGGTCATTCGCCTTCCATTTTCTCCAGGTCATCAAGGGTCATAAAGCTGACGGGTTCTTTTCCGGTCTGCAAAGCGTCAAAAAGGAATCCAATGTTACGACCGAGTGTGGCCAGTGTTTTCTGGAATCCTTTCTTAAAGAAGAAAAAGAAGAACATGGACGGAATAGCAATCACCAGACCGGTCGCCGTCGTAATCAGGGCCTCACCAATGTTGGCGGCAAGCAGTTCCGGTTTACCCATACCCTGTGAACCCATGGTGTGGAAGGCCTTGATCATACCGGATACCGTACCCAGCAGACCCAACATCGGAGAAGAGGCTCCGATAATGGAGAGATAGTCGATCGGCTTCATGAGCTTGGACATCTGCTCAACGGATGCTTCCTCAACCGATTCTTTCACTTTGGAAAAATCGATTTTTTCTTCCCCGTCGAGACAGCGTTCCAGGCCTGCTCCGAAGGTGTTTGCAAACATGGAAGGATGGTTGCGGCAGTAAATCAGTGCTGTCTTGCACTTTTTGGCCAGCATCATTTCCAGCAGCTCCGGCATTTGCTCGGTGTGCAAAAGCGTTTTCGGCCGCAGTGAAATAAAGTTCTGAATGATCAATGCGACCATGAAGAACGAGAATGCGCCCAACGGGAACATGGCCCAGCCGCCCTGCTTCAGCAGCGTCCACAAATCCGTCTTATCCGCCATTGAAGCAGCAGCTGCTGCTTCAATATCGCCCTGTGCATATGCCGCTCCCGCCATCATCAGCATAGCTAAAATAAAGAGTCCTTTTTTCATACCGGTTTCCTCCATACGTTGTCTTATTCAGATTGTTCTTCTTTAACCTGTTTTATCTTTTCGCGAAACAGGCGGGCGGTCTCCGCCACTTCAGTTCCTTCGTTCAAAAACTGGACCTGCCGGGCAGTGACTTCCGCCTGATCCGGCATTCCGATTTCCAGATAAAGCTTCGCGCACAGCATCTCGCTTCTAGCAATCCATTTTTTGTTGTGTGCATGGTGCACATTCAATTTTGCCAGCGTCTGAAGGGCCTGTTCCAGCTCACCCTTAGCTCTGTGAATATTCGCCTGAAAGAAAAGCCGGGCCGCCGGATCGGTAACTGTTTCCATACGTTGCTCCATTGCCTTGATCTGCTCCGGTGTCAGCGTAGTCTTCTCCTCTGCCGCCGCAGATAAGCCGGCGGAAGAAACTATAATCAAAAACAAGCAGATCCTTTTCATTGGGCCGTCTCCATACTGAGTTTAACTGTCATATTCGTATGAATACCCTGGGCCATGATCATATCAATTTCCTGTACGATTTTGGTGCCGAGAGCCTCCCGGGCCACGTCCGCCTGCGGCAGGATATTGATATATTTATCGAAAAGCATTGCCCGGTAGGTGTTGTACATATCGATTTCCAATCCGAGTCCCTTCAAACAGCGCGCACTGGCCAGATAGCCCTCCGCAGCCCAGTAGCCACCGGCCAGACCCTTGTATTGAAAGTAGGCCCGTTGATACCAGGCAAAGGCATCACGCAGATTCCCGGCTTTTTCCTCCACCAGACCGTGATAATACGTCGCTTCGGCAAAGGCATCGCCACGCCATTGGCTCATGGCCAGCGTTGTACGGAACAGTTCGCGGGCATCATCAAAATTATCCTGTTGCAAATAGATCCGCCCTTTAAGAATCTGCGCCCAAACTACGTCAATATCTGTTCCGTAGCGGCCCTGCGCATCCTCTACAATGGTCAGCGCTTCCTCATACTGTTGGCTCTCGAACAATTCAAATGCCCGCAGCTTTAATGCCGCCTTAATAAACTCAGACTCCTCATAGTGAATTTGAAACAGGTCCAGAATCTCCGCAGCACGGGAGTAGTCTTTCGCTTCAAAGGCCGACTCGCACAGGACCGACAGAACCGGTGGCGGAGCCGCTGTTAAATCATCGAGTTCTGCAGTCAGTTGAAGACCCAACTCGTTTGACGTGCCGTTCATATCGGCCAACATAACCCGTAACCGAAGCTTAAGGGTCATATCATCCGTTTCCTGCAACGTGGTCTTAACGGCGGTTTGCAAGGCTTCGCGCTGCTCATCACTCAACCGTCTGTAGAGAGTCAGCAACTCGGAAATAATCAGGTCTACCCCTTCCTGTTTCACATCCCCGCCATATTTAAATATGGTTTCGCTGTAGGCCATAACCGCTTCGTCGGTCAGTCCCTGAGCAACTTTGGTTTTCCCGATCCAGAAGGCCGCTTTGGCCACATCGGCCTCCTCGCCATAGCGCTCCAGATACGCGTTCACCACCTCGAGGATTTCTTCATAGCGCTCTTCGAGCTCAAACATGATCGCCATCTGGAAAACCGCATAGGTGGCATGCCGGGGAACCCGGGCCTTGGCGATGGCCTCTTCATAGTCGCGCTGTGCTTCATCGAGCATGCCCTTCGAGGCCAACAGATCACCGCGCATACTGCAGGCATCCGGATAAACTTCAGATCCGGGCCAGGTCTCAATCACCTTTGTGAACCGCACGAGGGCCCCATCATAGTTTTCCAATCCGAAAAGGCTCACCCCGCTGTGAAACGCCGCAGATGCAAGCCAGGTTCCATTGGTCCAGGTGGCGGTATAGGCATCGTACTCGTTGACCGCATCCTGATAGTTTTTCAGAAACAGTTGAGACATAGCATGCCAGTAGGTCGCATTTTCCTGCTGGTGCGAATCCGGGAAGTCGTTCAGCACCCGCCTGAAGGCGTCCCGTGCTCCCGGATAGTCTAAAAGTACGATATCAGCGATGGCCTGCATATAGTATAGTTCGCACTCATACTGTAGAATAGCGGGGTCGGTTGAAGGCTCAAACTTTTCTATCACCGGCAGCAGTTGTTTAACATCCTTCCAGCGTTCCTGCTTCTGATAGGAAGCGGTCAGCGTGTATGCCACCCGACGGGGTCCCCTGCCTACCGAATAGGCACTCAGAAACTGCTGACCGCGTTCATCGACAAGGTCATATTTTTCAAGCGGATCCTGCAAAACCATCAGGGATTCAACGAATGCATCCTGTCCTTTAGCGCTGTCAGGATCAAGACTCACAATATAATCCAGAGCGCCAACCGCCTCCCAGGGTCGACCTGCGCGAGCAAAAAGCAATCCCATTCGGTAGAGTACATCCTCTTCATATGGAGGCAGACCCAGCAGGACTCCGACCGATTCTTCAAGCGTCAGGAGTTCGGCCGGTTTGGGAGGAAGCCCTGCTCCGAATGCCGTATCGGCATTGATTTCATTCAATTCACCGCTCTTATTACCGAACAGGGTTTCGACCCGGCCCATATCGTTAGTGGATATAATTATTTCTACACGGGGAAGCCCGGCATCCCGGCGAATCTCATTCATCTTCGTCACTTGATACGCCGCTATTTCGTTGCGAGGCAGAATCATCCGGTAAAGCATTAAGGCACTGTCATATTTCTCCACATCGAACATCTTCGATGCCGTACTCAACAGCGCCATATTGACCCGGATATCATAGCGTGCGTTGGTATGATAGAGCTTCACGATAAAATCCTTCGCCTCATCAAACCGTTCCATAGCAATCAGCGCCTTAACCAATTGCATAATGGCGTATCCTCGACGGTCCCCGGCTTCTGAATTTTCAATTACGAACTCATAGGGCTCAATACTGGCTTCCCAATTATCGAGCTCGCTGTGCGCTTCGCCAAGAGTTGTATTAAGAAATACCAGTTCTTCCATCGTATAATCCGGCTCGGCATCAGGAATGTCCCCGGAGATGGTATCAGAAATCGCTTCGCCCGCTTCCGCGGCCTCTTCTTCTATACGCTTGAGCTGCCGGGCCGAAAAGCCGGCCATTTCATTTTTTGAAAGTTCGTCGACATTGACCTTCTTTTCCTGATGGGGAAAGCCCTTGGGCAACGGTTGGGTCAACGCGGTTTCCGCCGCTGTCACACACGGTTCGAACTGTCTGGATTCATACAGCGTCAGGGCCAGGAGCTTCCACGCCTCGCGCGGTCTGTAACAGGGAAGTGTCTGCGTGTATTGCTTCAGATAATCGGCTGCGGTAAACGGATCTTCCATATGGGCGAAAATTCTTGCCAGCTTTAACCGGACGGACTGCTTCAGCGCAACCACCCGATCCTCCTCGATGGATTCCATGCGTTCCAGATAGTGCGTCAAATAAGGCACGGCGGCGGCATAGTTTTCCGAGGCCAGACTTTTTGAGGCCTGGTACAGAAGTCCACTGGCACTGATGTCGGCCATCTCTTCTGTCGAAGCGGCCGAAGCATCACTGCACAGCACGGTAATCATGCTGCACAACTGCACACAGTATAGTTTTAAGCGTACATTCATTCTTTTATACGCCTGATGTTCACGGGAGTGGATTCCGTAGAGCCCAAACCAGTATCGTTATACATATAATAATGCCTGAGATATACCTTGCCTGGAAACAGGACCGTTGTTCGCTGCCTCACTCTCTCCAGCATGTCTTTAGACTTACTCTCGTCCTCTGCCAGAGAGACAAAGGTCTCGCCGTCCATAATGCCGAACTGAACGATATACGCGGATATTTTTAACCGCTCAAACTCGCCATGGGCCATGTAGAGTTTCCAGTAATCTTCGCCCTGATATTCGCTGTCACGCTCTTCCGGCGCATTTCCTGTATATTGGACGAGATAGGTGTTTTTTTCCGTATCGGTCAGCTCAACGACCAGACGCATCCGGAATCTGCTCATGTCATAGTTATCCGGATCGTCTTCCGACTGAAAGGTATTCACCTCAAGGAGTTCGGATTTACTTCGATCTGCATTTTTCCAGGTGTCGGCGCGGACTCCGGCAATTTCCAGCTCACTCTTAAATTGTTTTAACTCCTTGTCCGTAAGTTCACCGAAAACCAGCAGCTGGCTCGCACAGAAAACACTCAGAAACAGAACTTTTTTCATCGTTTGCATATCCAAAACCTTTGTTAACCAGTGAATAACTTGCTCTACGTATTTCCAAATAGAAGGGTTCCCGGTTCGGAACCCATGTACTAACGGAGAAATATCAGGCGTCCCCTATTCAAAGGATCGTGATGAGTCAACCATCCCGTTCGGATCAATGATATTTGCCGTCACAAACATGATCAAATTGCGCTTCACCACGCGTTCGCCTTCGGAGCGGAACAGACGGCCGACCATCGGAAGGCTTCCCAACACCGGCACCTTGTCTTCAAAGCTTTCGATCCTCTCGTTGATCAACCCACCCATACCAATGGTGCTGCCATCGGCAATCGTCACCTGAGTTTCGATGGTCCGTATTTTAAAGATCGGAAGGTTGCCGACAATCGGATCATGATCAAAAAATGGCACGCGCGCTTCCAACTGCCGGTGGTTATAGACAGAACCCGAATTATCCACTGCACCGGGAACCAGTTGATAGCTCTGCCATCCGGCAAGTTCGGTGATGCGGGGATTCAGCTCGAGCATAATCTCGCGCTTGTCGTTCACCTTTGGCGTCACGGTCAGCTCAACACCCAGCAGCTTTTCCTCAAAGTCCTCATACGAAACATTCGGGATGGTTGCCTGGGCGGTGTCTCCCTCGAAAACCTCGGGAAAATAGTGGATTTCACCCACCTGAATGGTGGCCTCCTCGCCGCTGCGGGTCAGAATGCGCGGGGCGGACAGGACATCGGCACCGCTGTTCTGGTCAAGCGCGCTGATCAGTAGCTCAAATTCGTTTCCGCCGGTATTTTCAAACGCAAGACTGCCCGGCGTTGTGTTGAAGGAATCCACAATCCGGAACGAACTCCAGTCGCCACTGGGAGAGACGGTGCCATCTCCCAGTCCGGCCCTTTGCTGAAAGGGAAGGACATCAGGCACACGTTCATATATATCTACATCGTCATTGGGATCAAAAGGATTCCCTATATCAGTATGCGAAAAGCGCGATTTACTATTGCCACGCAATGCTTCATTGAAAAGCCCGCCTCTTCCGTCATTCACGTCCAGGCCGCCAAGGGTGGTTCCATCTGCAAAATTCCACTGGAAACCGAGTTGTTCAAGGGTTCCTTCGGAAACCTCGACAAACTTTGCCTCGATTTCAACCTGCTCGGCGGAGCCGAATCCTTTAAGAACCCCCATGGTTTTCAGCATGGATTCGAGCACTGAGAGGTTTTCCCGCGTGTTGGTAATATAGATGGTTTCAGTTTTCGGCTGATAAATTGCCGATGCCCCTTTCGGAAAGTTCACAAGAGAGAACAGTATCTCAGCATCCATGGCACTGGTCGCATCACCCAGCTTCAGCCTTTTACCGGCACCGGAGACCAAGGCAAAAGAGCGGAGCACCAGATCGGTCGACCAAGCAGCATCAACTGCTTCTATGGCTTCTTTTTCGAATGTCCGTTTCCGCGGATCGCTCATCACCAGCGTCCACAGATAGTTCCAACGCTGCTCGCTCTTCAGGATTGCCGGAAGATACTCCATAATGCCGTCTTTTTTCGGCTGTTTATTGATAAGGTCGGCAATCTCCTGAAGCGTCTCAGTGGATTCTCCTTCGCTCTGGTTAACCTGATCAATAAGATCCAACAGCTTGTCGGTATCCATTTCTCTGCCATAGTTTTCGACCAATGCTGCAATTTTCTCGTCGCGGGAAAGCTCAGGCTCTTTTTCGACCGGCATAGCCGAACCGGCTACTGGTGTACTGCGCTCAACCACGGGTGGGGGTTCCGGTGACTTTGTGACGACCGCAGGCTTATCCTCCACCACCTTTGCCGGGATTTCGACCTCAGTCGGGACTTCCTCTTTCACCGGGGCTTTGGCAGGCACGGCGGCGGCTATTGCGGCCTTGGCCTCTTCTTCAGCTGTCGGGGCCTTGTCCTCCGTATAATTCATCAGTTCGTCCATGATGTCTTCGACACCGTCAGAACCTTGCTGGGCAAACACAGAACCCGCCAGCAGTATACAGATCGTTAATAGATTCATTTTATTTTGCATGGGATTTTCCTTAACTCATCTAAAGTGGTTATTTTTGCTGGACGACATCGGCAGATCTGCGGCCGTTCACATCCACCTGCGTGGCGCTTACGAAAATCATCAGGTTGCGCTTTACGCTGCGTTCCCCCTCGGAGCGGAAGAGCCGACCGAGGTATGGGATGCTGCCGAGAACCGGAACCTTGTCACGGTAGGTCTCGAGCTTGTCATAGATCAGTCCGCCCATGCCGATGGTACTGCCGTCGGCCACGGTCACGCGGGTTTCAAGCTTGCGAATCCGCAGATAGGGCAGCGACGCATTGACGGCGTTCATATCAGCATACACCGCGTCAGCATGCTGACCTGTTAAAACGGGCGCCGCGTATGCAGGGACGATCTGATACGGATCGAAACCGATGATATTGAGGACTTTGGTGTTGAGTTCAAGGTCGATCAATCCATCATGACGGATTTCAGGCGTTACTTCCATCTGGACGCCCATCAGCTCCAGCTCCCAGTCGCCGTGCTGGACATACGGGCTGGTATTCTGGTTGTCGATTTCAAACGATTTGGGAATCATCTGCTCTTCACCGACCTGAATCACTGCGGTCTCATGACTGTGAGTGACCACACGCGGAGCGGAGAGGACATCGCTGTCATCCTGCTGCTCCAGCGCACTGATCGCGAGGGACCAATGCAGCGATCCTGTAGTTTTTGCGACATCCAACAGACCGGCTGCCGGAGCGCCACCTAAAGCGGCTGACGCACTGCGCAGTCCATCCGAAAGAATATCCTGACCGGCCGGCATATAAAAGTTATCAAACACTCTCAGGTCACCGCCGTTTTTATTGTCGAAGGTCCATTCAAAACCCAGCTCGTTCAACGTACTCTCGTTGACCTCGATAAACTTGGCTTCGATTTCAACCTGACGGCCAAAGAGCTTCTTCTGTTCGCGCTGGTAGCGTGCAAGCACATCCTCGATGGTCAGCAAGTTAGCCATGGTCTGGTGCACAAACAGGCTCTTGAATTCCGGCAGGTAGCGGGCCGAGGTTCTTGGGGGGAATACGACGCCTTTGAAAAAGTCCCCCACGTCTATTGCGGAAGCCGATTTGTCTGCCGCGTATGCCTGGAGCAGATCCCCGACCCCGGCGCTGACTTTGTAGGAGCGAAAGAGGATATCCTTGGAGGAGTCCCACGCTTTATCGATTTCCTGCAGGCCCTCCTTTTTCGCTTTTGCATGGGCTTTTTTTCCGTCTTTCCTGAACTCATCGCCTGCAGCCTTAACGCCGTCGACCGTGGATACCGTTTCATCTCTGACAAATTTGACAGTATCACCGATCACGGCACCCGTGTCGGCCGGAACAGATCTAACTTCTTTGACCGCACTTTCGAGAGCCACATCGCTATCGGTTACATGATCCGCTGTGGTGAGGGTTTTTGCGAACCCGGATACGGGTACCAATACCGCAACCGAGATTCCTATAATAATACGCCGCATCATAGTTTTGTCCTTTGCTGACCCGGCCCGAAATATTCGGGCCGGGGCCGTGTATTATACTGTACTACCGGGTTTTCTAAATTTTATTCAGGCGGCTTTTACCGCCCTCACAAGTCGCTATTCGCTTTTAGTCTGTAATAACCCGATAGAATATGGAGGCGCCATCCACGGTCGACGTTGCAGACATTGCACCGCCTGCAGATAAAAGATCCATAGCGCCGGGATCATCCATCCATGGGCCGGTTACGAGGTTGGTGCTGTACTGCACGCTATAGGTAATTCCTGCAACACCATCCCAGTTGAAGATCGCTTCTCCGGCCATGATCTGAGCAATCTGGACATCAAACGGCGTTACAGGAGCAGCACCGGTTGTCGTGGCCGATGCCGGAGCTGACCAGTCGGTTTCGTTGTACGCCGGGCTGGTATCGCGCGCTTTGACCATAAAGGTGTACTCTGTACCCGGGCTTAGGATGTCCCCACCCCGACCGAGACGCACGTCATCGAAGAGATAGTAGCTGGGCTCCGAGGGGGTTGAAGCGTAGCCGGCAACTGTAAGGAGAACGATCCTGATTTCATCCGCACCGGAATCGATGGTGTAATCAACTGATTTTGTCAACCAGCTTTCCGTTACGCCACTGAAGAATATATCTCCGGTGTCGCTGATTTTCAGGCCACCTCCCCAAGATTCAAACTTAACGCCGGCACCACCGCCATTCTGGCCGGTCAGCGCTCTGACATCTACAGACAGTGTAACGGTGTCTCCTCCGCTGAGGCCAAACGCTGAAATGTTGGTAAGGGCCTGGTCCGCCACAGCCCATCCGCCGTCGACTGTGCCGTCCACGTGAATCTGCGCAACGCCGTTTCCGCTAATATTTGTTGCAATGGATCCGGAGTGTGTGCCGGCGCCGTTGCCGCCGCTAGCAAAATTCCAACCGCTATTATCACCGTCTTCAAAATCAGCATTGACAACATCCACAGAACTGATGTTCCAGCTCGTGTCGGTCTGCCATCCGCTCGAAGCGCCGGTGGTCACATTAGTGAACAGGTATTCGACGCCATAGTTATCATCCACCGCGTTGCTTGCAACCATGCTGATTGCCGTGTCGCCAAGTGCAGTCGGTGGACCCACAAATCCCATTGGGTTGGGTGCGGGCGCTGTGACATCAAACACAGTCGATGTGCCTGCCACCGCGGGCGTCAGCCAGGCCGTTACATTGGTGACCGGACTGAGATCCCGTGCCCGAACCGTATAGAGGTACTCGGTGTCCGGAATTAATCCGCCAGCCGTTACAACCTCTCCGCTTACAGCCACATTATCAAAGAGATAGTCGCTGTCGGTCGGAGTCGGGCCGCCCCAGCCGGCACTGGTGACGAGAACGACTTTCACCGCAACTGCGTCGGCGTGAATTGTAAAATCTTCTGAATACCGGGCCCAGTTTGTCGTCACGGAGACCGGAGTCTCGACGGCGCTGAGAATTCCTCCACCTGCTGCAACGGATTCAAACTTCAGGGCGGCTCCGCCGCCGTTGAGGCCATCCAAAGCTCTAATGTCAGCGGAAAGCGAGACGTCATCTCCACCACTGAAATCAGTGCCTGCAAGGGAAATCTGCTGATGAACCACAGCCCAGTTACCGCCCAAGGTTCCATCTACACTGATCAATGCGGATGTGTTTCCACTAATGTTCGTTGTGGTTGTAACGGCGGTACCGCCGCCGTTTTCGAAGATCCAATCGGCTCCTGCGGCTTCAAAATCGGCATTCACGATCGGTAATGCTGAGGTTGTAATTCCACCAACCGGACCGGAATCAACCCAGGTGCGGCTGCTCTGCCAGTCGCTTGATGTGTTGTTCACCGTGTTAGAAAACTGGTATTCAACCGCATAGTTATCCAGCGCTTCGAGTGCCGTCATGGTCATTTCCGTGCCGCTGATCGCAGTCGGCGCAACTTCAAATCCCAACGGAGCGGGGGCAAAGTAGTCATCGCTCACTGCATATAGATCCACCAGAGTGACAATCACTTTGCCATGTGTGGCAGCGTCAGCCGGATTGGCATTTTTCCCTTTCACCCTCCATCCAGCCTGAATGGTCGAGTTCGTATAGCCGGCAATGTTAAGCGACATGGCAACAGAACCCAGTGCGGTAATCGGCTGTATAGTGTCAAGAACGTTGTTGCCGATGGAATCAATCACCTGGATAAATGCTTCTGCGCTGTATCGTACCAGATCGAGATCGGTGCCGGAATCCACGGTAAAATTAAAAACCGCATTCGTGAGGTCTGCTGTAGTGTCGGTTCTCTCAAAGAAAGTTATCCCCTCCAGGACCTTGTTTCCATCCGGCCCTGCCCCGGCGTTGTCGCGCCAGTAGGCATCACCCGGATTATCAGCATAGGTGTTGTAATTGGGATGCAACTCGTATGTGGGGGCGTTCGATGTGATGGTCTGCAGGGCTCCAACCCCCCAGGAGCTTCCCCATAACCATGTAGTACCATCCAGTTCGAATGTATTCACGTGCCCATTTGGGCCGCTTAATGGCACAGTACTCGCATATGCACTCAGACCAAAAAAGCCTGCCAACAGAACTATCATTAACATCTTAATCTTCATCATACTCCTCCATTCGTTATTGGTCCACTTTGACCAGATGATTCGTATAGAACACCTTGACGCACTTTTCAGCAAGAACTTTTTTTAACTAAATTGATCACCCCTTCACAATCACCTTGATTACCCGCAATATATACCCGTTCAAAACACCATCATCCACCCCGCCAATAACCCCGTTTCCGCATTCCGAAAGACAATAAATGCTGCAACCACAAAAAGCTATTACTACAACGAATACATATTAAACAGCACTTAATTGACAGACGCCAGCATCAGAAACAAACAACACACTATTAAAAAAAACCGCCCACTAAACCGCGCGATCCAGTTCCGTATGCATTTCGGGTTTCAACCGAACTCTGCGTGCCTTAAAATTGTTATATACCTTGTGGTTGACTTTTCTGCACCACTCCATATATTAGACAGCAGATTTCAAAAACGTTGGATAAAAGAACTGAAAGAAGGCGAAAAATGAAAGCAATGTCGAACCACCCTTATAAGTATCGGGAAATATGCGATATGATTCTGGCCCGCATAGCAAGCGGCGAGCTGAGCCCCGGAACACGGCTGCCGAGCGCTCGCGCCTTGGGAGAGGAATACGGATGTAACTACCATACGGTTCGTCGCGCTTTTGAAAAGCTCGCAACGCAGGGCTACCTTGAACTAAGGCACGGCAGCGGAACCTTCATCACCGAAACTGCAGGCGGGCTCAGAGAACGCAATGTAGACGCCGAAAAGGTGCTTAAGGCAACAGACAAGATCGGGGCGCTTTTGCCGCTCAAGCAGTGGGGCCACTATGTAACAAGCCTGATCGATAATCTGCATCATTCCGCTGAAAAGAATAAGATCAAACTCAATATCCGAACGGTACCATCAATTGATGCAGATTCCGCTGAGTTTGCGCAGGATTTCATTAATCAGGATTGCTGCGCTATTATTCTCCCATGGCTGGGCGAGGATCAGAACCTTACCGATCTCCACAATTTTGTGCGCGCAAGCGCCCTTCCCGTAGTTCTGGCCAACCCGGTTCCCGGTTTGGAAGCATGCTGCTATCTTGATCCGCTGGTCGATGCAGATATCTTTCACTCGGCAACCTATCTGCAATGCCGGTATTTCAAAGAAATCGGTTATAATAAAATCGCCCTGCTCGGCCCCGACACAACGGGCGCTGACTATTGGCAGCGCAACGTAATGCTGTACAGCCGCTGGTGCGATATTGAGGATTATCCAAACATCGTTGGCATGGTCGATCGCTCACCGGACGACTATGAGCGAATTATCACGCGGTGGGAAGCACACAAAGGGGATTTGGCCATTATTGCCTACCATGACGAGATTGCCCTGGAATTCATGCAGGCGTGTGAGAAGAGGGGTTTTTCCGCACCGAACGACTTTGCCATTCTTGGGCACAATAATAATCCGCTGGGTTTACGCTCAAATCCGCCGCTAAGCACCCTGCTCTGCCCTTATGAATATGTATCCGACGGGCTCATTGGTCATGCGATCGCGCTCAGCAAAGGATCCTCACAACAGTATACCGGCCATGAACCGCAAGACTTCTTTATACGCGAATCCTGCGGGGGCCGCATGAAACATGGTGATAAAATAGACGATATCGTATCCGCACTGCTCGCTCAAACCAATGAGCCGAAGGCACCGTCCTCGGGACTTTAACAACACGAAGAAACCACAGCCTAATGTCGGGGGCACTATTCCCTCCAGACATCCGCTGAGAGGCCTGCAGTCCGGATTACCAAAAGTCAGCATTACATGTGCTGACCAACTAGAATCAACTGAATATTTTGCAACGGCAGTTATGTTCACGGGACACGCTCGATGTCCAGGGAAAGTAAACCCTGCGTGCCTACAGCCATTAACAGGAGTCACTCATGACGCAGAAGAAAATTTTTGTCGGCAAGAGCCAACTACACTCATCTAACATTCCGGTGGAGGGAACCTATGTCGATCTCGACGGGGAGCAGTTCTACCGCATTCAGAACTATGAGCGCATGGCGCCGTTTTTCATGAGCGTAGTCAGCGATTCGAACCACTGGATGTTTATCTCCAGCAACGGGCCGCTCACCTGCGGGCGGCGCAACCCCGAACACGCACTGTTCCCGTACATCACCGAAGACAAGATTCACGATGCGCAGGATCTGACCGGCCCCAAAACCATCATTCTGACAGAAGGTTTGGAAGGCGCCCATTTGTGGGAACCGTTTTCGGATCGCTATTCCGGCACCTATGAAATTGAACGCAACATTTACAAGAATGTTCCGGGAAATAAACTGGTTTTTGAAGAGATCAACCTCACGCTGAACATCGCTTTCCGATATACATGGATGTCGAGTGACCGCTTTGGTTTTGTGCGCAAGGCTACACTCTCCAACCTTGGAAGCGAACCCGTGCGCTGCCGTTTTATCGACGGACTGCAAAACCTGCTGCCGTCCAATGTCGATCGCGATATGCAGACCGTCTTCAGTACGCTGGTCGATGCCTACAAGAAGAGCGAACTGCTGCCCGAAAGCGGCATCGGAATCTATGCACTCAGTTCGGTGCCGGTCGATCGTGCCGAACCGAGCGAATCGCTCACCGCGAATACGGTCTGGTCGATGGGACTGGACGATCCTGTTTATTTGTTAAGCATCCAGCAACTGGACCGCTTTCGGCGGGGCGAATCCGTCGAACAGGAAATCGATGTATGCGGATTGCGCGGGGCCTACTTTGTCCAATCAGAAGCCACTCTGTCCTCTGGCGAAAGCAAGACATGGCTCTTCGTGCTCGAAGGCGATCAGGATGCCTGCCATATTGCCGAACTGAATAAGCAACGGCCCTCCGAAACCGACCTGATGACCGATGTGGAACTGGGAACTGAAAACCTGTGCCGGATCGTGGAGCAGGCTGACGGCATCCAGACCGGTGGCAATCCACTTCAGACGGCGCGGCATTTTGCCAATACCCTCTTCAACATCATGCGCGGCGGTATCTTCTATGACGGCTATTCGGTCGAGAAGGCCGATCTGCTCAACTTTATCACCACGGCCAACCGCACCATTACGGAACAGCTGGATATCACTGCACTGCCGGACTGCTTCCAATATTCAGAAGGTCTGGCTTTTTTCAAAGGATTGAAAAACCCGGAGGCGGAGCGCCTCTATCTCGAATACATGCCATTGACCTTCAGCCGCCGACATGGCGACCCAAGCCGCCCGTGGAACCGCTTTTCAATCGAGACGCGCAATCCGGACGGATCGAAAAAGCTTTCCTATGAAGGCAACTGGCGTGACATTTTCCAGAACTGGGAAGCGCTGGGACTCTCCTATCCCGGATTTTTCGAAAGCATGGTCTGCAAGTTTGTCAACGCCTCAACCGCCGACGGCTACAATCCCTACCGCATCACGCGCAACGGCATTGATTGGGAGGTGCATGATCCCAATGATCCATGGTCCTACATCGGCTACTGGGGTGATCACCAGATCATCTACCTGCTCAAACTACTCGAGCAATCCGAAGCGTACCTCCCCGGCGAATTGACGAATCTTCTCTCTCGCGATATATTTGTCTATGCGAATGTGCCCTATCGCATCAAATCTTATGAATCCCTGCTGGCCGATCCGTGCGACAGTATTGAATTTGACGACGACACCCACGCCGCAATCATGGCGCTCAGTGAAACCATCGGCTCCGATGGAAAACTGGTGCATCTGCGCGATGAAGGCATCTACCGCGTCAACCTGACCGAAAAGCTGCTTGTGCCATTGCTGGCGAAGCTCACGAACTTCATCCCCGAGGCGGGGATCTGGATGAATACCCAGCGCCCGGAATGGAACGATGCCAACAACGCACTCGTGGGCTCAGGTGTCTCCATGGTGACGCTTTGCTATATGCGCCGCTATCTCGATTTCTGTATCAACCTGTTCGGCAACCAGTCGGATGAAGCATTCGCCGTGTCGACCGAAGTAAAATACCTGTTCCGTGAAATATTTGATGCACTACAGGCGCATCTGGAGCAGTTGGCGTCCGGATTCAACAACAAACAACGTCGTGAACTGCTCAATGCCCTGGGCGAAGCGGGCGAACACTACCGCGAGGTTATTTACAAGAACGGTTTTTGCGGAGATAAAACCGGCCTGTCGGTTGCTGATATCATCGCCTTCCTGAAACTTGCACTGGAATATATGGATCAGACCATTGCTGCCAACCGGCGCGATGACGGACTCTACCATGCCTATAACCTGATGAAGGTCGAGGACGATGGCGGCATCTCGATTCGAACGCTCTACGAAATGCTGGAAGGCCAGGTCGCCGTTCTCTCATCCGGAAAGCTGGATGCTGCGGAAAGTCTGGACGTGCTGAAAGCGTTGCGAACCAGCCCGCTCTACAGAGCCGATCAACACAGCTATATCCTATATCCCAACCGCACCCTGCCCACGTTTATGCAAAAGAACTGCATCACGGACATTGAAGAGGTTGATCCGCGGATCGCTTCCAGGGACTGCAACGGCATACTGCATTTTAACCCGGAATTCCGCAATGCGGCCCTGCTTGACGAGGCGTTGCAAAAGATCAACTGCCCAGAGCAGGATCGCGCCAAATGGCTGGCCGTCTACGAAGAGGTTTTTGACCATCAGTCCTTCACGGGTCGGTCCGGCACCTTCTTTAAATACGAAGGTCTGGGTTCAATCTATTGGCATATGGTTTCCAAACTATTGCTCGCTGTGCAGGAAATCTGCATCCGGGAAAAAGAAAGTGAACTGCTGGAGCCGCTGATGGAGTGCTACTACGATATCCGACAGGGCATTGGAGCCTACAAGAGCGTGCAGGAACAGGGCGCGTTCCCGACCGATCCCTATTCGCATACGCCGTCGATGATGGGTGCTCAGCAGCCCGGCCTTACCGGTCAGGTGAAAGAGGACTTTATTTCCCGTCTGATCGAAGTAGGTGTTCGAGTGGAAAACGGCTGCCTCGGTTTTGATCCGTTCCTTTCGACGGAGAACGACGTCAGCTTCACCATCTGCACCGTTCCCGTCAAAATCCATAAGGACGGTACAGACAGCATCCATGTAGTGCATTCCACCGGTGAAACGCTCAAGGTCTCCGGCCTCGCACTCAATGCAGAATTGAGTGCAGAAATCTTTAACCGAACCGGCGCGATTAAAGAGCTTCGGGTGACCGTGCAGGCACCGATAACAACTTCTGTATCAGATGAGCAACAGTTTTCGGATCCGGTTTCTCCGGCAGCAGTGTGAGCGGAACACTCGGAGAGCAACAACAATCAACTACTAAAACAATACCCATGGAGTTAATTATGTTGAAACAAATCATTTGCACAATTGCAATCGGGGCTCTGATCTCCTGCGAGGCAACTGCTGACAAGGTCACCACATCAAGAAACCGCATAAAGGTAAACGGCAAGCAGTACATCATCCGTGGTATCTGCTACAATCCCGTGCCCAAAGGAAGCTCGGAGAGAAGTTTCGAGACACTGACCGAAGACCTGGCCCTGATGAAGGAAGCCGGAATCAACACCATCCGCACATATTCGCCGATCGATGACAAGGCGGTGCTGGATGAAATCGATGCCGCGGGCATCAAAGTCATTATGGGATTCGGCTACAATCAGAAGGGCTATTATGACGTCCTCACCGGTTCCTTCATTGACTATGTCAAAAAGTATATGGATCACCCGGCCATCCTGCTGTGGGAGCTGGGCAACGAATACAACTATCATCCGTATTGGTTTTTCGAAGAGGGTGGAGAAGGTGGAGAGGGAGATATTAACATCTGGTACGAGGCGCTGAACGATGCCGCCAAGCTGATCCACAAGACCGATAAAAATCATCCCGTCTCGAGTGCGCACGGCGACTTGCCGACCGATGAGGTGCTCTCCGCCTGCAAGGAGGTGGATGTGTGGGGAATCAACGCCTATCGCTGGGACGAACCGGACAAGAGTGATGCCAATATTTTTCAGGACTTCTCCGCCGCAAGCTCCAAACCCATGTATCTGTCCGAAACCGGTGCCGACAGCTACATGACCATCGAGTCCCACGAGTATGAGCAGGGGGAAAACCAGCAGGCCCAGGCCGATGCCGTCACAAATATTCTTGTAGCTGTGTTCAACAACCAAAAGACGTGCTCCGGCGTCACCCTCTTTTCCTTTACGGATGGCTGGTGGAAAGCCGGAAATCCGCACAGGCAGGATACCGGAGGAGACGCGCCCGGCGACGGCTTCCCATATGATAATGTACCCAACGAGGAATACTGGGGCATTGTCGATATCGACCGGAATAAAAAGCTCACCTTTGATGTGGTGAAAGAAATCTACAACAAAAATGCCAAGTAACATTGGTTAGCGGACAGGATCTGGTGGCTGAACATCAAACCCTTAAGGTGGCTCATATTTGTGCTGTCTATTCGGTCGAGATCCCTGCGAAGGAGCCTAAGTGAGTACAGCAACGCATTATAAGACCGCCGCAGA
This sequence comes from uncultured Verrucomicrobiota bacterium, assembly GCA_964486885.1. Taxonomy (GTDB): domain Bacteria; phylum Verrucomicrobiota; class Kiritimatiellia; order Kiritimatiellales; family Pontiellaceae; genus Pontiella. The sequence continues at coordinate 20,547 of CAZAPF010000053.1, forward strand.
AGACCGGATTTCGCTGAAACAGAAGTCGGCCTATGCGATCGGCATGCTGGTCAACAACCTGCAGGCGGCCGCCCTGCCGGCCATGGTGGTCATCCTCAACCTTGGACTGGGTATGGATCCGCTACTGGTCGGATTGCTCGGAGCCATTCCCCGGATTTTCGATGCCGTATCCGATCCGATGCTGGGCTATATCTCCGACAATACGCGCACCCGCTGGGGCCGGCGCAGGCCGTTCATCTTTACCGGGGCCCTCGCCGCCGGACTCATCTTTGCCCTGATGTGGCAGCTCCCGCCCGGACACAGCCAGATGTTTTATTTCTGGATCTTTTTAGCGGCATCGATTTTGTTTTTCCTGGCCTATACGGTCTACGCGACCCCCTTCGTGGCCTTCGGCTATGAAATGACGCCGGACTACCACGAGCGAACGCGGCTGCATGCATTTGCCAATACAGTCGGCCAGCTCGCCTGGCTCGGCGTCCCCTGGTTCTACGCCCTGATGGCCAGCGAACTATTCAAGGACACCGTGCATGGCGCCCGTGTGCTGGCGATATGGGTAGGTGTCATCGTAGCCGTGCTGGGCATCGTCCCGGCCATCTTCTGCCGGGAAAGAAAGACCACGGCTCCCAAAGCGGCCGAAGGCTTCCTGAAAAATATGAGTCAATTTTTGAAGGGCATCGGGACCACCTTCAAGTGCAGCCCGTTCGTCAAGCTGTGCGGAGCAACCTTCCTCGTCTTCAACGGGTTCCAGCTCGGCATGTCATTTTCACTCTATGTCATGATCTACTACGTGTTTAACGGCAGCGATTCCGATGCCGGCAAGTTAATGGGCTCTTTCGGCACACTGACTGCAATCTTTACGTTGTGCGTCATCCCGTTAACAGGCTGGATTGCGACTCATTTTGGCAAACGCAGAACCTTTATGCTCACGATCTCCCTCTCGATCGTAGGATATGCACTCAAATGGGTGGGCTATAATCCTGATCATCCCTATTGGTTACTCTTTGCATCGCCGTTGGTGGCATTCGGAACGGGTTCGCTGTTCACGCTGATGGGATCGATGATCTCCGATGTATGCGACTATGACGAACTCCAGACCCATCAGCGACGCGAGGGCGTCTTTGGAGCCATCTACTGGTGGATGGTCAAGGTCGGCATGGCGCTGGCCGGATTGCTGACCGGCGTACTGCTGAAGGCTTCCGGTTTTGATGTAGCCCTGGAAGCCGGGCAGGCGGAAAGAACCCTGTTCCTGTTGAGGGTGTTTGATGTCGGCATTCCGATCATCACCTCGATCATTGCGCTCGGCATCATTGCAACCTATTCCATCACCGAGGAAAAAGCGCACGAGATCCGGGGCGAATTGGAACGCCGGCGGGGAAAAGTGTCAGCTGCGGAAACGGGAGAGGACTAGAGCGTTTTAAGAAATAATGCAGCCGCGATCCAGGATCGCAGACCGCGGTCAGGAACCTCGGCTACAATAAAACCGGCGGCCATGACACTTGTTAAAACGCCTTAAACCCAACCCTTCCGCCCAAAACAAATTTAGTAGGAGGAGAAATCGATGCTTAAAACAGCAATGCGCGGAATTCCAGTATCCCGTATTGGTCTGGCCATTTGCCTGACCGGCGGACTATGCTCTTGTACCCCATCACCTGAAGTGAAGGTATCCCCTTCCGGCCGCATGCTGCTCGGTAACAACAACGTTCCGGCCATCTCTTATTCCGGCCACCGGAAAACCGCCCGAACAGTTGAAAACACCCCGAGCATCGAGGAAACCAAAGAGGACATGAAGATTCTTTCGGCCATGGGTATCAAACTGCTGCGCACCTACAACGCCTGGGAGTTTCCCCATGCTGAACGGACGCTCAAGGCAATCCGTGAACTTAAAAAAGCGGATCCCGGCTTCGAGATGTATGTGATGCTGGGCGCATGGATCCAGTGCAAGAATGCCTACGAGGAGGGAACCGACCACAGCATTGAAGACGCCGACTGGAACCAAAGAGAAATCGAGACCGCCATCCGGCTGGCAAACGAATATCCCGATATCGTCAAAATCATCGCCGTCGGCAATGAGGCCATGGTCACCTGGCAGGCGCATTTTGTTCCAGCTTCCACCATTCTCAAGTGGGTCAAAGTCCTCAAGGCAGCCCGAGCCTCCAGACGAATACCGACGGGCACCCTGATCACCACTTCGGACAACTGGGCCGCGCTGGGCGGCGAGGAGCACTATCGCAATGATGACCTGGCCGAGCTGATGCGGCAGATGGATTATGTTTCACTGCACACCTATGCCTTCCACGACACCTACTACAACCCGGCGCTGCAATGGGCACCGCTTCCAGACGAGGCCAATCTTCCGGTGGTCGAACAGATCGCAAAATCCGTTGAGCGATCCATCGCCTTGCAGAAGGCGCAGTACCAGGCCGCAAAGGATTACCTCAAGGAACTCGGCATCGATAAGGAGATCCATATCGGCGAAACCGGCTGGGCCAGTCTGGACAATTCACACTATGGGCCGGAAGGAACCTGCGCAGCCTATGAATACACCGCAAAGTTGTTTTACGACGCCACCATGAAATGGACTCGCGAAAACAACCTGACCTGTTTTTATTTCGAAGCCTTTGACGAGCCATGGAAAAGCAAAGGCACCGATGGTTCGGAAGGACACTTCGGCTTGCTGTCCGTCGATGGAAAAGCCAAGTACGCCATTTGGGACCTGGTGGATAACGGTGCCTTCAATGACCTCAGCCGCGGCGGCCATCCCATCTCCAAAACCCATGGCGGCGATTCGGCGGTACTGCTGGAAAAGCTGAAGTCCCCGGCCCACAAGAAGCATTGAACGGGAAAGTTTGTTGCTCTACACGGCTCTTATATCGTTGGTGGTTGCACTCGGCGGATTCCTGATGGGATTCGATGCCGGTGTGGTGTCGGGAGCGAATCCGTTCTATAAGGACTACTTTGGCCTCAACGACTGGTCGCTGGGCTGGTCCGTCGGCTGCCTGACTTTCGGCGCCATGTTCGGCAATGCCGTCGCGGGCCCGCTGGCCGATCGCTTTGGCCGCAAGCCGGTGCTCAGCATGGCCGCCCTCTTCTATTCCCTTTCGGCGATCAGCTCCGCGCTGGCAACCAACTTTAACTTTTTCATCGTTGCCCGCATGCTCGGCGGAGTCGCCGTTGGCCTGGCCCTGCTGATCGCTCCGATCTACATTGCGGAGATCGCTCCATCCAGGCTGCGCGGCCGTTTTGTCTCGTTCAACCAGCTCAATATTGTAATTGGATTTTCAGCCGTATTTTTCTCGAACTACTACATCCTCAAACTGGCCCGTCTGGAGGGGATCGGATTCGTTACGGAGCCCAACTGCTGGCGCTGGATGCTTGGAGCCGAAACGATACCCGCCGCGATCTATTTCCTCTGCCTGTTCTTTGTGCCGCGCAGCCCGCGCTGGCTCGCCCAGCACGGTCGCGAGAAAGAAGCGCTGGCTGTGCTGAACAAGGTGGTCGGCCCGGTGGAAGCGGCTGAATCGCTTCATGCAATCCATGAGCATATTGCCGCCGGTGAACAGTCAAAGCCAGTGTTCAGCGAGCTATTCCGCCGCCGAATGCGCTTTATCATCTTCATTGCACTCGGCCTCGGCTTCTTCCAGCAGATCACCGGCATCAACGCGATCTTCTTCTATGCGCCAACCATTTTTGAAAAGACCGGCATTTCGCAGGAAAACGCGTTCATGCAGACCATCATCATCGGGTTGGTCAATCTGGGTTTCACGGTGCTGGCAATCTACTTCATCGACCGCTTCGGTCGCAAGCCGTTGCTTCTGGTCGGGACGGTCTCCATGGCCGTCTGCCTCTTCACCAACGCGTGGACGTTCCACTCCGCCACCTATGTATTGGCGAAAGAGGCGGTTCAGGAACTTCCCGCAGACGTGGGGGAGGCACTCGTTCCAATGGTCGGGAAAACCTACTCCTCGCAATCTGAATTCACCGATGCGCTCAACGAAGCCGGCGCGACCGGCCACAGCGAGGCCTTGGTGAATCCGTCGATGAATATCAGCGCCCGGCTCGTGCTGTTCGCCATCATCGGCTACATCGCCGCCTTCGCGATCTCGCTCGGCCCGGTCATGTGGACCATGTTTTCCGAAATCTTCCCCAACCGCCTGCGCGGACTGGCCATCTCGGTCGTCGGTCTTTTCAACTCACTGGTCAGCTATACTGTACAGCAGGTATTTCCATGGGAGCTGTCCGTACTCGGGCCAGCCGGCACGTTCCTGATCTTCGGCGTCTTCGCGACGCTCGCCTTCATCTTTACCATCAGGTTCATCCCGGAAACCAAAGGAAAAACCCTCGAGGAACTTGAGGAAATGCTCATTAAACCCGCAGGGAATTCTTCGGTTTGACAGAAACAAAAAAAATCATAAGGAATGAATTATGAAACTATTAACAGCGAGAATTTTAATGGGTACCATTTCAACAGCCTGTATGTCGGCGGTTCCATCCATTGCCGAAATCGAGGTCTATCAGACCAGCAGACAGGGCGATCGTCTTGCACCGGTAGAAATCAAAAAAGACAGCAAAGAAGCTCCGGATCGCACTTTGCATCTGGACCCCTCAAAGACGTTCCAGACCCTGGTAGGAATCGGAAGTTCCTTTACCGAGTCGAGTGCATACGTCTTATCCGAACTGTCAGAAAAGGCTCGTAACGATGTTATGAAAGCCTACTTTTCTCCCGAAGGTGCCTATATCTCGCTGACCCGCACCCACATTGCGAGCTGCGATTTTTCCGTCAGGAACTACACCTACGCCCCCGTTCCCGACGACGTAGAGCTTGAGCACTTTTCCATCGAACCGGATCGGACCTATCTCCTGCCGATGATCAAGGCCGCGCAGACCATTGAAGGTTCCAACTTCAAGATTCTGGCTTCCCCGTGGACTGCCCCTCCGTGGATGAAAGACAACAACACCTGGAACGGCGGAGAGCTGAAGCCCGAATACTATTCCACCTTTGCAAAATACATCGTCAAGTATATCCAGACCTATGGAAAGGAAGGCGTACCGATCTGGGGCCTGACGCCCGTCAACGAGCCGCTGGGTAATGCTGCAAACTGGGAAAGCCTGCACTTTAACCCGGAACAGATGCGCGAATTCATCGCCGATCACCTCGGCCCCGCCCTGGCCGGGGCGGGCCTCGATGTTCCGCTTTGGATCTACGACCAGAACCGCGAAGACATCATGATGGACTGGGCGGACACGATCTACGGCGACGAAAAGGCCGCCGCTTTTGTCCGCGGCATGGCGGTGCACTGGTATCAAAGCACGATCGATGTCGGCGGCGAGTGGCTCGACAAGGTTCACCAAAAATATCCTAAGAAGGAAATCCTCCATTCCGAGGGCTGCGTCGACGCGCTGGGCGACGACGAACCGATTGGCACCTGGCTGGAGGACGACTGGTTCTGGCGTCCAGAGGCCACCGACTGGGGAAAATTCTGGGCACCGGAAGAGCATAAAAAAGACCACCCCCCCTACCGCGCGTTCTACCGCTACACGCGGGATCTTATCGGAGGCCTGAACCACAATCTCGTCGGCTGGATCGATTGGAACATGGCCCTCAATACCCGCGGCGGACCCAACCATGCCCGAAACTTTTGCATGGCTCCGGTCATGGTGGATTCAGGACGCGACCACGCATGGTTAACACCGCTCTACTATTCCATCGCCCATGTCAGCAAATTCATCCGTCCGGGCGCGCAGCGCATCGGCCTCTCCGGGCACGACGACACCTTCATGGCCACCGCCTTCAAGAATCCCGACGGCTCCATCGCGGTCGTCGTCTTCAACCTTTCCGAGAAGGATGCGACCTACATGGTGGAGCTTGGCAAAAAGAGCTTCCCGATCGACATCAAGGGGCAGGCCCTTCAGACCATCGTCATTCGCTAGGCATTCGGCTGATTACATCCTCAGGATCTCGACACAACAGCAATAGCAAGTAGTATTCGAGCATGAATCCATTGATTTCAGTTCTGGTGCTTGCGCTGTTTTTATTGTTCGGCAACCGGGTCCAGGCGGTAGCGATACCGGTCGAAGTGGTTAAGAAGGCTGGACGATATCAGCTGTTAAGAGGCGGTGAGCCCTATGAGGTCAGGGGTGCCGGCATGGCTTCTCGAGACCTCGGTGTATTTGCATCGCACGGAGGAAACTCGATTCGCACCTGGAGCACGGGCAATGCTTCCCGCCTGCTTGATGAAGCCCGGAAACACGGGATCACAGTGGCCTTGTGCATTCGCATCAAGAGCGAACGCCATGGCTTTGATTACGACAACACCGCCGCCGTTGCAGCCCAACTGGAATCGGCCCGGCGCCAGGTATTGAAGTATAAGGACCACCCCGCCCTGCTGGCCTGGATTATCGGCAACGAGCCAAACCTGAATTTTAAGAATCCGAAGGTGTTCAATGCCATCAACGATATCTCGAAGATGATTCACCAGCTCGACAAAAACCACCCGACCACCACCGCCCTCGCGGGCTTTGACGCCGGGCTTGCCGACTTAATCCATTCCCGTTCGCCAGACCTGGATTTTATCAGCATCCAGCTGTACGGCGGCATGGTCTATTTGTCAGATTACATCCGGGATGCGGGATACGGGGGTCCCCTTCTAATAACAGAATGGGGATCCATCGGACATTGGGAGGTGGCTAAAACCAGCTGGGGCGCACCCATTGAGCAAAACAGCACAGAAAAGGCGGAACATTACCTGGAGTGTTATAATACAGCGATCGCCTCGAACCGGAATCAGATCATGGGCTCCTATGTGTTTCTGTGGGGTCAGAAACAGGAACGTACGCCAACCTGGTACAGCATGTTTCTGCCCGGCGGATCCGAAACGGAATCCATTGATGTCATGCATTATATATGGAAGGGAACCTGGCCCGACAACCGCTCTCCGAGTATTAAGAATATGCGACTCAACTATAAGGCCGCGGGGAAAAAAATCGAACTCAAAGCCGGCCGTCAGTATAAGGCTCGGGTAAAGGCCAGCGACCCGGATGGTGATGAATTGACCTATCAGTGGGAAGTCAGGTGCGAAAGCGAGGCGACCTCGGAGGGTGGCGACTATGAGCGAGTACCCAGAGCCATCGACGGCTTAATTGAACAGTCAGATGATGATGCCGGCAGCATCGTTATCCAAGCCCCTGCAGACGCCGGGGCCTATCGCCTGTTTGTTTATGTTCATGACGGACAAGG
>CAZAPF010000054.1:0-27232 GCA_964486885.1 uncultured Verrucomicrobiota bacterium
GTTCCACCTTAAGTTCACCGATCCGTGGTCTAAGATTGGGGGCAGGCGCAGGCGTAAATAAATTAACTGTGGGTAATCCCTCTATCGATCACTTCAGCTAGGGCTCTTCCGTAGTTATCCTGGCGAGGATTTCCCGGTCCGAGGAGGTAAGCCGACCGGCCTGTATAAAGTGCTCGATAACGGCATACGCAGCGTGCGCTTCTTCCAATTGGCAGGAAACGGCAGCCAAGTCAACTGAATCCAGATCGTCCGGATTCATGATTTCAACCAAATGCCAGTCGCCTAATGCATTTAGTCCTGTGTGATACATCAACTTGCCCAATACTGTGGTGACATACCGGGTATCATCGTCCGGCAACCGTGCCAGTAACTGGTCGCAAAAATAGGCATAGCAAACCGGGGGTTTTCCATATTCCAGCGTGCAACCGGAAAGGTCCAGCCAGCCATACTTTTCATCCATCGTTTCTCCGGAAAAACCTTGTTTTTTTAGCAGTAGAGACAAAAAGGCACTTTCAGTAGCTTCTTCGCATATGTCTGCCCGGCAACAGCAAGCCGTACATATTTCGCAGGTATTGCTAAAAAGATGCACCATCAATTGGCGGATCGATTTTTCAAGTTCTTCATATTGGTCAGCAAATGCAGTTAAATTAATCATTCATAAAAGAATAGAGGCAATTCGTGCAATAGACACTCGTTAAAATCATGTAATATAAAATCGGATCGAATTGAAGAGTTGATTTTGTGTGTGATTGTGCAATATTGAGTCGTATTTCTGTAGGATATCATCAACTATAATTACTACAGTGCTATTAGTTTCATAGCGTTGAAGGTTGATGGTGATTTGGCGATAATCAAAAAAAGGAAATGATCTGTTTAGCTTTAATAGATCTCCGGTGTTTATATGTTTAGGGGTTTAGGAAGACCCGGTTTCCATTTGGTAGCTTATTCTTTTATGTGAGGGGTTGAGGATGAAAAAGAAGGTTCGAGGTCAGAAAATAAACAAAGGCGCACCCAGCGGTTTTGTGATTAGTCTAATGGTTCATGCTGCTGCATTCCTGCTGGCAGGAATGTTTGTTGTTTTCACGGTTGTACAGAAGGAGGAGAAAAAATTTGTTCCTCCCAAGCCGGTTGATCGACCGAAAATGAAGCTTAAAAAACCTAAGGTTAAGGTTAAAAAATCCGCTAAGCCGAAGGCGACGACTCGTATTGTTACCAAAGTTAAGCGGGCCAGTATGCCTGACATCCAGCTTCCGGAAATGTCGGGCATGACTGATGGCATTGCCGGAGGAATCGGCGGCTTTGAAATTATGCCTGATCTTGGAGAAATCTCTGTTCTGGGCGCTTCGCAGACGATTGGGAATGACTTTGAAGGTACATTTTATCATCTGCTCTACGATCGAGGGGGCGGGGGCATCACCATGGATCGTGATCAGTTTATGCTGATTTTGCGCGACTTTGCGCGCAGTGGATTCAGACAGTCAAAACTTGCTAGATATTACCGCACCCCGAAAAAGCTCTACACAACACATTTTATAGTGCCGCCTATTGTGTCCCCTCGGGCACCTGAAGTTTTTGGAGAACCGGAACTGGAGAGTTATTACTTTTTCGTAAATTACAAAGGAAAGCTGGTTTATAAGGAGGACATCAAGTTCCGTTTTTGGGGAATTGGCGATGCCTATATCAGCGTGTTTGTAGACGGGGAACACGTACTGGTAAACGGCTGGGATCATCGTTTGGCATTCCTCGACTACTGGCAATCCTCAAGCGCAGATAGTGATAAATATTATCTCGCCAACCAGACCATGAAAGTGGGCGACTGGATTGAATTGAAAGCCGGTCAACCGGTGGACATGGAAGTCTTCTTTGGGGAATGGCACGGTGGCCAGGTGTCGGCCGGATTGCTGGTTGAGGTGGATGGGGTTGAGTATCCCGAGACCCGTCAGGGCGGTCCGCTGCTGCCGGCCTTTAAGACAGAAGATTTCTCTCTGGATCAGCTGGAGGAGATCTATAAAGCCCTTCCTCGCGGCGAATGCACCTTAACTAATGGACCGGTATTCAGGGATTTTTAATATGAAAATGCGAACACTTATACTCACGTCATCCATTGCATGCTTGTTGCTCGGAGCTGCAGAAGCTGAAACCAGAGGTTGGAGCCTGAAAAACGGCAAAACGGTCGAAGCCGAGTTTATGAACATTATCGGTGAAAAGATTTCGCTAAAAACATTAAAAGGCAAAATCATTAAGGTGTCTGCGTCTGACCTTTCCTCTGAGGATTTAACGTATATCGAGTTGGCATCACCGCCCAAACTGGAATTGTCGATTTCAAAGAACAGTAAAGCACGCGTTTTTCCGGATACGCTCAGTAACGAAATTCCAACGTCGGATTATTATAATTTCAAGGCTGTCATTAAAAAGAAATCGAATAAGAAATACAGCTTTGAACTCACCGCTGAACTGTTCGTGATCGGGCGGGAAAAAATCGGGGACAAACACACATTGCTGGATTATCAGAAAGCATCTTTTACACTGGAAAATAAAAGTGGAAGTGTTTTCGAGCTTCCGAGTCGAACGATTGAAATGATGCAATTCGTGCAAAACGGCCAGCTCGTGGGCGAAGAATATGCCGGATATATGATCGTGGTTACGGATTCACGCGGTGAAATGATTGCTCATGTAACCAAACGGGATGGGTGGTTGACTATTATTGATAAGCTCCGGGTTCTTCCGGTAAGAAAATACTTTGATGATGAGGGTGAGCGTTGTTTCACCACGCCACCAAAGCGTTGGTACTGAATTTAAGAAAACCGGAGAGTTTTGAGGCGGCATTCCTGAATGGAATGCCGTTTTTTTTGTGAAAAAAGCTTAATCTGTGCTATCTTTAAACGTAATTCATGATATAGTTTCGATCTATAACACTAAATCAGTATCTGTGGAATTACGTGCCGATGCGCATGAAAACAGGTTGGCTAAATGGCTTAAACAGGCATGTATCTGAACGTATTGGCTTATATACAAAAATAGGTAACCGTGATAGGTTTTGTGTAGGCCTAATAGCGACTAATTCTATTTATGAGGTTTCTCTTATGAAAAAACGGACAATCAAAGATGGCAAGGGTGTGGTTAAAGGTGCACCCAGTGGATTTGTAATCAGTTTAATGGTTCACGCCGCTGCGTTCCTGCTGGCCGGCATGTTTGTAGTATTCACGGTTGTGCAGAAAGAAGAGAAAAAATTTGTTCCTCCCAAGCCGGTTGAACGCCCGAAAATGAAGCTTAAAAAACCTAAGGTTAAGGTCAAAAAATCTGCCAAGCCCAAGGCGACTACCCGTATTGTTACCAAAGTGAAGCGGGCCAGCATGCCTGATATCCAGTTGCCGGAAATGTCCGGAATGACCGACGGTATTGTTGGTGGCATTGGCGGTTTTGAAATTATGCCGGATCTGACCGAGGTCAGCGTATTCGGTGGCGGGCAATCCATTGGTAATGACTTTGAAGGAAAATTCTATGATCTTAACCGTGACCGACGGGGTGGAACGATCACCATGTCTCAAGACCCATATATGACACTCATAGGAAAGCTGGCTCGTGAAAACATGAAAGAGTCCCTTCTGTCCCGTTATTACCGGGCTCCGAATAAGCTCTATACAACACACTTCATGATCCCGCCGATTATATCCCCTCTGGCTCCTGAAGTATATGGTTCACCGGAAACGAACCCTTTTTTCTTTTTGGTAAAGTATGAAGGGAAACTGGTTTACAAAGATGACATTCGTTTCCGCTTCTGGGGTACCGGCGATGCCTACTGCTCCGTCGACGTTGATGGTGAAACCGTTCTCGTTAACGGTTGGGATGGCCGACTGGAATTTATTACCCACTGGACTACTTCGGACACCGGACAGTCTGATAAGTATTATGTAGGTAATCAGGATCTGAAGGTTGGAGATTGGATTGACCTTAAAGCCGGCGAACCTAAGGACATGAAAGTTATATTCGGCGAATATACCGGTGGTCAAATGGGAATCTGTCTTCTGGTAGAAGTGGAAGGCGTGGAATACGAGACGTCTAGCCAGGGCGGTCCATTGTTGCCTGCCTTCAAGACAGAGGAGTTTTCTCTGGATATGCTGGATGAAATCTACAAGCTTTTACCTGAAGGTGAATGTGTGTTGACCAACGGCCCAGTATTTCGCGACTTTTAAGAGATGCTATTATGTTTAAAACTTTTTTTATATTCGTTACTCTTTATCTGATAATTGTTAGCTCTTTCGGTGAAATGAGAGCTTGGAATTTTAAGAACGGAAAAACACTGGAAGCCGAATTTATAGCGGTTACAGGAAATCAGATATCACTGAAAAGCCTAAAGGGTAAGATTAAAAAGATTCCACAAGCCGAATTTAACGATGACGATTTGCGGTATATTGAACTTCAGCAACCGCCCAAACTGAATCTTGACTTAGGGAAATCAGCAAGACAACAAACCTATTTAGGTTCGTATAACGGTGGTGGAGATATTCCGAGTAAAGACATCTATACATTCGCCGCAAAAGTGAAGCAGGTATCAGGAAAAGTATATAATCATCCACTTACGCTGGAGTTTTTTACAATTGGTGAAGAAAATAACGGCGACAAAAATATCCTATACAGTTACCATAAAGAGTCTTTTACACTGCCTGACGGCAGTGGCAGTACATTTACAGTAGCTACCGACGAAATCGGGGTAGTTGCATATATCTCGAATGGTCAGCGTTGTGGTGAGACGTATAAGGGCTACATGATGATTGTTAAGGATGAACGCGGCAAGATCATTGCCTCTAAAGCCACGCGTGAAGACTGGTTCCAAATTGCTGAGACCCTAGCCAAACTTCCGGTTGGAAGAACGTTTGATCCGGAAACAGGCGAGCGGTGTTTTCCAACCCAACCTAAACGTTTTTACTAAATCCATATTCGTTTAGCAGCTCGAACCGGCACTGTTCCAGTGTCGGTTTTCTTTTATTTATACGAAATATATATATTTCTAACAGCGACTTAACCCTTGTTATCAATACACCTTTAAGTACGCTTGAATTTACCTGAGCGATCGGCTGTGGCGGATTGCAAGGGATCTAAAATTCATTCTGAAGGTTTCGTAAACAACGGAACGGAGGAGACCATGGAAAAGCGACTGGGCTTTGTCGGCCTTATTATTGAAGACCGCGAGTTAAATGCGGCAAGTGTGAATACGTTATTATCTGACTTCGGCGATATTATTCTCGCACGCACCGGTGTTCCCTGTCCGGAACGGAACTGTTCAGCCATTACGCTGGTAATAGATGCTTCGACCGATCAACTGGGTTCGCTCACCGGAAAACTCGGACGCATTGCCGGCGTATCCGTTAAATCCATGCTGAGCAAAGTGCAGCACTCTTGATTCCGGTCAAGGAACCGATTGAATTAACTGCGTAGGCTTCGATCAACGATGAGCACAAGAAAAGAACATGATTTGTTAGGCGAAAAGGAAATCCCTGCGGATACATCATGGGGAATCCATACGGAACGAGCATTGGAAAATTTTCCTATGGCCGGAACCCCTGTATCACCGCTTTTGATTGCTGCATTGGCCCAGGTTAAAAAAGCCTGTGCTTTGGCCAATAAAGAGATCGGAATGCTCGAAGCATCAAAAGCAGATGCCATCATTTATGCCTGCGAACAGGTTGAAGCAGGTCCGGCATGTCCTTTGCCCGCCTTGCAGGGCGGTGCCGGAACATCCTCCAATATGTACATCAATGAAATCATTGCGAATAAGGCCGGGACATCTGTTCATCCGATACAGGATGTAAACCTGCATCAATCTACTAATGATGTATATCCAACAGCCGTGAAGATTGCGGCGATTTACGGGCTTCGTGAGCTTGCGGAAAAAATTGAAACACTGCAGGGCGAATTCCAACGATTGGAAAAAAAGTTTGCGCATATACCGACTATCGGAAAAACGGAAATGATTGAGGCGGTTCCGCTAACGCTGGGAGCGGAGTTCGGGGCTTTCGCAGAAGCCTTTGCACGCGACCGTTGGCGCACGTTTAAATGCGAGGAACGTCTTCGGGTAATCAATCTTGGTGGCACGGCGGTCGGTACGGGATTAACCGCTCCTCGCAGCTATATCTTTCTCGTCAGCGAAAAACTTCGCGAAATTACCGGTCTTGGATTGAGCCGGGGAGAAAACCTGGTGGACCAGACTGCCAATGCCGATGCATTCGTTGAAGTATCAGGTATCATGAAGGCAGCGGCAGCCAACCTGCTTAAAATATGCGGGGATTTGAGACTGCTTCATATGAATCGAAAAATAATACTTCCGGCAGTGCAGGCGGGTTCGTCTATTATGCCGGGCAAAGTAAATCCGGTTATCCTTGAAAGTGTGATGCAGATTGGAATCAAGGTGCAGGCCAATGACTTCATCATCACCGAATGCGCCTCACGTGGTTCTCTGCAAATCAACGAATTTATGCCGTTGCTGGCTTCCGCATTGCTGGAATCGATGGAATTGCTTTCGTCAGCCTGCGAAATGCTTTCGAAACATGGAAAGGGAATTGAAGCCAATGAAGCTGAATGTATCCGCCTGTTTAATTCATCCGTTGAACTGATTACCGCGTTCCTACCCGTCATTGGATATGACGAAGCGACAGCGCTGGTTAAAAGCTTCAATGAACAGTGCGGGGCGGAACGCAGTCAGAACTTTAGAGCTTATCTGGTCGGCAAACTAGGAGAAGAGCTGGTCGAAAAAACACTTTCACCGCAGAATCTGATGGCACTGGGGTACCGCTGATGCAAAAGACGCCAAAAAGTTTAAGACTCCATATCGCATTGTTCGGACGAACCAATGTGGGTAAGTCCAGTTTTCTGAATCTGATTGCGGGACAGGATGTATCGATTGTTTCTGAGCAGGCGGGGACCACCACCGATGTAGTAGAAAAACCCATGGAACTGTTGCCGATTGGTCCTGTAGTCTTTCTGGACACTGCGGGACTGGATGACACAACATCACTGGGCGAAAAACGAGTTGGCCGAACAGAAAAGGTGTTTGATCGCGCCGATGTAATTCTTCTTTTGCATGAAGGTGATCAGGTCACTGAATTTGAAAAAGCGGTTGAAGAGAGAGCGGATAAAAAGAATATTCCGCTCATCAGGATTGCTAATAAAGCCGATCTGAATGGCTGTTCGAATCCGTCCTATCTGTCCTGCAATTCGATCGATATAAATTTACGCGACAAAATACTGTCAGAACTTAAAGCTGAATTGCTTCGCATATGTCCCGACGAATTTATTACTCCGCCTCCGTTGATGGGCGACCTGGTCAAACCGGGCGGTCTAGCGATGCTGATTGTACCGATCGACTTGCAGGCGCCGAAAGGTCGACTGATTCTTCCGCAGGTTTCGACGATCCGCGATGCGCTCGATAACGATGCCGCAACGCTGGTGTGTAAAGAACGTGAGTATGCACACATGTTGAATATGCTGCGGCAAAAACCGGATGTAGCGATCTGTGATTCGCAGATGGTGCTGAAAATGGTGGCTGATACGCCACCGGAGATTCCATGCACTACGTTTTCCATTCTGTTTGCGAGGCTGAAAGGGGACTTGCGCAAATTTGCGATGGGGGCAGCGGCTATTGACAAGCTTGAGCCCGGCGACAAGGTATTGATTGCGGAGTCGTGCAGCCATCATGCTTTAGAAGACGATATCGGCCGCGTTAAAATCCCGCGCTGGCTGCGGCAGTATGTCGGTGTCGACGTGCAGATCGACGTTTATTCCGGTCGGGATTTTCCAGAAAATCTATCTGAATACAAGTTGGCCGTTCAGTGCGGGGGCTGCATGCAGAACCGACGTGAGGTTCTATCCCGAATTGAAAAATGTGAAGCAGCCGGTGTTCCGATTACAAACTATGGTCTTTGCATTTCCCAGACGCAGGGTGTGCTGAAGAGGGTGCTGTCACCATTCCCTTCTGCACTGGATGCGTATGAAAAGGAATTAATATGAAACGTGGATTACCCAAAGTGGATACTGACGGACTGGCCAGCTTTATCCCGGAAGACGACATTTTCCAGTGGCTGGAAAAAACAAAGAATCCGAGTGAAGAACGGGTGCATGAAATTATCCAGCGATCGTTGGATAAGAATCGGCTGGAGCCCGAAGAAGTGGCCACCCTAATCAATGCTGAATCCCCGGAAATGGCGGAAGAGATATTTGAAGGGGCCCGCGAATTAAAGCGCCGTATCTACGGAAACCGTATCGTATTGTTTGCTCCGCTTTATGTAGGGAATGAATGCGTTAATAAATGTGAATATTGCGGCTTTCGTGCTGATAATACCGAAGTTCACCGTAAGACGCTTCTCAGTGATGAATTGGTTGCTGAAGTGGAAGCGTTAGAGGAGCTGGGTCATAAACGGCTAATTATGGTTTATGGCGAACATCCTAAATACGATGCACAATATATTCATGATACGGTGCAGGATGTTTATAAGGTTAAAAAGGGGCCGGGTGAAATCCGCCGGGTCAATATAAATGCTGCTCCGCTTGATGTTGAAGGATTCAAGTTGGTTAAGGACGCAGGCATAGGAACGTATCAGATTTTTCAGGAGACCTATCATCGGGAAACCTACGAGAGGGTGCATGCAGCCGGCCCGAAATCAAATTATCTTTGGAGGCTCCATGGACTCGATCGGGCTATGGATGCGGGAATTGATGATTTGGGTATAGGAGCTTTGCTCGGTCTGTATGATTGGAAATTTGAAACGATGGCATTGCTGTATCACACCATCCATCTGGAAAAAAAATATAATGTTGGGCCGCATACGATTTCATTTCCGCGTCTTGAGCCTGCTGTAGGAACGGACATTGACAAGATTACTGAAAAGTATGAGGTTTCGGATTTTGATTTCAAGCGATTGGTTGCGATCCTTCGTCTGGCCGTTCCGTATACCGGGTTGATTCTCACCTGCAGGGAGTCGACCGAGTTGCGTAATGAAATGCTGTCATTCGGAGTAAGCCAGATTGACGGCGGCTCAAGTATCGGGGTGGGATCGTATTCTGAAGAGGATCCGGAAGCCTTTAAGAAAAGTCAGTTTCTTCTGGGGGATAACCGCAGTCTGGATGATGTGGTGCGGGAACTGTGCGATGCCGGGTTTATTCCATCGTTCTGCACCGGCTGTTATCGAAAGGGTCGTACGGGTGAACACTTTATGGAATTTGCCATTCCCGGTTTTGTAAAACGCTTTTGCACACCTAATGCCGTACTGACATTCCTTGAATATTTAAATGATTATGCTTCGGGAGAAACACTGGAGGCCGGTCTGAACCAGATTAACCGTGAGCTGGAAGCGATGCCTGAAAGCAAAGCTAAAGATGAACTTAAAGAACGCATGGAACAGGTGCGTGCCGGGAAACGGGATCTCTATTTTTAACCGAACGGATTGGACTGATATGACGAATGAAATTTTAAAGAAGGCAAAGGCTGGCGAACAGCTCTCGGTTGAGGAGCTGGTGGCATTGCTGTCGATTACAGACAAAGACGAGCTGCAGGCGCTTTATGACGTTGCGTATTTCATAAAAGAGCAGTATGTCGGCCTTGTTGCCTATTTCCGGGGAATCATCGAATGCAGTAATCTGTGTATAAAAGACTGCTATTATTGCGGCATCCGGCGCAGTAATGAACAGGTTGAGCGTTTCGAGATGGATGAAGAAGAAATCTTTAAGGAAGCGTTGTGGGCGTACGAAGCGGACTATGGCTCCTGCGTTATCCAGTCTGGTGAACGGCAGGATGAAACCTATATTTCCATGATTGAACGCGTAGTAAAACGGATTGCGGATGCGACAAAAGGGGAAATGGGCATTACGCTCTCGCTGGGTGAACAGACTGAAGAAACCTATACCCGCTGGAAAACTGCAGGGGCACATCGGTATCTGCTGAGGATTGAAACAACCAATCCGACGCTTTATGCCAGATTTCACCCTGCGGACCATAAGCTGGAAGTTCGCAAAGAATGTTTGGCATCACTGCGACGTACGGGATATCAGGTTGGGACCGGTGTGATGATGGGGTTACCGGGACAAACGATGGAAGATCTGGCAAAAGATATTCTGTTCCTCAAGGAAATCGATATCGATATGGTGGGTATGGGACCTTATATCCCGCATTCCGATACACCTATGGGCAAAGAGGTGGAATCCTATACGGATGAACAGAAAAAAGATGCTCTCACGCTTGGCCTGAAAATGATCGCTGTGACCCGTATTGTGCTGAAAGATGTCAACATTGCGGCCGCGACGGCTTTGCAGGCATTGGAATATACGGGTCGTGAACAGGGATTGCGTTGTGGTGCAAATGTCATTATGCCGAATGTGACGGAAACCGACTATAGACCGAAGTATCAGCTGTATGATGACAAACCATGTACCGATGAAAATTCATCGATGTGCCGGGGGTGTCTGAGTGGGAGAATAATGGGGATCGGTGAAACCGTTGGTTTCAATGAGCGTGGAGATTCGCCGCACTTCCATAAGCGAAAATCGAAGTAAGTCTATTTACTCGGCCTTTTCCCAGACGATTACGCTGGGATCAGCTTCTGCCAAATCTTCTACAACCTCTTCAGCTTCAGTATCAGCGGTTGCTCTTTTGATATGCTGCTTGGGTTCCAGCAGGTAGGCAATGCCATCAATGGTAATTCCCAACAGGATTACAATCATTGCGTAGAGGTAAAGAGTTGAACTGCCATTCCGGTCCAGAAATTCAATTAAACTAAGCGGAGCCAGAGCTAGAATAAGCGCCAGCCGGCAAAATGGAAACCGTTTCGCCATTCCGCCTAGAACAAGCGATAATATACCGCCAACGGCAATTAATGCGAGAATGGAAAAAATCCCGCTGAAAAAATCACTGATCATACTGTCACTAATAGAAAACTGCATATTCAATCGGTCAAAGACCGCCTCCCTGAATGACGCAAGCTAGCATCACCTAAAACGGGAAATCCAGCCTAAATGCGGGCGGGTTGTTTCAACGCTTTCCATGGATTGTAACTTTCGGCATAGTTATGCTCTAAATAGTGGAGAAATTGATGCTGACGACGTTTTTACTTATTGCGATTCTTTTAATTCTGAGCGTCATCGTGATGCTTCAGTTGACCGGTAATACCAAGGTAAACACCCGGTTGGATGAATTTAGCCGGCAGGCCGGTGCACAGATGGAGCAGGGTGAATCACGTATACAAAAACTCGAAGATATTTTCAGAGGCCTGGAAAAGGAACTTCGCAACGATGTTGAAACGGTTCGGGTAAAAGTTGACGAATCTCTGGAAAAGAATTCGAGACAACTTGGAGAGCGTGTTAAAGAACTGATTGATACCAATGAAAAACGATTAGGGGAAATCAGCGGCAAGGTTGAGGAGCGGCTGGACAAAGGCTTCGAGAAAACCAGCAAGGTCTTCGAAGACGTCCTGAAGCGGCTTGTGGAGATCGACAAGGCGCAGGAAAAAATTGCTGAACTGTCCGGCAACGTCGTTTCGCTTCAGGAAGTATTATCTGACAAGCGTTCCCGCGGAGCCTTCGGAGAAGTGCAGTTGAATGCATTGATCTCCAACATCATGCCTGAAAACAGTTTTTCACTTCAGCATACATTCGAAAACGGGGTCCGGGCCGATTGTGTGCTCTTCCTTCCCGAGCCGACCGGAACATTGTGCATTGACTCCAAGTTTCCGCTGGAAAGCTATCAGCGTATGGTGGATTTTGAACTTGGAGATGCAGACCGGAAAGCTGCAGAGCAGCAGTTTCGGCAGGATATCAAAAAACACATCAAAGATATTTCCTCGAAATATATCATTCCCGGACAGACTTCGGACGGAGCCGTTATGTTTATCCCAGCTGAGGCGATCTTTGCCGAGATTCACGGGCACTATCCCGAGTTGGTAGAAGAAGCGCAGCGGGCCAGGGTCTGGCTGGCATCTCCCACAACCATGATGGCAGTCCTTACCACGTCGAGGGCGGTACTTAAAGATGCGGCCACAAGAAAGCAGGTACACATTATTCAAGAGCATCTTGTTGCACTATCGAAGGATTTTGACCGGTTTCAGCAACGGATGGATAAGCTGGCGACGCATATTGGCCAAGCCAACAAGGATGTTGGGGATGTGCAGGTTTCTGCCAAAAAAATTACCAGCCGGTTCACTAAAATCGAAAAGGTTGAGCTGGAAGATGAAGATTTTCAAACGCTGGATAAGCCGGACAGCTAAATCGGACTGTCTTTATCTTCCTGGTCCTGCGCTTGTTTAAACTGACCACAGGAATCCGTCGCCTGCACTTCTTTCTTATGCAGCGAGCAAAATTGGGTAAACGGATTTATGATATAGTTTGCACAGTAACGGCATAAGTTACCGGCTTCACCGTCATCAAAAACTTCAACTTTGGCTGAGCGGTCTGACTCAGTAAAGATTTGCGGGCCATCTGCTTTTACCTTGTAAGGGACTTCAGATTCGGTTGCATATTCAAACCCGCAGCCCGAACACGAAAGCCTTTCACCCGACTTAATGAAACCGTCATAGACAGCTTCCCGGTTCAACAGGGTTTCCGCTCCGCAATTCCGGCAAATGATTTCTACTGCACTCATGTGAAAATATGTATATTTTGTAGATCAATTGAACAAGCCGCAAACGAGGTATTCATGCGTAAGATTTCAGATTGGGGTAACTATCCCGTTATTGAAGCCGATGTATCCGGCTTTGACACAACCGGACAGCTTCGTAAAAAGCTCGAAATGCCGGGGGAGGTAATTGCTTTTGGAAATGGCCGGTCGTACGGAGATGCATCTCTTCAGGACCGGATGCTGTTAACCCGCCGCTTTAATAAGTTTCTATCGTTTGATGAAGCGACCGGTGAACTGTGTTGCCAGGCAGGTGTTCTTTTATCCGAAATTCTGGA
This sequence comes from uncultured Verrucomicrobiota bacterium, assembly GCA_964486885.1. Lineage (GTDB taxonomy): Bacteria > Verrucomicrobiota > Kiritimatiellia > Kiritimatiellales > Pontiellaceae > Pontiella. The sequence goes on from CAZAPF010000054.1 coordinate 12,934, forward strand.
TGTTTTTGTAAATCGCGGCTGGTTTCTTCCCGTCACTCCCGGAACTAAATTTGTGACGGTGGGCGGAGCCATTGCAGCGGATATTCATGGGAAAAACCATCATCTTGAGGGATCATTCGGCAACCATATTTTGTCGATGGATGTCATGCGCAATGATGGTTCTGTTTTTACATGTTCTCCAACCGAAAATGCCGACTTCTATAAAATAACGGTTGGAGGAATGGGCCTGACCGGAATTATTCTGAATGCCACCTTCCGTCTTAAAAAGATCGAAACAGCCTATATCCGGGAAGAGACCGTCCGCGCTGCCAATCTCGATGAAATTATGGATTCATTCGAAGCATCGAATGACTGGACCTATTCTGTTGCATGGATCGACTGCCTTGCAAAAGGTGATTCGATGGGGCGTAGCATCATGATGCGAGGAGAGCATGCGGCAACCGGTGAGCTTGTTGATCCGGCGCATAGGAAAGCTCCGCTCAAACTGAAAAAAGGAATTGAACTGGATGTGCCGTTTCGCTTTCCCAACTTTGCATTGAATAAACTGACCATGCAGGCATTCAATTTTGCGTACTATAATAAATGCAGGCCCGGCACTCATCAGGATCTGGTAAGTTATAACAGCTTTTTCTATCCACTCGATGCCATTGCTAACTGGAACCGAATTTATGGAAAACGCGGATTCACCCAATACCAGTTTGTTATTCCTCGCTCTGCGGGCAGGGAAGGAATGCGCAAGATACTTAAACGCATTACAGACAGTGGCCTGGGTTCGTTTCTTGCCGTGCTGAAACTGTTTGGCGAGCAGGAGAGTTTTATGTCGTTCCCGATGGCGGGCTACACATTGGCATTGGATTTCCCGATATCCTTTAAAGCCATGGAGCTGTTCAAAGAGCTCGATGCTATGGTCGCCGATTATGGCGGGAGGCTCTATCTGGCGAAAGATTCCCGAATGGATGCGGCCATGTTTGAAAAAACCTATCCAAATGCCGGTGACTTTCGTCAGGCGATTGCCATGCTAAATGATGGCAACACCAAATTTTCCTCGCTGCAATCTAAACGAATTGGGCTTACATCATGAAAAACGTCTTAATCCTGGGTGCCACATCCGATCAGGCACAGGCTATTGCAAAGAAGTATGCACAGGAAGGGTGGGGCCTTATACTGGCTGCCCGTAATATGGAATTACTGGATCCAATTGCAAGTGATCTGCGCGTGCGCTCGAATGCAGAAGTTCAAACGTTATTGTTTGATGCGACTGATTTTTCCAGTCATCGAAACTTTTATGATGCGCTTAAGACCAAACCTGATGCTGTAATTACCGTCTTTGGCTATATGGGTGATCAGGACGAAGCCCGTACGGATCTGGATGAGGTTCGTCGAACGGTTGATGTTAACTTTACCGGTGCAGTTTCTATTTTAAATATTGTAGCCGACGATTTTGAAAAGAGAGGTTCCGGCGCCATTGCCGGAATCAGTTCGGTGGCGGGGGACCGCGGGCGGCAGAGTAACTATATCTATGGTAGTGCTAAAGCGGGATTTACTGCGTATCTTTCCGGACTGCGAAACCGCCTGACTAAAAGCGGCGTACATGTGATGACGGTGAAGCCCGGGTTTTGCCGGACTAAAATGACCGAAAATATGGAACTTCCCGGAGCCCTGACCGCTGAACCTGAACAAGTGGCTACTGCCGTTTTCAAGGGACTGGAAAAGGAGCGCAATACCATTTATACACTTTGGATGTGGCGCTGGGTCATGCTGGTGATCAAGCTGATACCGGAAATGATCTTCAAACGCCTGAGCATGTAAAGACAATGCATAATTCGTAATCCGTAACTTACAAATTATGCATTACCATATATTGCTCTAATCGCCCTGTTTCAGCAGGCCATCAAAATATTCAATGGTTTTTGCAAGCCCGTCACGTAACGGTACTGTGGGTTCCCATCCAAGCTTTTCTTTTGCCAGGGTAATATCCGGTTTACGTTGTTTCGGGTCATCCGCAGGAAGGTCTTCAAAGATTAATTTGGAGGTGGATCCGGTAAGATCAATTACATTTTCAGCCAGTTCGATCATGGTAAACTCGCCCGGATTTCCAATATTGATTGGTCCGGTAACATCATCGTCGGTGGCCATCAGGCGAATCCAGCCTTCGATCAAATCAGACACATAACAGAAGGAGCGAGTCTGTTTTCCGTCGCCATAAATGGTGATATCTTCACCCCGCAGTGCCTGCATGATAAAATTGGATACTACGCGGCCATCCTGCGGATGCATTCGTGGACCGTAGGTGTTGAAAATACGAACCACTTTAATGCGCAGATCGTGCTGACGCCAGTAATCGAAGAATAGGGTTTCCGCGCAGCGCTTACCTTCATCATAGCAGGAACGAATGCCGATGGGATTGACATTACCCCAATACGATTCCGGTTGAGGGTGGATGGAGGGGTCACCATAAACCTCGGATGTTGACGCCTGAAAAACCTTGGCTTTAACCCGCTTGGCCAGTCCAAGAACATTGATCGCACCGTGTACGCTGGTTTTAGTGGTCTGAACCGGGTCAAACTGATAATGGACAGGAGATGCGGGGCAGGCCAGATTGTAGATTTCATCCACTTCCACATAAAAGGGGAAAGTGACGTCGTGGCGCATGAGCTCAAAATAGGGATTGTCCATCAAGTGGGCAATATTGGCCTTCCGCCCGGTAAAAAAATTATCCATGCAAATTACATCGCAACCTTCTTTCAGCAGGCGTTCACATAGATAAGAGCCCAGAAAACCGGCACCACCTGTAACAAGAACACGTTTCTTAAGTAAATCCTTCATAACAGCCCTCTTTGTTAGTTTTGAAACAACGAGAGAGAATGTCTCATTTGTCATCCTAGAAATAAATTCCAATCGCTCTGAAATTAAGGGATAGTTTTACCGATTCTGAGGAAGGAAACAGAAAATGGCAGATAGTCTAAAAAAACAGGTAATCGGGAAAGAGGATTGGCTTAAACGACTGCCTCAAAAAGACAAAAACCTCTACGCGATGTATTCATCTGTCGTTGATTGTATTGTAACTGATCCATCAGTCATGGCTGTTCCGGTGGACGACCATATGGTACATCGCGGAGACGGCGTTTTCGAATCGTTTAAATGCGTGGATGGAAGCCTGTATAATCTGGATGACCATCTTGCTCGTCTGGAGCGTTCGTGTGCCACGCTGGGTATTGAGCTTCCCGTAACACTCAAGGATTTGGCCTCAATAACAATTCAGACGGTTTTGGCAGGCGGCCATCGTGATGCCCTGGTCCGATTACTTGTATCACGCGGGCAGGGTACAATGGGAATTAATCCGTATGCTTGCGAAAAACCGGAATTCTATATTGTGATCTACGAGCAGCCGCAGGCCAACATTGATCAATTACCTGACGGGGTCAGTATTGCAATGAGTAAAATCCCGATTAAATCGGGATTCTTTGCCCAGGTTAAAACCTGCAACTATCTTCCTAATGTACTCATGAAAAAGGAAGCCGTTGATATGGGCGTTGATTTTACTATATCCCTCGATGAAAATCGGTTTATAGGTGAGGGGGCGACTGAAAATATCGGTATTGTGACTCGGGGCAAGGAACTGTTTATGCCCCCTGCAGAACGGGTTCTTGCGGGAACTACGGCTAAGCGTGCAATGGAATTTGCAAAAGAATTGGTCAAGGAACGGGCGCTGACCAATGCGGAATTTCGTCCGATCAACCTGGGCGCAGTCCGCTCTGCTGCTGAGGTGCATATCTATGGCACTACTCCGAATATAACTCCGGCTGTAACGTTTGAAGGTAATCCGGTAGGCAATGGAAAGCCGGGACCCATAGCACATCGACTATTCGATATGCTTAAAGAAGAAATGATTCCGGACAGCACCCGGCTTACTCCGGTATTTGATTAAATCCAACCTGCGAGACTGCAAATGGGCATCGAAATTGAACGGAAGTTTCTGGTCAAAGATGATTTATGGAAAGAGTTTGCTGACCCCCCCGTATCCTGTTATCAGGGATATCTTTCTGCCGACAAAGAAAAAACCGTGCGGGTTCGTATTATAGGTGATCAGGCATATCTGACTGTAAAAGGTGTTACCACAGGATTAACTCGCGCAGAGTTTGAATACGAAATACCGGTTTCGGATGCCCAGGATTTGCTGGAGCTTTGTGGTGACGTCGTTCAAAAAACACGCGCCCTTGTTCGCCATCAAGGCATGATCTGGGAGATAGACGTATTTGAGGGTTCCAATGATGGGCTGGTTTTGGCAGAGGTTGAACTTGATACGGAAGACCAACCAATAGAACTGCCAAGCTGGGTCGGGCTGGAGGTGTCTGATGACAAGAGATATTACAATGCCTGCCTTGCTAAACATCCGTTTACAACATGGTCATAACTAAATAGCGTGCCTCCCGAATGGGATGACACGCTATTCAATTTCACGAGTTGGATGATGCAACTATAGAATATCTTCCGTCATGTCGACCGGAGTCTGTTCCAGATGCCAGATGTCATCACTATAATCCTGAATCGAACGGTCGGAGGAGAACCAGCCCATGCGCGCTACATTGAGGATTGCCATCTCAGCCCATTTGGAGGGCTTGCCGTACAGCACATCCATCTTCGCGTTGGTTTTGATGTAGTCTTCGTAGTCTGCGAGGTAGAAATAGAAGTCCCCATGTTCGGTAACTTCATTATATAGATCCTTGAACATGTCCGGCTGAGACGGATCGAAAATGTTGTCCCGAATGGCTTCGAGCACTTTCTGAAGATCTTCCGACTTGTCCATGATCGACCAAGGGTTATATCCCTTTTTACGGAGTTCGGCCAGATCCTCGGTGCGATTCCCGAAGATGAAGATATTTTCATCACCCACGTGCTGTGCAATTTCGACGTTAGCTCCGTCAAGTGTGCCGATTGTCAGCGCACCGTTAAGAGAAAGTTTCATGTTACCCGTACCGGAAGCTTCAAGGCCTGCGGTGGAAATCTGCTCGGAAACATCGGCTGCCGGAATAATCTTTTCAGCCAGAGAGACATTATAATCCGGCAGGAAGATTACCTTGAGTCGGCCAGCCACATCCACATCATTATTGATGGTCTCCGCCATGGTGTTGATCAACTTGATAACCGATTTTGCAATCAGATATGCCGGAGCGGCCTTGGCGGCAAAGATGAAGGTTCTCGGCTGAACTTTGGCCTTCGGGTTTTCCTTAATCTTGTTGTACAGGTGGATGATATGCATCGCCTTCAGCAACTGGCGCTTATACATGTGCAGACGTTTGATCTGCACATCGAACATGGAGTCAGGACTGACGTGGTAACCGGTCAGGTCTTTGATCGTTTTGCATAGCTCGACTTTATTCTCGCGCTTGATGTCCATGAACTGTTTCTGGATGGTTCTGCTCTTGGCGGAATCTTCGAACGCTTTAATCAGCGAAAGATTCTTCTTCCAGTCTTCCCCGATTTTTTCGGAAACCAGATCCGTCAGGGCCGGGTTTGCCTTGAGCAGCCAGCGGCGATGGGTGATGCCGTTGGTCACATTGGTAAACTTACCGGGATACACCTTGTCAAACTCAGGCATGGTTTCCGTGCGGAGCAGGTCAGAGTGCAGGGCGGAAACTCCATTGACTTTGTTGCTGCCCACTACACAGAGATTGGCCATTCGCACCTGCTGGTGCGGACCTTCTTCAATAATCGACACCTTGCGCATCAGATCACCGTCACCCGGGCAGGAGATTTCCACCTGTTGCAGGAAGCGGTGGTTGATTTCATAAATAATCTGCATATGGCGCGGCAGAACACGTTGCAGCAGGTCTACCGTCCACTTTTCAAGTGCTTCCGCCAGCAATGTATGGTTGGTATAGCAGAACGTGTTGACGGTAATGTCCCAGGCCTTGTCCCATGGGATCCGCTCTTCGTCATGCAGCACACGCATCAACTCGACAATGGCGAGGGTGGGGTGGGTGTCATTCAACTGAACGACATTCTTTTCCGCAAATTTATTAAATGTTTTGTGGTTTTTCTTGTAGCGGCGGATGATGTCGCGGATGGAGCAGGAAGCCAGGAAATATTCCTGAATCAGGCGAAGTTCCTTGCCGGCATAGGTGTAGTCTGAAGGGTACAGAACTTTGGAAACATTTTCCGCCCAGTTCTTTTCTTCGACCGCACGGACATAATCACCTTGGTTGAACACGTCTAGGCGGAAGCCTTCGGCAGGCTGCGACTTCCAGAGACGCAGCATATTCACGGTGTTAACATGGTAGCCGATAACGGGCACATCATAGGGAACTGCCTCGAATACCTGATAGTCTTCCCAGACATCCTCCGCACCTTTTCCTGGCTTGAAGTTTTTCTTTACGCGACCGTAAACGCAAACGGGGAGGGCGTATTCAGGACGGATCAATTCCCATGGATAACCTCGGGCCAACCATTCATCTGGACGCTCACGTTGCCAGCCGTTATCGAATTCCTGACGGAAAATACCATGTTCATAACGAATGCCATATCCGAAAGCAGGAAGTTCCATCGTTGCGAGGGAATCAAGGTAGCAGGCCGCCAGCCGACCAAGCCCTCCGTTTCCCAGACCGGCCTCGACATCGAGGGCGAGTACTTCATTCACGGTAATATCAAGTGGCTTGAGTGCCTCGGCAGCCATTTTCTCAATGCCTAGTGCGTAGACATTATTTTCAAGCATTTTACCGATAAGGTATTCCATCGAAAGATAGTTTACGCGGCGAACATCCTGATCCAGGTACTGGCGCTGGGTTGCTATGAATCCGTCTACCGCCATATCACGGACGGCGTGCGAAAAGCACATCATCTTATCAAATGTTGTAGCTGCACGGAGATCTTTGCCACGGCTGTATTTAAGGTGGAAAAGAGCCCGCTTAGTCAGCGATTCTGCAGAAATTTTATCCTTAAAATGCGTCATTTTTTTAAAATCCTTTAATTTTGTTCGTGAAATAGTCTCTGTAGATAACGTAGCGGATTACTGGATGCAAGCCCTGTTGCCGTATAATAAACGTCGGTTTTTAACCTGTGAAAAGGGGCTCTGTGAAATAAACCCTCACCGTGCGCCAATCAACCTGTTATCGTGCCCATGTACAATGCAGGGACGTTGGTTGGTCTAAAGGTTGATCAGGTGGTTTGGTTACTGGATCTGCGCTGCTGGAATGACGAGCGTTTGCCCTGGCTTCAAATCGCGCGGACTTCCCAGCGTATCCTTATTGGCTTCAAGGATTATATCCCACCGGGCCGAATCATTATAAAATTTACTGGCAATCTTAGTGAGCGTATCACCGGACGCGACGTGGTAAATCTGGTGCTTGGATTCTGTATTTGTTTTTGGGGTTGCTGTCTTGGGAATAGTTTGCGTTGCTGTCTTCTGCGATACTGGTGCCGTTGTTTTTACAACTGTCTTTTCACCTTTAAGAGCTCCGGATAATTGTTTTTTAAGGTCAGCGTTCTGCTGAACAAGTTGATTTCTTTCCTGAACCACTTTTTTTACTTCCGGAGAGTTATTAATCAGGGTATTCGCCAATGCCTGTGCCACTTTGAGTTTTTGTTCCTCAATAAATTTAGCCTTTTCCGCATCCGGGCGAAGTTCGATATAGCGGTCGTAGTGATAAATAGCGTGAATGTAGTTAATCTTGTATTGCTGGTAGATCAGTGCCAGATCAAGATGGGGGCGAGCCATCAGAGGATCTTTTTCAAGAGCCTTCTTTAAAGCAGTGACTGCTTCATCCCATTTTCCTTCTTCCATATAAGCTTGTCCGGATTTTACGAGCGGCGAACGCTCTTCCCGTTCTTCCATGGACTGAGAGTCTTTTCCACATCCGGTTAATGCCAGTACCGTAACAAATACAGGTAAATAGATTTTATACATTGATCTTCCTATTCTTTAAGGGGGGTTACACTTCGCTTATTAATATAGTCAGTGGCTGCTCGGAATCCCGAACTAAATATGTCACTTAATTCTCCTTCCTTTGTCCGGACAATAAACATGGCCTCCAAATCAGCGAGCTCTTCAACCAAGGTCAACCCTTCTTCCGGACCCATAACAAAAAGAGCTGTCGCCATCGCATCCGCATCCATGCAGTTTGACCCAACAACCGTTACGCTGGCTGTATCAGAGCGGATAGCCTTTCCTGTGCGGGGATCAAGAATGTGTGAATACACGATGCCATCTTCTATCATATAATTACGGTAGTCTCCTGATGTGGCCACAGCACCATTGGTAATCTGCACTATGCCCAACAGGCTCTCGTCCATCGGATTGGTTGTTGGATATTGAATCCCAATCTTCCACGGAACACCGGATGGATTTAGCCCTTTAACCACAACTTCACCACCGATCTCAACAAACCAGTTTTCATAATCCAGTTCATTCATGATCTCCGCGAGTACATCAACTCCATAGCCCTTTGCAATTGCACCAAGAGCGAGGGATAGTTCCGGCTCTGCTTTTCGGAGGTTAGCATCGTTATCGATGCTTATTTTTTCCCAGCCAGTAATATCCCGAACCAGGGTAAGTTCTGCATCGGTGGGGATTCGTTCACCTTCGGCCTCGCTGCCGAAACCCCAAAGGTTCAGCAGGGGTTGAAGTGTAGGATCAAATGCACCGCCGGTTGATTTACTCAACTGCAAAGATCGCCGAATCACCGCGGCAAAGGATTCCGAGCAGGGAAAGGGCTCGGTTGATGCAGCGTGATTGAATCTGGAAATTTCACTTTCGGAATCCCAGGTCGACATTTGCCGGCTGATTTCAGTTAGTTCATGTTCTATGCGCACATGTAGTTTCTTAAGGTCGGTCTGTTTTACCTTCCCTGCAATTTTTACGCTGTAGCCCGTTCCCATCGTCTCGCCCCAATGAGAGGGATTTTGGATTGAGCCCGAACGAATTATTCCGCCGATACCCAGCACGGCTATGAGTACCAGACCCATGAATATTTGGATGATTTTTTTGCGCGGCATTAAACCTTGGCCACAGCTTCAATTTCAACCAGGGCACCCATCGGGAGGCCGGCGACCTGAACGGTCGAGCGTGCCGGCGCATTATCTTCGCCGAAGTATTCGGCATAGATTCCATTCAATACGGGGAAGTCAGCCATGTCCGCAAGGAACACCGTTGTTTTAATAACATCATCCAGAGTGCTTCCGGTTGCTTCGACAACTGCTTTTAAATTTTCCAGCACCTGAATTGACTGTTCTCTAATCCCACCTGGCACAAAAGCACCAGTCGCCGGATCGATCGGTATCTGTCCGGAGGTGTATAATAAATGACCGCTTTTTACCGCCTGGTTGTATGGGCCGATGGGGGCTGGAGCATTTTCAGTATTGATGATCTGTTTCATGGCAATTCTTCCTGTTTTTTATCGGTTTCATCTTTAATCGATTGCAGGAGCATAGCTAGACACGACTGCGCCGGTTTTTCAAGCTCTTCGGAATCCAGGATTCCAACACAATAGTGATATAGCAACGGTGTTTGACTGCAATTCTTCCTCAATGACCACAATGTAGACTGAAAGGTGGCTTCGAGCGTGCCGGCCCGGTATATCTCCGGCTTTTCTGAGTCCAGCTCACCGGTCTTTATTTGATCCAGCGTTCCCTGATATTTCACTAAGTTCAGTGCAGTCACCAACTGACGAATAGGCCTTATATTTCCTGTTGCAAAAAATTCTGCCCACAACATATCCAGCTGTTTGCCGGAAGTGATCTCCGCGTATGGATCAGGAATACGGCCGGACTTCATCATACGAAGGAAAGATTTCAGATCTCCGGAGGTTCTGGGTAGCCGATCGGTTTTCTCCATCAATGCCAAAATCAGGATAATGTCCTGTTGTCGTTTTAAAGATGCTGTCGAAAAGCCATCTAACAAATGAGGAATCAGGTAATCGTTATTCTCAAAAATAGTTTTATAGAACCAGATAGCTGACCAAATGGGCTCCTTGTCGCTATTAAAGAATGACCGGTTGGTTTGCAGGAATGAAGACAGGGCCCTGGATGGATCTGGATTTGCCGCATAAGTTAAAAAAAGTTGATCCCGTTCTTCAGCGGTCAGCGTTTGAAAGCTGAATTTCTTTTGCTGAACAATAGCGCTTTGCAGATTGGTGACACCGGATACATGGTCAAGTGCGGTAATGGTGATTGTATAGGTGCCGTATGGATCTTCAGGATCAAAACATAGATTGAGTACGGCGTGGCTAGGAACCAGAAGGGGGGACGATGCCTTGCCTTCATACCCTATACAGTTTTTCAACGATTCATCTGCGGAACCATCAGGGCGGAGCACCTCGAAGTCAAAAGTGATTTTTGCATAGCCCTCTGGGTCTACGCCATAGTTTTTAAAGAGGGGGATGATGCTGAAAATTTCACCCTTGGGTACGCTGTGGGCTTGACTGAGCTTGGGGGTAAATTGCGACGGCACTGCATACCACCAGTCCATGGATGGATCTTGGCGGGTTACAGCAATCATGCACTCGAAGGGTTCTGCAGCTGAGCTCACAGCCAACGTCAAAAAGATTAGAAGCATGCTTCTCATTTTTTCTCCAATTCGGAGATAATGGCGAGATCTGCCTTGGAGTAGGGGAGCTTCCGAAGGCTGGAGGTTGCAAGCCATTTAAAATCCTGACACTGAATAGGTCGGGGGCGTCCTGATTTAATTTTTGCAAAATAGGTGTGCATTTCCATCGTGAAATGACTGTAGGCATGCTTTACCGTTACGAGATAGTCGCCGACTTCCACGTTGATGCCCAATTCTTCCGTTAGCTCGCGAGCAATACATTGCTGAATGGTTTCCCCGGATTCCTGTTTGCCGCCGGGGAATTCCCAAAGTCCCCCCAGCATATCTTCAGCGCGGCGTTGTGCCACGAGTATTTTATTTTTGCTGTTCACGACAACGGCTGCTCCCACGATGATATGTGGAATTTTTTTCTTAGGTGATTTAACGGGAAAATCAGTAGGGTGCCCGGATTTATGCCCAAGGCACGTTGCCTGCATCGGACATGAATCGCATTGAGGGTTGCGGGGCAGGCACACCGTTGCGCCCAGTTCCATCATGGATTCATTAAAGTCGCCCGCTTTACCCTTAACTAAAAGTTCGTCGGCCAACTGTTGGAGCTCGCGCTTGGCGGTAGTTGAGCGGCTTTCAGTTGTGTAGGCAAACAATCTGGTAAGCACCCGTATTACGTTGCCGTCGAGTACGGCCAGATCAAGATCAAATGCAAGCGACCCGATCGCTGCGGTTGTGTAGCCTCCAATTCCGGGAAGACTCTGGATGTCTTCAGCTGTTTTCGGAAAACGCCCGTTCCAATCTGTGCTGATTATCTGAGCTGCTTTGTGTAGATTGCGGGCTCGCGAATAGTACCCCAGTCCTTCCCACATTTTCAGCACGTCTTCCTGCGAAGCCTCTGCCAGTGATTTTAGCGATGGAAACCGTTTCATAAAGCGGTGAAAGTAGGGCGTTGCCTGATCCACACGGGTCTGTTGCAGCATCAGTTCCGAAATCCAGACCCGGTAGGGGGTCCGGTTGCTACGCCAAGGCATGCTTCGTTTGTTCGCAGCGAACCACGGCAGCAGCTTGCCCTTTACAGCACGTTTTACTTTTTTTGTCTGATCCATATAATAATACCCTGGATCCAATAGGTTGGATACCGGGGCATTTTCCAGAGTATAAGAGCCGGGTCGAGTGTATTCGGCCTTTTACTGCACTTTACTCAACCACTCTTCACTCATGAAGGTTTTTGCGCTGGCCTTCATATCCATGGTTTCATTTCCGAATTTAAGAATAACAAGCCAGCCGGCACTTTCCTTTCCCGATTCAGAGAGCCGGGCATCTCTGTTATTACTGCTGTTTGAGCTGGTCGTATTCACGGCAACTTTTTCTACAACATAGGGCTCAGAAGCAACTTTTTCCTGTGTGCGTTTTCGACCTTCCACTGTAACCTTGCGGGTGCCTTCGTCGTGAACTGTCACACTGTCGGTTACGGGTGATTTTCCAAAAAAATACCATTCCAGCGTATAATTATCCGGATGAGTTGTGTTGTTTGCGATGGTTACTTGGAGGTTTTGAATTTCTGTATAGGTGCGCGTTGTGGTGGTTATGGTCGTTGTGTTTCCTGATTTTTCATTTTCACGATCTTCTTCCTCGACGTCCTTTTCGGATTTCTTATCCAACTTAGCCGATACACTGATTCTGCCTTCATGCATTCCTGCCGCATTTTCCGCCATGTTTTCGAGGTGCAATTGCTGTTTGTACTCGCGGGTTTTTTCCAATGCCTTGGCTGCAGCATAATCTTCGGCAAAAAAACGGGCGCGCGACGATTCATGCAGTACCGTGCGTTTATAGGAAACCATTCCGCTATCAGTCATCAGTGCCATTGTATCAGCTGTGAGTTTCATCAAAATACCGGAACGGGGTTGGCCGGCGGCAAGTTTGATATTTACCTCGGAACCGAGCTGCGGGGCGACAAAGGTAGGTGCAAATGCAGCTTTCTGCTGCTCATAGTATGCTTTGAGATCATCCGCAGCTCCGGCGCTTAAGCATATCAGGTTTAGGATCAGAAGACGGGCTAAGAATTTTGACATGAAGGTCATTACGGTATTACTCCTGATTTAATGTATTTAAGGATTAAACGTTGCTCGATGGCACCATCTGGACAACCTGTATATGCCGATGCGTCGCAGAATGAACACGCAACGAATATCCCGGCACCTCCAGCACCTCTCCGGATTTAGGAATTCGGCCCAGCACGGAAAATATATACCCGCCGAGGGAATCATAATCATCACTTTCGGGAAGCCTGGAACCCAGTTCTTCGTTCAGCTCATAGATGGGCATGCGCGCCTGAACCATGATGGTACCATCCGGCCTGCGGTGCAGCTCATTTTCCTTGAGATCATATTCGTCCTCTATTTCGCCGACCAGTTCTTCGATTACATCTTCCATGGTTACCAGGCCTTCCGTACCACCATACTCATCGACAACCAGAACCATTTGAGAGCGGGAACGTTTCATGAGCTGCAGCAGATCGTTAAGGGGCATGGTTTCCGGAACATACTCAATTTTCTTTGCCAGCTGGCTTATGGGACTGTCGCCAGCATCATCTGATGCAAGTTTCAGGAGATCTTTGACATGGATCATGCCGACAACGTCATCAATATTTTCATGAAAGACAGGGAATCTGGAGTGACGGGATTCCTTTACCTGCTCAATGGATTCTCGTACGGAGAGCATGTCTTTGATTCCACTGATATCGATGCGCGGAGTCATAATTTCCCGGGCTACCGTTTCGCCAAACTCAAAGACGCTTCGAATAATTTCCCTTTCTTCCTCTTCGAGTTCCTCCTCATCGGTTTCTTCGATGAGACTTTTAATTTCATCTTCGGTTGAAGGGCGATCTTCATCATCGGAAGTAGACATTGCATGACTGAGCAGGCGGTCCTCAATAAATTGAAGCGGCCAGACGAAAATATACATACCGAGCGTGATCGCACCAACCATCGGTAGCGCTGCGAGTGATATGCGGTCGGCATAACTTTCAGAAAGGACATGAGGGATAATGCGGGCGATAAGCATGTAAACCAGGGCCAATAAAAAAAGTATGCTGGCAAGGAACCAAAAACGGCAATCGCGCAAGGCTAAGTAAAATAAAATAAAAGTTCCAATTGCTGTGAGTGTAAGAAACAGGCGTGTCGCCTTGCAGAGCAGATCCCAGCGTGACTGCCAGAATCTTAATAATTTTATGTTTCGGCCTTCTTTTTCCATCAGCCGGGAAACTCCGGCATCACCCGTAAATCGAAGGGATGTAAATATTGAAGCAAGTAGACAGTTCAGAGCAAGCGTTACCAGACTGTAAGTAAAATATTCCGTATGAATTGCGTTCATTAATTCCAAAAGTTGATTGTATTAAACTCAGGCCGCACGGCTACGTTCTGAATGTATTAATAGAATAAACAGAAAGGACTTTAATTATACCAGACAAACTGTGGCCGAATTAGAGTTTTGACTAGTAGGGTAGGTTAACGGTTGCGAGTTTTTAAAATCGGTAAAAGATGCCGCAACAAATTCATGGTGCTTTACAAAATATCATTTTGGTTTCCGAGGTCGCATTAGCTTCGGCACGCATTAATTCGTGAATTGCGCTGAAACGCATTAGATGTCATGCGACTAATTCGAGTAGCAGAGATAACTGCTTGCCGAAATCAACTATGATGAATGTGTGTAAGTGCGCCTGCCCCCAATCTTAGACCACGGATCGGTGAACTTAAGGTGGAACCTGCG
>CAZAPF010000055.1:0-27069 GCA_964486885.1 uncultured Verrucomicrobiota bacterium
GGCCAGCAAGACTCAATCAGTCTGTGTAGTTCTTGTTGATTTGGGCAACACGCCGCAGAGGCCCGCGGTACATTTGCCGTACCGCCTGAAATTGCTTACTGATCGTGCTCAATTACCTGCAGGATTCGCGCAGCCGCCTGGAAGGCGGCGATATTTGGAATAAACATGTGCGTTACTAACCGAGCCGATTTTTTATATCTTATAGACTATATTTATCTGTTTTTATGGCACTTTTAACCCGTTTTATATAGCGTTTACGCTATATGCAAAGATCTTGAAAATTCGGGCAGAAGGCTTGTTTCGGCAAACGGTGCGAACGCAAGGATCTCACGCAGAGATAACAGAGCAAGCAGAGTTATTAAATTTCCCCTCCGGTATCCCTGCTGTCAGGAACCACTCCCTAATGGTTGTTATTTGTTTCACAAATTATCAATCGTTACACTCATGGGTGAGAAACAAATATCCCTGACCGGTGTGTATGAATGAAATCTCACGGAGCCACAAAGTCACGAAGAATTTTAGGTTCCCAAACTCTGTGACTCCGTGCCTCTGTGAGAGATTACTATGCCTGAGCCGTGCGTACGATAAGGTCTCACGCAGAGATAACAGAGTAAGCAGAGTTATTAAATGCCCCTCCGATTTGAAAGGTAGGGAGGGACCGCTCACGTGACCACGTTGGCGCGTGGAACGTGACTCACATGGCGATCGCGCTGAGTAGAGGACAGGATCCCGAACGTACGGCGGACAGTCCATTCCGTCGGTCGGCGCGATCGGCGATCACGCCCTACCACAGAGAATCCGGTTCAGAGCAGCGAACAGATTTCGTCGGTGGTGTCGCTGTCCAGTAAAATGGGATGACCGGCCTGGATGTCGATGATTTCCGTTTTTCCGATGCATTCCTGAACCAGCGGTTCCCAGTCAAATTTTTCTTCGAACATCTCGCACTTGCGCTTCTTGGGTGCCGTGGTGGGATGCTTGGGGACAAACACAGTACAACAGTCTTCGAAGGGCCGGATGGAGATATCAAACGTTTCAATCTTTTTGGCGATGATCGTGATTTCATCTTTATCCATGCAGGCGACGGGCCGGATGATCGGCATTTCGGTGACGGCGTTGATCGCCGACATGCTATCTGGGGTCTGGGAAGCCACCTGCCCCAGGCTTTCGCCATTGGATAATAACTGAATGCCGTTATGTTCCGCCACGCCGGCTGAAATACGGTACATCATGCGCCGCATAATGGTCATGCCATAGCTGTCGGGCACGTGCTTAAAGATGGCTTTCTGGAGTTCCGTAAATGGAACCACGTGCAGCCGGAATTTTCCGTTGGGGAGGAAAGGGGCCAGTTTCTCGGCAATGTCATAAACCTTCTGGCGTGCACGCGGCGAGGTATGAGGAGGCGACTCAAAATGAAGCCCTTCCACCTGAAGCCCCCGCTTCATCATGAGATATCCGGCCACCGGGGAATCAACCCCGCCGGAGAGCATCAGCAGGGAGCGCCCGTTTAATCCGATCGGCAGTCCCCCGCTTGCCGGAATAATTTCCGAAACAACAACCGTATGCGCGGGTTTTATCAGGATATGAATCGTCAGATCCGGGTTCCCCACATTGAAATGAATGGAACCGGCGGGTGCGTTATCCTCGACATACTGAGCCGTCTGCTGCGAGATTTCGATCGACGTGAAGGGAATTTTTTTCCAGCCGCGGCGCGTTTCAAACTTAATGGTCTTCCCGGCCTTACAGGCGGCCAGCGCCACCGGCAGCGCGGTTTCAAAAATGGCCTCCAGCGAGCTTTCACAACTGATGCCCAACGCATAGGAATGAATACCAAAGACATAATCGAGCTGCTTCATTACCGCGCGCTCATCGGCACCATTCAAGGTCACCAGCACGTGGTCATACTTTAATTCATGTTTTACTTCGGGAAAACCCGAGAGCTTTTGCTGAATCGTGGTGTAGAGCCGATCAACAAACCGGTGCCTGTTTTTTCCTTTAAGGAATAACTCGCCGAACCGGACCAGAATGGAATTGTAGTGCATCATAAATTTCCTTATTTCATTTAACCCGCAAGGACTCAATCAGCGGCCCAAGCGTGTGGCAAAGATGCTCGACCTCTTCCTGCGTGGTGAGCGCCGACAGGCTGATCCGGATGCTGGTCCGGGCCCGCTCATAATTTTGAGTGAGCGCCAGCACGACACTGCTTTCTGCCGTTTTCCGAGCCGAACAGGCCGATACGGTGGATATATAAATTTCTTTTTCCGCCAGTCCCTGCAGCAACGTTTCCGGTCGCACTCCAGACACCGAGCAGTTAAGGATAAAAGGTGACGCATCGACCAGTGTGCCATTCAGCTCGGTCCCACTGATTTCAGCAAAGGCTGCCGCAATGCGTTCCTTGAAGCCCTGCGCCCGGGCTGCGGCGGCAGCATGATCTTCAAGCGAAAGCCGAAGGGCTTTCGCCAATGCGGCCACCCGCGCAACGTCGGCGGTGCCCGAACGAAAGCCAAACTCCTGTCCCCCGCCATGCAGAAGCGGCGGCAGTTCAATGCGGTCCTTCATGATCAGAGCGCCGGCCCCTTTGAGGCCGAAAAATTTATGGGACGAAAAGGTCAGCAGATCAATATTCCCCTCACTCAGATCAATTGGAAACTTTCCGGCCGACTGCGCGGCATCCACATGAAATGCGGCGTTGCTGTGGTTCTTCACCATACTTCCCAGCGCGGCAAGATCATTAATCGCCCCGACCTCGTTGTTAATATGCATGAGAGAGACCAGCACCGTGTCAGGGCGAAGCGCAACTTTCAGTGTTTCAGGCTCAACCACGCCGGCGCTGTTTACCGGAAGCACCGTCAAGGCGCAGCCTTCCTGTTCCAGAAAGCGACAGACCTCCAACACAGACGGATGTTCTGCGGCACTCGTAATAATATGATTTCCCCGTTGCCGGGCAGACCGGACGATTCCTTTGAGGGCCATATTGTTTGCTTCGGTTGCCCCGCTGGTAAACACACACCGATAGCGCTCCGATGCCCCAAGCAGTTCCAGCACCTGTTTGCGCGATTGCTCGAGCAAAGCATCTGCCCGTATTCCCGGTCGATGAAGCGCATGCGGGTTGACCCAGAATTCCCGGTTCACCTTTTCAAATGTTTCAAGCACCTCGCTGTTCGGGGGCGTGGTGGCGGCATAGTCAAAATACATCGATAATCCTCGCGAAAGACGGAAACCTACACCACGAAATTACTATTTTCCAATACCTGTGCACCGTTTTCTCGGTATACCGCTCTCAACGCAGCAACAGTTTATACTAATATCAAATTGCATTCGGCCTGTTGTCTGGAGGCGCTTAGCCATCGTCGAGCCCGCAGGATGCGGGCGATACATGTACCGCCGACTTCCAGTCGGCTTTATGAAAAGGTTCAACCTGGATCCAAAACGATATTAATCGTTTATCGCCGGAGGGAGGGATTCGGCAAAATGGATGTTGTAGAAGAGGTTTTCGATTTCGAGTTCAATGTTAATGTTATGAACCATAAAGCCGTCATCGCCCTTAATGGGGATCGGAGCAAAGTTAATGACGCCCTTAACGCTGGTTTTTTTCAGCGTATCGGCCATAACCTGCGCTGCCGGCTCCGGAACGGCCAAAGCAGCCACCCGGATTTGATGCTCCTCAATGAAGCCCACCATTTTTTTTGCATGCAGAATCGGAATAGGTGCTTCCGGGTCAACAATCTCCACATCGGTATCGAATCCCGCCACCACCTGTATTCCCACACGCGTAAAGGCGTTGTGGTTCATTAAGGCCTGCCCCAGTTTACCGCATCCAATGATAATAATCTGCTGTTCCTGATCCTTGCCGAGGGTCTTGTTCAGTTTACTGATCAGGTCGTCGATCTGATATCCGCCGCGTTTGTTACCGGTCAGATTGAACATCGAAAAATCCTTGCGCACGAGCGAAGAAGATACGCCAATGGCATCGGCCAGATTATCGGAAAACACCTTAACCAGACCGAGTTGCTTCATTTGCTGCATCACATTCCTGTACTTGGAGAGACGCCGTATGACTTCGAGATTTGCGTTCATAGAGACTTCCTTATTTATTGTTACGCTAATAACTTAAACTGCTATATGGAAGCTATTTTTAGCGTATATTGTTATTGAGATAACGTATAAAGAGCGCGTTTGGAGCGTTTTAGATTTACCGTACAGGCCGTACGTATATATTACTTTCAATTCTAACGGATGAACACCAGTCGATTTGGAGGAAAGCAATATGACAACAACGGCCGAACAGGAAACAATGATCACACCGGAAATCAGTGCGTTCATTGAGAAATGGTCCGACAAACCGGGCAACCTGATTATGATCCTGCATCGTGTGCAGGAAGAATACGGATTTATTCCCCGCCAGGCAGCTTTCGAAGTGGCTGCGGTTCTGGACATTCCGCTGGCAAAAATTTACGGCGTAATCACCTTCTATCACTTCTTTAAGCTCACCAAGCCCGGCCGCAATCAGATTGCGGTCTGCATGGGAACCGCTTGCTACCTAAAAGGCGGTCAGGATTTGATCGATGAGTGCGAGCGTGTTCTCGGCGTCGGCCTGAATACGGTAACCGAAGACGGTGAATTCTCCGTTGAAGCGGTTCGCTGCATTGGTTGCTGCGGATTGGCTCCGGTACTGACCGTAAACGGCGAAGTTTTCGGAAGCGTGACCACGAAACAGATGGGCAAGATTATCGACCAGTTTGAAGGGAAGTAAATGAAACGTGAAACTTGAAACGTGAAACCTGAAGAGGAGATCACGAATCACGAATCACGCATCACGAAAAAATGCACGCCACGATTTGCGATTTAATAACGGACCTGGTCCAGAACTCGATCGAGGCGGAAGCAACGGAAATCAGTCTTAACGTAGAGGAGACAAAAACAAATCTGAATATCGCGATTGCGGACAACGGAAAAGGAATGAGCAAAGCAACGCTTGAAAAAGCCAAAGACCCGTTTTGGTCGGACGGCCAAAAGCACAAGCACCGCAAAGTGGGCCTCGGCCTCCCCTTCCTGTTCCAAACTTCAGAAATGACCGGGGGAACGGTTGCAATCGAATCGGAAGAAGGCGTTGGAACAACCGTAACCTTCACTTTTGATCCGGTTCACGTGGATCTTCCAGCGTTTGGAAACTTTGCCACGGCAGCGGTCACACTGATGACCTACGGATTTGATGGAAATTTAAAGATCAGGCACAGCCTTGAAGACAGGAACTATGAAGTCAGTAAAGAAGAGCTGACCGATGTGCTGGGCGACCTGAACGATTTGGATAGTTTGGTTTTACTGAAGGAATACATCAGCTCCAACGAGGAGGAGCTAAGAAAAATTTAGATTTTAGATTGCCGAATGACGATTGGTCGGTCTGCGACAGCCTCAATAAAAGAGGCCTCAGACTGAAGTCCGAAAATCGGAAATCGGAAATCAAAAATCAGCAATCAAAAATAGATTTTCGACTGCCCTTGGGTTTGGGGGATTAACCGGCCAGGGGAAGCTTTTTAAGCTTGGCAGGACCATCGGCAGTCAACTTTTTAAAACGAAAGGTGGGTAACATGGCTAAAATGACACTTGAAGAACTACGCAACCTGCGGGAAGCGAAAAAGAAAGAAATGACCCAGCGTGACGGCTCAGAGAAGTCCGCGCAGATCATTATCGGAATGGGAACGTGCGGCATCGCGGCCGGAGCCAAGGAAGCATTCGATGCGTTCCTCGATGAGCTCGACAGCCGCAGCGTCTCGGATACCAAGATCACCCAGACCGGTTGCATGGGGCTTTGTTTCTCTGAACCAACCGTGGAAGTGGATGTCCCCGGCATGCCGCGTGTAATCTACGGAAATGTTGACGGGAAAGTGGCCCGCCGCATCGTGACGGAACATATCATCGGCAAAGCGCTCGTATCCGACCACATCTTCGATAAACCCGCAGCAGATATCATTAAATAGGCAGGGCAAACCCATGGCATACAAAAACTATATTCTCGTATGTGCTGGAACAGCATGCGAATCCAGCAAAGGCATCGCGCTCTATAAGGAGCTCGAAAAAGAACTCAAGGAACAGGGTGTTGAGACCGAAGCCCAGCTCGTTAAAACCGGATGTTTCGGTTTCTGCGAACAGGGTCCGATCGTCAAAATCCTTCCCGATGAATCCTTCTATGTAAAGGTCGGCCCGGACGACGCCAAGAAAATCGTTGCCGAACACATTGTCAAGGGACGTCAGGTCGATGACTTGCTCTACGATAAAGAGCAGAAAGGACAGTCTTCCGACGAAATCGATTTCTATCAGAAACAACAGCGCATCGTGCTGCGCAACTGCGGGGTGATTAATCCCGAGTATATCGATGAATACATTGCCCGCGACGGCTATGCCGCGCTGGAAAAAGTTATCTTCGATATGTCATCCGATGAGGTGATTGACGAACTCAAGAAATCCGGCCTGCGCGGCCGTGGCGGCGCCGGCTTCCCATGCGGCGTAAAGTGGGGCTTCACTCAGAAAGCCGAAAGCGATGAAAAATACGTGGTGTGCAACGCCGATGAAGGTGATCCCGGAGCCTATATGGACCGCTCCACCTGCGAAGGAGACCCCCATTCGGTTCTGGAAGCCATGACGATTGCCGGCAAAACGGTTGGTGCTAACCAAGGTTATATCTATATCCGTGCGGAATATCCGCTGGCCATTGACCGCCTGAATAACGCCATTGCCCAGGCCCGTGAATACGGCCTGCTTGGCGACAACATTCTCGGAACCGACTTCTGTTTCGATATCGAGCTTCGTCTGGGTGCCGGCGCATTTGTCTGCGGCGAAGAAACCGCCCTGCTCGCCTCGATTGAAGGCAAACGCGGAATGCCGATTCCTCGTCCTCCCTTCCCGGCTGTTAAAGGTCTGTGGGGCAAGCCTACCGTGATCAACAACGTTGAGACCTGGGCCAATGTCCCCATGATTATTCTGAAGGGCAGCGAATGGTTCAGCAGCATCGGCACCGAAAGTACCAAAGGAACCAAGGTATTCGCCCTGACCGGTAAGATTAACAACTCCGGTCTGATTGAAGTTCCGATGGGCACCACGCTTCGTGAAATTATTTATGACATTGGAGGCGGAATCCCCGGTGGCAAGAAATTCAAGGCGGCTCAGACCGGCGGACCTTCCGGCGGTGTGATCACCGAAGAATTCCTCGATGTTCCGATCGACTACGAAAGCCTGCAATCCATCGGCTCCATGATGGGATCCGGCGGAATGATCGTGATGGATGAAGACGACTGCATTGTTGACGTCACCAAGTTTTACCTTGAGTTCACTGTGGATGAGTCCTGTGGTAAATGCGCTCCCTGCCGAATCGGCGGACGGACGAACTACAACATTCTCGACAAGATTTCCAAGGGTCAGGGCACGATGGAAGACATCGAAAACCTGAAAGTTCTTGCCCAGGCGATGCGCAGGGCGTCCCTCTGTGGTCTTGGCCAGACGGCCCCCAACCCGATCATGTCGACTCTGAAATATTTTGAAGACGAATACATGGCGCACATCAAAGACAACAAGTGCCCGGCAGGAAAATGTAAAGAACTGCTGAACTACACCGTTGTCGAAGATAAGTGCATCGGTTGTACCGCCTGTGCCCGTGTTTGTCCAACCAACTGCATCAGCGGCGAGGTTAAAGAGGTTCACCTGATTGACCAGAGCCAGTGCATCAAGTGCGGACAGTGCTTCGATAAATGTAAATTTGACGCCATCCTCAAGGGATAGAAGGAGACAATAACTGATTTTTGATTGCTGATTGACGATTGATGATTTTCGGGTCTGCGACAGCATCTAAAAGGAAGGCCAACGCCACCTGAGTTCCACAAATCGGAAATCCAAAATCAAAAATCTAAATTGAAGGAAAATACAATGTCTATGATTGAATGCGAAATCAACGGAATTCCCGTTAGCGTCCCCGAGGGAACCACGATTCTTAACGCGGCCAAGGAAGTTGGGGTGGATATTCCGAAACTGTGTTATCACAGCGACCTCGAAGCCTGGGCGGCCTGCGGCATCTGCGTCGTGAAAGTGGAAGGCTCACCCAAAATGCTGCGTGCCTGCGCAACCGCAGTTGAAAGCGGCATGAAAGTGCTCACACACGACCCGGAAGTGGTGGAAGTTCGCCGTACCGTGTTGGACCTGATTCTTTCCTCCCACCCGTTTGAGTGTGTTACCTGCGGCCGCAGCAACGACTGCGAGCTCCAGACACTTGCGGCTGACTTCGGAGTTCGCGATGTCCCGTTTGAAGCGCGCCACGACGATATCCCGCCGGATGAATCTACGCCGTCCATCGTGCTGAACCCCGAAAAGTGCGTAAAGTGCGGACGCTGTGTTCTGGTTTGTCAGGACATGCAGGGTGTATATGCCTTGGAATTCATCGGACGTGGTGACGGAACCCGCCTGGCTCCGGCCGCAGACGTTACCCTCGAAGAAAGTCCCTGCATCAAGTGCGGACAATGCTCAGCCCACTGCCCGGTTGGTGCCATCTTTGAAAAAGACGATACCAAAGCAGTCTGGAACGAAATCAAGAAGGATGACAAACACGTGGTTGTGCAGATTGCACCAGCCGTTCGTGTTGCCCTCGGCGAAGCGTTTGGACTGGAACCCGGTGAAATTGTAACCGGTAAAATCTACACCGCCCTGCGCCGTCTTGGATTCGACGCCGTATTCGATACGAACTGGGCCGCCGACCTCACGATTCTTGAAGAAGGTTCCGAATTTGTAAAACGCTTCACCCAGGACGGACCGTTGCCGCTGATTACGAGCTGCTGCCCTTCGTGGACCGACTATATGGAAAAATTTGCTCCGGACTTTACTGAAAACTTTTCTACGGCCAAGTCGCCGCAGGAGATGCTCGGTGTGATGTCCAAGACCTACTATTCCGAAAAGTCCGGCATTCCTGCCAAGGATATGACCATGGTTTCGGTTATGCCTTGCACATCCAAGAAATATGAAATCACCCGTTCGGATGAAATGTATGCATCCGGCTACCAGGATATCGACTATTCCATCACGACCCGGGAACTTGCCCGTATGATCAAGCAAGCCGGTATTGATTTCGTAAACCTGCCCGACTCTGACGTCGACAGCCTGCTGGGTGAATACACCGGTGCGGGAACGATCTTCGGTGTTACCGGTGGTGTAATGGAAGCGGCCCTGCGTTCCGCCTACTATCTGATCACCAAGGAAGACCTCGAACAGGTCGAATTCGAAGCCGTTCGCGGCATGGAAGGTGTAAAATCTGCGGAGATCGACATCAAGGGCACGAAAGTGCGCATTGCGGTAGCTCATCAGATGGGCAATTGCCAGGCCGTAATCGACCAGGTTCGCGAAGCGCGGGATAAGGGAGAAGAACTGCCCTACCATTTCATCGAAGTGATGGCCTGCCGTGGCGGCTGCATCGGCGGCGGCGGACAGCCTCATGGTGCGACGGACGAAATCCGTGCGCTGCGTACCCGCGGAATCTACACCGACGATGAAAAGAGCAAGCTCCGCTGCTCACACCACAACCCGGAAATCACCCGGGTTTATGAGGAATTCCTCGGTGAACCGCTGGGCCATAAGGCGCACGAGCTGCTGCATACGACGTATAAACAGCGTCCGCTTTACCAGCGCTAAGACAAGCGTTCCAATGCTTGAAAAACCGCTCCTTTCGAGGGGCGGTTTTTTTGTGCCTCCGCCTTGCATTATTAATTCAGCTAACTAGACTGCAATAAATCGACAACTACAGGGTTATTTTACCTATGAATTATAGACATCTTTTTTTACTCACTATCTCTATTCCTGCACTTTCCGCTGTAAATCTTGGAGCACAGGCACTGCCCCCGACATCAAAGCCCGCAACAACCATTCCCGGCGGCGGCCTGCGCGGTGCAACCATCACGTCCCCTAAAAAGCCTGAACAGCTGCAATCCTTTAAGTTTGAAGGGGCGGACCTGGACACCGTGATGACGCAATACTGTGAATGGACGGATAAAATCTACCTGAAAACCGATGCCATAAAATCCACAATCACACTGAAAGCCGACAAATTAACGACTTCAGAAGCTATTAAGGTCGTAGAAGCCATTCTGGCCATGAACAACATCGCTTTGGTTCCGATGGGTGAAAAATATATTAAGGTGGTGCAGGCAAACGCCGGCGATCTAACCGGACAAGGTCTTAATATTCAGATGGATCCGGAAGCAGTTTACGGTAATGGCGAAAATTTTGTTACAGCGGTAATCCAGCTGCAAAATGTGACGATTCCTGAGGTACAGGCAGCCATTCAACATGTGCTGCACGCCTATGGAAAAATCCTGACGCTGGAACGCAGCAACAGCATCATGATCACGGACACCGAAAACAATATTAAGCGGGCGCGTGAACTCATTGAGTTTATTGACCAGGCGACGGCGCAGATTGAACCGCGTATCTATCAGATTGAATTTGCAGAGGCCACCGAGATTGCCAGCAAGATCAATGAGATTGTGACCGCGGCCCAGGGCGACCAAAAAAAACCGACCGTGGCCGGCAACCCTTATGCCCGCACTCCAGCGGGTGTGGTTCGAGCCAGTGCTTCGGCGCCCAAAGCACCTACGAAAGCTACGATTTCCGGAACGGAAGGAAACAGCACCGTGATCATTCAAGGCACCGTAAAAGTGATGGCGGACGAACGGACCAACATCATCATTATTTTCTCGGTGGAAGAAAACTTCGATTTCTTCGACAAGATTATCAAGGTACTCGATATTGAAGTGGAACCTGCCACTACCTTTGAAGTGATCAACCTTGAATACGCCGATGCCTCCGAACTTTCCGGCACGCTGAACGACCTGATCGGCGCAGCCAGCAGCTCTCGTTCAAGCTCCAGCAGTTCGCGCAGCAGCACATCGGGCAGCAGCTCATCACGGAGTGGAACGTCCCGTACCACCTCCCCCAGTTCAAGAACAGGATCCACCTCGCGGGTCACACCTAACGCTTCGCCAACAGCAGGCACAGGCACCATCGAAAACCTTAACCGACTATCTGAAGACACCAAAATTCTGGCGGACGAACGTTCTAACTCCATTCTGCTGATGGGAAGCAAAAGCGACATTGCTGCGATTAAAGAAGTTATCAGAAGCTTGGATATCATGCTGGAACAGGTCATGATCGAGGCCGCTATTTTCGAGGTTACTTTGGGCGACAAGCTTAGCCATGGCATTGATTGGCTCTATAAATCAGAAGATGGGCAAAAAGTTGGCGCCTGGGATGGTCTGGGTTTGGCCAGCGGATCGAATGGCGTCAATACGGTACTGGGAGGAGCGCTGACCTATTATCAGAACATCACAGGCATTAACACTGAGATTGCCATCAACCTAGCCGCGAGCGACAGCAATGTCCGACTTCTGTCCACACCTGTTGTCATGACAACGGATAACACCGAAGCACGATTGAGTGTTGGGGAACAACGGCCGGTCGTAACATCTACCTCTTCTTTTGCCAATAGCTCAGGAACGCAAAGTTCCAACTATGAATATAAGGATATCGGAATCCAACTAACAGTAACCCCCCGCATTAACCCACAGCGTGTAGTCGTGATGGAGATCCTTCAAAAAGCCGATCAGGTTGGCGATGAAATCCCAATTGACGGCAACGATGTGCCTGTAATTCTCAACCGGGAATTCGAAGCGCAGATATCTATCCCGGACAAGGGCACCGTAGCCCTGGGCGGCCTGATCAACACGGAAACCCGCGATAGTGTAACCAAAATTCCAATTCTTGGAGATATTCCCCTCATCGGCCGTTATCTTTTCAGCAGCACCAGTAAGGAAGACCGCCAAACCGAACTCGTTGTTTTGCTAACGCCTTACGTATTAACTAATGATGAGGAAATACTAAATAAAACCGAAAAACTTTATGATTCAACCGATATGTCTCAGGAAGATTGGAACAAACAGCGTGGCTGGTCTGAAAACCAACTTCAATATAGAGAAAAACCGGATAGAAATCTTCATGATGGTGAATCAGCTTATGTAGAACCTAACCAACCCGCTCCTGCGCCCTCCTCCCAAACAATAACTACTACCGATGACAAGGAAATGCGGGAACTGCTTGAGTCGATAAACAATTAATCGGCTCCAATATGCGGAGAATTCACTTTATTGGAATCGGCGGGGTCGGTATGAACGGCCTCGCCCAGCTTGCCGCTCAATCCGACTATTCGGTTACTGGTTCTGATCGGGCGTATGATTCAAACAGTGCACTTTTCCAAGCCTTGGAAAAAATGGATATCCGCATCTTCTCCCAGGATGGATCGGGTATTGATGAACAAACCCATCAAGTCGTTTACAGCACGGCCATTGAATCGGATAATCCTGATTTAATTAAAGCCAAAGGGCTTAATATTCCCCTGCTTCACCGCGCCGAATTTCTCAAAGAACTGATTGGTAAAGACGAGTTAATCGCGGTAGCCGGAACAGCCGGAAAAACCACCACAACCGGTCTGTTAGGCTGGATATTCGAGAGTCTTGGAAAAGACCCTTCTGTTTATAACGGTGCATCTGTTGTTAATTGGCAGAAGCCGCACCAACCAGGCAATATCCGGAAGGGATCTTCGAATCTCTGGATCATCGAAGCCGACGAGTCGGATAAATCATTTCTTAACTTCCATCCTGCCCATTCTATTATCACCAACATTTCAAAAGATCATTATGAACTCGATGAACTACACGCCATGTTCAATCAATTCGAGGAACAAACATCAGGTGCCACTATTCGAGGACCGGTAACTGACGATTTCAACCTGCAAGTTCCGATGCTGGGTAAACATAATCAGGAAAATGCAAGATGCGCAGCCAAGCTCTGCGTTAAGCTGGGATTCAACCTTGAACAAGTTACCGATGCTGTTTCCCGGTTCAAAGGTATTGAGCGCAGACTGGAAATCGCGGGAAAAACGGAAGATGTTACCGTAATCGACGATTACGCTCACAACCCCGCTAAAATTGCTGCAGCTCTTTCTGCGGTTGCCGAGGCATATGGAACCGTGCATGCCTATTGGCGGCCGCATGGATTCGCCCCCTTGTTTCAAGGTATGGAAGGATTGGTTGAAACTTTTTCGAAGCACTGGAAACAATACGGAGGGTCCATTTTCATATTACCTGTCTACTATGCAGGCGGTACGGTGGATAAAAAAACGAACTCTTCCAACCTGGTTAACCATCTTGTATCGGCTGGAGTTCCTGCACGACTTGTGCAAGATTACACGACTTTAAAACATGAACTGGAGGAACGGGCGCAATCGGGCGATGCTATCCTCGGTATGGGGGCACGCGACCCTGACCTTCCACAGTTCGCCAAGCGACTGGTTGCTGAATGGAAAACATCCTGAAAATTGAAAGCCCGCAAAACGCACGTGTAAAGTTTGCCGTAAAACTGCGCAAGGCAAAGGTTCGCAAGGAATCCAGACAAACTCTGGTTGAGGGTTTTCGTGAAATCAGGCGAGCCGTTGAAAGCGGCTGGGAGTTCAAAGAAGTTTATTTCTGCCCGGCCCTTTATCATGATATCGATGAGGACCAGTTGGTTGCCCTCCTTCGCGCCAACGGTGTGCCGGTGTTTGAGTGCTCTGAAAGTGCGTTCCGAAAAATGTCATACCGCGATACGCCGGATGGCCTTATGGCACTTTCACCGCTTGTGGGAAAAACACTTGAGGAGCTGGAGCTCCCGGAAAATCCATTAATACTGATTGCCGAAGATCTTGAAAAACCCGGTAATCTGGGCACCATTCTCAGAACAGCTGATGCAACCGGCGTGGATGCGGTTATAGCCTGCGATCATAAAACCGATCTCAATAATCCAAATGTGATCCGAGCCAGCATTGGAACCCTGTTTTTTATGCCCGTTGTAGAAGCCAGTACCGAAAAAACACTTCAATGGCTGGCTGAACGCGGCATCCAATCATTCGCTGCCGTGCCTGGGGCATCCGAGGAATACACCAATGTGGACATGCACTGCGGAACGGCCATCGTAGTCGGATCCGAAGACGAAGGTTTAAGCGATATCTGGATTAATGGAACAAGCCAAAATGTCGGCATTCCTATGCTGGGAAAAAATGACTCACTGAACGTTTCAACCGCTGCGGCCATCCTGCTGTACGAAGCCGTTCGGCAGCGACGAAAGACTCGCTAGCAACGATATCCTTCCCAACAGAAGAAAATATTTAATATTCAACGCTTTTCTCCCTTTCATGTCATAAAATGAGAAAGATTTATTGGACGAAGGGCACCGTGAAAAAAGAGTTTATTATTTAAAACTTTTTATTGCATTAAAGCTCTGTAGCGGTACGCTTCACCTAGTGGAAGGAGGTAGACACATGGCTACTAATCCAGCAGGAAAAGGTACAAAGACAATTGGCATCAACATGAAAATGGAGATGGCCAAAGAGCTGGAAAGGCGCTCTGCGTCGATGCAGCTCTCTACTGGAGCATATTGTAAGATTATTCTCGGAGAGTGGATTAAATCTGGCAAGAAGCTTAAGCTCCAGGAATCCTGAGAATCCCTCTAAACGGGATATAAAATAGCCGGCTTTACTATCCAGTAGGGCCGGTTTTTTATTTATACTAGCCCATTTCATGGCATGCTTTAAACATGAATAAACAAAATCAATTTTGTATTATCGGTACCGGCGCTGTGGGCGGATATTATGGCGGCCTGCTACAGAAAGCTGGATTCGATGTGCATTTCCTACTGAACACCGACTACAACCATGTCAGTAAAAACGGATTGCGCGTGGATTCGGTCAACGGAAACTTTCGGCTGCCTGATATTCATGCCTATGACGATCCGAAAGAAATGCCTCTTTGTGAGGTTATCATTATTGCGCTTAAGACCACGGCAAACGATGCACTGGAAAAAATATTACCCCACTTGCTGAAGAAAGATACCATCATCCTGACCTTACAGAATGGATTGGGTAACGATGAAATAATTGCCGCGCTTGCCGGAGCTGATCGTGTTATTGGCGGCCTCTGTTTTCTTTGTTCGAATAAAATTGCACCGGGGCATATTCAACATTTGGATTATGGACTTATCACGATTGGCGAATACCGTGCCGATGGAAGCCCTGGAGGAATAACACCCCGCCTTGAAAAGCTGGGCAACGACCTTAAATCGGCCGACATTCCCATCCGACTGGTTGAAGATTTGTCATTGGCCCAGTGGAAGAAGCTGGTCTGGAATATTCCCTTCAATGGATTATCGGTTGTTCATAATGTTTTAACGGACCAGCTCGTTAAGAATCCGGATACCCGTATGCTATGTGAAACCATTATGCTTGAAGTTGCAGCTGCATCAGCAGCATGTGCCCGGCCGATTGAGCAGTCATTCATTGACAAAATGATTGCAGACACGGAAAGAATGGAGCCCTATGCTCCGAGCATGAAACTGGATTTCGACCGAGGCCATCCAATGGAACTGGAAGCCATCTATGACAGGCCCATACGGTTGGCCCGATCAAAAGGAATAAACATGCCGTGTACGGAAAAGCTGTATCAGCAATTACTGACATTAGATTCCCGCAGTTAGACAGCGTTGCATGCCGACAGCAAATCGTGGATAACACCCGTCGTTTTAACAAAGGCCATCATGATTAATTTAGATTATACCGAACACCGTGTTAAAGAAGTACGTATTGTAAATAATGACTTGTTTGAATTAATTGTTGATCGAAATAATATGGAATTTACGCCGGGCGACTGCGTTGCTCTGTATACGGATGCGGATAAATCCCGCCCCTACAGCATTGCTTCGGGGTCGCGCGAAGATGAATTGCGGTTTGTTATTCGTATGATGGAAGGCGGGGAGGTTTCCCCGTGGCTGATGTCGAGAAAAGTCGGCGACTTCATTCGGATTACCCCGCCCTTCGGCTGGTTCCGTCCCGGCCAGGATATTGGAGAGGCCCCCTTCGTCTTTATGGCTACGGGCACGGGAATTGCCCCGTTTCTTTCATATATGAAAACGTTTGAAAAACCTCCGGCCCAATGCCTATACGGAGTCCGACGGGAAGCCGATGCGATTGGTTTCAGTGAACTGACATCGTATTGCCCTACCCGGCTAGCGGTGTCCCGCGAAAAAACCGAACATCACAATGGCCGGCTTACGGATCTGCTGAACACGCTCCAACTCGACAGAAGCACCCACTATTATTGCTGCGGTCTTGAAAGCATGGTTAACGAAGTTTCGGAATGGCTACAGGAAAACGGCATCGGCCTGATGCAGATTCACCGCGAAGTTTTTTTTCATGGCTAACGCTAATTTTCCGTTTTTGTTCATTGAACATTCCACGCGCAGCCTATAAACACCG
The DNA here is from genome assembly GCA_964486885.1 of uncultured Verrucomicrobiota bacterium. Lineage (GTDB taxonomy): Bacteria > Verrucomicrobiota > Kiritimatiellia > Kiritimatiellales > Pontiellaceae > Pontiella. Next base: position 16,367 of record CAZAPF010000055.1, read on the forward strand.
CCTCTATGAAACCGATAATTGTATGTGCACTCTATAAGTTTGTTGCGTTGGAAGACTATGTCTCTATGCGTGAGCCACTGCTTGATTTCCTGAAACAGCACGAAATCAAAGGAACCCTGTTGCTGGCCAAAGAAGGATTAAACGGAACGGTTGCGGGAACACGGGATGCGATTGATGCTATGCTGGCCCAGCTAAAATCCGACCCTCGGCTTGCTGATCTTGACTATAAGGAATCGGAAGATGAAACCAACCCGTTTTACCGGACAAAAGTGCGTCTGAAAAAAGAGATCGTCACACTCGGTGTAGAAGGCATTGATCCCCTGAAAACAGTGGGAACCTATGTTGAACCAAAGGACTGGAATACTCTGATCCGTGATCCTGAAACGGTTTTGGTCGACACACGCAATGATTATGAAATAGGCATCGGCACCTTCAAAAATGCCATAAATCCGGAAACAGAGTCCTTTCGAGAGTTCCCGCAATATGTTGAAAAAAACCTCGATCCGTCACAACACCGGAAAGTAGCCATGTTTTGCACCGGTGGCATTCGGTGCGAAAAGTCTACCGCCTACTTGAAAGAACAGGGGTTTGATGAGGTGTACCACCTTAAGGGCGGTATACTTAAATATCTGGAAGAAATTCCTGAAGAAGAATCGATGTGGGAAGGCGAGTGCTTCGTCTTTGATAACCGCGTTGCGGTTGGTCACGATCTGGCTAAAGGGAAATATGACCAATGCCATGCCTGCCGGATGCCCATTACAGACGAAGAGAAACTGAGCGAATACTTTGTAAAAGGGATTAGTTGCCCAAACTGCTTCGATAAATCCTCTCAAGAGCAGAAGACGCGCTTCAAGGAACGTGAGCGCCAAATCCAGATAGCCAGACAACGCGGCGAGGAGCATATCGGGGGCACTGTTGCTCAGATAGCGAAAGAGCGGCGGGTGCTAAAACAGCTTCAGAAGGAAGCCGCTTCAGGCCAACAGCGCAAGTAGAACGGAAAATCCAGCAACTGCTAAAGCATTTATTTTTTGCTTTCGAACCGTCGCATGGCTGAATAAGTAAATCAGACTTCCGTACCATAATACAATGGAGATCATGGTTGGCGGATTAACCTGCCAACTCGAACGCGGAAGCGCATCCAGCCATCTTACTCCCCATAAAAGCAAGTTGATAAAAATCACTGCGGCATGATTGAACACTGCAGAGGTGGCCGGGATCAGAATGGACAACCACCCGGATAGAACAATGCAGAAGGTTAACGGCACTACGATTAAATTTCCAAGCAGAGCAATGGGAGAAAACATTCCAAATAAGAGTGCGGAAAGAGGAATCGATGCAAGATTGGCTGCAAGCGAAGTGATTATCAGCCCCTTCCCATAAGCTTTAAACCAATTGCCCTGCATCACTTTTTTGGGGATGGCCGAATACACCATTACAATGAAAGCAACCACCGTGAAGGAATACACAAATCCGGGGGATTGAATTTCCAGGGGATTCAACAGCAAGAGTACAATGCCTGCGAATGCAACCGAAGAAGGTATATCCGGTTTACTGCGTAATAGAGGAGCGAGAACATAGACTCCGGCCATTGTTAAGGCCCGGAAAGCACTCGGTTTCATTCCTGTTGATATCACATAGACTGACAGGATTGGCAGAAGACATAATCCGAATAAATCGCGAGATATTCCCATGGTCTTAAGGACGATGATTAACAAAAGCCCCACAATTCCAACATGCAATCCCGAGATGGCAAAAATATGCAGCGTTCCGGTTCTTCGGAAACATTCAAGCGTTGCTGCGGGCATTTGTTTGCGGTAACCCAGAACCAGTGCCTTCAGAACAGCTTCCTGTTCGGGCATACCTTCCATTTCCTGCTCAAGCCGCACACTTGCCTTATCACGCCATGCCCGTCCCCAGGATGCAAGAGAACCGAAACCGGCACCAGACAGCTTTTCAACATACTTAGAATCAGAAATTTCCAGTTCTAATACATTCCCCCCGGGAAATATACGTTTTTTCAATACCCCGTTAATTATTACCCGATGGCCGTAAACAGCAGGCTGATATGATTTCTCTCCATAAACCCGGATGTCAACCTGCCCACGAATTGTATTCCATGTATTGGAATGCTGAATTCCTTCGCACGAGAGCTCAAATACCCATGTCCCACTGCTTCCAGAGCGGTTTGCATAAAACTCGGGGAAACTGCTTACCCGACCAACTACCGCTATTTTTTTCCGAGGAAGTTTGTTTTTTAGCCGGTTGATTTCTGCGGCTGATATCTCCTGCGCAGCGATCAGATAGCTGCCAGCTGCAATGGTTGAGATAAGAAGAAAAATTAAAGCCGTTGAAAATCGAGAATGAACGACTGTTAAAATGAACAGGAGTAAGGAAATACTGAGGAAACAGAGAAACACGAATGACGCTATTCCTGTGGCAGCAAAGAGCATTCCGCCAGCAATGGCCACCGCAATGCCAACCAATGGACGACGCAACGTTGTACTAAAGTCCCTTTCGTTGACTGTATCACTCCTGTTAATTATTCAGAAGAGTATGATAAGTCATTCGTATCTTATGTTTAAAGCTAGATAATGAAAAATGATCCGCAACCAACTGCTGACCTTCAGTCGCCAACGCTACCGAAAACAAGGGCTCCATTATGACCTGGAGTATGCCCTCAGCGAGGGAATCTATATCAGAAAGTACCTGCACAGCATTTTTCGGCGAAAGTAGCTCATTATATGCGCTATCATGAATACAGACCAGTGGTGCAGGAGAGCGTAGCAGTGTAAATACTTCTTCATGGATATACCGTCCGCCCGGTTCAGGAACCAACCATGCGGCATTCGCTATTCCAAGGGCAGCCAGGTAGACCTCCGCTTCATTCGGAGCAAGAAAGGTGCACTGATCCTGAATATCAAGCTTAAGAGCAATGCTTTCTGCTTCCGGCTCAGCAAGCCCGGTAAAAAAGAAAGCCGTTCCAGGCATTGCCTCGATTACCTTCCGGGCAGTCATGAAGATTTTATTCAATTCACAACTGTTTCCGGGCAGAACACAACAGACGACAATCGCAGTCGGTTCCTTCCGGAACCGTTTTAAGAGGGAAAAGCGCTCGATCTCTTTTCTTGGAACCAACGACTGTAATGGAACATTATCAACCTGAACGACGTGCGCATCGGAAGCAACAGCCTTCAATTCAGCCGTCAGTTGGGAGCATGATGTTATAGTCGCAGCTGACTGTAGAAGAAATCTCTTCTCCCAGCTCACTGCACGTTTTGGCATAAGCCTCCAGCATAAAGACGGTGAAGATCCCCCCTTTCCGGTAAAGCACCTAATTGCATCGTATACCAATTTAATTTTCCGCAACCGGCAAAGGTGCGATGCAAAGAGTATGGAATCATCGACCGCGTGCACCACGTCATATGAACTGCGCCCGGTTGCCTTAAGCATTTGCAGTTTTAATTTCAGCAATGACTGGCGTTTACCAACAGTACCACTGATAACGCGAATATGAGGATGGTCTGACAGGTCGATTCTCGAAGCAATGACATCGACCTGATGACCGGCATCGGCAAGGGCAAGCAAAATAGAGCCAGAACGAGAATTCCCTCCCCTAACAGACAAATCCCCATAGGTTACGAATAAAACATTCATAGCCGAACAGTACGCTTATTTGGAAGGCTTTAACAACAGATCCTTCGTCTGGTCATCCTCTGGAAGGGTTAGCTGTGGAGTGATATCCTTCCGCTCTTCGCCATCCATGGTTTTTGCAACTTTTTCAAGCCACATACGGAACTCTTCCCCCCCGACCCGATCAGCAAAAGCCTGAAATGTACGGTCCTCCCGAACCGGATCAAGTCGCGGATCCTGAATCCAGCCAACCACTATATTCTGCCCAAAAAGATGGGCAGCTTTTCCCAATGTCTGCACTGTTTCCGTGCTTTTGCCAAGCTGGGCATTGCAAACGGCTATCTGCCGATAATAATTTTGGTCCCGATAGTTGCTCTCGCGCAATTTTTCCAGCGTCGACAATGCTTTCTCGTACTCCTCAAGGTATATGCGGGACTGGGCAAGTTTTTCCAGAGAGAGAATGTCATTGGGGGCATCTTTTACAGCACGTTCATAGGCCAACGCTGCCTCAATATACTCTTCCTGAAGAAAAAGCGCATTGGCAAGGTAACGCTGAATATCCTCATCATAGTTATTTTCTTCAAGAAACCACCTTGCCATAAAGACAACAGCCGATGCATCGCCATGCTTATCCAGCACTTGAATCAGTTTTTCCTGAAGATCCACTCTTGAAGGGTCAACGCTGAGTAACCGGATATATGCATTAATCGCTTCGACGTACATTTCTTTTTCAAAGTACAGAATACCCAGATGTTCCAAGGCTCCCATATGCGAAGGATCTACCCGCAGCGCATCCTGACATCGGGCAATGGCCTGCTCATAGTTATCACGCTTTAATAAATTGTCAGCAGACCGAACTAAACGTTCCGCTTCTTTCCATACCTCAATGCGTTCTGCAAACAGTTCCCGGGCATCCTGATTGGCAATATCAAATTCCTCAACCCTGGTAACTTCACGCATAACCGGCGAAGCTTCCTGAACAACCTGATTCTCCATCCAAACACTTTCCTCATACAGCTTAATGCCCTTTCGAAGCATGAAGAACGCTATCCCCAGCAGAAGAATCATGACGACAGATTTAAGAATGGCCAGCAGCGCCATTTTTTCCCGGGGATCAATGGTCTCTTTCCGACGCCCCTGTACGGCCTGATGCCTTCCGGTTTTCCGGACACGATGCGATTCAACAACGGGTTTATCTTGATACAGCGGTTGTTCGGACGGGGATCCCGTATAGAAATCGGTCTCGACAGGCAGGTGTTCGTAGCCACCGGAAGCTCGTTCAGTGGTCGTTTTCTTCTTTTTTCTTCTCATATAGCGCACCTGCCGACAATACGGGCGGCATACCCGGAAATTATTCTATGAACAAAGGGTTGAAGTATTAATCGGTGCAAGGTAAGTGTCAAGTGTTGCTCCGATTAGGCACCATTTAATTAACAGGTATAATATGACAACTTTTCTAACATTATTTGCAACTGCACTTGTATTTGTAGGCGTTCCGCTGGGTATTTTAGCCACAATCAATACCTTGCGCAAAAAACAGCCCGGTTGCTCAGGAAGCCATGACTGTGTAGTTTATAAAGGCGAGAAGGTCCAATGCCCTTCGTGTGATTTACGTGAGTTCAAAGCACAACTTGACGCTCAAAAGCAGCAGGCCTAGATCGTGTTGAAATTATTCTGAAGTACTGCACTTCTCACACGTACCAAAAATAACGACGCGGTGATTCCGCTCTTTAAAGTTATTCTTCTTGCAGGCCTGCGTGATCAGTTCAACGATATTATCGTCGCAAAACTCAATAAACTCGCCACATTTATCACATATCATGTGTTCATGGTGCGGATGATTGTAGGTGTGCTCATAATGGGCATGAACATCCGTATCCCGTATAACCCGTACAAGACCGGCTTCCTCCATGAGAGCGAGTGTTCGGTAGACCGTTCCTCGGCTGACATGATTCTGACCGCTTGATAGCTCTGCAGCCAAGTCATCAGCACAAAAATGGTCATGCCGTGAAAAAACCTGCGTTAAAACAATTTTACGCGCCTGCGTGACACGCGCGTCCTTCTTTTTTAAAAAATCTACAAATAAAGGCCAGGCCTCTTCGACCGACTGCCTTACTTCCTCAGGTAAATCCAGCTCATCAATACTCATGATTGCGCTATATCCTTTTTTAAATTGAATCTACATATAAATATATTTATGGCGTATTTTTGATGATGTAATCAAGGTTTTTGCTGGTATATTGATCTGATTTACGCGATTTACTATTTAACCACAACAAGGAGTATTAATCATGGCCTATGTAATTTCCAGCGAGTGCATTTCCTGCGGTGCATGTGAGTCCACATGCCCTGTGGAAGCAATTAGTCAAGGTGACGATCAGTTTGTTATTGATGCAAATACCTGCACGGATTGCGGTGCCTGTACTGATTCCTGTCCGGTAGATGCGATTTCCGCAGGATAGTCAGCCTGACAGCAGTTCGAAAAGCGGCCTTTGGGCCGCTTTTTTTTATGGATGGACAAATCGAAATAACGCCATCGCAGACACGATTCCGGTTAAAAACCCCATAAATACTTCCAATCGTGTGTGCCCCAGCAACTCCTTAAGTTTATTCTCCGATAAGTGATGCTCATGCAACAGCTCATCAACAATCTGGTTGAGTAGTTTCGCTTGTTCCCCGGCTGCTTTTCTAACACTTTGAGCATCAAACATAACAACCACTGCAAATGCTGCTCCCAGAGCAAATATTGCACTATCAAACCCTTCACAAAGCCCGAGTGAGGTGGCCAGGGACGCCGCCATCGCTGAATGGGCACTGGGCATACCTCCCGTGCTGACCATATAACTGAAATCAAGTCTCCTTGATTCAATCAGACAGTTTATCATTTTAGCCGTTTGGGCAACAAGCCAACCGAATAGCGCGGCCCAAAATGCCGGATGTAATGAATTCATTTAAAAAAGATCCTTGGTTTGATATCCGGATGTATAGACGCCCTTACATCATCTTTCAATCTGATTCCCCTTCCGACGTGCCGCCTGAACCCTCTCTTTTTTCACTATGAAACTTTTCCAGCTTCCATGATGGATCCGACAATGTCCCTTCCAATTTAATCTCAAACAATTTAAAGATGGGGTTCGTGATTACCTGAATGACTTTTGAAACCGCATTATCATTCATTATCTGAGCTTTGACCACTGCATCAAACCCGTTCTTTTTCGTATAATGACCATGTGCCTTAGCACTGATAAAATCCCCACCGAAAAACGCATCATCTGAATGAATTTCCCCATTAACCAACTGAAATGTTCCTTTCAGACTTGTGATTGAAAATATATTAAAGCCGGGAACAACCTTTCTGATCAGTTTCGAAAAACCTCTAAACAGAGGCAGGTCCGCAAGCTGTCCCTGTTCTATCGACACGGTTCCCCGGCCCTTAGCACACTCAAAAAAATCTTTTGCAAGATCCGCCTGAAAGCTGGCCGTTCCTGAAAGCCGCCCGGTATTACCCGCGCCAATTTTCGGATTGATAAAGCGTAGGTACTTTTTAAAGTCCGCGTTCTCAATGTTTATATCCATCACATAGGGCATACCTGATTTTAAAGGATCCAGTTGAATGGAAAACTCGGAATTCCCACTGCCTTCATAAAATACAAATGATGCATCATTGACCGATAGTTCAGGACCCAAACCAGTTACATTTGCAGAAAAAGAACTCACATTTGCGACCGGGATCTCTAACTGGTCAGCAGCAACTTCGGCCGTAAAATCAGTATCCAGCATTCGCCCCCAGTCCAAAATACCACGAGCCTCGATTGTCGCCGCACCACCTGTATTAATCTTATGTCCAAAAAGATTAAGTTCCGGATAAATTGCATCTTCGATAGTACGAGGATGAATACTCCCCCGCGCATCAAACGAGGCTTTTGAATTCAGAAAATCAATAGACGCGGTTCCCTTTAAAAAATCCGCCCCCTGCATGGCCGCAATCGGGTCCAACTTTAATACGCCGTGTTTGTAGTAACCCGCGGTATTGACGGATGAGAGCAAACCTTCATGAATCCTGACCTGATCACCCCGACCTTGAATGTTGATATAAAAAGTACTCCAATCCGTATATTTGGCTCCAAGCTCAAGACTTATCTCCGGCGGACTCTTTTCAAACTTAAAGCGGTCAATCACATTAGTTGCTATCGTAACCCTCGCGAGAGGAGCCATGACCAGCATTGGATCCAGGCTTCCGGCAGCACTAACCCCGAATTCTTCCGTATTGGCATCCCAGAAAACCTCACCCGTTGCACTCCCCCCAACCATACAGCTTCCAAGTTCTTCCGCTCTCTCTTCCTGCCCAATCACTGTTCCCTGTAATTTAGTCAATTCCAGCCTGTTCTTACTGCGCGAAATACGCCCCCTCAGAGAATCTATCACGAGCTGACAATAGGAAACGTCTCGGATAGAAAATGACCCATCCAGACTATTCAGCAGGTCAGCCGGCTTAGCCGGGCCGAACTGCAGATTCAGCTGTGGAAGATATTCAAACTGAATCTCAGCTTTCACCAGTAAATCCATTGCGAACTGCGGCAATAGAACAAGCATATCCTTTGTGGTTATGCCATTATGAAGCTCTCCCTGCAGCTCTTTGGTTTCAAGGTCATATGATCCCTCCAGCCGGATACTTTGCGCCTCGTGCGACAGGGATATTTTTTCAATCTCAACCTTTGGATACACATAGTTTCCTGTCACGCTGGTTAATGAAAAGTCGATACCTCGAACTGAAGTATCAACTGCACTGAAATCAAAGCTGAGGCGGTTCTCAGCATTGTTATTCATATTGACAAAGAATCCGATCTCAATATCGGCACCCTTCCTTAGCTGAATACTTTTCAGACGATCTTCCAAGATTTGAAACTGTTGTTCACTGATATACATTGGTAATACAGTGCGCTGTTTCTTGACCGGCTTCCTAGCTTGACGGACCGGTGGGCCCTCTTCATCAAGCGTCGACTTTAGAACCGTCCCATGAACCTGTATCCTTGCACCGATCCAGTTTACGGCCCCCTTGCTTTCTATCCGATCGGGATAAAAGTCCAATGCAAGATCCGCCTGCTCAACCGTGCGGGATAGACTCTCGTCCGGAATATCGACGCCCAGGACGACTGATGGATTTAAACTGATCCCCATCGCTTTAATATCAAAATGCAAGCCGTGAGCTGAACCGGCATCCACCGGAACTCTCCTGGTGAACAAAACCTCCTGCGCATGAAACACGGCTTCCAGGTCGTCGGGATGCTTGCTGTAATAGCGTACATTCGAGGCATGCCATCCCTTCAGGGTCAGCGCAACATGCTCAATATCTACTGGAATACCGGCCCGATTAGCCCGCTTAATCATTTCGCGCAATAGAGGTTCAGGAACACCGTATAGCCGAAGAAAAACAAATGCGCATACCAGGATAACGATGCATAGGCTGAACAGCTGAACAAGCAGGCGTACGGCTGCATACGTTTTTTTTGTCAACCGCTGGCTAAGCTTCCTCGTTTTCATCTACTCAGAAGGAGGGATCACTGTATCCGGAGCATCTGCGAGATCGACGGCTAATTGACTTACCAAACCCTTATCCAGATAGAAAATCACATCACGTCCCTTTACCATGGAATAAAATCCATCAGGGGTTTCCCTGCCAATCAACAGAACGCGGCCCAGCTCATTCGAACCCGATAAACCTACATGCAATTCAAAGGTTGGTTTGGCGAGGCCGTAGATCTCCAAATCGCGTGGATTATAGGTAATATAGCCCGATGCTTCAACGTGTACCAATTGGTTGAGAAGTTTACCGCACGCGCCCTCGTTGACCTGAAAGTTTCCATTGGTTTCAACCAGCGCAAAAGAACGGTCCTCCTGCCTTTCCACCACTTGACGACGAGATGACGCATCCGACAGTAAGGTGATCTTATCTATGCCATCCCGGTCCAATTGCCAGATCTGACGATCTTTATATACCAAAGGATCAATTAAATTATCGGGTATAAGCGGGAGGTTAATCTGATAAAGATCAGGGCTCCCGTCCCGTTTAAGCAGAAGTCCGGCTTTACTGCCAAGTGTTGGAAGTATCTCAATTCGGTTTGTTCGTCCTGCTTCAGCAGAACCGAATTCAAAAACCCATTCCGGGGCACTTGCATTGGTGACCACATTAAAATCGGTGATCACAGCGCTCCCCCATAATAAAATCATATTCTCAACAGCTCGGGCATCCGCATTCCATACCACCGGCGAAGTAATATTCCACTCTTTGGAAGCACCCCGAACGAGCGACAACTGTTCCTCTCCGCGACTAACCTTGATTGAGGATAGCTCTCCCATAGGCACGGAAAGTACATTCGCATCACGGAAACGTTCTGCCGGAACGTTCAGCAACTTCAAGATATCAGCCGGCAAAGTAAAAACAGAGGTATCATCAGCACGCCGGGCATATACATGCCCGGAATTGTCCGGCACATCGTCACCAATAATCAGCATCCGGGAAGATCCGTCACCGCTCCCGATCGAGATCTGCCGGGTTTCTCCCTGCAAGCCATAAACGGAAAAATCAGACACGTTATCTGCAATAAAGTCCTCAATATAGAAGTGGTAAAGTTTTTCAACGAAGCCCTCAACTTCCTTCGGATCAGCCTGGGCAGAAACAGGCTGCTGAACCCGCCATCCTGACTGCGGATCCTTCACCAGCTGCATAAACCCAGCAGAACCCCGAATTTCAATTCGCCGAACTCCAGCTGCGTCACCGGGAAACAGCACACGATCCCGCAGCACATCGTGGGATTCCGGAACGACAACCAGAAGTTTTCCCGGTATCGTATAGATATCATCCGTATCGGCATTCTTTGCATAGACCATATCACCGAGAGGCGTTTTACGCCCTACCATCCAGACATGCCGTCCCTGATTATCCACTGCGGTTATGCTGACTGACGGCTTCTCAAATCCATATTCGGCAGCATTCAGGCCTCGAATTTCAAGGTGCTTACTCGTAATCGTGGTGCCTTTACGATCAATCGTGACGTTCAGATTGCTCGCTCGGC
>CAZAPF010000056.1:0-15070 GCA_964486885.1 uncultured Verrucomicrobiota bacterium
GAAGAGTCCCCATCATCAGCATCGTATGCCATTCAAACAGCATTTTCCGGCTTAGAGGTCGGTTGAAGTTGTTCCGAACGCGCACCATGAGCTCGGCGATTCCCTCGGCGCGACGGTCACCAACCCGCTTGGGTTCCACATTGAGTCCGAGGTTGTTTTTGATCGATGACATTACATCCGGGCGACTAAGCATTTCGCCCTCGATCTCAGAACTCTTGATCGCCTCCGCAACCATCAGGTCGACGATGGTTTCGGTCTGGAGAGATTCCGGCAACGCCGAAAGTTGACCATCAATCCTCCCTGTTTTTTCAGCAAATCGAAAAAGAAGACCTTGCATTCCGCCCAGATCAACCTCGAAATTCGGCCAGCCATCTCGTTGCCAGTTGTATTTCATGAGCCGTTTATAACGCATATTCGGCTCATATAAAGAATAATTTTGAGCCGATTGCCAATTCTATTCGGCTCAATGAGCGTACCATGACCGCTCAGCTCCGACATCTCCTGCCAACGCCACGGCTCCGAGCCTACAGATTTTTTTGCGGTCAAAACAGCCGCCGCATCCAATGGTTATTTCGCAGCGTTTTTAACCGCCGGCATAAAATCCCCTTTCGAAAGTTCACCGGTTTGCACGACCTTTTGGATGGTGCCGTCCTCGTTGAAGAACAATTCATCAAAGCACATCGAACGCAGGTTGTTTTTACCGGACAGCGCAGCATTATGGTAGAACATGTACCATTTGCCTTTGTACTCCACGATGGAACCATGGGAGGTGTGGCAGCCTGTCGGGTCGAGGATCACTCCTTTTGAATCCCAGGGTCCCAGCGGGTTATCACTCATGGCATAGCGCATCTGGTTTCCTTTTCTGGGAAGCGGTGCGTCATGACGGTCGGGATAGAGCATGTAATAAATGCCTTTGCGTTTAAACACGAACGGTCCTTCATGAAATTCTTCCAAGCCTTCCATCGGTAGCATTTCGCCATCGATTTCCACCATATTGTCTTTCAGCTTTCCGCCCTTCACCGGCCAGCCTTTCTGGCCACCGCCGTGATAGAAATAGGCCTGCCCGTCATTATCAATAAACACATTCGGATCGATGAGCGGATCAAGTCCTTCAATGTATCCTTTCACTTCAAAATCCGATGCGGGCTTTTTGCTGACGGCGATCCCTGTTTTCCACGAGGTCTTGCGGTCCGTCGCGCTGGGGTGCGGGAAATAATAGTAATAGGTTCCGTTGCGATACATGCAATCGGGGGCCCACATAAAACCGCCTTCTTCCCGTCCCCATTCGACATCACGCGAGTGCAGGATTTCGCCATGATCGGTCCAGTTCACCATATCAACGGTGGAGAACACATGGTAGCCGTCCATTAAAGAGCACCCAATGGCCGGATAGGTATCGGTTGAAGGATAGACGTACAACCGGCCGTCGTCCCACACGCGGGCCGTAGGGTCGGCTGTAAACATATGGGTTACGATCGGATTCTGCGCGCGCTCCTGTGCAGCAAAACCATTGATTCCGGTGATGAGCACCGCAGTGATGAGTGCTGACTTACTTAATGATTTCATTTGTTGCTCCTTACTTAATTTCTATTTGGCACGTTGTTCAGCGCGCATTTTTTTCACGTTTGGTTTTTCCCTTATCGTTCCGAGCCCTGGATTTATTCGGTTTCCTGTCGGCTTTGGGCAAACAGCCAGTCCCAGACGTCCTCGGTCAGATCGCAACGATCGCTCGCGCTTTTCGTTACGCCCTGAATTCCGGCGTCGCCTTTATAGGAAAAGGCCGGATTTTGCGCGCTGTGGCCAAACCCGTCCAACTCGGTATATTTCATATTCGCGCCGTATTCTTTCGCTGCCTCAAAAATCGCCCGCGTATACTCAACCGAAACAATAGGATCGTCCGCACTGTGAAACGCCCACGTGGGCACGTCTTTGAAGCGCGCATAGTCATACCAGGGCGGTAAACCGCCCGCGCAGGGTATGGCGGCGGCAAACCGATTGGGCTCCGTCCAGATCGCGGTCCAACTGCCGAATCCGCCCATCGAATGACCCAGCACATAAATGCGGTTCGAGTCGATGTTGTATTCCTTGCTGAACAACTCGATCAGTTCAACCGAAAGCGTTAATGGTCCGTCCTGAACATTCTCCCCGGTAGAAAACCGCCCCTTGAATTTATCCCAGACCGGATCAAGATTGCTAAGCGTTTCCTCATCCGGCTCCAGCTGCGGACCGGAAAAACGCCAGATATTGTTCATCTGCGGCACCAGTACAAAACACGGATGCTTTTCGCGCAGCTCCTCCGTCGCCAGATTTTCCGTCCAGACTTTCATACTCCTCAAATTATCGGTTCCTTTTCCGCCCGCACCATGCAGGCTGAGGATCAGCGGATATTTTTTTGAAGCATCATACGCCTTCGGCTTCATCAACCGATAGGGCATCCCCTTGTATTCCGAAGGCTCATACAACTCCAACAGTCGTGCCGGTACCTTCGGCGCTTTCTTTTTCTTCTTCGCAGCCTCGGCATTGAAACAAACCATCGATGCGAGCATGATAACGAGCATCGCTCTCATCACGCGGATTCCTTCTGTTTCGCATTTTGTTCAGCGCGCATTTTTTCGCGCTTGGCTTTCTTTTCTTCCGGCGTTCCGGTTACAGGCGGCAACTTGCGGGGGGTTCCGTCTTTCTTGAAACCGTAGCCCAGATCGCCATCCTTCTTCGGCTTGGCAGCGGGCTTGGGCTCGGCGGCATCCTTGGCGGATTTCTTTGCCTTTTTATTCGAAGCCTTTTTCTCGTAATGCTTGGTGCCTTTGGCGGGCTCGCCCATCTGCTCAAACCAGTCATTGTACAACTTTTCCAATGCCTGGAATTTTTCAGGATGAGCGTCTTTGAGGTTATTTTCTTCGGAGATATCATCGCCCAGGTTGTAGAGCCCGGTCTCGCCTTTATCGAACAGGTATTTCCAGTCGCCCTGGCGCACGGCCCATTTGCCTTCGCTGCCGGAGCACCAGTAGAGCGCGTCGTGAATCTGATCCACATTCCCCTTCAATGCGGGCATGATGTCTTTGCCGTCCAGCGGCTTTGAACCCGGCAGCGGATCAATGCCGGCAAGGGCCAGCGAGGTCGGAAGGATATCCGTGGACCAGACCGGCACATTGCACCAGGAGTCGGCTTTCAGTTTTCCGGGCCATGACACAATAAACGGCACGCGGATTCCGCCTTCCGTTATGTGCTGCTTCATACCGCGCAGCGGTGCATTGTTTGCTTCCACCGCACTGGCTCCACCGTTGTCGCTGAGATAGAAAATAATCGTATTCTCATAGACGCCCGCATCCTTGAGCGCCTGGACGATTTCGCCGACGCCGAGGTCGAGGTGATACAGCATGGCCATGAGAATATCGCGGGTTTCGCTGCCGGTGTCATAGCGCTTGATATCGTCGGCAGGAGCCTGCGGCGGTGCGTGTACGGCGTTGTAGGCCACATAGGCAAAAAATGGATTATCCTTTTCACGTTTGATGAAATCGACGGCCTCTTTAGTGATGAGCGAAGTCATATAGCCCTCTTCATTCTGAAGGATCTCTAGGTTGCGGTAGATCGGCCCGCCGAATTTCATATCCGCGTCCGGGCTGTGCTCCCAGTAGTCATGTGCACCGCGCCCCATGAAGCCGTAGAAATAGTCAAAGCCCCGGTTGTTCGGGTGATAGTCCATGGTGAGGCCCAGGTGCCACTTGCCGAATGCTCCGGAGGTATAGCCCGCCGGTTTCAGATGCATCGGCATCCAGGTTTCATCCAACGGCATCCCGGAACCGCCCTGCCCCGCAGTGTAGATTCCGAAGCGTTGCTGATAGCGTCCGGTCATCACGCCGGCGCGGGTCGGGGAGCAGACATAGCCGGAGGCATACCCGTCCGTACAGATCACACCCGATGCCGCCAGCTTATCGATATTCGGGGTGCTGACTTCCCGTGGGCTGTACCGGTTGTAACTGACATCGGCATAGCCCTGGTCGTCTGAAAGAATCACCACAATGTTGGGTGGCGTATTCGCTATAGCCAACCCCGCAAAAACGAGACAAAACAAACCTATCCAAATCACTCTCATATGCTTAATCCTTATTTATTCTCTAAACCTTCTATTTATTTTCCGATTACTCTTCGGGAATAATGATTTTCTTACCCTGAAACGTACATTGACGGGCCAGCTCCAGCTGTTCATCCACCTGACCCGGCGGAACGGCATTTCCGCCAGGTACCAGCTCGCCATAAGGACGGCCGATGGACTCCAGTTCAGCGGTCAAAAGCTTCTGCATCGCGTTCAATTTTGAAGCGTACTCGGGATCAACCGCAAGGTTGTTGAACTCCTTCGGATCCTTATCCATCCGGTACAGGCCGTCTTCAACCCAGAAATTTGGATTGGCCGCACCGCGCACGCCGATGCCCAACCGTCCGAGCGGACTGAGCTGCGCAAGCATACGTTCTTTGGGTAGCCGTTGAAGTCGCTCCACTTTCTCCTCCGGATAGCGGACCGAGATATATTTGAAATCTTTCGTCCGAATCGCACGGGCGTTTCCGAGCTCAATATAGAGGTGGTCACGCCACCCGGCCGGTGATGCTCCGCCGAACAGCGGCGTCAGGCTGTGACCATCCAACTGATACTCCTCCGGCAGCTTGACTTCAGCGAGATCGTAGGCCGTCGCCGCGATATCGATGCTCTGGATCAGATCCCGGCTTTCCGAACCGGCTTTGATACCGTTCGGCCAGCGGGCGATAAACGGAACACAGGTGCCGTCCAGATCCCACAGCGAGCCCTTCATATTCGAGCCATGATCCGCCGTGAAAAAGATGAGCGTATTATCATCCAGGCCGAGCTTTTTCAGTTTTTTAAGAATCGCGCCGACGCCGGCATCGACCCACGAATAACCGGCGTGACCCTCTTCGGGATCCAGCCCGCGTTTTTCGAGCTCGGCCAGAATCTCCTTCCGGCTAAGCATGCCCTCCGGCTCAACGGGAGCCTCGAGCTCTCCTTCACCGGAAAACAACGGATTCTGCATGGATCGGTACCACTCGGCATCCGGACCGTGGACGAGCGTAGTGCAGAAGTGGAGATAGAACGGCTCGTCTTTGCTCTCTTCAATAAACTCCAGGGCGGCATCAATCGTCCATTCCAGATTGTGATCGGTATAGGGCTTTACCATATTGCCCAGATAAATATTTTTGGCCCAATCGAATCCGCGGTCGGTCAGAAATCTGCGGGCGGCCAGTTCGTTCTTGCGGAAGATTTCAGTCGTCTCCGGTGATTCCTCCGCCTTTTTCGACAAAAACTCCATGCCGAACCTGGCGTAGTCTTCGGGCTTGTTAAGGCCTTCAATACCGCTGGCGTGAAACTTACCGACATAACCCGTTCGGTAGCCCGCCGCCTTCATCATGGCACCGACGTTCAGATTGTCCGGTTCCAGCCCGACATTAAAAACCGGGTCGGCCTGTGTTCCTTCGGGACAGGCATGCAGGAAGGTTTCGTGGGTCGAGCGGCTGGCATAGCGTCCGGTCAGAAAGCTGTAGCGCGACGGCGTGCAGACCGTGCTCGTTACAAAAGCGTTATGAAACAGCATCCCTTCTTCCGCCATGCGGTCGAGATTCGGCGTCCAGACCTTATGTCCATACGCGCCGATGGACTCCTTGTCCTGATCGTCGGTCAGGAAGACGATAATATTGGGCTTCTGCGCACCAACCGCGCATACCGCCAAACAACACAAAGTAAATACCATTCGTTTCATAGGTTTCTCTTCAACTTTTTCAAACACCCGCTACGCTTAAGGCACCACGAACACCAAGCTTTGTGCACTTCGAGCCTTTGTGTTTATTCGGTTGCGGAGGCTCTGCACTGAGTATTCGGTGGTTTAACTAATTTATTGCCGGATAACCGGCTTTCAGCAATGCGGCCATCTTCTTCTGAACCTGTTTATATTCCGGGTTATCGGCCAGGTTGTAATATTCACCGTCATCCTTTTCGTGGTCGTAAAGTTCGACGCCACCCCCGCCGTCGACGCCCCATTGAATGTAGCGGTAGCGTCCATCGCGCACACTGTAGCCCATCATTTTACTGCCGCGTGTGACCTGGGTGTAGGCCGCCTGCTTCCAATCTTTGGAAGGATTCTGCAGAACCGGTCGCATGCTTTTTCCGGAAAGCTCGTGCGGCGCTTTCAGCCCGCATAGATCCACAAGGGTCGGATAGATGTCGAGAAACTCAACCACCGAATCCGTCTCCTTCCCCATGGATGTCATCCCGGGCACCCACATCATCAGCGGAGCGCGCGCACCGCGCTCAAAAACCGTCACCTTGTTCCACCAGCCGCGCTCGCCGAGGTGATAACCGTGATCGCCCAGCAGCACGACAAGGGTATTGTCCCATAGCTTATGCCGGTCCATAACGTCGAAGATTTTTCCGACCTGCGCGTCGACAAAGGTGGTACAGGCATGATACGCGCGTTTGAACTCTTTCTGATCCTGCTCCGTAAAGTGTGAAAAGAAGTCCTTATTTGACAGCGAGTGTTTAAGCAGCGGAGAGCGGTCATTCGGCTCTTTCACGAGCTTTACTTCGTCCAGCGGATAGTCTTCAAAGTATTCCTTCGGTGCGACGAACGGATCGTGGGGTTTATGGAGGCCGACGCCGATAAAGAAGGGCTTGTCATGATTTTCCTCCAGCACGCGCACGGCCTCGGCGGCGAGCATCCCGTCGGACTGGGCTTCGTCGCCGCCCTCAGCGGCGAGCCAGCGCGCCCAGACAATGGAGCCGTCACCCAGCTTGCGGCCTTCGCCTTTTTTTCCAATCTTTGGAGTGGACCCCATCGCCTTAAACTGATGTTCGAAGGAAACGTCGTCGCGGAAGAAGGTTGCCTTCCCGTTTTCATCGAGCCCCTTGTGCAGCAGCTTGCCCATTCCTGCAGTGAAATAACCATTCTCGCGGAACAACTGCGGAAGCTGCACCAGATCCGGCCACTTTTCACGCAGCGGAATCGTGTTGGAAACAATGTCCAGCTCGTCCGGCCGTTTGCCCGACAGGAACGATGCCCGGCTTGGATTGCAGACCGGATACTGACAGTAGGCTTTATTAAATTTCACGCCCATCTTTGCGAGTCGGTCGATGTTCGGCGTTTTGACCTCGTCGTTGCCGTAACAGCCGATTTCCGGGCGCAAATCGTCGATCGTGATAAACAGAACATTCAGGGGTTTTGCTGAAGCGGCGCCGGCCATTAGAAGCCCGCCCAGCATGAGCAAAGTTGTTTTCTTCGGATGTTTCTTCATCATATTTCTCCTAAAATAAATCGAATCATCAAGCCTATGCGCAAAACGATCGAAACGCATGCGCGGCGCACGAACTTTTTCGTTTAACAGCAAATCCGCCTAGCGCACAGCGTTTGCGTTTTTCTTCGTATCCACCCCATTCTGATTCCACAAACGTACTGCGGTAGTGTTCGCAGTTTTCGCAGATTGTAAGCCGCGGGGTCTCTTTATAATCCTGCTGTTGGCGGGCGATCTGCTGTCTGCTCGGAGGTAGCTTATTCATATCATTCCTTCCACCGTTTAGATTTCCAATGCTCGGAGTGCCGACGGCAATGGTCCCCATCCCGCGCATTGTCTTTTCTTCGTCATTCCCTGCACCAAGAAACAGTTTCCCAAAGCCTCCCAATCATGGCTTGGGATTTTACGCCAAAACAGTGGTAATTTCCGCCAATCAGACCAAGGGGCTGGCCGGGCTTGCGCCCTGTCAGGTCGTAGTAAAGTCCCGTTTCATCGCTCCCTATTTGTCGCGCAACAACGAATACACACTCGACGCACTCACCAGATAATTTTTCAAAACCGTTTTTTCGCCATATACCCACTCATGAATACCCCGCGCACGGAAATCGGCCAGACAGTCGCTCAACAGCTGCTGCCCCAGTTCCGGATCACGTCGTTCTATAACCGGAATCATCCAGCTCAACGGGGTTGCCCAATACCCGCCGTTCTGATAAACGCCGGCCGGTTTCTCAACAAACAGGGCATCCCACGTTTCCGGCTCCAGCAAATGGCGGATCTGTCCCTTCTGCACATACTGATCCACTTGATCCACCAGAAAATCGAGCGCCCGTTTTTCCTGTTCATCCGTGGCGAGGTCATGATGCAAAACAAACGCCGTTCCCCAGATATCCAGCTGACGGCACTGCTCATCCGCTGCAAAAAATGCCCCCGACGTTTCGTCCCACAGCACAGAAATATGGTCTTTTATAAACCAAGCTCGTTTCGAGTATTCTACGGGGTTTCCACAGTCCGCCTGCTCGCAGACCGCGGCCATTTGTTTACAGGCGTCATAATAAAGGACGGACGAAAAAAGGAGGTGCCCGGTTTTCTGAACAATGTCCGTAAAGCCGTACACACACTGCGGTTCATCGGTTGGATTAAAAACCAACCCATTCGTGGGTGAACGCCGGATAAAATCGAGGCCGCGCTTTAACGCCGGCTCATGCTTCCGGAAAAAATCGAGATCCCCGGTTTCCTGAACATACCGGCAAACGGTACTCGCTAAAAACGCGGCGTTATCCACCGCGTGATCCGCCAACGGCGAATCTTCCCCGCCTGGGCTGTAAATGGCCCGACCGGCGGAATTGACGCGATCAGGAATACACCCGTCCGCCCGCTGACCGCCAAGCAGATAGTCCAGATAACCCTTCACCTCGTCCGCTGGAATCAAATCACCGGCCCACTGGTGAATATATGCAAATCCGCGCGTAAAAATCAGATTGTAGTGGCGCGTGCCGTCCGCGTAAAAAACCGCCCGCCCATCCGGAAGGGTTCCGCGCGATTGCTCAATCAGCACGCCCATCCGCGCCTTCATCCATTCCGCATCGGTTTCCGCCGCGGAAACGCCCAGCGTCAACCCGCTTAAAAGACAAACAACACCGACAGGAACCTGTTTTTTTACCGCCTTAATCCAATCCATATTTCCCGTCTCCTTAAGCTTGTTGTCTAAAAACAACCTATAAACTTGAGCCCCGCCAGTGCAGTTTTTTGGCCAGGACTGAAAAATAACTATGTCCGGGCATCTGCAGAAATTTTGCCGGATAGGCGCTTTTCCGGATTTCAATTCTCCAGTCCTGCTCAACCCGATATTCATCCTGCCCGTCAATCGAGAGAATCAGTTCTTTCGCGGCTTTAACCACCTCGATCGTAATGGCACTGGAGTTCGGTACCACCAGGGGCCTCGAGCTGAGCGTATGCGGACAAATGACGTTGATTCCAAAACCGCCGATGCCCGGGTGCAGAATAGGTCCGCCGGCGGAAAGGGAATGTCCGGTACTGCCGGTCGGCGTTGAAACCAACATGCCATCGCACATGAACGAACCAATCGGTTCCTCATCAATGGAGAGCTTAAGCGTTACAATGCGGGACGATGCGCCCCACCCCAGCACGATGTCGTTAAGTGCCGACTCCTCCCCCGCCAGGCTCCCGTTTTTGAAGATTCGGCAGGTTGCCATCTCGCGTTCCTGCGTCTCAAGCCGCTGATCGGCCAGCGCAGCGAGCGCCACAGCAATTTCTGTATCACCGACACTGGTCAGGAAACCCAGGCTTCCGAGATTGATCCCCATGATCGGAACGCCGGAACCATGCAGCGCGCGCGCGGCGTACAGCACCGTACCATCGCCTCCCATAGCCAACACCACGTCGACTTCCCGGGAGAAATCCTCGATGGGCAAATAGCCCGCGTCAAGGGTTCCGGCCATGGCCTGCTCTTCGGCGAAAAGCTCAAATCCGTGCCCTTCCGCCAAGCGACGAAATTCGGACAGAATGCCTTCAGCCCGCGGACGTTTCGTATTCACAATGACACCGATTTTTTTCATGATCTATTTTGTTCAGGTTGTTGCATACAATCAAAGAAACATTTTTCGGGTTGTTTAACCGGGGATTTCCTCATCACTGGAGCGCTCATGCTTTCTGCCGAGGAAAACCCCCACGAAACCCCATAGAATGGCGACCCCCGCTCCCACGCAAAGGATGGAGGTCAGCCCCAGATCGAGCCAACCATCCCCCAGAAAAGCCACCACCCATATCCAGAAGACGTCGCCGCCCCGGTAGACCGCCACATCGATGAAGGGTTTGGTTTTGAACCGGGCTTCCCGATCCACCGCCGTGTATAGAATCTCCCGGGCGGGACGGGTGATGGCATAGTTGCCTGAACGACGCGCCACCTGCAGCACAAGCACCAGTAAAATGGCGGGATTCGCGCTCAACAGCAGCAGTAACACGCCTACGATAAAGGGAATGATCGAGAGCGTTGTCGCCATGCCGAATTTGCGGGATAACCGGTTGGTGGCAAACAGCCCTAAAAGAATGGTGAGGATATTGGTGGCCAGCTCCACACTGCCCAGTAATTCTTTTCGCTCCATTCTTGAAAAATCGACCAGCAGGTTTTTCTGGGTGAAGTACAGAAACGCACTCACCCCGGTAAACAGGAATATAAAAACAGCAATGCCGATCAAGCGCTTATGCGTGATGAATTCCTGAAATCCCGAAAATGGATTGGAGCTGAGAGCAAGGGTGGCCTGTTCCGCGTGTTCTTTTTTATCGAAATGTCGATTCAGCGCGGCGATCAGCGGCAGCGTCAGCAACAGTCCGGCACTGGTCACCAGCAGGATGTTTTCCACACTCATGCTATGGGACAGCAGGATGATCAGCAACGGACCGAAAATGGCGCCGGCGCTGGCCCCGGTATTGATAAAACCGAACACCCGTTTGCTGGCTGACTTCGTGTAGTGCTGCGAGATAAAACTCCAGAACACCGAAATATGGAACAGGCTGAATACGCTGCTCCAGACATAGAATACCTTCCCCAGGAACGTGACTTCCACGCCCGCCTTATAGGCCGTAAAGATCGTAAGAAAGCTCAACGCGAAAAATACGAAGACGCCCGGAACCAGATGCCTCAGAGAAATCTTCGAGGCAAAAACATTGTAGATGAACACCACCAGGGTGGACACCATGAACGTGTAGGTCCACTGCTGGGCCAGGCTGACATCGCCCCAGTCGCTCGGCAGCGCATCCCGCACCGGCTTCATGATCATGTAGGACGCCATCAGGATGAAAACAAAAACAAACGCAAGGAGCGCGCCTTTTATTTCCGATGGTTCAATCTGGGTCAGCCGCGTAAAAAAACCGGGTTTACTGGACATAGCTGAAATAGAATTTCCTGAGGAAGGTGGTACGGGGAAGAGAAAAACGGCCGCGCCTTGCTACCAGGGAAGTTCACTGCCATCGAGATACCAAAATCGTCCGGATTGATCGGGCGTGAGTTTCTCGATCAAAGGGATCAACCTGGCGATGCTATCCTTCGGATCATTCGGGGCTTTTTCCCATCCTCCCATCTCGGTCTTGCTGCGCCCGGGAGACAGAGAAATGACGATAAATCCGTCCTTACTCAACCGGCTATGAAAGTTGCGCGTGACCATATTGAGCGCCGTTTTGCTGACGCTATAGGGTCCTCCTTTGCCTTTCCCGTCGGTAAGCATTCCCGCTCTGGAGGATATATTAACAATCTTCGGATGTTTGGAGCGTTTTAGATTGGGGAGCAGCGCTTCCGAAACCAACGCGGGGCCAATCGCGTTAACAGAAAACGTATCCATCATGGCCTGGCGGGTCATATCGGTGGTTTTATACCCGGCATTATTGATCAAAATATCGATGGTTGTTCCGTCCAGTGTTTTGGCCATCGCGGCAATATCTTCATCGCTGGTCACATCCAGTTTAATAATCCGCGCGCCGGTTGCTTTAAGTTCTGTTGCTTCCTCCGGCTTGCGCGCCGTTGCGATCACGGTGTAGCCCCTGGCCGCGAACTGCGTCGAAAACTCCAGTCCCAGCCCCCGGTTGCTTCCCGTGATAAGCACCGTTTGTTTTTTCTCACTCGTTTTGCTATCCGCAGCCAGCAATCCGGCAGGCAGAACAAAACACGCGGTCAGAAGGATCGTGTATCGCGATATGATACGGAACGAATGAGTCAATGGCTGATTTTTTTTCATGATGGAATTCTCGCTGGTTGATCGTGTTGATTAATAAATTTATTTCTTCCGCAGTTTGGTTGTCCAATGCCCGGAGCGCGGATAGCGATGGCCCCTACACGAGAAGCAGTCTCCCAAAGCCCCCCAATCATGGCTAGGGATTTTACGCCAAAATAGTGGTGATTTCCGCCAAAGACGAAGAGGCAGAAATATCTATCCAGTCGCGCTCCTGATTTTTCTGCCAATAAATTTTTCTGCCTAAATTCTATTTTCGTCAGGGTTCAATTCATTCCATTTCAGCCTGGACGCGGTAGTAGGCGCCGGCTTGCTGCACCGCACCGGTGTAGGTGTTTTCCGGCGGGGTTGCAGCAATGTCGGATTCCAGGGATTGGAAACCGCTCAGCAAATTGGTTGTGGACTCGACGGCATAGATGCGGTCTGCGACGCTGGGCCAGCGGACCACAAAACCGCCGCCCAAAGGCTGGACGTCCGCTTCGACGGTCAATCCTGAGCCGGCTTGCGTCGGATCGGTTCCGGCAATGTATTCCTCCCACGAGACGAGGCCGTCGCCATCGGTGTCGAGCAGGTCCACGGCTTCATAGGTATCATTGGTCAACCCCTGATCATAGAGCCACCAGTACGGCGTACCCTGAACAGAGTATACATATTTAAAGCCCTTGTTGCCGTCCGGCTGAACGAGTTCCAGTTGATCGACGTAGGGCTGAACCTGCTCGATCGGAACCGAATCTTCGCCGGGAACAAATTCCCCGAACGGACGCCCCTGCGCTACGAGGTAGGGCGTCAGGATGGCCTTCATCGTATTCAGCTGCCCCTCGTAGGCTACGTTGTAAGCGAGGTTGGTCATTTCGAGCGGATCGTTTTCCAGATCGTAAAGCTGGTCCAGGTCGTAGACGTGAGGACGGTTCGACAGATGGCCCGTAACTCGCTTCATGTTGCCCACATAGGCCAGATCGCGCGGCATGTTCAGCAGATTGGCCGCCTCAATTGCCGCAAAGCTGTTGGTGCCATGTCGGACGGCAACATATTTCCATTTGTCCGTGCGGACGGCGCGGCCGTGGCCCAATTCGAAATACAGGTGGTCATGCACGTTGGTTGAAGGATCGGAAAGGATGGGCGCAATGCTGGTTCCGTCGATCCGATAGCCTTCGGGCACCGCAGCTCCGGCCACCTCGAAAAAGGTCGGAACCATATCGGTGTTCTGAACCAGATTGGAGCACACGGAACCCGCCGGAACCACATCCGGCCAACGGATGATGCAGGGAACGCTGGTGCCGTTGTGGTCGAGCAGCGAAAATTTTCCGTCGGTGCCGTGATCGGTGATGAAGACAAACAGCGTATTGCCGGCGATGCCCAATGCATCGAGCTTATCGATCATGGCTCCAAGGGTTGCATCCATCCAGGTGAAGCCATAGGTGCTTGAATCAAAGCCCGCTGCATCGACCTGCGCCGTGATATTGCTGCGCGTTATCGGCACGTCGGGCGCCTCATCAAGCAGGCCGGCACCGGAATACAGGGGATAATCCAATGCGCTGGTCCAGTTGTTCGGCCCTCCATGCATCATGGTGGTGCAATAGTGCAGATAGAACGGCCGATCCTGGTTCAGGTCGATGAATTCCAGCGCCGCCTCCAACGTCCATTCGGGATTATGCTTGTTGTAGGGGTTGTCGATATTTCCAGAGTAAACATGCTTCGCCCAGGAAAAGCCGCGCTCCAGGACCCACTGCCGGGTCGAAATTTCTCTGGCCTGCCATTTGGCAATGACGGCGGGATCCTCGGGATCATCGTCATCGCTGAACACATCACTGCTCAGCCCATGGGCACCGACATGCAGCTTGCCGACATGTCCTGTTACATAGCCTGCCAACCGAAGCGCGTTGCCGACGTTCATGTTGTCGTCCTCCAACCCCACATTGAATTCGGGAGAGCCGTGCCGGTTCGTCGGATAGGCTTCCAGATATTCAGGCCAGGTTGAATTTCCCGGATAACGGCCGGTGAACATCGAGTAGCGCGAGGGCGTACACACACTGGACACGACATGCCCGGCATCCATCCGCATCCCGTCAGCGGCCAGTTGATCGATGCGCGGGGTCAGCACTTGACCGCCATAGCAGGCGAGCTCTTCCTTGACCTGATCATCGACAATAAAAAAGATAATGTTGGGGCTGTTGGTGGGCGCAGCTATGGTGGGCTGGGCGGAGACTTCGGCGCTCAGGTCGCTCTCCGGCGGCACGCCGTTGGTGGCGACCGCCGTCACGGCGTAATAATAGTTTGTTCCTGGAATGACATCCAGATCGATTAAAGCACTTGCGGCCACATTGGTGAGCACCGGACTGCTGGTCGTCAGATTGGAACTGGTTGAACGATATACGGTATAATAGTCCAGATTTCCGGTCTGGTCGTCAGCCCAATCCAACTCAACGGCCAGGGGCACACCCAACGCGCTGAGATTTTGCGGTTGTTCGGTTACCGTCGACAGCGTAACCGACTCCTCGTTGCTCAAACCCGATTCATTCGAGTTGGTATCGGTTGCCGACACGGCGTAGTAGTAGGTGACGCCATTGGACACGGTCAGATCCGTAAAGGTGCTGTTGGTCGGAGTACCAAGCAAATCATCGCTGGCGGTTACCGGCGTATTGGTCGAACGGTAGACGGTATAAAAGTCGAGCTCTCCCGAAGTATCGTCATCCCAATCCAGTACAACCTGAGAATTGGCAACCACGGCGCTCAGCCCCGTGGGAGGCCCAAATCCGGCATCCACGACACCGTATGTGAACAAGGTATCCGAACTACTCGTGTCAGAGCGCCTTGCCTTTAAATAGTTAGACGCGCCATGTTCAGCCACGAACGGACTGCCGTCTGTATTCCCCACGCTGACCAGTGCAATTCCATTGGACACTGCTGTAAAGGTAAAATGCGTCAGCGTATTGTTGATATCAGCCGCGGTTGCGGTCGTGTTGAGTTTTTGGGGGTGCCAGGTTTGCACATGCCCCGAATAGCGGGACCCCACCCCCCCGCGGACGCCGGCCCCGCCC
>CAZAPF010000056.1:15080-22449 GCA_964486885.1 uncultured Verrucomicrobiota bacterium
GACGTCCGAGCCCGCTCCGGGGGCATCCTCAACCACGAATTTCAGCGCACTTTCAATGGTGGTGGCATCCTTGACGACCAGTGCATCATCACCATCTTTTTGCACATATCTCTCCTCGTCGACGTGATACAGCCATATGGTTTCGCCAACCTGCGGCACCGCCGCCTGCGTACCGGATACCATGGCCAACAGGCCTGCGAATAATACTAACCCTCTAAATTTTATCATATGCTCTATCCTGTATTTCCATTCGTGCTTTCGGGCGAACCGGCGGGACATGCCCACCCTTCGCCGGGCATCCATGGGCACCTACTTTGCCCCATTAATTGACATAGTTTCTCATATTCGAAAAAATACGGCTTGGTATTTTCCGCCAAAACAATGGGAGTTTCCGCCAGCCTTCGTTCATCTACTTCTATATGGATCTGCTTATTTCCGATTCATGTCCCTTCTGCGGGGAAAAAGCAGCCGGTTATCGTAGACGCGACGCCCTCGTCGCGTTCCCGCAGAACAGGAGGCAATGCGGATACAAAGCGACGAGGGCGTCGCTTCTACGTTACTGATACCCCGCAATGGGACATGAACCTTATTTGCTCTCTATCCTCAACCGGATGAACGTATCGTCATCGGAAACCGGAATGGCGTTGGTGATGGCGTCGAATGTACCGGCAGTCTTCTGCATTCCATCCACGGCATAACCGGCATTCGTCCAGACACCGGAAACCAGATTGGTCGTGGACTCGATGGTATAAAGGAGCCCCGAGTCGTCGTTGCGGCTCATGTGGGTGTAGCTGAAGCCGCCGCCAGACCGGGTGAAGGTCGGCACCGCGCCGGGGTCCAGCCCATTGGTGGGATCGCCGCCCAGAGCATATTCGGTCAGGTTGAGGGTTCCGTCGCCATCAAAATCGTTGGTGGACGAGCCGATGTCTACGCCCCAGGAATCCATCCAATACTCCGCAAAGGTGGTCGGGCCGGATTCATCGTTCCCCGACGCGCGCGTACCGATGAACGGCCCCCCGGTAACCCGCTTTGTATATTCCTTGGCGTTCGTGTAGACCGATACGTCGTAGTTTGGATTGGGAACCTGCGGGATACGGGCCCCCACCGCAGCGAAGTAGTTGGTCATATCGGCATAGAGCGCTTCGGCGCGCGCCGGGTCGTCCGGATAGATGTTGTGGTACTGCCCCGGATCGCTTCCGATATCGAAGTACATGATCGGCTCCCAGGCGGGAAATCGCACCGGGGTTTCATAGAAATAAACCACCGCCTCCTGCCCCTTCACCATCACCGAATGCGGCATGGTGTTGCGGTAATGTGGAAAGTGGAAATAGAGCGAACGTTCGAGGAAATCCCCGCTTGGCGTTTCACCCCGCGTCAGTCCGGCCAGGCTGATGCCGTCCAGATCCGGAACACCGGACGGATCGCCGCCCGCCCAGTCGACGAACGTCGGCATGAAATCATAGTTAACGACGTTGGCCGCGGAGAACGAACCCGCCGTGATTCCGGGTCCCTCGGCAACCATGGGCACGCGGATTCCCCCCTGCCACAACCACCATTTTTGCATGTGCAGCGGCTGGGAAAGGCCGGAAAGCTCATCGTAGAAGTCGTGGCGGTAGCCGTTGTCGGCCGCCATGACCACGTAGGTGTTGTCGGCAATACCCAGCTCGACGAGCTTCTGGCGTACTTCCCCGATCTTCAGGTCGAGCTCATAGGCCATACCCAGGAAGACCGCGGGATCTTTCTTATGATTAATCAGTGCCGGATCGGTCTCCCCGTCATTGTGGGCCACCACAGCCGGATGGTTCTGGTAGCGCGCCCGTGACTCGGGGGTACATTCCCAGCCTCCATGCATGGCATAATGCGACATCTGGAGATAGAACGGCCGCCCGGCCGCCACCTGTTCCTCCATGAAGGCGATGCCGTCGTCGGTGATCTGCGACATCAGCTTTGGATCCACAAGTCCTTCCAGCCCATCCTCTTCATTATAATTGTTCCCCTCGTCGTTCGTAGTGGGTCCGTCGTGCTGAACATAGCCCTCGTCCCCGGGGTTGCCGCGCATATGCCACTTTCCGATATGGGCGCTAACGTAGCCCATCGGTGCAAGCGCCTCGGGAATCGTT
The DNA here is from genome assembly GCA_964486885.1 of uncultured Verrucomicrobiota bacterium. Lineage (GTDB taxonomy): Bacteria > Verrucomicrobiota > Kiritimatiellia > Kiritimatiellales > Pontiellaceae > Pontiella. The sequence continues at coordinate 17,201 of CAZAPF010000056.1, forward strand.
ACGGCCTCCGGCCTGAGGGTGTTATCCGCGCCATTCGCGATCACTGGAAAATTGTAGTATTTCTGCCCTGGCGTAGTGGAATCGTCGTCATAATATCCGGAATTACCCATGTATACGGTCATGCCGTTCCGCGGATTCGACTGGCCGGTCTGGATCGAGGCGCGTGCCGGGGTGCATTGCGGCGAACCGTATGCGTTGCGGAACACCATGCCGTTTGTCGCCATCGATTCCAGGTTCGGCATTTCCATGATGGCAGGCATACCCGAGTTCAGCATGCGGTCATCCATGCGTATGGGCGAACCATTCCACGCCCAGTCGTCCACATAAATCAGCACGATGTTCGGCCGGCTGAGCCATTTGCCCGTCAACCGGTCCTGTTGCAGTTTGAAATGAGTCGGGCTCAGTCGGGAATCGAACACCTGCACCTCGCCCACCACACCATCGAGGTAGCGGGCAACTGATGCGGCGCTGCCCAGCGTCACCGGCTCCGCCGTTGAAAAATCGGCCGCCGCCACTGTACCCGTTGTGGATGTGCCGTTTTTCGATTCCCAGAAATCGTATGCCCCCGTTGCGGCATCATAGTTCAGCGCCAGCACCAGCGTATCGCCAGCTTCGACGTTCAAGGGACTGGAAGACGTGACCGATTGCCCGCCGAGCCAGGCCTGCGGCTGCCCGGAACCGCTAAAGCCCAGGCCGAAGCCCGTTGTTCCATCCGCTGAATTGCCGACCACATCGTTGCCGCCCGCTATAACCGCATCACATTTAAGGGCAACCAGCACACAGAATCCGTTGGATCCGCCCGACTGATCGAGCCAGGCGTCCGATCCGGCCGCTGAAAACAGTTCAAGGCTGTTGCGCCCCGACTGCAGGTCCACCCCCGGCAGACCGGATTCTGAAAGACTCGCACTTGGATAAAGCGCGTTTCCAACCTCTGGAAAAGCATGATTGCCGCTGGAGGTTTGGTCAATCCACTGGGTCACCACACCGCCCGATACCAAAACACTCGTCGTGTTGGTGGCGTCCAGGTGCTGGATCAGCATCGGTTCCGGGCCCTGCGATATCGCCAGATCAACTAAAGAGTCATTCTCCGCGCTAGCGCCACCAGCCGGATCCTGACTGACCACATCGCCTGCTGTCACCGTCTCGCTGTAGGCTTCCGTTAGGTCACCCACCAGCAGTCCTGCATTCGTGATGACATTTTCCGCAGCAGCCTGACTCAGGCCTACCACGTCGGGTACGGTCGCAGTCGACTGGATCTCTATACGAAAAAAGCCTATGTGGGTCCCGTTATTCGGCGTAAGGGCAAATTCCTTCAGCCCGTTCACCTGGACGAGGTCTGAAAAAACGGCAGGAGTCGATCCGGAGACGGTGGAGGCAAGAGCTCCGGAACCTGGGCCGGTTCGCTCATAAATTACCCATCCATCACCATCCTCGGCTTTCAGCGAAAAAAACAGACTATGCCCTGGATCCAGAGTCAGGCCGGAGGTGTCAAAGTCCAGCAGCATCACTTCACCAGGCGCAAACTTACCATTTCCGCTACCGTCTCCGTTGCTAACCCCCCAACCCTCGGCCTTGGTCCCGATTGTTCCGATGCTTCCGAAGCTCCAGGTCAACCCGTCATTGCTATTCGTCCCTTCTATGGGTCTCCAGGTAACCGTAAACTGTCCGCTGGCTCCGGAAAGGCTGTTTGACCCCAACGTGACGATGGAATCAAGCGCTCCTCCGTTAAAGGAGGGAGTTCCCGACAAATTACTGTAGGTAAATACGTTGGTCGACTGGGAGTCATCGCCGTCTCCCAAAGTAACTTCTATTGCGGCCTGCGCCACGGAAACCGAGGCCACTATGCACAATGCGGTAATAATCTTTTTCATTCTGCTGTTCTCCATATGAGGGTGGCCTTTGGTCGTAAAAAATGCCGGGGAAAGACCGTTTAAGTCAATCCCCGGCAATACGATCTATCCGGATTTGTTAATATTCCGCGCTGGCGCGGATCATCTTCACCGAATCCGTGGTCGGCACGGAGTTGGACACATAGTTGTAGTCCCCTTCCGCCGGCACGTAGGTTCCGCTCACCGAGGTGTAGCCTTCATTCGTCCAGGTGCCGTATTGCAGGCTTTCCACGGTCAGAACTTCATAGTTCAGGTCGGCGTCGTCCTTGGGCTGCGGATGGATGAACACCAATCCACCGTCTGTGATCAGATCGGTATAGGTGTCGTCGGAACCATTGGTCGGATTACCCGCAAAGGCATATTCGGCCATATTGTTGATGCCGTCGCTATCCCAGTCGTTGGTTCCCAAACCGAGGTTGACCCCCCAGCTGTTCCCCCACACGTCGTAGCCGGTGGCAACCGCGCTGCCCCACTTGGCAACCAGTGCATCCTGTTCGATCGTAAGTTCCGCGTCGCTCAGGCTTTTATTATAGACCTTCACTTCACCGATCATACCCATCATTATCCGGTTGCCATTATGGTTACCGCCAAGAAGCAGCTGAGCATCTTCGTTGAAGCTGCCATACAGCGTGTTGGTTTTCACCTGGGTATCATCATTCTTGGAATCCCAGAATTTCATGATCCCGGTATTGGCGGTGTAATTGAAGGAATAGACGACCGTGTCGCCTGCATACAGGACGGCACCGGGTTGCGTAAGCGCAACACCTCCAAGCGCTGCCCGCATATCACCGGCCGCGTTGTAGTCCAGGCTCAATCCATTATTTTCGTCTGTGGCAATCAAAGGATTGGTATTATTCGTCAACGCATCCACCTTGAATGCCACCAGAATGGCGACACCGCTGTTGTTCGTGCCCACGTTGCTAAAGTCGAGCAATGAGGCAGTATTGGCTGCATCCAACAGCAGGAGGTTGTTGCGTTCCGAGTTCAGACTGAAATCCAGTCCGTCTTTGCCGGACGCCGAAAGGCTGGTGCTCGGATAGAGAACCGTACCATCATTCGCAACGGCATCGCTGTTGCCCTGCTGGTCGGTCACACTAAGCACTTCGTTGCCGTTCGTCAGGTTAACAGAACCTCCAATGTCCGCATCGATGTGCTGGGCGAGGCCGCCGGCATTCGCCGCGTACGGCGTTACGGAGATTTCGGCGCTCAATTGGCTCAGGCTTCCATTTGTATCGGTTGCCGACACGGCGTAGTGGTAGAGCGTTCCATTGACCACCGAAGTGTCGTTATAGTCGCTGTCAGCCACGGTCGTGAGCGTATCATTGGTGGTCACGGGCGTAGACGTCGAACGGTACAGCGTATAGTTGCTTACCGTACCGACCGCGTAGTCGCTCCAATCCAACATAACGATCTCATCGCCGGAAAACGCGGACAATCCGCCCGGTTTTAACGCGCCCCATTTCAACCCCATTGCAAGGCGTTCTGCCTCGAAATCTTCAGCGGATAGCTTGGTGCTGAAGATTTTCACCTCGCCCACGAGGCCATCAAAAGGCCTTTTTGCGTTTGAGGATCCGCCCAACCGCATGGGATCGTTACCGCCACCCAGATTCCGATAGGGTGAATTCGTAACCGCGCTTCCAGAAAAGTTCTTTGAATCCCAGAAAATCGCTTCGCCCGTCAATGCGTCATGGTTCACCGCAAAGACGATGGTGTCTTCGTCTTCCACGGGCAATCCGGAGCTTTTCGTAATGGTCTGGTTGCCCAGATTCATTTCCATGATTCCGTCGTTGCCATATCTCAGGTCGAGCCCACCGCCATTGATGATGAATTGATCTTTGCCCAACACCGTACGCGTCTTAAATGCCACTAGCATGGCGAATCCATCGCTGCTCGCGGCCTCGTCGCTGAAATCAAGCAAGGCGGAGACGCCATTGGTTGTGAGGAGGTTGAGCGTGCTGTTCGTATTGGCATTTACGAATTCGAAATCGAGCCCGGTGAGCCCGGAAGCGAACGTATCGGAACTTGGCCACAGGACAGGAGTGCCGTCACCATCCACGGCATCGTTGCCGAACGTCGATAGATCGATCACACTCGTTACCTCACCCGCGCCGTTGGTAACAACACTGGTAACGTTCGTGGTATCGAGATGCTGGAACAGCACCGTTGCGCTCACTTCAGCAAACGGGGCTGCGGAAACTTCATTACTCAGGTCGCTTTCCTCCGGCACACCATTGGTACCGACCGCCGTTACCGCGTAATAATAAGTGGTTCCGGCAGTCCCAGTCGAATCGTAGTATTCACTTGAGGTCACATTGGTGATCACTGTACTGCTGGTCGTCAGATTGGAAGTGGTGGAACGATATACGTTATAGTAGTCGAGATGGCCGCTCTGATCGTTAGACCAGTCCAAAAGAACGCCCCCGGCAACACCCAATGCATCGAGGTTTTGCGGCTGTTCCGTTCCGGTCGGCGGCGTAGCCGACACCTCGGCGCTCATGTCTGTTTCATTTGAATCGCCATCGGTTGCCGAAACGGCATAGTAGTAGGTGGTGCCATTGACCACGGTTGTGTCCGTATATGTAGTGTTGTTCGTTACGTTGAACGACACGTCCCAAGTGTTCGTCACACCAGGACTGGTCGAGCGGTATACGGTATTGAAAACGGTCTCTTCCGAGATATCCTCGTCCCAATTCAGCACAACCTCGGAATTCTTGCCCAGAGCACTCAACCCGGTCGGAGCCTCAAGTCCGGCCCCCTCGATACCCCATGACCATTTTGAATTGTCGACACCATGGCTGCTGTCATGCGACCTTAAATTACGCGACCCCCCTCTTTCATGCACGATCGGAGTACCGTCTGGATCACCTATGCTAACCAGGATAAAATAACTACCTACATCCTCCATGGTGAAATGCGTCAGAGGATTGTTGGTATCAGACGCGGTTCCATCAATCATCAGACCGTCTGAGTTATTGGTATCCACCATCACAAAAGCGCTGAGGTCGGTCGATACCTGGAAAATGTAGTTCGAGTCTGATCCGTCGGCACTATGCACAACGAATTGCAGCGCGTCCGAAACGTCGGGTGCCTCTTTGGCCACCAGCTGACTACCACTAGCGGACACGTATTGATTGTCTCTGCCGCCTTTCAGCCAGATCGTGTCGCCAATCTGCGGCAGGGCCGCCTCTGTCCCGATCGCCATGCCCAATAGGGCTGCGAATAATGCTATGCATCTCATTTTCATCATCTTCCTCCATCTTCCTTATTCAGCCGAATGAACTCCCCGCGAATCCATTTTCGGCACCCACATCAAGACCTGCGCCACCGCACATTCCTTTCCAAAGGATGAAACGTTTTCTC
>CAZAPF010000056.1:22459-25117 GCA_964486885.1 uncultured Verrucomicrobiota bacterium
TGCTATGCATCTCATTTTCATCATATTCCTCCTGTTCTTTTTTCAGCCGGACGAACTCCCCGTGAATCCATTTCCGGCACCCCTTAGGAACCTGCGCCAACGCACATTCCTTCCCAAAGGATGAAACGTTTTCCCATATGACGGAAGATCTGGCTTGGTATTTTCCGCCAAAATAGTGGCGATTTCCGCCAAACAGCAGATATTCCCGAAACAGGCGTTTTTTTGACAGGAGTTGGAAGTAAGTAGCGATCCATCTTTAACCTTGGAAACGAAAATGAATCCACTGATTTCACTGATTCACTCAGATTATCAATGCTTTACGAAAATGAATCCCTCACTCGGCAGGGCAGCCTCTGTATGTTTGAAATCGGTTGAAAATCTGTGCACATCTGTGGAATCTGTGGATCCCATTCCCGGATATAGGTTTGCGGGATGTACAGGATTTTTTCCGGACACAGCAATGTACTGGCGCGTCTGCCGCCCTACACTTTTTCCTCACGATGCTGGGAGGGATTCATGCCGTGCTTTTTCTTAAAGATTCGATAGAAATGACTGAGGTCGCCGAACCCCACCTCGAAAGCGATATCGGTTACATGCACCTCGGGATCCTTCAAAAAAGCCTCCGCCTTTTTCAGGCGATATTCCCCAATCAGCTGAACGGGCGTCAGATCCATCAAGGCCTTGATTTTGCGCTGCAGCGACCGCTGGCTCATGTTGAGTTCGGAAGCCAACGAATCCGTATTAAAACCGGGATCGGCATAATTGGCCTTGAGGGTGCGGCACAGGTTTTCCCAAAACGCGCGGTCCAGGTCGCTACGCAGTTCCGGCATATCCAGCGTATCGGAGCCGGGATCTTCCTCTGTAGACCATGCGAACTCGCGGGCGGCATGCCTGCGCAAAAGTCGGCGCGTCTCCAGCAGGTTGCCTATGCGCGCCCGGAGCAGCAGCATGTCGAACGGCTTGGTCACATAGTCGTCGGCCCCCGCCTGCAAGCCCTCCACCTGACTCTCCACCGCCGTCTTGGCCGTCAGCATAACCACCGGGATATGGGCGGTTTCCACCCCGGCCTTTAAGCGACGGCAGAGTTCAATCCCGTCCATGACCGGCATCATGAGATCGGTCACGACCAGGTCGGGTATGGTCTCCAGGGCTTTTTCCAGCCCCTCCTTCCCATTCGCGGCCTCCACCACCTGGTAGTCTTCCTCAAGATCGGAAGCGATCAGCAGACGGTAGTCGGCTTCATCCTCAACCAACAGGATTACCGGAGTGTCTTCCGAATGATCGGGGCGCATGTTTGATTCATCATTTCGTTTACTCATGTTTTTCTCCACGCGCCCCTCCCCATCCAGCAGCGGTTCTTCTTGCTTTTCGTAACGTTTTTACAGATACGGGAGTACTCGACGACGAAGCCCCAGTCGCCAAAAGTTTTCCCATACCCTGGAAAATCTGGCTTGGGTTTTTCCGCCAAAACAGTGGTGATTTCCGCCAAACAGGATTGGGCGGGTTGGAACAGGACGCAAGGGACCCTGATCTTACCGATCAGGGGAAATACTAATTTCTAAATCCGAAAGCCTAAACAAATTCGAAGGTTTGAAGTTTAAAATGCTCTAAACGGATGACACGGCGGAGTTTTCTTATTTGGAGCCTTTTGAATTGGGTTTGAACCACTCTCTGCCGATCGTTATTTTCTGTCGAAAATTATTTTTCCGCTACGCTCCAAAGGTTTCGGATTTAGAAATTAGTGCTTAGGATTTCCCGAAAGCGGTAAGATTGCGGTCAAGGGAGGAACAGGATTCCATTCAACCGCATCCTGGAGATCCGGATATTAGAGCACATCACGGATGAGATGCCGTAAGATTCAATTGGAGGGACGACCTCTGTGTCGTCCTTTCGGAGGCTGAGATTCTGTTCCGCTCTGCCGTTAGGACGACACAGAGGTCACAGAAAAATGAGCGTGCCCTCTACCTATATTTCGTCGCGGTATTGGGAGGGCGTCATGTCATGCTTTTTCTTGAAGATTCGGTAGAAATTACTGAGGTCGCCGAAACCCACATCGAAAGCGACATCGGTCACATGCTTCTGGGGATCCTTCAACAAGGCCTCCGCTTTTTTCAGGCGGTATTCCGCAATCAGCTGAACGGGCGTCAGATCCACCAAGGCCTTGATTTTGCGCTGCATCGACCGCTGGCTCATGTTGAGTTCGGAAGCCAACGAATCCGTATTAAAATCGGGATCGGCGCAATGGGCCTTGAGGATGCGGCACAGGTTTTCCCAAAATGCGCGATCCAGGCCGCTGCGCAGTTCCGGAATCTCCAGCATGTCGGAGATAGGATCTTCCCCTGTGGAATGTGCAAACTCGTGGGCGAAATGCCTGCGTAAAAGACGGCGCGTCTCCAGCAGGTTGTTTATACGCGCCCGGAGCAGCAGCATATTGAACGGCTTGGTTACATAGTCGTCGGCCCCCGTCTGCAGGCCCTCCACCTGGCTCTCCACCGCCGTCTTAGCCGTCAGCATCACCACCGGGATATGGGCCGTTTCCACCCCGGACTTCAAGCGACGACAGAGTTCAACCCCGTCCATGACCGGCATCATGAGATCGGTCACGATCAGGTCGGGTATGATCTCCAGGGCTTTTTCCAACCCCTCCTTCCCATTCTC
>CAZAPF010000057.1:0-24703 GCA_964486885.1 uncultured Verrucomicrobiota bacterium
CAAAGACCAACGAGCAAGGCGAATCCGGCATGCAAGTCTTCAAGAGATTGGCGGCGGAGGCCCCATAAAAACCGGCGCCCAAAACGGCCCGGAGAACCGTTCTACGGAGGAGAGGTGCGGTTGCGTAGCACGGTGGTGGTTTCACCCGCTTGAGGTAGCTGGGAAATTCATAGATTTGGTTGTGGATGGCGGCGGATCCCGTCTGGCCGTTGAGTGTGATGGCGATGCATTTCATGCTGCCGAGCACTACGTTCAGGATATGGAACGGCAAAAGATACTGGAGCGATGCGGCTGGCAATTTTAGAATCTGTTGATTTCTGTAAAAAAAGGCGCCATTCCGGACCCTTTTCCTATGGCAGGCTGTAACAAGTTTAGGTGACATGACAGCATGCGGCGTTTCTGGTTCAATTTCCCTTTAAGTGGTGCAGGAAGGCATGTCCACAACGGGGCGTATGCCTTACGTGCGTAACCCAGCAAGAAAACGGAACAGAGAATGAGTAAACAACTAAATGAGAAGAGATTGACATGAATGCAAATAAACGTATCCACCGTGCCGTGGTGATTATGGCGTGCATGTTCTCATTGGGGGGAGCCTCCGCGCGTTCCGAGTCGCCTAATATCATTCTGATTTTGGCGGATGACCAGGGGTGGAGCCAGCTTTCCGAACCTATGGACCCCACGGTGCCGAACGCGTCTTCGGATTATCTGGAGACACCGAATATGAACCGTTTTGCCAACGGAGGTATTCGTTTTACCAGCGGCTATTCACCGGCCGCAATCTGCACGCCGACGCGGCGTGGAATCCTCTTCGGGACGACCTCCGTTCGTAGCGGCAGCGAATTTCGCAGTCGGTGGGAACCGAAGAAACATATTTCACTGCCACAGGCATTGAAAATGGCGAACCCGGATTATCAGTGCGCCCATTTTGGTAAATGGGGCGAGCTCATGGCCGCCGAGCCCGAGGAGGTCGGCTATGATGTCAGTCACGGAATGACAGGGAACGGTACGGGGGGAATGCCAAACACGTTGGGCTTTAAGCGCGGGGAGCCTGGCACGCCGACACATGTCATCGACAATGTAGATCCCAAGCGGACGCCAACCATCACCGATGACGCGGTGGCGTTTATGAAGAGCAACCTCGAAAAGGATAAACCCTTCTATGTTCAACTGAGCTACTACGCAGTTCACTTAAGCTCTGTTCTTCGAGAGTCCACACTGAAAAAGTACCAGCAAAAAGGGGAGCCGGACCGCCGCTACAGCCAGGGATGGGCCGGCATGCTGGACGATTTGGATCACGATGTCGGTCGTCTGCTGGATGCCGTGGATGAATTGGGTATCGCGGATAATACCTATATCTTTTATCTGTCCGATAACGGTGGACGCGGCTCGACGCCCGGGGGTAACGATGAGAGCAAACCGACAAACTTCCCGCTGAATGGAGCAAAACACCAGTTGTATGAAGGAGGAATCCGTGTTCCGTTTTTCGCGCGGGGTCCGGGCGTTCCGGCCGGCGAATATTGTCATGTCCCCGTAGCCGGTTATGACCTGTTGCCCACCTTTTACGACTTGGCCGGTGGAAAAGAATTGATCTCTGAGGAAAAGGACGGGGTCAGCATCAAACCATTGCTTGTTAATCCGGCGGGCGGAACGCTTTCCCGTGCGGACGATGCACTCTATTTCAACTTTATCCTTCCAAAAGGCGGCATGTCTTCGATCCGTTCCGGGGATTATAAGCTCATGCTTTTCTGGGACAAAAAGGATAAACTGAAGAGTCGTTCATTGTATAACCTGAACATTGATCCTTTGGAGCAGACCGATCTTTCCGGGAAAGAACCGGAACGCGCCGATACCCTTCAAAAACAGTTGATCGAGTACATTGAACGGGTGGATGGGGAAATGCCCACCACCGCATTACCCCGAGGTCCGGTTGAATATAAAAAATACCTAAAATCCCTAAATTCCAAAAAACAGTAGTTGACGTTGAGTTTATGAAATAGCGCCCGGCAGGTGGCCGTAATTGGTTGTTGGAGACCGGTCGTATCAGTCCGGTTTCGCCTACTTGATAAGGAAAAGAAATGAAAAAATTATTGGCTATTACATTGGTGTTGCTTGCGGCGGTTTCCGCCCAGGCAAAAAAACCGAACGTTGTTTTGATCTTTGTCGACGACCTGGGGTACGAAGACATCGGGCCCTTCGGTCAGGAGTTTATCAAGACTCCTTACCTCGACCGAATGGCCGCCGAGGGGCGAAAGTTTACCGATTTTTATTCGTCTTTCTCGGTCTGTACTCCCTCGCGCGCATCGCTGATGACGGGTTCTTACCCGACCCGTATCAGCATCCCGCGCGTTTTCTTTCCAGACGACATCTACGGCATGAACCCGAAGGAAATCACCCTCGCGGAAGTGCTCAAGAAGCAAGGCTACGCCACCATGTGTATTGGCAAATGGCATCTGGGGCACAAGCCCGAGTTTATGCCCACGCGCCAAGGGTTCGATCATTTCATCGGCACCTCGCATAGCAACAATAACTGGATCGATCCGCAAGCGCCGATCGCGAGGAACGCAAAGCTGCATGAGGGCTGGACGGTTGAAAAGATCAGAGCCGCAGCGCCTGCACCCAATGTTATTCCGCTCTATCGTGATGAAGAAGTGGTCGAGTATCCCATTGACCAGGACCGGCTGACCCGTATCTACACCGAGGAGTCGATTAAGTTCATCAAGGCGAACAGAAACCGCCCGTTCTTCCTTTACCTGCCGCACACCATGGTCCACGGACCGATGGCGGCCTCCAAGGATTTTCGAGGTAAAAGCCAATGGGGTGAATTCGGTGACGCTGTCGAGGAGGTCGACTGGAGTACCGGGCAGATCCTCAATACCTTGCAGAAGTACGGTCTGGCGGAGAACACGATGGTGATCTTTACCTCCGACAACGGTCCATGGCTTAACAAAAATCAGAGTCAGGGCAGCGCCTACCCCCTGCGTGGCAAAAAGGGCAATACCTATGAAGGCGGAATGCGCGTGCCGACGATCATGTGGTGGCCGGGCACGATTCCCGCCGGAACCGTCTGCCGGGAGGTCGCCGGAACGATCGATATCCTGCCGACGATTGCCCGCCTGGCAGGGACAACAGAGCCCCGGGACCGGGTCATCGATGGCCACGATATCCGGCCGTTGATCACGGGCGTGGAGGGCGCACGCTCGGAGAAGGATACGGTGGGGTATTACTATTACGGAGCCGGATCCAAGCTGCAGGCCGTGCGGTTGGGTAAGTGGAAGCTGCGCCTTGTCGGAAAAGGTTGCGAGCTTTACGACCTGGAAGCCGATATCGGTGAACAGAATAATCTGGCCAAACAGCAGGTGGCTGTGGTGGAGCATCTGTCGAAAATGATGGAGGAGTTTGACCAGGAGCTCAAAGCGAATTCACGTCCGGCCGGGGCGGAAGGCGGTCGCGATGTATTTGAGATGCCAAGAATGAGGGATCAGAAGTAATGATAAAAAAAATACATGTGGTTTTCGTCGCGGCGTTCTTATTCGGAGCCGTTGCGTTCGGGGCGGAAAAGGCACCCGCTGAACGCTGGGAAGAATCTCGCGCCAACGCCTGGTATTCCGAACTGGGTGCGGTGCCGATCGGAGCCAATTTCGTGCCTTCGACGGCCATCAACCAGCTCGAGATGTGGCAGGCCGATACTTTCGATCCGGAGACGATCGATCGCGAGCTCGGCTGGGCTGCCGCGATCGGCATGAACACGATGCGGGTCTACCTTCATGATATGGCCTGGAAACAGGACCCCGAGGGTTTTCTCAAGCGCGTCGACCGCTACCTCGAGCTTGCGGACAGCCACGGCATTCGCACCATGTTGGTTCTCTTTGACGGAGTTTGGAACCCTTACCCGAAGGCCGGGCCGCAACCCGAGCCGCGGCCGAGAACCCACAATTCGGGCTGGGTGCAGTCTCCGGGTAGAGCAATTCTTTCGGATCCGAAGAAGCAGGATGCGCTAAAACCTTACGTCGTGGCGGTGCTTTCCCGGTTTAGGGATGATTCCCGGGTGCTCGTGTGGGATCTATTCAACGAGCCGGAAAACGCCAATGTCGGGGTCTTCGGCGGCGGAAGCGAGCAGCCCGACCTCGAGCCGACGGAGAAAGAGCGGCGCGCCTTCGAGCTGCTGCAGAAGACCTTCCGCTGGGCTCGCGAAGTCAATCCCTCCCAGCCGCTGACGGCGGGGGTGTGGGACCAGCCGGAGTGGATCGATAATCCGTCCGACCTCGAGCGGTTCAGTCTAGGACATTCGGATGTAATCAGCTTTCACAGCTACATGGATTCGGAGAATACCCGGCGCATGGTTGTCGGGCTCAAAAAGTACAATCGCCCGATCCTCTGCACGGAGTATATGGCCCGCTCCAATCAATCGACCTTCGAGGGCAATCTGCCCATCTTTAAGGAGCACAACGTAGGCGCCTACAACTGGGGGCTGGTTGATGGCAAGACACAGACCATCTATCCCTGGAGCTCGTGGGAGAAAAAGTTCACTACCGAACCCGATCCCTGGTTTCACGATGTATTCCGCCGCGACGGTTCGCCCTACAGCGAGGCCGAAGTGACCCTCATCAAGGAGTTCAACGCCAGGCCCGATTCGGCCGACTAGTCACTGTCATGATGAGTAAGGAGAAGAAGACGGCTCCCGCGAAAATTGAACCGCGCGCGGAATAATATCTCGCGCGGCGTGCACAATTAAATTTGGTAACCGTGAAGGGAACACCATGATAAAAACAACACAATTGATTATGGCGGCACTCACCGTGTCGCTGATTCCACTGGCAGAAGCATCCGATGCGAAGCCCAATGTCCTCTTTATTGCGGTGGATGATTTGCGGACGGAGCTGGGGTGCTATGGCAGCCAGGTTGCCAAGTCGCCGAACATCGACCGACTGGCGTCTATGGGCACACTTTTCAGCCGTGCGTACACCCAGCAGTCCGTCTGCGGCCCTTCACGCGTCAGCCTGCTCTGTGGTCAAAGGCCGGGCACCACCGGCGTAACGAGTTTGTTTACGAAATTCCGCGATATTCAGCCGGATATCGTCACCCTGCCGCAGTTTTTTAAAAATAAGGGTTATCGCTCTTATCGATTAGGAAAAATTTTTCATATTGGACACGGGAATAGTGACGACAGGGTGTCGTGGACAAAACCGGGGCTGAAGATGCAGGAAAAACCAGCGTACGTCCTCCCAAAGAGGAAAGGCAAACCCACCACCGAGTGTGTCGATGCGCCCGACAATGCTTATCTCGAAGGGCTGATGACCGACACCGCGGTTTATGCGATGAAAAATTTCAAAACGAATGATGCTCCTTTCTTCCTCGCGGTAGGGTATCGCAAGCCGCATCTGCCCTTCTTCGCCCCGAAAAAGTATTGGGACCTCTACGACCGGAATTCCATCCCGGATTCGCCGATGCCCCAGCCGCCGGAAGGTATGTTCGAGCATGCGCTGGCGAGCTTTGGCGAGATGCGCAAATACAAAGGAATACCGGAGACGGGGCCGGTCAGCGAAGAACAGAAGAAAGAACTGCAGCACGGATATCTTGCCTGTGTAAGTTATGTGGACGCACAAATCGGTCGCCTGCTCGATACGCTGGAAGAAACCGGTTTGAAGGAGAATACGATTGTAATCCTATGGAGTGACCATGGTTGGAAATTGAATGACTATGCCAGCTGGTGCAAACACTCGAATATGGAAATCGACACGCAGGTTCCATTAATTATCTCAGCTCCGGGACGCCCGAAAGGGCAAAAAAGCAATGCCCTGGTTGAGCTTGTGGATATCTATCCTACGCTAACGGAGCTGTGCGGCTTTGCACTTCCTGAGCAGTGCGAGGGCAGCAGCCTGGTACCGTTGCTCAAAGAGCCCAGCCGCCCGTGGAAAAGCGCCGCCTTCAGCCTTTATCCCAGAAACAAAGAAGGCGTGACAGGGCATTCCATTCGTTCCGGTCGCTGGCGCTATGTTGAATGGATCAGCAATGAAAATGGAGAGGTTATGGGGCGCGAACTCTATGACCACAAGGACAGCCCTTTAGCCAACCGGAATCAGGCCCTGAATCCTGAAATGGCCGACACGGTCAAAGAACTCTCGCTGAAACTGAACAAAGGGCAGGGGTGGAAAAAAGTCAAACAGGAACTCGACCATGAATAGATCAAACAGGAACTCGACCATGAATAGATCAAACCGCTCACTTTTAACAAGGATTCAAGTGCTTCTGCTCTGCTGCACCACTGCGGTAATGGCGGAACAACAGATCCGGCCGCTCGACTGGAGCAAACTCGACGGCGGCGTCGGAGACGACGAGCTGGGAGCCCTGTGCAAAACCGTTCTTGAGCACACACAAAAAGACATGGGCAAGGACTGGCTTGAAAAAGTAGAAAGCGCAAGGCGGGTGGGGGAACTACTGGATTTCGGATATATTGAGCCCTCTCTCAAGAGCAAGAGGGTCAGACGGCGTGCAATGGAAGACTGCATTCGCCCCGTTACCACCTCTTCGCGCACCTTGATTCTAGCCATAAAAACCGGTCAGTACCGGGAAGAAATTGCCGGTACTCCTGCCGCAAAGATAAAGGAACTTCTTCCTCTGGTGATCCGGTCAGTTGCAAAGGATCACAAGATTAACGGCGGTATTGGCAGAGACAGCTGGGGAAACACCTGGCAGTCAGCCATGTGGGCGGGGAACCTGGGTCAAGTTGCCTGGATTATCTGGGATGAACTGAGCCTCGAGGATCGCAATCTAGTCACAAATCTACTGGTCTATGAGTCCGACAGGTTTCTAGGAACGACGCCACCAACCTCTAACGAGAAAAGTGTTAAAGACACAAAAGGCGAAGAAAACGCATGGAACCAAACCTGTCTGCTGACGGCAGCAACCATGCTTGTTGATCACCCCCATGAACAGGCGTGGCGTGAACAGGCTATTACCTATTTTCTTAACGCGGTTGCTACGCCCCATGATCTTAATAGCAACCAGATTGTAGACGGTAAACCTCTATCAGAGCGACTGAATGGGTACTGTATCACCGAGGATTATGCGGTGGGTAATCACGGATCCTATCCTCATCCCACCTATACCTCATCGAGCTACCTCAATACGAGAGGGGTGTTCTTCTGTACTCTTGCTGGAGTGAAGCCGCCCGAAGCATTATTCTATAACGCCGCACCGATCTATCGCATGTTCGTTGACCACCACTGGTCGGCACCGCCTTGTACAGCCCCTGGCGGTACAATCTACAAAGCGGATGGCGGCATCTACTGGCCGATCAAAAAAGAGACCGAGCGTGCCGGTCGCTACTACAAGTGGTTCAAGCAGGATATCATGGCAGCCACCTATGGTTTTGATGCAACCTGTTCGATTAAAGCAGCCGATTGGGCCCTGCTGCACGGACAGTTAATCGTCGATGCGCTCACAGGTAAACCTATTCCGGTAGAGTTGGAGTCCTATCACAAAGGGGCCTTCTTCAAGTCCGCTCTCTCCTGCTATATCATGCGCTCTTTGCATGTGAATAATCAATTGGCTCCGATAAGAGTTCTGAGTGCGAATGTACAGGAACTAAAGCGATGAAAATAACAAAGACCACAATTTCAGGAAACGCTGTTCCATGTTGATTAAACGTATCGTTTTGATGGGGTGCCTTTTTGCGCTGCATTCGGGCGCGGAGGTGCTGGAGTCCGGAAGCGTGTCTCTGTCGGTGGATACCGCAGGGGTTCGGCTCCTTCCGGCAACGGACGGGAACCATGCATACCGGAACCCGGCGCCGCTCGAACTGCAGATCCTGAAAAAAGACGGGACGACGCGCTGGTTTCGTACAGGCTATGAACACGTGCAGCGTGATGGCAATGCGATGATCTGCCGCGGAACCATCGAGACGCCGGGAGGGAGCCTATTCTCTTTTCGGGATGTCTATGAGTCCGACGCGGCAGGGGGTGCCATCCGATTATCCCGCGAAGTCGATGTGGTCAAGACGGGAACGGAGCAGGGGTTTCTCTCCCGCTTCGCTTTGCGCTCCTCCAACGACTTCGGCGATCACGAATACTTTGTTCCGGCCATTTGGTATGGCGACAACAGCAAGGCCCGACCCGGTGCGCTTGGGACGCACCACTCGGATGACTTCTTTATTTTTCGAGAAGACCGCATGCCGTTGCCGGTGGTGATGATGCGCAACCGCGCAACCGGAACCGCCATCACCCTCGCTCATCTCGAGCCCGATGGATCGACCTGCTCCGAGGATTTTGCCACGGCGCGGGCGGTTGATGCCCGAATACAGGTTGCATCGCTGGGCATATTCGGTCAGCAAAAGACGGGCTTGGCGCTGTACTATCCTGCCGCCGAAGGCGAGCGGAGCTATGCCCGAACGCCGAACCGCAAGGAGAAGCGCTGGGTCGATCGCTTCCATCCGGTGCAACCCGGCGTTGCCCATCGGTATTCGGTGCTGGTCGGGGTGGGGGAATCGGGCGGTTTTCCGCAGGCCATGAAAAATGCCTGGCGAATGGCCTACGACCGGATTCGTCCCCCCTTGGCCGATACGGATATTGAAGCGAGCTACGTGGCCAGCATGCAGCTGGTCGCCAATCAGTTTAAGACCGTCAACGGCGCGCCCGGACTGCCGTTCAAACTCGATCTTCCCGGCGGTACGTTGCCGAGCCCCTCCACATATAACTACCAAATGGGCTTTGTCGGTCAGCAGATCCCGCTGGCCTACCATCTGCTTTATTACGGCCTCACGGAAAACAACCCGGAGATGGCCGCTAAGGGCGAGGCCATGATGGATTTCTGGTCAGAAAACTCGCTGACGGACGACGGCCTTCCGCGGACGTGGTATAACACGATGCCCCAGCCGCGTTGGCGGAATTATGACACCTATATGCGGGTGGCTTCAGACGGCATGGGCGGCGCTTTGAAGGCGTGGGATGTGATGAAACAGCACGGCAAGAACCGCCCCGAATGGCTTCGCTTTTGTACCGCTTTCGGCGATTGGCTGGTGAAAAACCAGAATGAGGACGGCTCGTGGTATCGCTCGTATGCATGGGATGGATCGGTGGTCGAGTCCGGAAAATCAAACACCTCAAACCCGATCCGTTTTCTGGTCGATCTGCATGCCGCAACCGGGCGTGAATGCTATTTGAACGCGGCGTTGAAGGCCGGGAAATATTGCTGGGATACGGCGCACATGGAATTTGATTATGTGGGTGGTACGGCCGACAATCCCAACGTATTGGATAAAGAGGCGGGCTTTATGGCCATGGATGCGTTCCTTGCACTATGGGATGCCACGGGAGATGTGAAATGTATTGAGGCCGCGGCGCAGGCGGCCGATTTTACCGAGACCTGGGCCTATTCATGGCAGGTTCCTTTGATGGAGGACGACGAGCGCATCTTCCCTTCCTGGGTTCCCACCACGGGATTCAGCATCATTGCTACGGGACACTCCGGTGCGGATATCTTTCTCGCCGGTGCACCGTATTTTTACTATCGGATCTATCTGTTGACGGGGGAGGAGCACTATGCCGATATGGCCAGCCAGTTGCTGTATGATCCGCGTATGTCTATCGATGTCAACGGATCGCTCGGTTACGCAGAGCCCGGGCTCTGTACCGAAGTGCTCTCCCTCACCGTCGATGGAAAACGCGGGCGGGGGAACGGGGCTGATGTATGGCTTCCCTGGGTCACGTACAGCATGGTCGAGCCGATCGTGAGATTACAGGAAGCCTACGGCATGATGGATACGCCTAATAACCTGACTGCTGAGCAGTTTCAACGGGCGCGGAAAATGGACAAGCGAAGAAATAATAGACAAGGCAAATAACCAGGAGAGAATGAAATGAAGAAAAATATAGGTATTGTTGGAGCTGCCCTGGTCGGGTTGCTTGCGGGGTGTGCATCGGTAAAGACGGCCGACTTTGATCAAATTAAATTATACACCTTGAAGAACAAGGCCGGAACCACGGTGAAGATCACCAACTATGGAGCAACCGTGACGTCCATTGTTACCGCGGACCGTGACGGCAAGATGGCCGACATTGCCTTGGGTTATAATGATGTCTCCGGCTACATGAACGCGGTGGACAAACCCTACTTCGGGTCCGTTGTCGGTCGTTACGGAAACCGTATTGCCAAGGGGCGGTTCAGTATCGACGGCAAGGAATACGAGCTGGCCACCAACAATGGCGAAAATCACCTGCACGGCGGCGTGATCGGATTTGATAAGGTGGTGTGGGATGCCGCGGTGGTCGATAAAAACGCCGTCAAGTTCAGCTATCTCGCAAAGGACGGTGAAGAAGGCTATCCGGGCAACCTCCAGATTGCTGTCACGTATACGCTGACGGAACAGAATGAACTCAAGATTGATTATCTCGCAACGACCGACCAAAAGACGCCGGTTAACCTGACCAACCACACCTACTTCAATCTCAAGGGCGAAGGGGAAGGAACCATTCTGGATCATGAACTGATGATCAATGCCAAGGCGACCACGCCCGTCGATAGCGGTTTGATTCCCACCGGAAAAATCGTTCCCGTGGCTGGAACTCCGTTCGACTTCACGACGGCCAAGGCCATAGGTCGCGATATTGGAAAAAAAGATCAGCAACTGGAATACGGCCTGGGCTACGACCACAACTGGGTGCTGGATAAAGGCGACAAGGATGGAAAGATGACCTTGGCCGCAACCGTCTACGAACCCACCACCGGCCGCTTTATGGAAGTCTTTACCCAGGAGCCGGGCATACAATTCTATTGCGGAAACTTCCTTGCGGGCAATCTGAAGGGCAAGGCGGGTAAAACCTATGTGAATCGCGGCGGTTTCTGCCTCGAAACCCAGCACTATCCCGACAGTCCCAACCAGCCGGACTTCCCCTCCACCCTGCTCGCTCCGGGCGAAGAATACAAAACCACCACGATCTATAAATTCAGCTCAAAATAGAGGCTGATATTTATGAATAAATACGTTCAGTTCTCAATTTTATGATTTGCAGCTCGTTACAACGCACGTTGATACAACGTATGAAAAACTATAAATGGATTATAGATACTATGGAGATACCTAAAACAGAACGCCGCACATTTCTAGCATCAACGGTAGCGACGGGGGCGGGACTTACCATCCTACCTAGCGGAACCCTTGCGGGAGAAGCGGCTGGCAGTAAGCTAAATATTGCTCTCATTGGGGCGGCTGGTCGGGCAACAGCGCATTATAATAACTTAAAAACCCAGAACGTTGTGGCCATCTGCGATGTGAATGCCATCCATATGGCATCCGCGGCCAACGTATTCCCCAAAGCGAAACACTACATTGACTGGCGGAAGTGCCTTGAGCAGAAGGATATTGACGCTGTAGTTATTTGCACTCCCGATCATCACCACGCCTTTATCTCGATCTGGGCCATGAATCGAGGGTTTCATGTGTATTGCGAGAAACCGTTGGGCGATGGGGTTGCGGAAGCTCGTGCGGTTCGAGATGTTTATTTGAAAAATAAAAATAAACTCGCCACGCAGCAAGGTACGCAACGACATGCCAACGAAAATTTTGACCGCGTTGCTGAACTGGTGAAAGGCGGTGCGATTGGTCAGCTGAAAGATGTGCACGCCTGGGGGAACCGGACGCATAAAAAAACCGGTTACTATCCGGCAGAACCTGTGCCCAGTACGATTGATTGGGAGCAGTGGATTGGCCCGGTGGCCATGCATCCGTATAACAAACAGTATTTCGCGGGTGGGTCCAGAGGTATGAATTGTCTTCGTTGGAATATGTTCCAGGATTTCGGCAGTTGGCAGATCGGGGATATGGGCAGCCATGTAATGGATCTGGCTTGGAATGCGATCGATGCAGATCGTCCGACCTCCATTCAGTCTGAAGGCGATGCATATAACCCGGAAGTCTGTCCATCCGCGCTCCGTTCTGTTTTTACCATGCCCGCAAACGATTGGCGTGATGAAATTCGACTCGTTTGGTATCAAGGCGGTCCGATGCCGAATAGCCCGTCTAAGGCGCTTGATCTCAATAAGATCGGTCATGGTGTGATGTTCAAGGGAACCAAAGGAACACTGGTCGCCGATTTTAAGAGTCGGCATCTTATTCCTTCAGGGAAAGGGGCGGACATGACCTATTACGATTCGCCAACCTCGGATCAAGTCGCCCCGCCGATCGGGGATTTTCAGCAACAATGGTTTAAGGCCTGCAAAGGTGATCTTAAAACCTGCTGCGATTTTGATTACTCCGGTCGTATGGTCGAAACGCTCATGCTTGGTTTGACCGCGCATCAAGCCGGTAAAAAATTAACCTACGATGCTTCCAACGGGCAAATCACGAATGACGCCGCCGCAAATGAAACCCTGAAAAAACAATACAGAAAAGGATGGTCACTCAATGGGTAATAAATCTTTGCTGCTGGCGTTCGGGGTAGTCGTCTGTTGCCTTTCATTTGCGGAAGAGCAGTGGACTAACGTATTCAATGGGCAAAGCCTGGACGGTTGGACTCCAAAAGTTAAAGGATCGTTACTAGGTGAAAATCCTGGAAATATCTTTCGGGTTGAGGATGGAATGCTCTCCATTTCCTATGATGAATTCGAAGAGTTTGGAGGGCGTTTCGGTCATTTGTTTATCGATCGTCCTTTAACGAACTATCGCTTTCGTTGTGAATACCGATTTGTTGGTGAGCAGATTTCTAAAGGCCCCGGTTGGGCTTATCGGAATAACGGTATCATGGTCTGTTGTAAGGCTCCTGAAATGATGAAGTTGAAGCAATCTTTTCCAGAATGCATTGAGATTCAGCTGCTTGGGGCTTTCGAAGATGGAAAAGCGCGTACTACAGGGAATCTCCTTCCATTAAAAAACAGCATTGATGTGAATGGAGAAACCACCACTCGTGATGTTCCAGGATGTCCAAGTCTTCCTTTAGGTGAATGGGTTGAATCTGAAACCGTCGTCAGCAATGGCGTTATTCAGCAGTACATTAACGGGACACTCACGTTTGAGGCTTCGAATCCCCGTTCAAAGACCGATGGCGCATCCATGGCGAGCGGTTATCTTGCGCTGCAGGCTGAAAGTCATCCTACACAATTCAGGAAACTTGAGCTATTGGAGTTGGATTAAAAAAAAGGGGTCAGCGCTCAAAGCGACGCGGTGAAGGACGGAAGTCAGAGGTCAGAGGACGGGACTAAGAACTAACGACTAGGAACTAAGGACCAGGGACCAGGAACTAAGGCCCAATAACCAAAGTTAACGGAGAATATTAAGATGAGTGAGAATAGACAGAGTGGACTTTCCCGTCGGACGTTTATGCCGACGGTGGGTGGATTGGGGGTCGCCCTCGGCGCTGCCGGAATGGCGGGATCGGCGGCGGCTCTTGAAAGAGGTGCCGACGGTCGGATTTTGTTGCCAAGAGATGACGATGGCAAAGTCATCTCAGGATTCGAACAGACAAAAAAAGGGGTTTCTTATTGGGGCGAAGGCTGGGAGCCGGTTTCCGATCGCAAAGTCAAAGTGGGTATTGCCGGATACGGACTCACTAAATTCGGCGCAACCTGGTTTTATCAGAACCACCCCAACGTTGAGGTGGTGGCGGCCACCGATCTCGATCCCAAACGCTGTGCTGAGCTGGCGACATCGGTAGGGGCTAAAAAAACCTACCCCTCCTGTGAAGAGATGATTAAGGACAAGAGCATTGAGGCGATCTATATTGCCACCGATGCGCCGAGCCATGCGCGGTTGGCGATCATGGCACTGAATCACGGCAAGCATGTCTGCTCGGCGGTTCCCGCCGTCTTCGGATTCGAGGCTGTAGAGGAGGCGGATGAGCTGTTCGATGCCGTTAAGCGCAGCGGTATGAAATATATGTTGAACGAGACATCGACGTTTCATGCCGATTGCTATGCCGCACGCCTGCAGTATCAGTCTGGTGCTCCGGGAAAAATTATCTATTCCGAAGGCGAGTATTACCATGATTTCGGCCCCCGCGGTCTGGGGAGTTTTAACCCGGAAACCGGTAAGATCGATGAGTATGGCTGGCGTCGGGGGCTTGTCCCCATGTGGTATCCCACCCACTCGACCGCCTATTATGTCTCGGTCACGGGAGGTCGTTTAACCGAGGTTTCGGCCTTGGGTACGAAGGGGGTGTACAAACAATTCAAACCTCAGAATAATCCGTACCGAAATCCATTCGGCACTCAGGTCGGTTTATTTAAAACCAGCGAGGGGGGGATGTCCCGTATGGCGGTCAGCTGGGATATGAAAAATGCCCATGGTGAAAAGGGCCGGGTCTATCCCGAGCGTCGCTACGATTCCAAGGTCAAAACGGCACGTCCACCCTTGCCTCCGGGAGCAAATGGCCCTCACCACCACGCTTCCCATGGCTATCTGACCAATAACTTTATTGAGTCCATCCTGCTGGATAATCAGCCGATCGTAGGGATTGGTGATGCGCTCAATATGACGCTCGCCGGTGTGGTCGCGCATCAGTCCGCGCTGAAGGACGGCGAGTGGATGAATATTCCGCAGTATGATCTGTAGGAAGGGAAGGGGCCGTCGGCCGGGGCTTCGGCCCCAATGCCGACATAGCTGGAGCCTCAATACATGTTCACATTTGATTTAGGATTAAGCCATGACTCTCCCGTTAACGGTGGATGAAACTTAAGGAGAAAATAGATGAAAGCAGTGGCGCGGAAGTTGTTGTTCATCGCTGTCGCGGGAGGCGCTATGGCGTCTTTCGGGGCGTACGAGGCGAATTGGGAATCGTTGAATCGGCATGAGCCGCCGGAATGGTTGCAGGATGCGAAATATGGGATCTACGCCCATTGGGGCCTCTATTCTGTGCCGGCCTATGGCAACGAGTGGTACGCGAAATGGTTGTATAAAAATCAGCGCCCCGACGTGGTGGACTATCACCGTGAAACGTATGGCCATCCCTCTGAGTTTGGCTACAAGGATTTTGTCCCGCTGTTCACCGCCGAAAAGTTCGACGCGGCCGAATGGGCCAAGCTCATTAAATATTCCGGCGCGAAATACGCCGGTCTCGCCGTGGTTCATCACGATGGGTTTATGCTGTGGGACTCCGAGGTCAACCGTTGGAACGTCGGGAAAATGGGTCCGAAGCGCGATCTGTATGGAGAGCTGGTGAAAGCCACCCGCGCCGAGGATATGAAGGTGATCGCCGCTTTTCATCTGCTGCGCGCGTTTGACTGGATGACCCCGCCGGACGACAAGTGGGACCAGGCCGTTGAAGAAAAGTGGGACGTGGTTGATCCGGAATACGCCGACTTTTATTGGAGTTCAAAATTCAAGACGCATGCTGAGTTTCTAAACGAGTGGAAGCTGAAAGTGCGCGAGGTGGTCGACAACTACCAGCCGGACACGCTGTGGTTCGATGGCGGTTCTTTTCTAGAGGAAGGCGTTGAGGAAACCGTGATGGGCAATCTGGCCTATTACCTCAACAAGGAAGCGGAGTGGGGCAAGGACCTTGAGATTCTCAATAAGCTGCCGACCTCGAAAAAATTTAATTTCGGCGAGGATTTCGGGATGCTGACCTTCGAGGAAGGGCGCGACCGCGGCCCCACCGTTCCGCGTCCATGGGTCGACGACATGAAGATCAGTACAAAGGGCTGGGGCTATTTGCATGGACAGGAATATAAATCCGCCAACGAGATCGTTGATGGGTTGGTCGATCGCGTCGCCCGCGGTGGCGGTTTGCTGCTCTCGCTCTGTCCGTTGCCCGATGGCACCCTGAACCCGCCGCAGGTTAAGGTGCTGACGGAAATGGGCGATTTCCTGACGCCCAACGGCGAAGCCATCTTCAATACCCGCCCGTGGAAAATCCACACCGAGGGTGATGATGCGAAGCTGAACGTTCAGAAAGGAAAACATCCGAAATGGAAATTCCACAATTGCGACGCGACCGACATTCGTTTTACGCGGAGCAAGGATCTCAAATCCCTCTATATCATCACGCTGGGTTATCCAGAGGGTGGAAAACTGCTCGTGAAATCCCTCGGCGAAAACATCCGTATTTCCAGCAAAGGCGTTCAATCGGTTTCATCCGTGAAAACCGGAAAACCGCTGGAATGGAAACGGTCCGCGGCGGGTATGGAAATCAAACTGCCCGCGGAGCTGGGCCCCAATGAGATCGCCTACGCCTTCAAGGTCGAGGTGAAGGGATCGCTGGATATGGACGCGCAGCGATAATTAAAAAACTTGAGAAGGACTGGCGGTTTCCTCCAGTCCTTCTTTTAGACTTTTTCGAAGCATAATCGACCTTGAACCGTCAGCCGGATGCGGAACAAGAGCTGGTCTGCGCCTTGCTGGGGATCGACAGGAAACGCGCCTATCCCCCGCGCAAAACCGAGCTGAAACGATAACGACTTTGTAGTGCCACAAAAAGTCCGGTCGTTGATTTACAACGACTTACTCGTTTTGATAAGAAGCTTGGGTTAACGTTGAACGATGAACTTAAGACCATGGTCCAGCCGGGAGCCAGATCGCCTCACCAGAAGATCCGACGATAACCGGCGCTAAAAACCCTTCAACTTCACTCACAACATCAGCAAAGGATGCAGGAACATGCTCTTGCTTTAACCGTTTATGGAAGGAGGCCCAGATATCTTGACGGGAAGATATAAATTCAGATGAAAAAGCTATGAGGGGCTGTTTCAGCTCTGTCCCGCGTTGCTTGAACGTGAGCCGGATAGCCTCTGACAGAGCAGGTAGATCAAAGCGGAACTGGCGCGAAAGCAGCCAGATGTCATAAAAGTCCTTCATGCGGCTGTTTAATGAACCATGTTTTATCATGGCATCAAATTTTTCGGCAACAGCACTTTCGCGGCTGTAGCAAAAAAGGGATGTTGCGGGAAAATCCAGAACGCAAGGCAGCTCTTCCTTCTGTGGTTCAGGGTACACAACATCTCCAAAACCAATGTCAATTTGCATGCTGATTCTGGCTGTTCCCAAGAACCCGAGAAACCTGACATTGATTCCTTCGTATTCGGCATCTTCAGTAATTCGTTCGGTGCGTATGCTATTCGCATCGAACGTCAATCCATCCGGCGTGGTTTCATCCGCAAGAATATCCCGGACTTGTGCAACAATGTTCGCTTCATCGTTTCCGGTTATGCCCAGCATATCAATATCCATAGTTGGTCTGAATTCCGGTGACTTCCATGCCCGGAGCATAAGAGCGCCTTTTAAAATATAGGACTGCGCGTATGAGGACTGAGTCAGTCGATAAAGGAACCGCTCCATAGCATAGTATTGAAGGAGCTCCATAAAGGGTCTTTTGTCCGCTTTGGATTTATTGAGAATGCGTTGTCTGACGGACTCAGAGATGTTTTTGGCAGGTTTCATATATTGGCTTCAAGGTAAGGGAAAATGATTTTATCAACCCGGCAGAGGCGGGCGTATTCAAGAATCTTTTGGTGATCAAATTTCATTCTAACTTTGTAGAGTTTAAGCGCCTCCAGCACGACATCCATTCCGATTTGCTTCCGAAATTTAAAGCTGTCTGCCAGTGTTTTTTCAGGACTGTAAACCTTGACCGTAATTCCATCAATTTGATGTTCCTCAATACCTGCATGATACGTCTGATCAGAAAATCGATGAACATGGAGAGGTGGATAATCCAGTGATGGCGGACGAGAGTTTCGGGAAACTGCTATAGATATTTCATGTGGAATTTGAGTGGTGATTTGATGGAATGAGAGTGCGGATATCAGACAGATGACAGAATTTGGATAACGTAGGGAAACGGTCGTTAGGTCGGGATTACTTACCGGCGGCAGATCTGTCAGACGATACGTTCCCCGACTAATTCGTTCAATAACGCCCCGGTCTAGAAGCGAATAGAGCATATAACGGCTAATTCCGTGTCTAGTCGCATCGCTCATGCGGAGTTGCCCTCCACTCTTTTTAAAAATATCTATTGGATTTGTTTTCATCACTCGAAAGACAATCTGCCTCCACTTATATTTATCTGGTGGCAATATGTCTTGTTTTGGATGAAATGCAAGGCCAATCTCTGTTTTCAAATCATGACATAGCCCAAATAATGGGGTGGATCTGTCGAACGCATGGCGGGGAAGGGGTCAGGAAGAGGACAGCCGATGACTTGAGACCGCAAGGTCGAAAGAGGCTTCGCTATTGTCAGTCATTTCATTCCTTGCCGCACATCCGTGCGGCCTCTCTCCCTCTGGTCGAGTGCGGGGCAACGTAGTGGCAATTTTAGAATCTGTTGATTTCTGTAAAAAAGGCGCCATTCCGGTTCCCTTTTCCTGCAGCAAGCTGTAACTAGATTAGGTGACATGACAGCATGCGGCGTTGCTGGTTTAATGCTCCATTAAGAAGTGCAGGAAGGCCTGTCCGCAAGGGGGCGTATGCCTTAGACGTAACCCGGCAAGAAAAAGAAGGTACGACGAACTGTCGTTTTGACTTCGGTCTGCGAGGAAATGGAACAGATATGAAAAACAGGATGAGGAATATGTGTCGTCGGTGTGTTTTGGCGTTCTTTTTGGTGGGCTGTTTTAGTGCAACGCTCCAGGCGGCTCCGATGTTCGGTGAAACCATGATGTTCAGGCAGCCGGATGGCACGGAGGTGCCGGTGGTGCTGTTTGGTGACGAATTTTATATGCGGGGTGAGACGCCGGACGGTTATACGGTGCTGCGGGATCCGGATACCGGATGGATCTGCTATGCGGAGCTTTCCGCAGATGGTAGCGAACTGGTTCCGACCCAGGAGCGCTATCTCAACGCGCTGACGCCGGCAGGACTGATGGCAACGGGTGCAGCGCTGACGACAGCAGGTGGCACAACGCGCGAAAAAGGAGTTCAGCTGTCGACGGAGCGCCTTCTTGATAAGGTTCGCGATGTCCGAGAGCGAATGGGAGCGGATGAGTTCTATGCGGACGCTGAACCTGCGCCCGACACGACCCCTGCGCAGGCTGCCGCGATGACCGCTGAAAACGATCCGATGCCAGAGGCTGCTGCGAGCACGGGGCTTCCGGCCCGCGTAACAGATCCATCTTCGGTTTCCGGAGCGGTTACAGGGCTGGTGGTTGTGGTTGATTTTTCGGACGCACCAGCTCCATATACCCTTCAGCAGTACGGTGATAAATGCAACAAGGAAGGCTATTACGATAACGACGGAAGAGCTAATTCGCTGCGCACCTTCTATCAGGATGTCTCCGGCGGGGTGCTCGATATGGTTCAGGTTGTAAAAGGCGTTTACAGGGCTCCAAAAACATTCGCGGAGTACGACGCAATGGGTTTTGCCGTTGGAGCAAAAGAAGTTCTGCGTTTTGCGCTCCAGCAGTTGGAAGACGAGGGGTTTGACTTTTCCCAGTTGACGATCGACGTCGACGGCACGGTTCAATTGCTGTCGGTCATGTATGCAGGCTCACCGCAGGCTTGGTCGCAAGGGATGTGGCATCATTCCCATTCCATTTCGGGCAACAACAGTTTCGGCGGGGTGGAGTTCCATAGTTATGTGACGTCCAGAGCGGGCTCGCTGAGTCCGGGGACGATGATTCATGAGTACGGGCACATGGCGGCCCGTTGGCCTGACATGTACAGCTACAATGGCTCGTCGGGTGTATGGGGCGTCATGAGCGGTGTTAAAACCAGACTTCCCAATCCCTATCTGCTTTACCGCAACAGCTGGCTCGATCTGGAGAATGTGTTCGGTTTGGACGGCACCTTCCAGATGGACTCAACCGATCCGAACCATGCGTATGTTTACTATGACCCATCGCATCCGGACGAATACTTCATCATGCGACCCTACACGAAAAACCTGCGTGAGTGTGCGGATATTCCTGAGGAAGGGATGACCATCTGGCGAATCAACACTACGGGGTCTAACCCCGCGTTTCCCAACACGCCGCTTCTGGTTGATCTCGTGAAGGCTGACAATCACCAACCGGATACTTCCAGCGGAGTTTGCTTCAGTAAGTTTGGGGTGCTCGATCACTATACGCCGTACACCGAAGCTTCATCGGCTTGGTTTTACCATGGTCGTGAATATCAGGATTCCGGGTTTCAAATGCTGAACGTCAGCGATGTGGGCAACACGATGACGTTTGACCATTCGAGCGTTCCTGCTCCAGCGAAGCACACGGTTCGGGGCGGTTCGACCGCGCTGTTTGTCGATACCTTCGAGCGGATTGGCGGGAATGATGTGGATGTCGTGGGTGACGGGATGAGCGGTTCGCTGGCTACCATCCCGGCTGAGGTATTATACTATGAGGGGTATGAAGGCAGCGGCAGTGCAACGTCCATTCAGGTGCTGGACGGGCGGTTGCGGATGGCCGAGGGCAACGGCATGTCGGAAAACGGGATCGCCTACAATTTTATTGATCCGGAAATTTTGACGGCCGGTGGATTTTCCGTGCAGCTGGATGTGAATGAAATCAATTCAGCCTCGCCACATGAAAACCGCTATTGCGGGTTCGGTGTTGGGCTTTCCCGTGATGAAGCGGCAGCGGGCGCGTCGATCTTCTCTAGTTCCAGCTTTCGCGGGACGTCCGGCAATGAAGCCGGCGTTTCGGATTTTTTTGTGGATTTGGATCTCAACGGCGATATCAAGGTATGGCGGCACGGTTCGCTGATTTCGACCGTTCCGGTCGGTGCTGCTTCCGGCACCCTACGGGCCGATTTTTCCTGTAGCGGTTTTTCCAAGTCCGATGCCGTGACGGTTTCTATCTATTTCAATGGCCGTGCGGTTGATATCAACGCTGATGCGTCCACGACGCAAACATTCAACTGGGCGAGCGATGATGAAAACTATATTGGACTGAGTGCTCGGGCTGGTAACTATGCGGAGCTGGATAATCTGAAGGTTTCGTCGCTGGGGCAGGATGGTGAAGTGGTTCTGCAGACCGACTTCGAGGCCTATGAGACGGGCGGTGTTGCCAGTTGGAACCCGACGGGTCTGGTGAATGTCTTCCCGTTGGGAGACGATGTTGGAGAAGGCTATTATCACGCCGTTGGTTCGCAAAAACTTGTATCAAACCCCGAGGCCAACGGGAATACCAGTACCCAGGTGCTGCGCGCCGGCAGCCATAACGCCGACGTTAACCAATTCAGCATAAACTATAGCGCCGGCGCTGTACAAATCAACGGCATGACTCTTTCGTATGATTTTTACAATGGAACCGGCGCAAACCCAAGCGATGGTGTGCGTGTGGGACTTCAAAACTCCGACAGTACGGCCGGTGGGTTCTGGATTCGAAACGACCGCGAGGGCCTGATTCAGATCAATGGAATCGATATCGTTGAACAGAATGCCGGATCAAATGTCTGGCAGCGCTTCAGTGGTGTGTTCACGCTGACGGAGGGGAAAACGAACGAGTTCGACTTTGCCTGGACGCTCACCAATCTGGAAACGACGTCCGTCATTGCCAGCGGCACGCAATCAAACCAGGTATTATTCGCAACAACAGAGGAGGTTTATTCTGCCGGCCTGACCTTTGAGGTGCACGACGTAGAAGATGGGAAAAATTTTATAGGCTATCTGGATAATCTCGAGGTTTCGTCGCCGGGGCAGGCGGGTAATCTGTTCTATGACTCCTTTGCTCGTCCCGATCATACCGATGTGGATGCCGAGGTGGGCGGTATCAGTGGCAGTTCCGTCGCCCCGATCATTGCAGAGCTCGAAAAGCTAATGCGTCCGGAAAGTACCTATATCGAGGGGTATGAGTCGGACGATGAGTCGACGACGCGTGTTACCGAGCGAACCCTGCGGATGGCCTATGGTTCAGGCATGAGTGAAGTGGCTCTTGATCATAATTTCATCGATCAGGATATTCTGAAGGCGGGCGGTTTCTCGGTTGAACTCAAGATTGATGAGATGGTCACCACCGATACCGATCTGCACAATCGCTACGGCGGCTTTGGGGTCGGGTTGACGCTGGCCGAGGCAGAGAGTGGAAACGACATCAACAGCGAGGGTTCCTTCCGCGGGAACGGTGGTTCGGTGCCGGGTAGGGCGGACTTTTTTGTCGAGCTGGACATGAATGGCGATGTCAAGGTATGGCGCCACGGCAGCCAAATCGCCTCCATTCCTGTGGGTGCCACGAGCGGGACGCTGACCGCTGGCTTTGAGTGCAGTGGGTTCGGTTCCTCGGATTCGGTGAAGGTCAGTGTATTGTTCAATGGAGCGTTGTTGGATATCAATTCGGGCAGCGGAGTTACCCAGACGTTCACCTGGCAGAACGACAATGCCAACTATATCGGCCTTAGCGCGCGCGCTAACGAGGTTTCCTTTGACTATCTGGCGGTCCGTACGCTGCCGCTGCATTCGTCCGTTTTTGCGCAGGTTGCGTTTGAGGCCGGGCTTTCGGCAGATGAGGCCGATCCGGATGCGGATGCCGATGGCGACGGCGATAGCAACTTTACCGAATGGGTATTGGGAACGGATATGGTGGTCTCCAATGCGCCGGTTAAACCGATCCAGCTGCTGGGGGTAACCGATTCCGCATTCCTTTTCAGTCAACGTCGGATGGTTGATGCTGAGTATGTCGGAGTGCGCTATCCGGTCTCCTGGTCCACCAACCTGCTTGATTGGTTTGACTTTGTTCCTGCCGCACTAGGTTCGGTTCCGGTGGGTGGAAACGGCGCCTACGAGCAGGTCGAACTTGACGTGGGTTCGGACATCCTTTCCGGAAAGGATACTCTGTTTATTCGAGGCACTATTGAGCCGTAGCTGAATGGTTTGATAAGGAAGTAGAATACATAATGAAGCCTCTGAAATTTTTTTTTCTCGCCATTTTAATATCTACATCGCAGGCCGCCCCAAGGCCTAATTTTCTGATCGTGCTGTTTGATGATCTCGGTTTCAGCGACCTCGGTTGCTATGGCGGCGAGATTGCGACGCCGAACATTGACACCTTGGGAAACAACGGATTGCGATTTTCGCGCATGACCAACTCCGCGCGCTGCTGCCCAAGCCGAGCCTCGTTGCTGACCGGTCTGCACCCGGGGCAGACGGGCATTCCAAACTTTGGCGGTGAACTGGTAGACCGTTGCGCAACGCTGGGCGAGGTGATGGGCGCCAACGGCTATCAGACCTATGCGGTTGGTAAGTGGCATGTGGGGCATCAACCGACCGACCGGGGATTTGATGAATTCTACGGCTATCCTGCGGGGCATTCGCAGGATCAATGGTCGCCGGATAAATATGTGCGCCTGCCGGAAGGCCGTCGGCCTGAGATCAAGATCGCGGACAAGGATTTCTATGCCACGGACGTGTTCACGGAATATGCCTTGGAGTTTTTGAAACAGGCGGAAAAGAAAGACAAGCCGTGGTTTCTGTATCTCGCGCACTCTTCGCCGCATTTCCCGTTGCAGGCACCCATCGAATCGGTCAAGCCGCTGGTCGAAACCTATCGCCAGGGGTGGGATGAACTCCGTGCGGAGCGGTTTGAAAAGCTCAGGGAAATCGGCCTCGCTGATTCCAAGGGTTGGACGCTGACGGATCGTTCGCTGGTTCCTGTCAAAAAAAACAATGCGGTCGCAAATGGTTATTCCGGCCAACGGAATCCCGCGTGGAACGAGCTCTCCGTCGAACTCCGCGAGGATCTGGCGCATCGCATGGCGCTTTATGCCGCCATGGTGCAGCATGTGGATGAAGGCATCGGGCGCATCGTGGATCAGCTCAAGAGATCGGGCGACTTCGAAAACACCGTAATCATGGTGTTGTCCGATAATGGCGCGTGTTACGAATGGGGTCCGCTCGGTTTCGATGAAAAGTCAGGTAAAGGGATCACCAAACTGCATGCGGGCGCAGAGCTGGATTCGATCGGGGGTTCCGGTTCCTATATGTCCGTCGGCTCGGCCTGGGCCAACCTCAGCAACACGCCGTTCCGGATGTATAAGCATTTCACGCATGAAGGCGGCATCGTGACGCCATTCATCGTTCATTGGCCCAAAGGCGTGCGGTCGCCGGGGCGCTGGGTGCGAGACTCCGCGCACATCATAGATATCATGTCTACGATGGTTGATCTGGGCGACGCAACGTATCCGAAGACCTATGAAGGAACCGCCGTTCAGCCGATGGAAGGCGTCAGCCTCGCACCGCTGTTCCGTCCGAATGCGAAACTTGCGCCACGGACCCTCTGCTATCAGCACTTCGGTGCAAAGGCGATTCAGAAGGGAAAATGGAAGATGGTATTCGGTAAAAACGAACCGACGCCGAGCGAATGGGAGCTTTATAATATCGATACCGATCCGTGCGAAACCACCAATCTGGCGAAGACGTTCCCCGAGGTAGTCGTCACGCTGGAGAAAGAGTGGGATGAATGGGCCAGGCGTACCAACGCCATGGGCAATGGGAATAAGCCGAAGAAAAATGGCAAAAAGAAATGAAGAGTAGAATTATAAATCTATTTTTGGTGTTTTGCTGCCTAGGTGGCAATCTGTTTGCCGATGAAAACCCGCTCAAGCAGGCCCCGGATTATGCGGTGCAGCATTGGGAACAGGAATACGCGGAACTTCAGCATGAGATTGAAAAACGTGACGGTCAGAAAGCCCGCCCTGAAAAGAGTGTGAACCCTTCAAACATTCTGAATCGGCATTCGCTTATCTGGGATACGGACCGGGACGCGCTGGACGTGGTGCTTCGCCGGACCCGGGCTCTGCTGGAGCATATAAAGGCCATGAGCAACGCGCCTGATCTCGTAGAATCCGAGAAGGAAC
>CAZAPF010000058.1:0-21886 GCA_964486885.1 uncultured Verrucomicrobiota bacterium
CCAGGGAATTACCGGCGGGGTATCCGCTGGAAGCGGTTTGGGCAACACGCCGCTCTGGCCTGCCCCGTCGAGCGGGATCAATGTGGAAAAGTTTCATAGCTCTATGAGCCTGCTCCGGCTATAGCCAATACCCACGATTGGCAGATCCACATGTTTATACAGCGAGGTGTAGGGAACTTTTTCGGAAGGGAAAATGGTACAGACCTTTTCGGCCTTAACAAATGCACACGCATCCTGAAGCGTTTTAATATTCATCAATCCTCCTCGGCTGGAATAGACCTCGAATATAGATTCAGGACATCAACAGTAAAAGTCCTGCGTAGATATTTTCGGTTTAGTTGAAGCGGTGTTTTGAAGAGGAGAGGATCGGTCCGGAACGGCATTAGCTTAAGCATGTTTTTAATGGTTGCTCAGTCAAATAGGACAGTGCTTCCAGCCTGTCTCCTTCTGTATGGCCGCGCTACTGTAGACAGGCTGGAAGCACTGTCCTACCTCTTTCGGGGATCGCGGCTACACAAATATATCTGCGTCCATCTGTGTAATCAGCGGGCCAAATTTATTTCGTCAGCTTTGCATGCTCGGCCTGTGCGCGGGCGAGGAGTTTTTCGGCGATTTCAGGTTTCTCTTTATAGAGATTGTTGGATTCGCTGATATCGTCGCGCAGGTTGTAGAGTTCGAATTCGAACGGACCCTTTTTGTAATTTTTTGGTTCAACCTTTTGGGAATAGCCGATGGCCGGAACATCCATGATCAGCTTCCAGTCGCCCATACGAATGCCGGTAAGGTTTCCGTTCTGCAGGTAGTAGAGGAAAAAGTCCCTCGGTGCTTTGGCTCCTTCGATTCCTCGGAGTAAATCCGCGGCATCGGCTCCGTCAATCGGATGCTCAACGGGAATGTCGGACAGGTTTCCAATGGTCGGGAGCAGGTCAAGGGTGCCTGTCATTTCGGTGCAGGTGCTGTTCGCCGGAATAGTGCCGGGCATTTTCATAATACAGGGGACGCGCTGTCCGCCTTCGAATGTGGAGCCTTTTCCGTTGCGCAGCGGCAGGGCGTGTCCGCCATGATCGCCAAACGAGAGCCATGGGCCGTTGTCGGAGGTAAAGATGACCAGCGTGTTGTTTTCAAGTCCGTGCTTCTTAAGGGCGGCGTTGATCTGGCCGACGGCCCAGTCGATTTCCTCAATGGTATCGCCATAGAGTCCGGCTTTGCTTTTTCCTTTAAAGGCTTCGGATGCGAACAGCGGAATATGGGGCATGGCGGGCGTCATATAGATAAAGAAGGGATGGTCTTTGTTTTGCCCGATAAATTTAACCGCTTCCTCGGCATAGCGTTTGGTGAGTATGGTCTGGTCGGCCGGATATTCAACGATTTCGGTGTCGCGCATTAATGGAACCTTCTGGCGGTTTTCTTTGTTGGACTTTTTGGTGCCCATGGTTTTGAACTGTTCCATGGTGATGCCATCGCGCAGTTTGATGTCGTTCGCCGGCTTCAGTTCAGGAGCCAGCCACATATCATTCGAGTAAGGCACCCCGTAATATGTGTCGAATCCCTGTGCCGTCGGTAGAACGTGATCCATATGTCCAAGATGCCATTTGCCGATGCAGGCCGTGGCATAGTTTTTCTTTTTCAGCAGCTCGGCAATGGTGATTTCTTTCGGCGGCAGCCCTTTGTCTTCGGAGTGGGGGAACAGCACACCCTTGGCCATGCCGAGGCGTTCCGGATATTTCCCGGTCAGCAGTCCGGCGCGTGATGGGGTGCAGACGGGGGAGGCGACATAAAAGTCGGTAAAGCGCATGCCTTCTTTTGCCATTTGATCGAGGTGGGGCGTTGCAATGTCGGGCGATCCGAAACAACCGACATCCTGATAGCCCTGATCGTCGGTAAAGATGATGATGACATTGGGCGGCGGATCTGTTCTCAGCTGCCCCATAGCACTTCCCTGCAGGGGTAATACGACTGCGGCAATGGCAAATATCAGTTGTCTCATAGAGTTTTTCCTTGGTTTCGATGATTTATGAAAATATACGCCTGCGGTTAATGAAAATAGGACATTTTAAGCAAAGAAGTGTACTTCTCGGTTTTACTTGGTTTGGCAGGCGGATTTGGGCACTATCCGCAGATTAATTCTTTTAAGGGGATAAACATGGCTGGTTTGAGTGATGTTTTAGGTGAAGGCGGCGGTAGCGGGGATCTGGAATCTCCCGGACTGGGTTCGGCTATTGGGGGCGGCAGCAATAAAGAGCTGATGGCTGAAGCGCGCATGTCGTTATCCGGAAACTGGGGCATGGCGGTGCTGGGTTATTTCCTCTATATGGTTTTGATGAATAGCATCGGGTTTTTTACGCAGGCCGCCTGCATATTCACAACGGTTATTGGCACCGCGGCCGGTTCAGATGCTTCAAAGGCCTTTTCTCCGGTTTATCTTGTAGCGTATCTGTTTCTTTTCCTGATTAGCGGCCCGGCTGTTGTTGGATTTTGCGGGTTCTTTTTGGGTATTGTGCAGGATGGTGAAGCAAACCTGGAACGTCTGTTTGTTGGTTTTCGACGGTTTGGTAAATCGGTCGGAGTCTATTTTTTCTATCTCCTGTTTTTCATGCTGTGGTATCTCCTGCTGGTGATTCCGGCGATTATTGCCGGGCTGCGGTATTCGATGGCTTTTTTTATTATTGCCGATGACGAGGATTGCGGGCCGCTGGAGGCCATCAGACGCAGTAAGGAAATGATGGTGGGCAATAAATGGAAACTTTTTTGTATGCACTGGCGATTCCTGGGTTGGGCCCTGCTGGCAACCATTTTTACGTTCGGAATCGGCTATCTCTGGCTCGTTCCGTATATGCAGACCTCGTTTGCGAAGTTCTATGAGGATGTGAAGTAGGACAGGCACCAGGCAACAGGCATTAGGCACAAGGGAATACTCTTATTCAACGGGCTTAACCACTTAAACACGAAACACTTTATACTCATGACTCTTGGAAAATTTGAACTATTAGGAACCGATCCTTCCTGCAAAGCACGGCGCGGACGCTATCACACAGCGCACGGAACCGTTGAAACTCCGGTATTTATGCCGGTTGGGACGCAGGCGACCGTTAAAAGTATGTCGCCGCAGGAAATGCACGACATGGATTGCGAAATCCTATTGGGGAATACCTATCACCTCAACGATCGGCCCGGCCCGGATCTGGTCGAGCGCATGGGTGGTTTGCATGAATTCATGGGTTGGGACCGCGCCATTTTGACGGATAGCGGAGGCTATCAGGTTTTCAGCTTAGGCAGTTTGAACAAGATCACGGCTGAAGGTGTATCTTTTCAGTCGCATTCAGACGGACGCAAACTTTTCATCGGTCCGAAAGAATCCATGGAGATTCAGCGCAAGCTCGGTTCCGATATCGCCATGGTTTTTGATGAATGTCCACCGTACCCATGTGAGCAGGAATACGCTTGCCAAGCGGTACGTAGAACCCTAGATTGGGCGGCTATTTGCAGGGAAGCGCCCCGGGCGGAAGGCCAGTTGGTCTTTGGAATTGCCCAGGGCAGCGTTTTTGCCGATTTACGCGAAGAGTGCGCCAAGGCTTTGGTCGAGATGGATTTCGACGGCTATGCCATTGGCGGAGTCAGCGTGGGGGAACCCGATGAGCTGATCCTGCGGGGAGTGGACGATACGGTCGACCATCTTCCTGAGGACAAGCCACGCTACCTGATGGGTGTTGGAGAAATGGCCCAGATGGTGGAGTCGGTGGCTCGGGGAGTCGATATGTTCGACTGTGTGATTCCCACCCGCCAGGCGCGTAACGGAACGGTTTCAACGCGGCGCGGTCGCTACCCTGTAAAAGCGGCTATCTATAAGGAAGATACCCGACCGTTGGAGGAAGGATGCACCTGCTATGCGTGTACAAACTTTACACGTGCCTATGTGCGCCACCTGATCAACGTCGGCGAGATTCTGGGGCTGCGGCTGATAACGATGCATAATCTGCATTGCTATCTTGAATTTATGAGAGATATGAGGAAGGCGATAGAAGAGGGAACATTCGATGAATTCCGAAAGGAGTTCCACGCAAACTATCGCGTAGTATTTGAGGAACATACGTTAAACGTTAAGGAGAACGGCGCGACCAAGTCGCGGTGATTTTAGAATTTAGATTGTCGAGTGTTGATTTGCGGGTCTGCGACGCCATTTTTTTAAAGGCCAACGCCGTTTGAGTTCCGAAAATCGGAAATCAAAAATCAAAAATCGGCAATAAAGTAATATTCACAACTGAAGGAAAAAACGAAAGGTATCCAATTATGAACTTACTGCCACTAACCATCGCCGAAGCTGCCCCGGCTGCTGCCCCAACGGGATCGCCGCTTCAGTTTCCCATCATGATGGTCATTCTGTTCGCCATCATGTATTTCATGATGATTCGCCCGCAGAAACGCCGCGAAAAAGAACGCAAGGAAATGATCGCATCGGTCAAGACCGGCTGCCGGGTTTTGCTGACCAGTGGAATCATGGGTGAGATCATCAATGTGAAGGAATCAACTCTGATTGTTCGCATTGCGGAAAACACCAAGGTTGAAATTGTTCGTGCTGCAATCTCGCAGGTATTGGAAAAGGGTGAAACGCCCACAGAAATTGAACCCGCCAAGTAAGAAAGGTTTAGAGTAATGGATAAGAATAAACTTTGGAAATGGATGCTGCTCGGCATACTGGTTATCTGGTCGTTTGCGCTGGTTACACCCGTTGATCAGAAGGTTACATTAGGTCTCGACCTGCGCGGTGGATCGAGTTTTGTGGTTGAAGTGGATGCCGAGGATGTGGCCAAGAAAATGGTCGAATCCGGTGAGGCTGAATCCATTGAATCGGTCAAAGAATCCGATCTGAAAGACCAGATTAAAACGGTGCAGGAAATCGCGGTGGAAACGATTCGCAACCGTATCGATGTGCTGGGAACCTCCGAACCGGAAATCTATCCGGAAGGTGATTCGCGTATCGTGATCCGGATTCCCGGTGCAGACGCCGATACCCGTGCTGAAGCAAAAGCGCAGATTTTAAGCGATGCCGTACTCAGCTTTAAGATGGTTCATCTGGAAAGCGATGCCTGGGTGGCCGAAGTAACCGGTTCCGGCCAGATTCCAGCCGGATTTAAGATTGGCGGACAGGATCGTTCCGGCACCTATTTTATCCGTGACCGTTCTGCGATGGCGGACGATGAGCTCGACCGTGGTTTCTATGAGCGGCTCAAGCGTTTCGGCGGCAAGCACGCCGACTATATGCTGATGTCTGACCGCCTGCAGGATGGCTCCACGATCTACCGTCCGGAGTTTATCGAACGCCGCCGTCAGATGGGTGGAGACACTATCAAGGATGCCTTTGTTTCGTATGACCAGATGACCGGCCTGCCGAGTATCTCGCTGGAGTTTGATGGAAAAGGGAAAAAGGAATTCGGTAGCGTAACCGATAAATTCAGCCCCTCTGAAGATGGTGTTTATCGCCGCATGGCCATCATTCTGGATGACACGCTCTATTCGGCTCCCCGCATTAACGAAGCCATCTACAGTGGCCGTGCCGAAATTTCGGGTAACTTTTCCGTTACCGAAGCCCGCCGTTTAGTGAATGTTCTTCGTGCCGGAGCATTGCCGGGCCGTGTGAAAATTGTTGAGGAACGTACCGTTGCTCCTACGTTGGGCGAAGACTCGATCAACAGTGGCGTGCAGGCCATTATTTATGGCGGTATCGCTGTACTGGTGTTTATGGCGCTGTTCTATATGGTTCCCGGCCTCATTGCCAACCTGTCATTGGTCTTTGTACTGATTCTGCTACCGGTCGGGATGATGGTTTCTTCCGGATTCCTCGGTGTGATGTCTGGCTCTCTGGAAGGTGGGTCGGTCAGTCTTCCGACTCTGACACTTTACGGCATTGCCGGTATCGTGCTGACGGTCGGTATGGCGGTAGACGCCAACGTTCTGATCTTCGAGCGTATGCGTGAGGAATGGAAAGTGGGTAAGTCGGTTTCCGGCTCCATTAACGCAGGCTACAACAAAGCCTTCAGCACCATCCTCGACGCCAACGTTACGACATTGCTGACCGCCATCATTCTATTCTGGCAGGGTTCCGGCCCGATCCGCGGATTTGCGGTTACCCTGAGTGCCGGTATTCTCGTCAGTATGTTTATCGTACTGGTGATGACGCGCCTGTTCTTTAATACGCTCGCGGATGGCAATGTGCTTAAATCTATTAAGATGATGGGCATCCCATTCCTGCAGAATGCCAACTTTAACTTTCTCGGAGCCCGTAAGCTGGCCGGCATCATTTCCTTGGTGGTGATTATTGGATCATGGAGTCTCTTCATGAAGAAAGGGGATGAAAACTTCGGTGTTGATTTCACCGGTGGTTCAGTTATCACCTTCCAGTTTGATGATAAACAGGATATTGAATCCGTTCGCGGAACATTGACCGAAGCCGGGTTCCCGACCGCTAATATCGCTTATCAGGCTGCGCTCGATGGAACAGAATTCCTTGAAGTTAAGATCGGTGCTTCCGGTGAAGAAGCCGAGCCGGCATTGGTCGCCGTAAAAGGCCTGACGGGTAATTATAAGGACGTTAAAAACGACAGCGTCGGTTCCCAGATTGGTGAGGAACTGAAGAAGAAAGGGATCAATGCCATTATCTTCGCGCTGATCGGGATTATTATCTATATCTCCATCCGCTTCGAGTTTGCTTTTGCGATGGGTGCGATTGCTGCCCTTGCGCATGACGTTCTGATCACAATTGGTATTTACTGTGCCCTTGGAAATGAACTCAGTATGCCGATTATTGCGGCCCTGCTGACCATTGTGGGTTACTCGGTGAATGATACGATTGTGGTATTCGACCGTATCCGTGAGGATCTCAAATTGGTGAAAGGCAAGTCCTATAAGGATATTGCCAACCTGTCCATTAATCAGACGCTGAGCCGTACCGTGCTGACTTCGGTTACCACACTGCTGACCGTGGTTATGCTGCTGGTCTTCGGTGGGGGGGCCGTTCAGGATTTCGCATTGGCACTGTTTATCGGTATTCTGGTCGGTACCTACTCCTCGATCTTTGTGGCCACGCCGGTTGTTCTTCTGTGGCATAAGGAAGAAAAGGTTAAGTAGACGTTCGGTAGCGAAATGGTCTATGTTCAAAAGCGTTCCCGCAGGTGTGGGGGCGCTTTTTTCTTGAAGCATGACGACTGAGGCGTGATTTGGCTTATACTTTGTTCTGGTTGGTGTTTTTGGAGGGACGACCTCTGTGTCGTCCTTACGGAGGAATGGCCTTACAGGGATAGGCCGGAACAGAGCCCGGCCCTCCAGCGAAATCCATGTATGTGCTGAAGATGGAATAAGTGGTCTCCATTAGGTTCACGCCTCCTGAAAAAATAATTTGCGATAGTAAATAGTGCCTAAGGCACGGTTCATCGTCACGTATCACGAAGTGGATATATCATGATGATACAAGAAAACGATAATACAGCGATAAGCTCCAGGAACTGCGCCATGCCCTGTCCGATAATGGGTTTTCTGCTTCGGCGGGTGATGGATGCGTCTTCATCGCCGGACAGCCATGAAAACCGGACTCGGCTGGGTATGCTGGCGGGATGGACCAGCACGGTTCTCAGTGCAGCGTTGGCGTTGGCCAAAGGGTGGCTTGGTCTGGTTTCCGGTAGTGTTTCAATGATCGCCGATGCCACCAATAATTTGACTGATATGGGTAGCTCATTGGTGATTGCGCTTGGCTTTCAGTGGTCGAGGAAACCGCGAGATGAAGACCATCCCTTTGGTCATGGGCGTATCGAAGCGGTGGCAACGCTGGTGCTGGCCATTGCTTTAATTCTGGTGGGTGCTGAAGTTGCCAGATCAGGGATCAGCCGACTCATCAACCCTAAGCCCATCGAGGCGCCTTCCTGGGTGCTGATTGCTGTTGCGGTAACGGTGGCCATCAAGACCTGGATGGCGGTCTTTGCACGTATGCTGGCCAAACTGTCAAAGTCGCAGGTGCTGGAGGCCGATGCCTGGAATCATACCTTTGATATTATCTGCACCTTGATGGTGGTGGTGGCACTCGTCAGTTCCAGAATGGGTTGGTGTGCCGTTGATGGCTGGACTGCACTGGGGGTGGCCGCATTTATTCTCTACACCGGAATTGCCTATGCCCGTGAAGCAATTGATATTTTACTGGGAACCAAACCGGATGCAGCGGAGGTCCACGCTATTTATGATGCCGTGGTTGCGGTGGAGGGTGTGATGGGTGCGCATGAGATTATGGTGCACCAGTATGGCGATGTGAAGATGGTGTCCTTTCATATTGAAGTGGACTCCAACATGAGTCTGGTTGATGCGCACGAAATTGCCGAGATCGCCGAAGAAGCGGTGGAATCAAAATTGCAGTGGCGCGCTGTGGCGCATGTGGATCCGGTTGACCGAACGCACCCATTGTTTGAAGAGCTGAACCGGATGTTGCACGAGTTTATCACGAAGGAGCCGGGGCTGGTGGATGTGCATGATCTGCGGGCCCATGGCGATGCTCCTCCGTATCGAATTTCTTTTGATCTCGTGACCGATATGGAGACAGGACGAAACGACTACGATACGTTATATCTGCACTGTCTGGATGCGGTTAAAGAGGCTTTTGATGACCGGGTCAACCATGCGGAGATCGGTATTGAGGCAACCGTGGAGAGTGCCCCCATGATTCGGAAGCAATTTGACCTTTCCGCTAAGGGAAAATGATCTACTGCGTATTTGCCTCCAACATGAATGCTGGTATGCTCTACGGAGTAATGAGTAGCCAATTATTCTGATGGAGAGACCAATGCCTGATATACCTGGAAATGTTGAATGGGTGGGGGAATTGATACCCGACCTGGAAGCCCGTCGCAGCCGTTTTGTAGTCGATACGGATGAGGTTGATGATGAGCTCGTGGAAGTTTTTATTGAAGAGCTGCAGCGGCTTAGTGGTGAGTTGACGGAAGGGCTTGAACAAAACGATTCCGAAATGGTGCGCATGGCGGCTCATTCGATTAAGGGAATGGGGGGGACCATTGGACTTCCGGAAATCTCTGTGCTGGGGCTGGAAATTGAAACGCTGACGAAAGACGGCCGCCTTCCGGACACGCGTCCTCTTGTCGATGCTTTGGCACAGTGGATGACGACTTTGAACTAGGAACCCCGATGACGCCCGCCGAGCAAGAATCCCTCACCGATAAAACGACATCCCGTCTGCTGCAAAGCCTGTCCGGCCGCGTTCTTGTGGTGGATGATGAGCTTCCAAACCGGCTCTATCTGCGTAAGCTGCTGGAAGCGCGCGGGTGTGAGGTATTCGATGCCGATGATGGTCCGACGGCGTTGACGATCGCCTTTAAGAAAGTTCCTGATCTGATTCTGGTGGATGTGATGATGCCGGAAATGGATGGGTTTGAACTCTGCGGAAAGTTGCGCGATGAAACACGAACGGCTGAAATTCCGGTCATCATGGTAACGGCGAAATCGCGGATTGAAGATATTGAAACCGGTTTCGAACTCGGAGCCATGGATTATATCCGTAAACCGTTTAATCCGCGCGAACTCGTTTTACGGGTCGGCAATGCGCTCGCGTTGAAAAAAAGCAATGACGAGCTGACCATCTGGAATAACCGGGTTTCGCGTGATCTTGAACTCGCGGGAGCCATTCAGCGGTCGCTGTTTTCGGATGTCCCTCATTTTTCGCACCGCTTCGAAGTCCGCATTGCCTATCGTACCTGCATGGATGTGGGCGGCGATGCATTTGATATTGTTTCGTTGCCGAGCGGGAAGCACTGTATCTATGTCGCCGACGTGTCCGGGCATGGGGTGGCACCGGCCATGATTTCATCACTACTTAAAGCAACCGCCAG
Source organism: uncultured Verrucomicrobiota bacterium (assembly GCA_964486885.1). Classification (GTDB taxonomy): domain Bacteria; phylum Verrucomicrobiota; class Kiritimatiellia; order Kiritimatiellales; family Pontiellaceae; genus Pontiella. The sequence goes on from CAZAPF010000058.1 coordinate 9,879, forward strand.
CGAAATGATTCACCGGTATGCCGATCAGGGGCCGGCGGCAATCTGCAATGCCATCAATATGGTGATTCGGCGCAGAATCGACAACCCGTCTTATTTTGCGACCCTGTTTATGGCGGTGCATGATCCGGAAAGTCTGGAGTGGCGCTGCATGAACTGCGGGCATCCCAATCCGGTAATTATCAGAAACGGAAATCATACAGACTCGTCGGCATTCAGCCGGCGGGGCGGTGCGCCGATTGGTTTTCCCTTTGGCTCTGAGCGTCCGTATTCGGTGATGGATGAAGTGGTGTTCAGGGATGAAGGTAATTCCTATCTGCTGCTGTATACCGATGGGTTGCTGGAAGCCCGTCAACGCGATACCGGGGAAGAATGCGGCGAACGTTTGGCTGCAGCATATGAGCAGGTGGTGCAGGATCCTTCGCGGCCGAATAAAGCCGTTGACCTGCTGGATGCACTGGAAACCGAAGGGTACAACCTGTCAGCGGACGACTGCACGGTCATTTCAATTCATATGCTGGATCCCTTAAAGATTGTGCTCGAACAAACGGTTCCCCGTAATATTTATCTGGTTTCCGAGATCGCAAAACAGGCCGAGAGTGCCGTGAGGGCGAAGGGGATATCCGATGATACGGCAGCCATGCTGAGGCTATTGGTGATGGAGCTGGGGGCCAACTTGGTCGATCACGGTGGTTTGGATGAAGAAGACTCTTTTTGGTTGCAGATTCGGGTTGATGGCAGTGTGTGCCAGCTCATTCTTCGTGACGAGGGAACCGAATGGGATCTTGAAGAGGCCCTTAACCGGGAGCTGGATCCGGCCTATATGGGCGAACGTGGACGGGGATTGGCCATCACAAATTCGATCACCGATCGCATTGAACGCTATCGGGTACAAACACAGAACCTGACCTATTGCACCATTATTGACGGGGAGGAAAAATAGATGGAACGCCCGGTCTATAGAGCGCGTCGGGAATTGTTCGAACGCATGGAGATCCCGGTTACCAAAGCGGATATACAGATTCTGAAGTTTAAGCAGCGCAGCCGGTTGTTTTTATGGGAGGGGATGCTCCGAAGCCTGCTCGTGGTGAAACGTATTCTTGATATTCTCGTCAGTTCCATTGCCTTGGTTATCCTTGCTCCGCTGATTCTAATCGTTGCGATGTGCATTATTATTGAGGATGGCTATCCTGTAATTTACATGCAGAAGCGGGTTGGCTTGAATGGTCGGGAATTCCGTTTCTACAAATTCCGCTCGATGGTCAACGGGGCCGAAAAAATGAAGCTGGAACTGCTGGATCAAAATGAATCATCGGCAGGGGTGACTTTTAAAATGAAGGATGATCCGCGTTTATTGCGGTGCGGTCGTTTTCTTAGGCGTTACAGCATTGATGAAGTGCCCCAGTTCTTTAATGTGCTTATTGGAGACATTTCAATTGTCGGACCGCGACCCCCGCTTTCCGATGAGGTGAAGGCCTATTCGCTTTCCGACCGTAAACGGCTGCATGTTAAGCCCGGATTGACCTGTCTATGGCAGATTCGCGGAAGGTCTGATATTCCGTTTGACCAGCAGGTCGGGCTCGACATGCAATACATACAGAGTCAAAGTATTCTTAAAGATTTAGTGATTGTATTAAAAACGATTCCCGCCGTGCTGTTTGGCCGCGGGGCCTATTAGGGAGAATAAAATGGTGGTAAACTGTTCAAGAGTAAATGGCGTAGGCGTTGTTCAGATCAGTAAATCGCTGACGGCTGCCACAGTGGACGCTTTTAGAGATCAGCTCTCCAGCTGGCAAGAAGCGGAGCGTGATATCAAAAACTATGTAATCGATCTGGAACAGGTGGATTTCATGGACTCGGCCGGGCTGGGAACGCTGATCGCTGTTCTCAAGCGGGTGACCGAACGCGGCGGTGATATGAAAATTGCAAACCTTCAGAAAAAGCCACGTATGGTATTTGAAATCACCCGAGCTTATAAGGTGTTCGAAATCTACGAAACAGTAGAGGATGCGCTCAAAAACTTTGATTAGTCTGCGTAAACATGGGAGGTGCCTTGTCAAAGCCATACGGCAATTGACGGCAACTCAATATCGATGATCGCCGTACTTAATACCGCTAGACTTTATGGCTGGGCAAAGCAATTAAGCGATACCCCATGGCCTTTGCTGCCGGTTTCCAACCGTTCACTGCTCGACTATTGGTTGGAAGCCTGCACAGAGCAGGGTATTGGTTCGGTTCATATTATTCTGGGTGAAGATGCTAAACAGATTGAAGATTTTATCGGGGATGGGGAACGCTGGAACATTGCCGTGGAATATGTTTTTGCCCGGAGTGGTGAAGATCCACTGAGCTACCTGAAGTCAATTTCCCCGCTATGGGATAAAGGTTTGTTCTACATCGGCGGACCTTTTTTCATGCGCCGCCGGCAGGCGTTTTCTGCAAGTGGTATTCAGGCGCTTGATGCATGTCGTCATGAGTCTTGTGGTGAAACCCGGTTTCTATATGGAAAAACCGCGAATGAAGTTGAAGGGTTGCTTAATGGCGGCGAGGGATCTGTACGGGGACTGGAGCAAATCCATATCCATCCGTATCCGATTGATAATATTAAGAATTACTATGATCTGAATATGAATATGGTGGCGGGTGAGTATTCCCGCTATGTCACGGCAGGGTTTTCAGGCAAGGATGGCAGTTCCATCGGGTACAATGTCCGCACGCCGCCATCGAGTCATTTGAATGCACCGATTATGATTGGAGATGACTGCCGTTTCGGGGCGATGACGACCGTTGGCCCGAATGCCGTTGTGGCCAATCATGTTATTGTCGATACCTTTAGCGAACTGGTTGACTGTCTTATTCTGGAAGATACCTATGTCGGGCGGAATCTGGAAATCCGGAAAAAAATCGTTGCCGGAAACCGGGTGATTGATCCTGCTGACGGTACCGTAATTCAAATTGAAGATTCCTGGGTTGTGGCGCAAAACCGCCCGGATATGCGGACTGAAGATTTCATGCGTTATGTCATTCTATGGTGCATGGCCCTGTTATTGGTTGTGGTTCTTTTTATCCCTTTCTGCATTCTGTATCCGATGAATGTGATTATCCGGATCGGCGGGTTTTCCAAGGTGTTGTTCCACGATCCCCGAACGGGCTACATTGCGTTGCCGGTATTTTCAAAACTACGGAATCGGAAGTCAGTAAGCTACCGGGCATTCCGAGCCCTCTCGCTGGATCGATTTCCCTGGTTATTTCTTGTGCTGAGTGGCCGCTTATTCTTGTGTGGACAGCCGCCCATGCGGCATCCGCTCGACGATGAAATTATTAAACAGCTTCCGCACTACTATCCCGGAGTGTTTTGTTATCAGGACTACAACAAGGATTCGGACCGCCTTGCTGACTCGCTCTGGTATGCCCATATCCGTTCCTTGTTCGAAGATTGTAAAATTCTCATCAAAGCGCTGGTCACCCGTTTCCTTAGCGCCGGCAGGCAATAATATTCCATTGATTGGAACAAAACTATGACGTCCAAACTATGGAAAATACGGCCAGCTGACAGGGCGGCCATCAAATCAATATCAGCATCGGTTTCGTTGTTTCCTGCTATTGCAGGCATACTGGTTCAACGCGGTTTTAATTCGCCGGATGAAATTGAGGAATTTATTAATCCGCGTTTGGCCAACCTCTCCGATCCATTTGAATTACCGGATATGGAAAAAGCTTCCTCCCGTTTGTGGAAAGCAATCGAAGCCGGAGAAACCATCACGGTATTCGGTGATTATGATGTGGATGGCCTTACATCCGCGGCGTTGCTTACGCGGGTTCTTGGCGTGTTGGGTGCCGATGTTAAGGCATTCATCCCCGACCGGCTTGATGAGGGGTACGGCCTTTCGCAGGATGCTCTGGAACGGTGCCTTGCCGCACATGGTTCCTCTGTGGTGGTTACGGTCGATTGCGGAACCAACTCCGTAGAATCCGTCGCATTCGCTCAGAATAAGGGTGTGGATGTAATAATTACCGACCACCATGAGCCTGATGAAAAGACAGCTGGAGCCTTTGCCCTGATCAATCCCAAGCTGGGAAATATTCCTGCGCATGAAAACCTATGCGGAGCCGGCGTGGCATTTAAACTCGCCCATGCGCTCGTTAAACGGGGGAGGGGTCAAAAAGCCGCAGCGGCTGAAAATGTGGATCTTCGGAACTATCTGGATATTGCCGCGCTGGGTACGGTGGCCGATATTGTTCCATTGGTAGGGGAAAACCGAATAATTGTCCGCTATGGACTTGCCCAGCTCGGGAAATCCTGTTGGGCTGGCATGCAGGAGCTGCAACGCGTAGCCGGGGTGAAGGGAGAGCCTGATACATACCACCTTGGATTTCAACTAGGCCCGAGAATCAATGCGGCCGGACGTATAGGAGAACCCATGCAGGCTCTTCAGTTGCTCGTGACAGATGAAGCCGCCGAAGCCCGGAACATTGCCCAGCGCCTGGATCAGAATAATCTGGAGCGTCGGGAGATCGAAAGAAAGATGGCTGACGAGGCATTTGCGGAAATCGATGCCTACTATGACCCTGAAAAGCACTATGGGCTGGTGGTGGCACGCGAAGGCTGGCACCCGGGTGTGGTCGGGATTGTGGCATCCCGGATTTCGCGGCACTACAACCGTCCGGCCATCGTGATGGGGATTGAAGAAGAGGGGCATGCCCGTGGTTCCTGCCGCAGCATTGAAAACTATAACATGCTGGATGGACTGCAGGCCTGTGAGCATCATCTCAACAAATTCGGCGGTCACATGATGGCTGCCGGGCTGGAAGTGAAGCCGGGTTCTCTTGATGCGTTTAAGACGGATTACAATAAAGCCGTTTCCGCAACGCTGACCGAGGTTGATCTCTCGCCGATTCAGCATATCGATGCGGTTGTTGCTGCGGATGAGCTGGGTTGGGATTTTCTGGAACAGTTAAAACGGCTTCGCCCCTTTGGTCAGGACAATCCGGAACCGGTCTGGGCTTTGCTGAATGCGCGGGTTTCCGGTTCACCGCGGGTGGTGGGGCAAAAGCATCTCAAGTTAGTGCTGGCTTCGGAAGGGGAACAATTCGATGCCATTGCTTTCAACTATGCTTTGAGCGATCTGCCTGCCGGGAAAATTGATGTGGCATTCACGCTGAAGGAAAACCACTGGAACGGGAATACATCGCTTCAGCTTCAGGTGCAGGACATTCGTCCCGCGCAGAAGATTTAATTGCTGTTCTTCCTGTATCCATAAAAAAAGCCCGCTTTTGAAAGGCGGGCTTTTTTGCATTCGGGATCGGCGTCCTAAAAATCAACGATATTAGAGATGTAGCTCTCCAACTCAGTGATGGGTAGGCGGATCTGCTCCATCGTATCGCGGTCACGGATGGTGACCGCATTGTCTTCTTCGATGGTTTCAAAGTCGACGGTGATACATAGTGGAGTTCCGATTTCGTCCTGACGGCGGTAACGTCGGCCGATGGCACCAGTCTGGTCGTAGAATACTTTCCAGCGTTTGGAAAGCTGTTCGAAAATTTCGCGGGCTTTACCAACGAGCTCTTCCTTGTTCTTAACCAGGGGAAGTACGGCCACTTTGTACGGGGCAATGCAGGGAGAAAAACGCAATACGGTACGGGCTTCATGACCTTCCGGAGCGCGACGTGCACCGGCTTCGGCCGTGCTGATTTCACCGGTTTCCTTATTGATCCATTCTTCACGATAGGCTTCGCACAGCAATGCGAGGGCAATGCGGTCCACACCGGCTGAAGGTTCGATGACGTGCGGGATATACGTCTCGTTGGTTTCTTCGTCACGGTATTCCATCTTCTTACCGCTGGTATTCTGATGCTGGGTCAGGTCAAAGTTGCCGCGTGCGGCAATACCTTCCAGCTCCTGTGTGCCGAAGGGGAAATCGTACATGATATCGGTGCATGCGCTGGCATAGTGGGCCAGGGCGTCACCTTCGTGTATATCGCGGTGCATACGGCCTTCCGGCAGACCAACCTTTTCATACCAGTTCAACCGTTCGGTCACCCAGTATTCGTGCTGCTCGGCGTCATCACCGGGCTTGATAAAGAATTCGAGTTCCATCTGTTCAAACTCGCGCGAGCGGAAGGTGTAGTTACGCGGATTGATTTCATTGCGGAATGCTTTACCGATTTGCGCAATTCCGAAAGGAACTTTGTTGCGGACGGTGGAGCAGACATTGCCGAACTGGGCGAAAATACCCTGCGCAGTCTCCGGACGAAGGTAGGCCACGTTTGAGCTTTCCTCGACGGGGCCGACGTAGGTTTTAAACATCAGGTTGAACGCGCGTGGCTCTGTGAGTGTGCCCGGTTCGTTTGTGTCGGGGCCGACGAGTTTGTTGTAGGCTTCCAGCGGAATGTCGAGCAGGGCTACTTCAGCGTAATCAGCAGCATCGCCTTTGGCGACCTTCTTGATCTTCTTTTCTGCCGGGGCCGGAGCATTTTCGTGATAAGCAAACATCAGTGCAGAATCATCGGATTTGTGCTTGAGCACAAAAATCTGGTCAGCGCGGTAGCGGCCTTTGGTTTCGCGGCAGTCGAGCATCGGATCCTTGAAGTTTCCGACATGGCCGGAGGCTTCCCATACACGCGGGTGCATGATGATTGAGCTGTCGAGGCCGACAATATCTTCCCGAAGCTGGGTCATGGATTTCCACCAGCAGGATTTAATATTACGCTTCATCTCGACGCCAAGAGGACCGTAGTCCCAGAAGCCGTTGATTCCGCCGTAGATTTCCGATGTCTGAAAAATAAACCCACGCCGCTTGCAGAGACTGACAAGGGCGTCCATTGTTACGTGATAGTCATTTGCTTTCATAAGCCGGCGAGAATGCCCAAGGCAGTCTGGGGGGTCAAGAAGAACAACTGCAAGAAAAGCATGTACAATTACCGGAAACTTCATTACTTCAATAACTCATGAAGAATGTGGAAGCCCGTAGAACAGTCCCGATATCGGTTATAACCCTGGTTTTATTCTGCCTGATGGCGGTACTGCAGGTATTTGTCATTACCGGCGGATACGAACTTGATGCTTCCAGCGTGAAGAAAGTTGCTCCCTGGGCTTATGAGCCGTTTCTGAAAATTACGGGCGAACACCCGGATACCCGGCCGGAATGGGCCGTCGGTGCAAATGAAGACGAGAAAGTCGCTGAGGTTATCAAGATCGGCGGGATTCGACCGGATGCCATTCCGGTAACCATCGAGGATCAACCGGCTCCGGCAAAGAAGGTTATCATTGAGCCGACCAAGCCACTTGAGCAACCCCGCACCGTGATTCCCGTGACCACGCCGGAAAAAGAAGAGAAAGAAAATCCTGAAGAGGTTGTTCCTGTAGGTTAGCACCGTTCAGGTGTTTTTTCTCAATAATCGGATTCTTATGGCAACCTGAATCAGATCGGAAATTTGATCAGGTTTCCCAATACGCCAGAAATTCGATATTACCCGCAGGCCCCTTGATCGGAGACGTACAGAGATCCAGCCACTGGAAGCCCAGTTCTTCGGTTCCGAATTTCCGGACCTTTTCGATGACCTCCTGATGGATAGCCGGATCCCGCACAACACCGCCTTTACCAACCTGCTCCTTGCCGGCCTCAAACTGAGGTTTGATGAGGGAAACAATATGGCCGCCGGGTTTGAGCAGGTTTTTGAGCGGGGGCAGAATATTGGTCAGGGAGATGAAGGAGGTGTCGATGCTGCAGAAATCCGCCATATCCGGAATATCGTCAGGTGTGATGTAGCGTGCATTGGTATTTTCCATCACAACCACGCGGGGATCTTCCCGCAGCTTATAGTGCAGCTGGTTGGTCCCGCAGTCCACGGCATAAACTTTGCGCGCGCCATGCTGCAGCATGAAGTCGGTAAAACCTCCCGTAGAAGAACCGATATCGAGGCAGATGGTATCCTGAAGCTCAAAGGCGAACTGCTTGTGTGCTCCCTCAATTTTAAGACCGCCCCGGCTGACATATTTTTCCTTCTGCTTAAGCGTCAGTTCAATGTCATCCTTGTACTGATGCCCGGGTTTTGCGGCCACCTGTTCGCCAATGCGCACCATGCCGGCACGGATCAGGCGCTGGGCCTGTTCACGGCTGTCGGCAAGCCCGCGTTGTACAACCAGTTGATCTAATCGGATTTTCGGCATGCGTGTATTTACAGGCAACCGACATCACTGAAGCAACAATAAAGCGATGCTATTGCGAAGCTGCATTTACTTTGTTGTCCAGATATGCGAGCTTCTTATCGTTTGTTGCTCAACAATCAAATCAGGGAGGAAGTCATGAACAAACGACTCATTAAGGTGCTGGCAATGCTGATTGCCGTGACGGGAATTGTATTTGCCAACACTGAAAAACCCAATGTCATTATTATTTATGGTGATGATGTCGGTTTTGGAGATATCGGGGCCTATGGATCAAAAATGATCCCAACACCGAACATTGACCGTCTGGCTGCCGAAGGCCTGCGCTTTACGGATGGGCACTGTGCCGCGGCCACCTGTTCGCCTTCCCGGTATTCCATGCTGACCGGTATTCACGGTTTTCGGGATGGTGTCAGTATTCTTCCTCCCAATGCGCCATTAAGTATCTCCACGGAAATTCTGACCTTGCCCAAGCTGTTTCAAATGGCGGGATACACGACCGGTGTGGTGGGGAAATGGCATCTGGGTATCGGAGCCAAAGATGTGCCGACCGATTGGAATGGCGATGTAAAACCGGGTCCGATGGAAATCGGTTTTAAAAAATCGTTCCTGCTGCCTTCCACCAACGACCGGGTTCCATGCGTATACCTTGATGGGCACCGGGTGGTGAATCATGATCCGAACGATCTGATTTATGTTGGACGTAAACTGGCGGATGTTCAAAAGGAGGGAAGCACGCAGTATCCTGACGGGAAAACAAACCGGGAAGCCATGACCTATTATCAGAGCACCCATGGACATGATCACAGCGTGATAGGGGGCATTGGCCGCATTGGGTATATGTCCGGAGGAAAGAAAGCCCTCTGGAACGATGAAACCATGGCGGATGTGTTTGTTGAACAGGCAAAAAAGTTTATTGCTGAAAGCAAGGATGAGCCGTTCTTCCTCTACTTTGCCTCTCAGGATATCCATGTTCCGCGCGCGCCGCATCCGCGCTTTAAAGGTAAGACGGAACTGGGATACCGCGGCGACGCCATGGTGCAGTTTGACTGGTCGACCGGCGAAATCATGAAGGCATTGGAAAAACACGGGCTGACCGAGAATACCATTGTTATCTTCTCCAGCGACAACGGACCGGTTTATGACGATGGCTACGATGACGGCACAACCGTAAAAACCTCGGAGGAGGAAAAAGACCGCGGCCATGACGGCTCGGGCATCTATCGCGGCGGAAAATACCAGATCTATGAAGGGGGCACCCGTGTTCCATTCATTATCCGCTGGCCGGCAAAAATCAAACCGGGCACATCTGGTGCGCTTGTGAATCAGGTCGACTTTATTGCTTCATTTGCCGATCTGCTGAATATTGACCTGCACGGAAATGTGGCTCCGGACAGCCGTAATATGCTGAAGGCGTTTCTGGGTGAAGATTCCGATGGGCTTCCCTTCATGATCGAGGAAGCCGGAAAGCGCGGTAGAGCACTGCGGGTTGGCGACTGGAAATATATTGGAGAAGGTCCCGCCAAGAACAAAGGTAAGGGCGCCGAGCTCTACAATCTGGCCGATGACCCCTCAGAACAGAACAACATCATTGCCAAACATCCTGAAAAAGCGGCAGCCATGGCGAAACAGCTTACGGAGTTGATGGAAGCGGACGGGGTGCGAATGTAGGTATACGAAATCTGTGCAAGGAAAAGAAAAAGGGCTGAAACCGGAGTTTCAGCCCTTTTAAATTGGAGCGGGCGAACAGATTCGAACTGTCGTAACCAGCTTGGAAGGGTTGTTCAGATATCAATTGTTCATTGGTTAATATGGATATATATCCTGTTTTCTTCCCGCTTTCTTCCCATAATGGTCTTGTTTTGCATGAATGATCGTCTTATACAATCGAATGCAATCAGAGCGCAAAGGAAGGCACATTATGGGGCTTGTTATCAAGAAGGATTCGAAGTGGTGGTATGCCCGTTATAAGGTTGACGGCAAAGAGCATTACCAGAATTTACAGGTAGAGGTTCGTGGAAAAAGGCCCTCGACTTTGAAGGAAACAGGCAGCCCTCATTTTGAAAATTCACGGGGGCAGGCCCAGGAGGCTTTTGATAGGCTTATGGAGGATATCCATTCCGGCAAAAGCGAGACTCAGCTTGCCGAGGCAGTCTATGAAGCGCGAGCCGGAAAAAAGTTGAAGCGCTATCGGATAGAAGATCTATCCAAAATCTGGATTGAAAAACCACGGAAGCGCCCACCCTCAAAGCAGCATAGAGAGCAGACTGTTGCCAAGCTGAACCGGGTGGCAAACTATCTGAAAACCAATTATCCCAAACTAACACGAGTTGACCAACTGCGCCCTGTACATATACAGGCATATCTGGATGAGTTGGAGCATAGTGGGGTGACGGCTGAAACATGGAATAAATATCTTGTTGTGATTAAAACTGTTCTGAAAAGGGCGGGAGTTCCTGCCGCTAAAGAAATCATGTCCAAGGACGTGGAAACCGTTTTTCGGAAGCCGTATAGCATTGAGGAACTAAACGCGATATTTGCTGCAGCACAATCTGATCCGCTCATGCATTCCTTGGTTGTTACCGCTGCCTGTACTGCCATGCGGCGAAAAGATTGCTGCTATCTGGAGTGGGATGCCATTGATCTTGATGCTGGGTTTATCACGGTTAAGACAAGCAAGACGGGGCAGGTGGTTGATATACCAATGGCAGACATGCTCAGGATAGAAATTGAAAAACAGCTCAAGAATGATTCTCATTATGTTTTTCCGGATGCCCAATTGCTTTATGAGGCTAATCCGACAGAGATCACCCGCCGGTTTAAGAACATCCTTCGTTTGGCTGGATTCGATGACGGGAAGGATTCGCTACCCGTAGAATACAGAACTGATCCTCATACCCCTGCCGAGATTTTGAAGGCTGCTGAAGAAATATATTCCGGAAAGAAGTTGGCACATGCTCAGGCCGTTTTGTCAGCCTACCTGGCCGGTAATTGCATAAAAGACAGCGCAAAGGCAGCAGGTGTAAGCCAAGGTACGGCATCGCTATACCTTAACGAGTTGGAAGCCCATACTCATAAAGCATTCATTCGAGGCAAACCTCGTGTAATCAAAAATGCTCCTCCTCCAAGTCGGGGTATGCTACGTGAAATGCGGGAAAATGGTAAGCTGGCCGCATCGGTACGTGACTTTCATTCGTTTCGTACCACGTTTGTCACCCTGGCGCTTATGCGCGGCATGCCGATAGATACCGTTCGAAAGATTACCGGACATCAAACAGCCGACGTTGTTACGAAACACTACTTTCGGCCAGAAAGGGATCAGCTGCGGAAAGCCATTCAAAAGAGTCTTCCAGGCTTGCTTACCAGCGCAGGCAAGCCTTCTACCCCTGCCGAAAGGGCTGCCGAGATTCTTAGGGGGATTAATCAGAAAAACTGGCGTAAATGTGCCGATGAAGCGCTCAAGGTTTTAGAAGGGTGAAGTTTCGGTTCGCTAGCATTGTGATTTAGGGGAATTTCCTGATGTGATTGCTTCGATTGACGAAAGTGGAATTCGCACTGCACCTCGAATATGCCGGCGGGGCAGCTCACCATCTCGTAGCATGCGGTCAAGGGTCGGAAGGGATATGGAGAGCTTTTTGGCGGCTTCTTTTCTTGTGAGTAATTGTTCTTGGGCGTTTGGTTCCGGTTTAAAGCACAGGGCGCTTTCAAGTTTGGCCGGAGTAAGGTCGGGGGCATATGGCCGCAGCATGGCAATTACTGCTTCTGCGATGGGATGGGGTATTGGAATATTCTGCATGATCGAGCTCCTGTTGCTTCATGAACTCGGATCTTGTCCCATTTTTGG
>CAZAPF010000059.1:0-21721 GCA_964486885.1 uncultured Verrucomicrobiota bacterium
TTTTCTGAACCGCTATCGCCAAAAGGCGTTGCGTACGCTCTACATCACGATGCGCGATACCTATTTCGACTGCCCGGACCGCGAACGCGCGCAATGGTGGGGCGATGCTGTAAACGAAATCGGCGAGGCGTTCTATGCCCTCGATCCGCGCGCCAATGCATTGGCCAAAAAGGGGATGCTTGAACTGATGAACTGGCAGCGTGCCGACGGCACGATTTATTCGCCCGTACCCGCTGGAAATTGGCAAAAAGAGCTGCCGATGCAGATGCTTAACTCGGTCGGCTATTTCGGGTTCTGGACATACTACCTTTATTCGGGTGACCTCGAAACCATCCGCACCGTCTACCCGCGAGTGAAGCGCTATATGGACGTATGGAAGCTGGGGGATGACGGGCTGGTGATTCCGCGCAAAGGAGGCTGGACCTGGGGTGACTGGGGAAAAAATAAGGATATGACCATCCTTTATAACGGCTGGTTCTATCTCGCGCTCAAAGGGCAGAAGCTGATGGCGGAAGCGGTGGGCGAAACCGCGGAACTTCCCGCGATTGAAGCGCGAATGAAAAGTATTGAGGCAAACTTCAACAAAACGTTCTGGAATGGTAAGGAGTATCGCTCGCCCGGCTATAAAGATCAGACGGACGATCGCGCTCACGCGCTGGCGGTGCTCTCTGGACTCGCTAAACCGGAACAGTATCCGGCGATTCGCGAGGTCTTCCGCACACAGGAGCACAGCAGTCCCTATATGGAGAAGTATGTCGGTGAAGCCCTGTACGTGATGCGCTATGAGGATGATGTGATTGCTCGAACCCGTAAGCGGTTCGCGGCCATGACCGACCATCCTTACACGACCCTGTGGGAAGGGTGGGGTATCGGAAAAGAAGGGTACGGCGGCGGAACGATCAATCACGCCTGGTGCGGCGGCATGCTGACGCTGCTCTCGCAGTATGCTGCGGGCGTCGCCCCGACCAAACCGGGCTACGAGACCTATCACGTTCTGCCGCAGATGGGGTCGCTCAAGTTTATCAAAACCGTGGTGCCGTCCGTGAAAGGCAACATTCCGCTGGAAATCAAAAACCAGCCGGACGCCTTCTCGATCAATCTGGTTTCCCCGAAAGGAACCACAGCGACGATCGGACTGCCGAAGCGTTCGGGCCGTGCAGTCAAGCACATCTCGGCGAATGGGTTAACGGTCTGGGAAAATTCGAAAAAGGCGAGGTCGGTAAAAGGGCTTAAATTTTCAGAAGAGACGGAATACTACATTACATTTGAAGCCCAGTCCGGGCGGTGGGAATTCAGTGCCACGTATTAATGCTGATTCGGATGGATGACTCGCGGGCGATCGGGTCACAAGCTGCGTTTAAATCGATGAAAAAAATTATAGCCATATTTGTACTTTTTGTATCTGTGCTTTCGGCGCGGTCTCAGGAATCCCCGAATATTTTGTGGATCTATGTGGATGATATGAGCGGCAGGCTCGGCTGTTATGGCGATAACACCGTGCCGACGCCCAATATTGATCTGCTGGCGAAAGATGGCGTAAAGTTTAACCGCGCCTATATGCCGGCGCCGGTTTGTTCGGCCACCCGCTCGGCCCTGATCACGGGCACGATGCAAACCTCGCACGGTTTGCATGAGCACCGGACGATGGTAAAGAAGCCGCTTCCCGAAGGCATTACGACCATCCCGCAACTGTTTCGCGAAGCGGGGTATATCACCTTCAACGAACAGAAAGCGGATTACAATTTCCTCTACAAACAGAGCGATTTGTTTTCTCCCGAATTTAAGCGCCCTAAAAAGAAGGTCGTGCGCAGCCATCTGATTGCCCACGATTTAACGTGGCTGGAACAGTTGAAGGGGCAGCCGTTTTTCGGGCAGATCCAATTGGTGGGCGGAAAATATCAGGGCGAAGCGGGGAGCAAGTATCCCGCCCCAAGCCGTGTGAAAGAGAGCGAAGTAACCGTGCCGCCGCAATATCCCGACAATGCCGTGATGCGCAATGCCATCGCCCGCCATTACGAGCAGATTGCCTTTTGCGACTCGCAGGTGGGGGCGATTGTTAAAGCCCTGAAGACGTATGAACTTTGGGACAATACGGCGGTTTTTTTCTTTACCGACCACGGCTGTCAGATGCCCCGCGCCAAGCAGTTCCTGTACGATGAAGGCGCCAAAGTTCCCTTGATTGTGCATTGGCCGAAAGGGCAGCCGCAGCTTACGAAAAACGGAACCGTGCGCGACGATTTGGTGAGCGGGATCGATATCACGGTCAGCTCGCTGGCCCTGGCCGGATTGGAGGTGCCGGAGTTTATGGAAGGGCAAAACCTGTTTGCCGCAAATTATCAGGGACGGGACTCGGTGATTTCAGCCAAAGACCGCATGGGTATCGCCATTGACCGCGTCCGCTCCGTGCGCAGCGGAAACGTTCTGTACATCAGGAATTATATGACCGACCGCCCGCTGTATCAGGCCGGATACCGCGACGGATATGCCACCTTTATCAACATCAGAAAGCTGTATGCCGAGAATCAGCTTACGCCGCTGCAGGCCTCGTATCATGACGCGGCGCAGCGAAAAGCCGAAGAGCTCTACGATCTCGCGAAAGATCCCCGTCAGCTGAACAATCTGGCGGCCAACCCGGAACAGGCCGCCACACTGAAAAAACTCAGAGCGCAGCTGAAGGAATGGGAGAAAGAAACGGATGACAAAGGTCAGTATCCATCGAGCAAAGCGGAGTTAAAGAAGGTGTTTGATCAGGCGCCCGGCAAATGTGTGAACCCGGAATTCGATACTTTTAAATGAGATTCGTACTGAACAGATCAATGAGACTCCTGCTGCTTTCCTTCCTCATCGGAGGAATAGCTGTGAATGCAAAAGAGCTTCACTTTAGCGAGTTCGGCGGGAAGGCCGATGGGAAAACCGACGACGGACCTGCCATTTTGAAGATGGTCGAAGCGGCGCGTGCCTTGAAGGGAAAGCCGGTGCGGCTGGTTTTTCCCCGAAACAGAACCATCTACGCGGCAACGGGCAGGGATCGCTATCTTTTTGCGCTTCAGCATATGGAGCATATTATTCTCGACGGAAATGGCTCCACGTTCCTGTTGGATCCCCACATTCGGATGATGGATCTGGACTATGCAAAGCGTCCCGTGATCAAGAACTTCAATGTGGATTACACTGTCACCATGTTCATCGAGTCAGTCATTGAGAAGGTCGATCCCCAGGGGGCTTATGTCGATGTAAAGGTGTTGGTTTCCGGAGAGGAGCAGCATCTGGGCGGACCGACTAAAGAGGACGGCGAGCAGTGGTTCGGCGGCTTTGTCTGGTGTGAGAACGGAAAGCATATGAAGGCTGCCACACACTATGCCGTAAAAAGCGCAAGGGTGATCGGCGCGGGTAGAGCCCGCATCTTCTTTGACGGCAAAGCCATTCCTAAAAATATCTCCGGCAGGATTAAACCGGGCACAACCCGCTTCAGCATTCCCCGTCCGGGTGTAGCCCATCGTCATGGACCCGGCCCGCTGTTTAATATCCATGATACGGTAGACGGGCACTTTGAGAATATTACCGTTTGGGGCGCACCCTGGTTTACCTACAGCGTCTATCGCACCGAGGGAATCTGCACCTTTATCAATGTGGATGTATTGCCCAAGCCGGGGAGTAAACGACTGATGGCGGGATGCCGCGATGCCTTTCATGTCACAGGCAACCGCGCAAAACTGATCTTCGATGGGTGTGACACCGCCGGGCTGGGGGACGACGACTACAACTTCTGTATACTTTCATCACGAATCCAGGAGGTCATCTCGCCCACTAAGCTTGTCATCAGGCAGAAATTCCCTATTCAGTACAACCCGATGCGGGTGGGCGAAACATTGATGGTGATGAACAGCGAGAACCAGCTCGTCGGTTCGTCGGAGATCACCGGTTACGAGGAGACGCCGCATCAGGACGGCAGTAAGATCGTCCCTGGCGGGCGCACCTGTCCGCCGGTCACGATCACACTGAAAAAACCGATCAAGGGACTGGAAAAGGAGCTGCACGTCTGGAGTAAAGAGGCGGCCAACCCCGACACCACCATGCGGAACTGTACCGCGACCTTCAGTATTCGCATGCAGACCTCCCTCACCGTCGAAAACTGCACCTTCACCTGCTACAACGTAGCCTATGGATTCTCGCCGCGGAACCGGAATGTGGAAGGACCGGGGCCGGAGTTCTTAAAGATAACGAACAGCACATTCCGGGTCGGCCGGGGTTCGGGGATGGTAATCCAGAGCGGGGGAAAGGGCTCTTTTGATACCACCCGGGTTCAGAACATTCAGGTCGAGAACAGTACTTTTCATACTCCTCTGCGTATCGACAAGGCCAACACGATCTCCCTTCGCGATAATCGGTTTTACAGTAAGGTGAAGCTGGGAAAGCAGGCGAGCCTTGATCTAAGCGGCAACCAACTAAACGACAAACCATTCAGCTTCCCGCGCGAGGCAAAAGATAAGAAATGATGAAAAAAGTAATGTGTATTTTAGCGCTGTGTACATGCGCTTGTTTATCGGCGTCCGCGTCAGACGTTCCGCTCGAGTCCGGCTTTAAGCAGCCCGCCGACGAATATAAGCCGTGGACCTGGTGGCATTGGATGAACGGGCATGTGACGCGTGATTCGATTACCCGCGACCTCGAAGAAATGACGCGTTCCGGTTTGGGCGGCTTTGGCCTGTGGAACACGCATGAGGGCATTCCGAAGGGCCCCGTGAAATACGGCAGTCCGGAATGGTGGGAGTTGGTGGAACACACCATGGATGAAGCGGAGCGGCTGGGTCTGGCGATGGAAATGTTTAACGGTGCCGGCTGGTCCGCCACGGCGGCCCCTTTTGTGACGCCTGACAAGGCGATGCAGGAAGTGGCCTGGACCGAGGCACGCTTCAGCGGGCCCGGTAAGGCGAAGCTTCAGCTCACGGTGCCCAAGCCGGTTCTGGGTCTGGAACGGGACATGAAGAAGGATCCCAAAATTAACCAGCGCTACTATATGCCGCGCAAAGGACTGGAGGGCCACTTTCGTGATCTTGCCGTGTTTGCCGTGCCAGCCATCCCGGAGGGCGAAAAGCCATGGAGGATCAAGAGTTGGAGGGAAAAGGCCGGTTTTTCCAAACTGAAGGGGCACATAGATCCTGACCTCCGCAAGGCACCCCAAAGCCAGTTGCTCCTCCAGGATCAGATCCTCGACATTTCCGAATACATGAATGCGGACGGGCGACTCGAATGGGAGGCGCCGCCTGGAGAGTGGACCATCCTGCGGATCGGATATCAGCCGACGGGGCGCAGTAACCATCCGGCATCCCATGGAGGAAAGGGGCTGGAGATCGATAAGATGTCGGCTGAGGCGATGGATTTTTACTGGGAACATTTTCTCGATCGCGTGGTCGGAATGGCCGGAGACCGGGCCGGGAAGGTCTTTCAGAATATCCTGATCGATAGTTATGAGGCCGGGCATCAGAACTGGACTGCCGGGTTTGATCAAAAATTTTCCGAGGTGCATGGATATGATTTGAAGAAGGTGCTTCCCGTTTTGACGGGGAGGGTCGTCGGAAGTGTCGATTTTACCGAGCGGGTGCTGTGGGATTACCGTAAGCTGATTAATGATTTGACCGTCGAAAACTATTATGGGCGCATGGCGGAACGCTGCGCCGAGGCGGGGTTGAAATTCGCGGCCGAGCCGTATGGCCGTTATGGCAATGTGAATGACTATGATGCCGCCGGAAAGGTGGATATCCCGACCTGCGAGTGGTGGGCTTATCTCGGGCAGCAGAAGGAACGTATTGGAGAAGCACGACTCGCAGCATCTGCCGCGCATACCTATGGAAGAAAGGTCGTCAGCTCGGAGGCCTTTACCGGGACGGCCAATCGGATTTTCGAATCGTACCCGGGCGGAATCAAGGGGCAGGGCGACTACTTTATGGCGCAGGGAGTCAACAAATTCTGCTTTCACACCTGGGCACACGATCCCTATCAACACGCTCCCGGTCTGGGGCTGGGTACCTACGGATCACGTTTTGACTCGCGTAACACGTGGTGGCCGTATGTGAGTGGTTGGCTCGAGTATATCGCGCGCAATCAGTATATGCTCCAGCAGGGCGAGTTCGTGGGGGATGTACTATGCTATGCCGGTGAAGATGCCCCGTTGAAAAGTGGTCATCTCTATCGCGGCGGAGAGATCCTGAAGGATCTTCCGTACAGTTATGATTATGCGGTGTGCAATACCGAAATCCTTATGCAGTTGACTGTTGAGAACGGCAAGTTGATGACGGAAAAAGGATCGAGCTTCCGCGTGCTGCAGTTGCCTGAATCGCCGTGGATGTCGATTGCGGTGCTGAACAAAATCGAGGCGTTGCTTAAGGCGGGCGCGGTGATTACGGGCGCGAAGCCTTCGTCTGCTCCGGGTAACGTCGATTCGGCAGAGCGGGAACCGTTTTTCGCGCTGACCCAAAAAATATGGGCTGCCTGTGACGGGCGGAGCCAAACCTCGAATCCATGCGGTGAGGGCGTGATCTACTGGGGCGTTCCGCTGGGTAAAATTCTTGCGAACCACGGGATCGCGCCTGATTTCAGTTTCTCGGTTGTGGGCCATCAGAAGCTGGGCAAAACGATGTACCCCGGAGTCGGCATCGACTACATCCACCGTGAGGCGGGGCGTGATGAGATCTATTTCCTCAGCAATCAGCATTCGACTGCTAAAATCATCAAAGCCCGCTTCCGTGTGAGCGGAAAAGTGCCGGAACTATGGTTCCCCGACACGGGCGAAATTCGTGCGCTCAAAGGGACTCAAAATAAGGGGGAACATACCGAGGTGGAGCTTCAGATCGGCCCGGATGAGGCCTACTTTGTCGTATTCCGTGATCCTGACGATTCGACGGCGGTCAAACCGGTGCCGTGGTTGAAACAAGAGTTCGAATGGGCGGATCTGAGTTCCGACTGGAACGTCGCCTTTTCCAATGGCGGGTCAGCGTCCATGGCGCAGCTTTGTTCCTGGACGAAACTGAACGAGGATCGTTTGAAATACCACTCCGGCACCGCGACCTATCAAAAAACATTCACCCTCTCCAAACAGCAACTCGCGAAGGGCGACGAAATCTTCATCGATCTGGGGCAGGTCGACGTGATCGCAGAAGTCCGCGTGAACGGTAAAAGCTGCGGGATCGCCTGGAAGAGCCCGTACCGGGTAAATGTCGGTGATGCTCTCAAACCGGGTGAGAATAAGGTTGAAGTGACCGTCGCTAATCTCTGGGTGAACCGCATGATCGGCGACCAGCGCTTTAAAGAGGATCATGTCTGGACGATGGAGACCGGTTCGACCGCTAAAGGGATGGGGCTGAAGGTCATTCCTGACTGGGTGATCCATAAAACTGAACGTCCGGTAAAAGAGCGAGAAACGTTCTACGCCTGGCAGTGGCCGCATATCACAAAAGACAAACCCTTACTGTCCTCCGGAATGCTCGGGCCAGTGAAATTGATCGGTAAGCAGTAAGGATTTAAAAGGAAAACAGATGCACAAAATAAAATGCAAAAATGAGATCAGAAGAGCTTTTCCGCTAACCCGAATGGCGCTCCTGTCAGGATTCTTTCTCATTCAGTCAACCAGTAACCTTTTCGCAAATTCGGGGTGGCACGAAGAAGCCTTTCCGACCACCATATCGTACGCAACCATGAAGGAACAGGAACGCGCTGAAGCCGGATTTGTTGCCGCTGTCGATAGCGGGAAACTATCCGGCGAGCAGCGCTGGAGCTATACGGTTAAAGAAGCCGGAGACTATCAGCTGGGAACCGCCTGGGTTGAAGCGCTTTCAGAGGGTGTGGTTCAGGTCGTCATCTCCGTCAATGGGAAAGAGGTTAAAAAGGTTTCGGCATCAAAAGACAGCTCGAAAATCCCGGGCCGCTCGGAAAGAGATTTTGGTCTGTTCCGCCTGGAAAGCCGGTTTGAAGGATTGGCTGCAGATTCCCGTATTGAGATCAAAGCGGTTCCGGCCGGGGATCTGTCCTATCGACTGGCTTTTCATCTGGTGTCCACCACGCCCACCTTTGAAGGTCTTAAGGTTTTTAATGCAGCCGACTTCGGTGCGCTGGGCGACGGTGTGCATGACGATATGCTGGCGATTCATAAAGCGGTGGATGCGGCTAAGGCTGCGGGGGGCGGAATCGTCCGCTTCGAAAAAGATAAAATCTATCGGGTGATCGGCAGGGACGATCTGGAATATGAAGCGGTGTTTGATCTGGTCGGCGCGGCAAATATTAAAATCGAGGGGCAGGGTTCGACCTTTGTTCTGCATCCGCCTGACGGTCTGGCGAGTGTCCGTCAGTCCCGGAATATCCAGATCGACGGACTTTTTGTGGACTACGACCCGCTCCCGTATTATCAGGGCGCGATTACTGACATTAATCTGGATGCCATGACGGTGGACATTGTGGTGCCGGAGCGTTACCCCGCGCCTTTAACCGGCACGTGTGAAAGCAGCAGTCCCTATTTCGGCAAGACCTTTGTTCCCGATTATCCGGGTGCGCGTTCCGGTTCGGGGCATAGTATTTATCTCGATGCCGTAACGGCTTTAAAAGACGAACGTCACATCCGGCTGCATGTAGGCAGCACCGCCAAAGGGAGTGATACCCCGAACGTAGGCATTAAAAAGCGGTTGGCGAGTTCCAAAAAACAAGGCGCGACCGAATTCATCGTTCCCCATAAACTCTACGGTCATCGAGATGGATGGAACAACGTCATGCAAAGCGCCCGGGTCAAATTTTCCAACCTTCGTTATTATCTGGTTCCCTACTTCTGGATGAGGGTCAAAGGCAACACCGGTCCCGTGCCCTTCGAAAATGTGGATCTCAAGATGAAGAACCCTGAAACGGAACTCCTAGCTTCATGGCGTGACGGTTTTCATATCAAGAACGCGCGGTTCGGTACCTTGGTGGATGGCTGCGATATGGACGGGGCGGCTCAGTATGACGACACGTTTGCGATCTACACAAGGATGCACAATGTCGTTGCGATTGATGCTAAAAAGAAAAAGCTGAGTCTCGATGCGGCGTTCCGGGATCATAAAGACATTTATTCCTGGCTCGTAGGCGATTGGGTCAGCGTCTGGAATAAAAATCAGACTCACCTGCGTGGATTGGCACGGCTGGTTAAACTGAAGGATATGCCTGAGAGCGAAAAACGTTTTCACCTCACGTTGGAGCAACTGCCGACCGGCATTCAGCCCGGAGATGTTGTGATGAACGAGGAGGTGCTGAATCGTGGAACTTTGGTTCGAAACTGCAGTACCTCTTCCACGGGCGGGATCTATGCAACGACCCGTTTCCGGGGGAGCGACGTCAGCTTTGAGAACAATCGCTTTGAAACGTTTAACTTCCACGTTGAGTTCAATCCATTCTGGGGGACGCCCCGTTCCCGTGATGTGCGGGTGAAAGACTGTTGGTTTGGTGGGCCACGGAGTGCTGTAAATCTTAACTCGCCCATCGGGATGCTGTTTGAACAGTGTCGCTTTGACCGGGTGTTTATTGACGGAAAACGCAATGCTGAAGGCGTTGTGATCAAAGATTCCTCATGGCTCAATACCGAAAAGATTATCCAGGCCGGTCCCGGTTCCAGCATTGCTCTGGAAGGGGATGTCACGGTGGGCGGTAAAAAGGTCAGCCCGTCGGACTCCGGCTTTGAAAGCCGCATCTCCGTGAAAAATGGAGCAACGGTACAATTGCCGGGTGGCCGTGTGATAAAGAAATAACAGGAGATTTAACCAGCATGCAGCGATGGACAGGAATAGTTAAATTTGCGAGCAATGACGATGGAAGCAGCGGTTACGTGCCACCGCCTGAGCAACCTTTTGTCAAAAAAACACAATCGAAACGGAAAAATATGAAGGGGAAGAATACATGATGCATACCAAAAAAATGATCATTGCGGCTGGTGCACTGCTGGCTTGGGGTTGTCTAAGCGTCAACGCACAGGAGAAGGTTCCGCCCCTTCGGCAGGCTCAGGGCAGGCCGAACATTGTATTCATCCTGGCCGATGATTTGGGCATTACCGACGTGGCGGCGTTTGCTAGCCATTTCACCGGCAAGAGGACCGACGAGCTGTTTTACGAAACGCCTCATCTTGATAAGCTGGTGAGCAAAGGCATTGCCTTTTCGCAGGCCTATGCCAATCCGCTGTGCTCGCCGACCCGCGCGTCGATCCTGACCGGTAAAAACGCCGCGCGCTCGGGCTTCACGACGGCGACCCTGGACCTACGACTGCCAGGAGCAGGCGATGCTCTGGCATGCGACCGATGACTGGGATCTGTTTTACAGCAAACTGGGCACCTTTGAACCGGGTAAAAATATTTCCAAACCTTGGAAGCACTAGGGGATCGATTATGAAGATGATGTTTAAGTTGATTGTTGCCTGGATGATTGTTTCAGGTTTTCAGTCGGTCATTGGAAAGCCGAATGTGCTCTTGATTATTTCGGATGACCAGGGTTATGGGGATTTTGGATTTACGGGGAACGATGTGGTGCAGACGCCGACGTTGGATCGGTTGTCGAAGCAGTCGGCATTTTATCCGCACTTTGTGGTGGGGCCGGCCTGCACGCCGACACGGGCGTCGCTGTTCGCCGGTCGTCATCATCTCGATATGGGCGTGTGGGGCGTCGGCTCGCGCGGTCGGGTGCGGCGCGACGAAACATTGATGCCGAAGTTTTTCACTCCGTCCGGCTATGCGGCCTGGGCGTTCGGCAAAATGGATGGCGGGCTTTATATGATGGAGATGGGGCCGCTTGATCGCGGATTTGATTTCGCTCTTCCGGGCGCGGGATATGCCCAGAAAAATGAGAAGGGCTGGGGCGCGGAGCTGATCACCGATGCGGCGGTTGAAAAAATAGAACAGGCCGGTGACAAGCCCTGGTTGGCGTATGTCGGCTATGTGATACCGCATCTGGACTGGTACTGTCCCGAGTCCTATGCCGAGCCGTTTCGCAAAAAAGGCTATTCGGAAGATATTGCCCAGTGCTATGGCTCGATCAAACAGATGGATGACCAGATCGCCCGTCTGTTGAAGGTCGTTGATGAGACTGGCCAAGCGGAAAATACGATCGTGCTGTTCATGAGCGACAACGGGTCGCTCGATGCTATGGATAACGTCGAAATGGGGGTCTGGGAAAACTCAATTCCCAAGCGGCCGCATTCTCCGGACTGGGGCATTCGAAATCCGCTTTCGCTGATCGGCCGCAAGGGCGAGGTGTGGGACAACGGGATCCGCAGTCCGCTGCTGGTGCGCTGGCCGGGAAAAATTAAGCAGGGCGTGCGCAAGCATGTGATCGGTGTGGAGGATGTGCTGCCCACGCTGCTGGAGCTCACGCGGATTCCGGAAGACCAGCATCCGGAACATTTTCCGTTTTCCGGAAAGAGCTTCAGTGGCTCACTGGCAAACCGCAACTTTACCGATGATCGGGACATTTTCCGCCTGGCTTCCGGTGGTCCCGGCACTCCGAGCGGCAGCTCGGGCAACCTGGGTGGACAAGAGGGCCAGACCCCGGATGTCAAAACGCTGGGCTACGAAACACTGCATACCATTCTACGCAGCGGGAAATACAAATTCCATCATCTGCCGGGTGGTAAATTCCGACTCTACGATATGGAAAAAGACCCGTCCGAGCAAAACGACCTGAGTGCAGAATATCCCGAGCGCACCGAGGCCATGGCCCAGCGCTGCCGCGCGCAGTGGGATGCCATTGCCGCGCGCGACCGCACCTTCCCGATGCGGCAGCTTCGAATCAACAATGCCGACCGTCCGGACAAAGCCAGGACCATCCCGATTCTTCAGCCGCTTCGCCTGGAGGGTAAAATGAGCATGCATGCCTGGATCGGCGGCGTGAAAGGATTCCGTTCTCCGGGCGATCGGGCGGAGTATGCTGTCGAAGTGCAGAAGCCGCTCACTGTTTCCTTTGTGGCTGAAGGGAAGGGGTTCGACCAATGCGCACCCATCGGGTTGCTGGTTGATGGTAGACCTGTTGATGTGAAAAGTCGTTCGGCGGATCGGATCCTTTTCGGCGCTGTTGATTTGCCGGCAGGAACCACGCCGCTCTCACTGGCCGTGCCTGCCGATGCCAAAGCCGGCACCGCCGATGGAGAAGTGACGGCGGTGACCCTTAAGCTGGAGAAATGATTTATACCGAAAGTATTCGTGAAGGGTATTATATAGAGATTTTGCCTCTTCACGCCTATTCGGACGACCAAAAAGGGCTTTCGGCTTCGTCTTAGGTCCAAAGGTTGGAAAATAACATTGAATGGACCTGTGGAATTGACGTAGCTTATTATAAATGACAGATTGTATTATATGGTCAGGAGCTTTTAAGGTTTAAGTATGAGTTATGTTTTACACTGGTCGTTTGACGACAATGTGATGCTTCGGAATACGATTTTTCCGAAGGGGTTTTCGGCGGCGGAGAGCACGCTGCCGACAGAGGTGTTTGATCCGTTATCCGATTGGGAAAATTCATACGATCTGGTCTATTCCGGGCCGCAGGATTTTACGGAGCCGAACAAATACATCTACGGCTCGCTGCGGCTGGGCGCGAAATTTTCCGGCGATGGAGTTCGCCTGACGGTCAGCAGCGTTCGGCAGATGGGGCAGAACTTTCCGAAAGAGCGCGAGTTTTTGTCGACGGCGTTTGACTGTAACCGCGACGAGTTGTTTTCGCTGAAAGATCCGTCGTCGTGGAAAATCGAAGCGGAGACCCGCAATGTACAAACCGCGCCGGCCGCGCCGTATCGTACCTATTTTCAGAAAGGGTCGCTGAATAAGAGCCGGATCTATAAGAAGGGCGCATCCGGTGGTTCGTATCTTTATCGGGAAGCGGAGTCCGGACCGATCGCCTGCAACTGGGGGCTGCTGGCCGCCGTTCAGTCGATGCCGCGCGACCGGCGGTTTTCTTTTTCATATCTTGAAGATCTAGAGCGTTTTTCCGCCGGGCACTCGATTGCGTTTCTGGAAGATTTTGAGGCGAGCTTCGGCGGGCGCAAGGTGATGCTGCACGGCTACGCGCATAAAGGGCCGGGCATTATTCCGTCATACTACTGGGTGGATGATTCCGGACGGTTGCTGATCGCCCGCTTCGGGTTGTCGATGCTGGTGTATAACGCGAATCCCGAGATTGATTCCGTACCTTCCAGGATTTGGAAAGGAGGAGCCCAATGAAGCGGCGCAATTTTTTACAGACCAGTGCGGTAGCCACAGCAGCCGCATCGGTGACCTATCCTTCGAACGCCAAAGGGAAAGCGGCAATGGATGTGCCGAATATGATCTTTATTCATGTCGACCAGATGAGCCTGCTCGACTCCATTGGCGCGTATGGCTGTGAATATACCTCGACGCCGGGCATCGACCGCCTGGTGCAGCAGGGCACCTCGTTTATGCAGTCTTATTCGACCGACCCGGTCTGCTGCCCGGCGCGTGCGTCGTGGTGGACGGGCGCCTATTCGTCGGAACATGGTGTGGTCTGCAATTCAACGCCGTGTCATCCGGACATGCCGGATGTTTCGCAGCTGCTACAGAATGCGGGCTACAACACCTATTTCAGCGGCAAGTGGCATGTGCCCGGCAAAAAGGTGCGTGATTTGTTCCATGTGCTGCATGAAGGCAGCTGGTGGGGGGAGTTGACTGATACCGAGGTAACCCGCAGTGCGGTCGCGTTTCTGGATAACTATGACGGATCCAAACCGTTTTTTCTGAGCGTGGGCTATCTGAATCCGCACGATATCTGCATCACCCCGAAGTATGACGCCGCGCGCTCGACGAAGGTGAACGGTAAAAAAGTTCCGCCGTATGTCGCGGACGGTGTGCTGGAGGATGGCGAGATTCCGCCGCTGCCGGAGGCATACGATTATGATCCGCGTGAGCCGGGCATTCTGGTGGCCTGCAAGCGCGGCTCGGAAAAGAAAAGTAACGCGGCGTTCAACGATTGGAGCGATGAGCTGTGGCGCATGCACCGGTATAATTACCACCGTTTTACCGAGATGGTGGATCGCCAGATCGATGTACTGCTCGATGCGCTGGAGCAGTCGAATTTTAAAGACAATACACTGATCATCTTTTCTTCAGACCACGGGGAGGGGATCAGTCGTCACAAGACGGTGGCCAAATCGACGTTTTACGACGAGGTCTGCCGCGTACCGTTCGTGGTTTCAACGCTCGGCAGGCTGAAGGTGCGTAAAGATCTTCGGGATGAGCAGCATCTGGTGTCCGGGGTCGATCTGGGGCGCACCCTTTGTGATTACGCCAAAGCGGACGGCGCAGTGTTGCCACACGGGCTGAGTGTGCGACCATTGGTGGAAGGTCAAAAGAGCGAGTGGCGCGAGTTTGTATATGCCGAAAACAGTGCCTACATGCACATGGTGAGCGACGGGACGGTCAAATATATCCGCGAATATATCGAAAATGAGGAGGTCACCGGACTTCCGCCCTGCGCGAAAACGCATGCCACCGGTGTAGAGCAGTTGTTTGATTTGGCGCGCGATCCGAACGAAGGGCGGAACCTGGCTTATGATCCGGAATATGCGCCGCAGCTCCAACGCATGCGCAAGGCATTGGATGAATTGGAAGACGAACGCATTTCGATCAAACCGGTCGCGGCCCAGGCGCAGAAGTTTATGGCGGCCCGTTCCGCCACCATTAAAAAGAACAAGATCCCGCAGGAATATTAGGGATAGAGAGTGACAGAATCATTTAACGACAGAATCATTCGGTAACGGAGGGGCGACTTTCGGGTCGCCCGATTTCCAAGCATTGGAAAAATGATTCTGTCAAAAAGAACTTGAAAGGATAACGGTATGAATGGATTGAAGAAGATGAATTTTGCAGCGGTTGCGCTGCTGTGTTTGGCGGGGGCGGTTTCGGCCGCGAAGGAAAAGCCGAACTTTTTATTTGTGATGGTGGATGATATGGCGCCGGACGCCATTTTCCATAACCGCTTTGATTTTCTGAAGACGCCGAATCTTCAGCGGCTGGCGGATGAGGGCGCGGTGTTTAACAATATGTTTGTGACGACCTCGCTCTGTTCGCCGAGCCGGGCGTCGATTCTGACTGGAACCTATTCGCACATCCACGGCGTGCGCTACAACGAGATCCAGGATCCC
Organism: uncultured Verrucomicrobiota bacterium; assembly: GCA_964486885.1. Lineage (GTDB taxonomy): Bacteria > Verrucomicrobiota > Kiritimatiellia > Kiritimatiellales > Pontiellaceae > Pontiella. Next base: position 15,152 of record CAZAPF010000059.1, read on the forward strand.
GAGCCGCATTTGGAACAGTTTCCGCAGGCGCTGCAGAAGACCGGCTATAAAACGGCGCTGATCGGCAAGTGGCATATGGCGCATCATGCCGAACCGCGTCCGGGCTTCGACTACTGGCTCAGCTTCAAGGGGCAGGGCGTTTACAATAACCCGGAACTGAACATTAACGGCGACGTGGTCAAGCAGGAGGGATACATCACCGATATCCTCACGGATAAGGCGATCGACTTTATCGCTGAAAACGAAGCTGATCCGTTCTGTGTATTGCTCTGGCACAAGGCCTGCCATGCTAAATTCACGCCGGCTGAGCGTCATAAGGATGCGTTTCCGGACGCTCAAATTGAGATGCCGGAAAGCTGGATGCTCGACTTCTCTGAAAAGCCGACCTGGATGCGCCGCGAAAAGATTTACGGGCCGCATTATAAAAAGTGGGTCGCCAGTGAGGGCGAACCCGTTCCTGCCAAGCTGCCTGTGCAGAAGTGGGCTCCTCCCGCACCGTGGCTGGATATGCTGCGCTGCATGCTGGCGGTCGATGAAGGCGTCGGGCGGGTGATGGATCTTCTCGAAAAGCAGGGCCGGCTGGATAATACGGTCGTCATCTTTATGGCGGATAACGGCTGGTTCTACGGCGAGCACCGCCGAGGCGATAAGCGGCTGGCCTACGAGGAATCGATCCGCGTTCCTTTTGCGATGCGCTATCCGGCGAAGGTGAAGGCGGGCACGCCCATCGACGGCATGGTCGCCAACATTGATATCGGCCCGACCCTGCTTGAGCTGGCCGGCTCCAGGATTCCGAAAACGATGCAGGGCGAATCTTTTGTTCCGGTAATGGAAGGCAAGACCACCGGCCGGACTGATCCGTTTTTCTACGAATATTTTCAGGAAAAATATGCACCGGCCATCCCGACCACGCTGTCGATCCGTACACCCAAGTGGAAATATATCCACCTTCCGTACGAGGATGCGGCGGAGGGGAACTGCGACGAACTGTATCGATTGGATAAAGATCCGAACGAAATGCGCAACCTGATCGATTCGCCCGAAGCCGCCGCGCAGCTGAAGAAGATGAAGCAACTGCTGGCAAATGCGATGGAGCAGTACGAATACACCCCGCCACCGTACAAATATGAACCGCCGCCGGCAGCGTCGCGGGCGGGCGATTAAGTTGATTGTTGTGTGTTGTTAGGGTGGGGCGCCGCCGCGCGGGAGTGCGTGCGACAGCGTCGCCGCTTTGGTCGCAGTGAATGAAGGGAAAGCAACGAATTACGGTGAATATTGTTAAGCGAATAGCAGGGGGAGTAATCATGGTGGCTTCGGCAGCATGTGCGAACGAGCCGGTTCAGCCGCTGGAGCGGATTGCGGTTAAGCCGGGGATCAGCGGGGCGCAGTTTGTTCTGAACCGATCCGGCAAGCCGTTTTATGTGAGGGGGTTTAATTATGTCCGGCTGGAGCCGGGGCATTCCACCTTTGATGCGGCGACGGATACGACCGACGCCCACTATGAGCCGGAGCGTGCGGAGGAAATGTTCGAGACCTTGGAAAAACACGGCTACAACACGGTTCGGGTTTTTCTGATCGGTCGCAGTAAAGCGAATCCCGGTGTCGGCGGAAACTATGAAACCACTCAGGGTAACTATGAGCCCTACATGGACAACGTGATCGACTTCCTGCGGCGGGCGACCCGTCACAACATTCGCGTGTTCCCCACCTTCGGCGATGGCGGCCTGCCGATGAATGCTTACTACTACGACCGGTTTGAGGGACCCAAGCTCAACAAGAATGTCCTGTTTCTGACCAAAGAGGGCATCGATGCGCGCATCGAGTTCATCACCTCTTTCCTTTCCTATGTGAAGGAAAAAGATCCAAACCTGCTGCCTACCCTGCTGGGGCTGCAGTGCCAGAACGAGGCCTATATGAAGGCCGATGCCTGGCCGTTTTCGGAAACGAAGGGACAGTTTAGGGCGGCCAACGGCAAGCGGTACGATCTATCCGACACGAAGGAGCGGCAGGCGCTGATGGATGAGGGATATACCTATTACCACAAGTGTATTGCCAAGGCGGTGAAAGCGATTGATCCCAACATGCTGGTGGCCGAGGGCGTGTTTGTTCCGCGGGCGGTCGGGAAGGATTACGAAAAAGACGCCGGCCTCTGGCCGGGCCGGTTTAAGGATGATCGCTATCCACCCACGCTGACTGCACTGGGTGACGGCGTGCTCGATTTTCTGGATGTTCATTTTTATCGATCCAATACTAAAGAGTCGGTTGAGAAAGCCTTCAGGAACAACCTGGCTTCCACCGGTTTGTTTGACAAAGAGATGAAGAGTATCCGAATGAACAAACCGCTGATCATCGGAGAATTCGGCGCATTCGACTTTGTCGAAAAGACCTTCGAGGAAGCGGTCGATAACATGGCCATCGTTCGTGACCTGGCACTGAAGGAAAGGGTCAACGGCATGCTCTTCTGGACCTACGACTGCCTCGAACAAAAGCGCCTCTATCACGCCGCCGACAACTGGGACCTGTTTTTCGAAAAAATGGGGACGTTTGATACAGAATAATTCCAGTGGTTGGAAAAGCGTATCACAGGCGGGGAGAGCTCTCTGAGCAAATATATAAGTGGAAAAATGGGATTGAATTATAATATTAAATATGACAGATTGTATTTCATGTAGAGCGGGGTGTCGCTCGATCAGGCATTTGTAAACAGGAATGGTATGAACATTAAGGTACTTAATTTAGCAGCGATGGCAGGGGTGCTTGTAGCTTGCGCACCGGTTGATACTGCTGAACCGGTAAAGCCGGCTTCCGGGGAGCTGTTAAGCGAAACCCCGAAGCACCAGGTGCGCTCGGTCGGGCTTGGTATCTGGTATGGGCCGGCGTCGCTGAATACGGTGACGCGCGGCATTCGCGATGATTTTATGGAGCAGTTTACCAACACGGATAACTGGCCGACAGTGTATGGCGAAACGGCGGTATTTAAACAGTTTATTGAGTCGCTGGGGGGCAATAAATACAGCGACGAAGAGCTGAAGCAGTTGGCGACCTTCACCCGCGAGGCCGGGCTGAAGTGTGCGTTTGAGATCGGTGCATTGCGCTGGACGCCTAAATGCTACGGCGCGGGGAGCGGGACCTCCTATGCCAAGGAGGAGATCGAGGTGCTGCAACGCTGGGTTGATGCGGGCGGTACGGTTGATTTCCTGAGCACCGATCATGCGGTGATGTGGAATGTCGGGCTCTGCCTGCAGGGAGCGAAGCCGATGGAACCGTATGTCGAGGATCCCGACTGGCGTGATGTGATGGACGAGGTGGTTGATTCGCTCGCCATGATCCATGAGGCTTTTCCGGATGCCAAAATCGGTATGATCGAATCGCTCGGCTATTTTTCAGTGGGCGAAAATTATACGACGACTGACCCGCAGTGCATCTATCCCATCGATTTTGAAGAGTTCCTGGTTACGTTCCGCCACAAACTGAACGAACGGGGCGTAAAGCTGGATCACGTCCATCTGGATTTCAGCTATCAGGACTGCCGCTATGACGGGCGCGCAAAAAAGCAGTTGGATTTCGGGCGCATCTTGGCCGCTGAACGGATCGTTAAATCCCTCGATTTAAACTGCGGTATGATCATTAACGCGTTTGATGATCAGTCTTATTCGGGAACCAATTTTCAGCAGGAAAAAGAAAAGGCGCAAAACACGGCCGAACGGAGTGTCTCGGCCGTGGACAACACGTTGGAATATTTTGATGGCTACGTCGCCGCGGGCGGCGCACCCGATATCTGGATTTTACAGCGCTGGCAGCCCTATCCCGATGTGACCGGTCCTGAGACCGTCCGCAATACGGACATGGGCGTGAGCCGACTGCTGATGAACAAATTAAAGCAATTAAAGGAATAGAATCATGGCTGACAGTGGAACATTAACGGAAATCATTCCTGCCGAGTTTGGCGGGGCAACGGAAAAAGTCCCCTTTGAATATAAGGCGGACGGAAAAGAGCTGTGTATTGCGACACCGGAGCCGGACCGCACGCTGCACAATATGATGTATAACCCGAACTACCTGACCATGCTCGATCAGAGCAACTGCGGCATGGCCAAACACATGTCGCCGGCGGGTCGCAACTGTAAAATTGTGCAGAACGACCGATTTGTCTATGTGCGTGACGCCGAGAGCGGGGAATATTTTTCGATCGGTTTCGCGCCGGTCTATAAAGACTACGAGCGCTATGAATGCCGCAACGGGCAGAACTATCAGGTAGTGGAAAATGTGACCGACGGCATTGAAGCCGTCTGGCGCATCTATGTTCCCGCCGGAGAGGATCCTGTGGAAGTATGGGATGTGCGTTTGCGCAACGTGGGCGAGAGTCCGCGCAAGATGCAGCTCTTTACCTATGTGCCGATGAACTGCGACGGCGAAGATCTGTATTGCGGTGAGCTGCACCGTATTGCCGAATATCTGCCGGAGCAACGGGCGATTTTTGTCTGCATGGATGCGCCGCGCTATCTGGAGGGGGTCGACCTTCCGTGGCACAACGGCTTCCTGGCCGTCAACCGCAATCCTGACGGGTGGGATGCGAGCCTCGGCGCCGTTATTGGTCCGCGCCGCACGATACAGAATCCGCTGGCGGTGGAGCAGGGGAAATGCAGCAATTCAAAGTGCGCCATGTTCAGCCCGGTCGGTACCCTGCAGATTGAAATGGAACTGGCCGCCGGTGCGCAGGATGAAGTCCGCTTTATGATCGGGGCCTGCGATGCGGTTCCGATGATCGATTCCCTGACCTCAAAATATCTCTCGTCCGGCTCATTGGATGCGGATGTTCATTTTGACGCGCTGCTGAAGGTGGAGAATGATCGTGCGGTCAATCTTCAGGTGAAAACCCCGGATGATGTTCTGAACAATATGGTTAACGTTTGGAGTCCGAAGCAGATTGACTACGGCGTGGTCTGGACCCGCTGGGGCTTTAAGGGCTATCGCGACATTATTCAGCAGTGCCAGGGCGCGGTGATCCAACAGCCGGAAGCGGCGCTGGAGCAGTTGCTCAAAGCCTGTGCGCATCAGTATGAATCCGGTTTCGGTCTGCGCGGCTGGCATCCGATCGATGACCTGCGCTACGCCGACAGCTCGCAGTGGATGATCGGCGCATTCCATGAGTATCTGGCAGAGACCGGTGATTTCCGGACTCTGGAAAAAACGGTTCCATTTTTCGATCAAGGCGAAGCGACTGTGTATGAGCATCTGCGTCGCTCGCTCAAGCGTCTGCGCGAGGACCGCGGGGTACACGATTTGAATCTCGTTTTTTACGGCGACTGGAACGATTCGCTCACCGGCGTCTGCCGTGAAGGGCGCGGTGAGAGTGTCTGGCTTTCGATGGCCTTCTGCCGCAGCTGTCTGCTGCTGGCGGATGTCGCGGAGCACATTGGTAAGGCCGATGATGCCGCCGAATACCGCCTGTGGCAGAAGGAGATGGCCGCGGCCATCAACGAACATGCGTGGGACGGCAACTGGTATATCTGTGCGCTGGATGACGACGCCAATGCGATCGGTTCTAAAGAAAATGACGAAGGCAAGATTTTCCTCAATATGCAAAGCTGGGCGCAGCTGGGGAAAGTGATTCCCGAAGAACGTTGGGAGCAGGCCTGGGAAAGCGTTGGTGAAATGCTCGATTCCGGTTGGGGGCTGATGCTGAACTGGCCGGCCTACACCAAGTATGTGCACAACGTCGGCCGCCTGAGCTCCATTCGTCCGGGCGCGGCGGAAAATGCCAGCGTCTATACCCATGGTAATGCGTTTATGCTGCTGGCGCTCCTCGAGCGCGGTATGGCCGATGAAGCGTATGAACTGTGGCAGGCGGTACAACCCGGAAATCCGGATCGTCCGGTGCTCAACCAGCCGAACGTCTTTTTCAACGGTTACTACGGCCCCGACAGCGAAAACCGTGTTGGCATGGGCGAGCATTCCTGGACGACCGGCTCCGCACCGTGGATGTATCAGTGTGTTACGGAATACATGCTCGGCGTCCGCCGTACTCTGGGTGGCCTGATTATCAAGCCCTGCATGCCGTCGGCGTGGGATGAGGCATCGGTCAGCCGTACCTATCGCGGAACCACCTATACTATTCGCATCAGCAATCCGGGTAAAAAAGCCGGTGCCGTTGTAGCGTCCATCAGCATTGATGGTACAGCACACGATGCGGCTCAGGCCCTTCCGGTCGATGGGGCAACCCATTCCGTAGAGGTAGTGCTGGAAGGCTGATTATCGGAATCTTAGGAATAACGGAGTGAACTGCAGCAATTGTGTTGCAGTTCATTCTTTTTAGTAATTAGCTAGATTTTCTAGATTGAGGGCTAAATAGGTTTTCAGCTTTAGATGAGGGGTTTATGAAAACGTCAAAATGGATCTGGTGCGCGCACAATGCGCTACGTGAATACAATCAAACCGTGCTCTTCAAAAAGAAGTTCGATGTTAAAGAAACCGATGGTGCGCTGTTGCAGATTACGGCGGACTGCTGGTATCGCGTTTCCATCAACGGAAAATGGATTCATGACGGGCCGGCACGAGCCTATCCCGAAT
>CAZAPF010000060.1:0-21396 GCA_964486885.1 uncultured Verrucomicrobiota bacterium
GTTCCACCTTAAGTTCACCGATCCGTGGTCTAAGATTGGGGGCAGGCGCAGGCGTCGGTTATGATAATTGCGGGTAACAAAGTGAATCAGGGAATTTTTGCCATAGGCGTTTTGGCCCTAGGAATCTGTGCGGGGTGTGCTACCGGGCCGAAGTGGTATAAGGGTAATACGCATACGCACACCTTCTGGTCTGACGGCAAGGAATTTCCCGAAACCGTAGCAGATCGCTATAAGGAAATGGGCTACCACTTTCTTGCGCTTTCCGATCACAATGCGGTTTCCCGCGGTGAGCGTTGGAAAAATTATAATCCGGAAAAAATGGATGCGGCCGTTGAACGGACGAATACCCGCTGGGGTAAAGAGCACCTTCAATTCCGTGAAAAGGATGGCAAGCGCCAGGTACGGCTCATGCCGCTGGATGAAATCCGGAAACTGGTCGAGGAACCCGGACGCTTCATCATGATTGAAAGTGTCGAACTGAGTTCGGAGCTAACGTCTAAAAAGGCGATTCACTCCAATCCGGTAAATATTACCGAACCACTGACGGTGAGTTTTCGCTGCACCAATACGGTGGAAGAGACCTTGATGCTGCACGAGCATTTGGTGCAGGAGCAGGTTACAGAGACCGGCCGTCCGATATTCTGGCAAATAAACCACCCGAACTATAAATCCTCCATTACGGCGGAACAACTGGCGAATGTGAAAGGGGCGCATGCCGTTGAAGTCATGAATGGCAGCAGCAAATGCCTGAACGAAGGCAATAATGCTGACCTCCCCTCGGTGGAATATATTTGGGATGTTGCCAATACCATTCGGTTAAAGGCGGGCTTGCCCTTGATCTATGGATGCGCAACCGATGATACGCACGACTACCATTTTGATGAACCCACCATGGATGGACCCGGCCTGGCCTGGGTTATGGTAAAAAGCGAGGAACTGAGCCCTGATGCCATTACGGAAGCCATGCTGCGTGGTGATTTCTACTTTTCTACCGGCATTACACTCAAGACGGTTGAACTCAATCCCCATAAAAGAACTTTTGCCGTCGAGGTAGAACCGGAGCGAGGCTTGAACTATACGATTGCTTTTGTAGGCAGTACGGCTGATGGCACCGGAAAGGTTTTGCAGACGACGGAAGGTTCGAAAGCGGTCTATTCCATGAAAGGCAATGAGTTGTTTGTCCGTGCGGTGGTCCATTGTGATGCGCCTCCCGTTTGTGCCTATGATGAGTTCAGCGACATCGTACGCAAGGCGTGGACTCAGCCCATGGAACCGATGAAAAACCATTTAAATCCCATGGGTATGAACGATAGGAGAATAGATCAATGAGAACACGTCGCCATTTCATCCAATCCGCATCAGTTCTTTGTTCCTCTGCCGCTTTCGGCATGAGTGCAGCAAATAAGCCGCCCAACATTATTCTGGTGTTGGCGGACGATCTAGGCTGGCAGGAGCTGGGCTGTTACGGACAGAAAAAAATACGTACGCCGCACATCGACCGGATGGCAACGGAGGGGATGCGCTTCACGCGGTTCTACACCGGTGCCCCGGTTTGCGCTCCGGCGCGGTGCAACTTGCTGACCGGTAAACACGCCGGGCACGCTTATATCCGCAATAACGGCGAGATCAAGGAAAACCAGCGCAAGGTTAATGGCGTTACGATTTTCGGAGGACAGACTCCTCTAGCGAAAGAGGAAACCTCAATTGCCGAGCTGCTCAAGGCTAGGGGATATGCGACCGGCTGCTTTGGCAAGTGGGGGCTGGGGGCTGCCGGTACATCCGGTGATCCTCTCAATAAAGGCTTCGACCGTTTCTATGGCTACAACTGCCAGCGCCATGCGCACAATCTTTATCCCCAATATCTTGATCGTGACGGACAACCTGAGTTTCTGGAAGGTAATACGCGCGGGCTGACGGGTCGCCACTATGCGCCGCAATTGATTGCGGATGAAATGCTCAAGTTTGTAGAGGAAAACCACGAACATCCGTTTTTTGTCTACTATCCGACCGTTCTTCCGCATCTTGCGTTACAGGCTCCGCAGGAGGAAATCGATGCCTACCTCGGCCAATGGGAGGAGACGCCCTACAAAGGTAAGTCCTACCTGCCGCATCCGACGCCGCGTGCCTGCTATGCCGCTATGGTTTCATTTGTAGACAAGCAAATGGGGCGTCTCTTTGCGTTGCTCAAGGAGAAAGGTGTTGATGAAAATACCATGGTGATCTTTACCTCCGATAATGGCGCGACCTTTCTCAAGCCACAGGTGGATTATGAGTTTTTTAACAGTGTAGGAGAGCTGCGCGGCCTGAAGGCGTCGGTCTATGAAGGCGGCATTCGCGAGCCGTTTATTGCGCGTTGGCCGGGGGAAATTCAGGCAGGAAAGGTGTCTGACTATGTTGGGGCTCACTATGACGTGTTGCCGACTCTGGCAGAAATAACCGGGGCTGAGCTTCCGTCGGGAGTCGACGGCATCAGCATTCTGCCCGAGCTGCTCGGAAAGCGCGGTAAGCAGCAAAAGCACGAGTTTTTGTTCTGGGACTTTGGTGGTTATGGTGGACAGATTGCCGTGCGCATGGGTGATTGGAAGGGTGTAAAACAGAAGGTAAAAAAGAATCCGGATGCTCCGATGGAGCTCTATAACCTGAAGGAAGATCCTTCGGAGCAGAACAATGTGGCGCAACACCATCCTGAGGTTGTCAGTAAATTAGAAATGATCATACGGCGCGAGCGTGTGCGTCCGGTTAATAAAAAATTCCAGTTTGGAAATTATGAAGAATAGGAGCAGGTATGGAACGGTTTAATGAAATTGCAGCGGCTTTCCCGTGTCCCGGTAAATATCTTGGCGAAGAGCCGTATGGATCGGGGCATATCAACGATACCTTCAAGGCTTATTATGACGTTGAGGGCAACGAGGTTCATTATATTCATCAGCGGATCAATCATAACATCTTTCAGGATGTGCCCGGATTGATGGATAATATAGGCCGTGTGACGCGCCATCAGCGAAAAAAATTCGAAGAAGCGGGAGCGGACGAAATTGACCGCCGTGTGCTTACCCTGATTCCGACGGTTGACGGGAAAGACTTTTACCGGGATTCCAAAGGCAACTATTGGCGCACCTATGTGTTCATCGAGGATGCCATCGGGATTGACGTGATTGAAAATACCGACCAGGCCTATAAATCGGCGAAAGCATTTGGTGAGTTTCAGTGCCAGTTGGCAGATTTGTCGGACCGTTTGAAGGATACAATTCCAAATTTTCACCATACCCGCTCCCGCTACGATACGCTGATGCAAGCCATCGAGGAGGATAGCCATGGACGCGTTGCAAATGTCGGAAGCGAAATTGCATTTGCAAAAGAACGCGAAAGCATTGTTGATGTGGTCATCGATCTGATGGCCTCCGGCGAAATTCCCGAGCGGGTAACCCATAACGATACCAAGCTGAATAATGTGTTGATGGATTGTGAAACCGACGAAGGCATGTGCGTGATCGATCTGGATACAGTGATGCCCGGATCCGTGCTGTATGATTTTGGCGATATGATCCGAACCACCACCAACCAGGCGGTGGAAGATGAGTCTGATCTGACTAAAGTCAATATGAACATCGATTATTTCCAGGCACTGGTAAAAGGCTATCTCGAAACGGCTTCAGGGTTCTTGGTTCCGAGGGAAAAAGAACTGCTGGCGTTTTCCGGCAAATTGATCACCTTCGAAATTGGACTGCGCTTTTTGACGGATTATCTTCAGGGAGATACCTATTTCAAGACGCACCGGGATGGACAGAATATTGATCGTTGCCGCAAGCAATTCAAGATGGTTCAATCCATGGAAGATCAAATGAGCGCCATGCAGGCTATAGTAAAGGAATATTCATGAGAGTTTTAGTAACTGGTGGGGCCGGATTTATCGGCAGTCATATCGTTGAACATTTTCAAGGCCAAGCCGATGTGCGGGTGCTTGATAACCTGCGCAGCGGGTACCGTGAAAATCTCGAAGGGTTGGAACATGAGTTTGTTGAAGGCTCGGTCACGGATCGTGATGCCGTAAGAAAGGCGGTCGAGGGCGTTGACTACATTTTTCATATGGCGGCCATGATCAGTGTGCCGGAATCGATGGAAAAACCGATCGAATGTGTCGATATCAATACAACCGGAACACTGGTATTGCTTGAAGAAGCAGCCCGGGCCGGCGTAAAGAAAATGTGTTTTTCCAGTTCGGCTGCAAATTACGGCGACAATCCGGTTGTTCCCAAGGTGGAAACCATGCTGCCGGAACCTCAAAGTCCGTATGCTATTACCAAACTTGATGGTGAATATTACTGCGACATGTTTTCGCGCGAAGGTAAACTCGCAACCGGCGTAATGCGCTATTTCAATGTGTTTGGCCCCCGTCAGGATCCGGGTAGTGCCTATGCCGCAGCGGTACCGATTTTTATCGATAAAGCCACAAAGAACGAAACCATTACGATCTTCGGTGACGGGGAGCAGACGCGCGATTTTATCTACGTGAAGGATATTGTGGCGGCGAACGTATTCCTTGCCATGAATGATACGGAATCCGGTTTCTACAACGTGGCCTATGGCCGGCGCCTGACGATCAACGATCTCGCTGAAAAGATTATTGAGCTGACCGACTCGTCCTCAAAGATTGAATATGCCCCGGTCCGGGCCGGCGATGTGAAACATTCCATGGCTTCGGTCGATAAGATTAAAGCCGCCGGTTTTGAGCCGACTTCAAGTTTCGATGAAGGTTTGGAAGCAACGATTCAATACTTTACCAGCAAGCCGTGAATACATTGCAAGGATGCTGAGTCCCGCAGAGGAGCAGAAAGCTCCTCTACGGTACGTCAGATTAGTGGCTGCTTTTCTTAGCGGGTGCTGCTTTTTTCCAGCTGCTGACCGGATCGTCATAATCAAGCGGGTCGTTTAAATCGGTGCTCAGTGCCAGTAGGTCTGTACGAAGCTCTTTGATTTTAGCGGCATATTCCGGATTGACGGAAAGATCATTCTTTTCAAATGGATCGGCCTTCATGTTGTAGAGCCGCTGCCCGTCGCAGGTGGGGTAGGTAATATATTTCCAGCCATCCTTGCAGATCATACGCTGCTGGTTTTTGTAGGCACCGTAGATGGAATCATAGTGCTTCTCCCCGCCCTTTAAGAGGGGCTCGAGGCTTTTGAATTCAACGTATTCCGGAATCGGCGCACCGGCAAGATCGAGCGCAGTGGGCATGATATCCTGCAGATAGATCGGAGCGCCGTTCTTTGCGCCTTTCTCGACGTTCGGGCCAACGATCAGAAACGGTACGCGTACACTGTGATCGTACATGTTCTGTTTACCGATCAAGCCGTGACGACCGACCGCAAGGCCGTGGTCTGCGGTAAAGACAATGTAGGTATTTTTGTCCTGGCCGCTTTCTTTCAGCGTTTTTAGGATCCGGCCAATTTGCTCGTCCATGTGGGTGATCAGTGCGAAGTATTCCTGCCGATGGACCTTTACCGCGAATTCGGTGCGTGGGAAAGGAGCCAGTGCGGCGTCACGGAGGCTTTTTCCGCATCCCATATCGTCCTGATATTTGTATTTGCTGACATAGTTTTCGGGCAGCTTAATGCGGTCTAGCGGATAGCGGTCGATATATTCCTTGGATGCCTGACGTGGGTCGTGTGATGCATTGAAGGCAACATACATAAAGAAGGGATCGCTGTGTTCCTTTGCATCGGCAAGGAAGCCGAGTGCGTCGTCGGCGACAACCTCGCTCCAATGCTTACCGCCTGCCCAGAAACCGCCGTTGGATTGGTCCCACGGTTTCCATCCGTTTTCGTAGTCGTCTTTGTCGACGGGGCGGAAATAGCCATAATGCTTCGGTTTACTGCCGTCCGCAGAGCCTTTGTTCCAGAAATCCCGCGGCATGCCGGGGCGGTCGTTGACGGCGACGTCGAAAATATCCTGGGGCTTGGCCTTCACGTGCCATTTTCCGGTCATGTAGGTGCGGTAGCCGGCCTTGCTCATCAACTGTGACCACATGCGGCCACCCTCAACCTCTTTCTTCATTTTCGGGCCGGTATCATGTTGGTAGGTTCCCCAGACAAAGCGGCCGGTATTCAGCATGGCCCGGCTCGCCACGCACACCGCGCCGTTGTAGGCGCCCATATTATAGGCATGGGTAAAAGTGGTGCCGGACTGGACCAGTGTATCAAGATGCGGGGTGTCAATATCGAGCATTCCGTACGCGCCAATCGTTTCATAGGACATATCATCAGCAAAAATGAAGAGAATGTTCGGCTTATCCGTCGCAGCCAGTGCGGCGGTGATTCCCATGCAGATCATGGCGGAGACAAGCAGGATTTTTTTCATAACGCTTTCCTTTTTTGAATAGATAACGGCCTCCAGTTTCCCAGAGGCCGCCTCGTTCTGTAAATAGATTACTTCTTAAATTCGATTTTTAAAGCATAGGCATGTTCACAGGGTTTTTCATTCGGGAACCAGACCTGAAGGCCATCACCATGATTTTCCCATTTCAGTTCGCCGTCGTGTCCGAGCATTTCAACCGAAACCACTTCGGTGATACGGGTGTTCATTGCGGTAAGGTTTGGAAAGACCACCGGCTTTTTCTTGGCATTCGGCCAGCTGAGTACGAACGCGTAAAGCGTGTCACCTTTGGTGGTGTAGCGGAAGTCCTTGAAGGTCATCGGCGACTCGAGATCCTTGTGGCCGATTTCATTGTGGCCTTCGCCAAACATATACCAGGGGCGCGTGCCGTAGATGGCTTCGCCATTGATCGCGAACCATTTTCCAACATTCTTGAGTAGCGCGGTTGCTTCCGCATCGAGTGTGCCGTCGGCCTTGATCGGAATATTGAGCAGCATGTTTCCGTTTTTGGAAACAATGTCGATGATCTTGTCGACTACGAGGTCGGGGGTCATGTACGGGGTGCCGGCTTTATAGCCCCAGGATCCGATCGAGTCGTCGGTCTGCCACGGCTTTTCAAGGATGCTGGCGGCTTTGCCGCGCTCGTAGTCGAGGGTGGCGATGCCGTCGGCATAGAGACCCTGCCACGGACGTTCCTTGATGCACATGACCCCTTCGGGGCGCTGGTTGTAGAAGTGGGCAATCACATCCATACCGGTTGCTCCCGCGTCTTCACCGCGGAACGGTACCGCGCAGTCATAATAAAGGTGATCCGGCTCATAGTCGTCGATCAGCTGCTTGATGCGCTTCGCCCACTGGTCGCGCCATTCCTTTGGTGCATCAAATGGGGCGCGCGGATGGGTGCTCTGACCGTCATTGGACGGGTATAGCCCTTTCGCTTTACCTTGGGCGCCATCATAGGGAACGCCTTTTTTCGGACCTTCGGTGTCGGCCTGGTTAGCGGTGTTGAGCCAACTGTAAGAGCGGGAAAGGTGGGTAGTTACACCAAAACGGAGGCCGGCTTTATGGGTGGCATCTTTCCACATGCGGATCAGGTCTTTTTTCGGCCCCATGTTAACAGCGTTCCATTCGTGGTGTTTGGAGTCCCAGAGGTCAAAGTTGTCGTGGTGCACGGCGCACGGGGTGAAATATTTGGCACCGGATTCTTTGAAGAGGGCCAGCAGGGCATCCGGATCAAAGTTTTCGGCTTTCCACATCGGGATAAAATCGGCATAGCCGAACTCGGACGGATGACCATAGGTTTTGAGATGGTGCTGATAATCCGGGCGGTCCTCAATATAGAGGTTACGCGCATACCATTCGCCTTGTTCTGCTACGGAATAGGCGCCCCAATGCAGGTAAATACCGAACTTGGCATCGCGGAACCAGTCTGAGCATTCATACTGCTGCAGTGATTCAACGGTATTAACGAATTTGGATGGAGCTTTTGCGCCGGCTCCAGCCATATGGCTGAACGAAAGCGTGAGTGCAGTTGTGCATAATAGGGTTAGTGTTTTCTTCATTATATCTCCCGGTAAGCATGTTTAAAATTAGGGTGTCATAATATAGGACTCCGCCACCCGTATAATTTTATACATTTTTATGAAAAAAACGGATTCTTAATCTATCAGTTTGCTGCCTGCTTTTTGTTTTTCCGGGCAGGCCGCTGTTTTTCCATATTGTAGGAGCGGGGGCAGTATCACGCCGAAGCAGTTTAATGTCTCATTTGCCGGACAGTCTGGGAGACGACTTAAATTCCGCGAAGGTACCGGGTTGGTCTTCGAGTTGTTCTGCGAGTAGCTTCTTCAGGATTTTCAGCTTCTGCGCATATTCCGGATGGTTAGCGAGGTTGTTCTGCTCGTTCGGATCTTTTTCAAGATCGTACAGCTGATCGGTATCCCAGTAGCACGCATAGTTTTTAGGGATCTTCTTTTCAAGGCCGCGTCCGCCACGCGTTGAGGCTATGTGGTAGAGCGGTTGCGGTTCGCCTTTTGGGGGAATCTCGAAATTGGACTCACGGTTGGGATGCACGCGCCACGCGATGTATTTGTAGCCATCCTTGATTATAGCCCGGCTTGAGCCGATCTGCAGATGGATGGCATCGTGCACCGGTTCATCTTTTCCTTTCAGGATAGGGGTAAAGCTTTTGCCGTCCATCTTCGGCTGGCTGGCGGTGGGAATACCGCACAGCTCATAGATGGTCGGGGCAAAATCGGTGTTACTCAACAGCTGTTCCGAGCGGGAGCCGCTCTTGATGTTCCTGGCCCAGACAAATGCGGGCACGTGCGCACCGCCTTCGTAGAGCGCCCCTTTGGCTCCCATGCCGTTATCGACGAAGAAAAAGATAATCGTGTTGTCGAGCTCGTCCATGGCTTCGAGTTTGGAAATGATGGCGTTGATGCCGTCGTCGAGCCAAAGTGCGTCCGCATGGGCGCCCTTCGCATCATAGCCCGCCGCCTTAAGCCGTTTCGGAATGGTATCGCGAGCAGGTTGGACGTTGAGTTCTTTTTCCAGCACGCCGGCCGGGGTAAAGAGAGGGTTGTTGGAATATTTATGGCCGGCCGGGCCTGGGCCATGATTCAGGGTTGAGCAAAAGTGGAGGTAGAATGGTTTGTCCTGTTTGGCGGCCAGCTCCAGAAAATCCAATCCTCCCTTGGTGATCCAGTCCTGGTTATGCGCCTCCATTTTAATCGGCATATGCCCGGGCACATTGCCGGCATAAATACTGGCTGCATAATCAAAACCATTGTCGAGTACACTCTGCACCTCGGCGGCCTGCTTGCCCTGCAGGAATTCCTGGGTTTTCGGATCGAACGGATCGGCCTCGCGCCATTTCGCGACGCTCGGGACTTTAACCTTGTCGCTGTGCAGCACGTGGTTTTTTCCCGCAAAGCCGGTAAAATATCCGTTGGCCTTGAGCACACTGCCCATATTGGCCTTGCCGGGGGTAACGTGTACGTTGAAGTGGGGGTTAGGCTGGTTGCCGTATTCCTTCATATCCTGAACAAAACCCTTGTCCTGGCTTCGGCTGGGATATTCGCCGGTCAGTACGCTGTAGCGGCTCGGCGTGCAGACCGTCGAGGTGGCATACATCCGGTCAAGGATAAGGCCTTCGCTGGAAAGCCGATCGATGGTCGGTGTCAGATTCAGTGGTTTCCCATCCTTATCCCGTCCTTCCGGCAGAAAGTTAAATTCCGGACGCCACTGGTCGTCGGTCATGATGAAAAGAATGTTCGGGCGCTGTGCACCATGGGCAGCTGAAATCAGCAGGCTCAAGGTTAGAAAAGCGATAGTCAGTCTGCGGTTGGTCATAAATGGGTCCTTGGTTCTAAATCGTGCTATAGATGAAATGCCCCGTGTTTCCCGATATTTGACCTGTTTTTCTAAATACTTATCAAAATAAATGAATCCAGTGGGATTAACCTTGTGTCCGAAGCGTTTATAAACAAGAGGAACCGGAATGAAGTTAATTTATACAATGGGCAGCCTATTGCTCGGCATCCAGATTTTATCGGTATCCGCCGCAACGAATTATGTCTCCACAGCAGGGATCGATGCTCCGGGAAACGGAACGTTTGGAGCTCCGTATGCCACGGTACAGTATGCGGCGGACCAAATGGGAGCTGGGGATACCTGCATTATCCGCGGCGGGCGCTATCAGGAGGAAATCAGCATATCCAATACGGATAATCTGACTTTTGCAGCGTATGACGGAGAAACCGTGGTGCTGGATGGTTCGACCGAAATCACGAACAGCTGGACTCTGTATTCGGGCAATATTTATAAAACGACGCTGACCGAAGATGTCTGGCAATTATTTGCCGATGGCGAAATGCTGATTCCGGCGCGTTGGCCGAATGCCGATCCAAATATTGATTTCTGGGAACAGTGGGAGTCTGACCATTGGGCCGAAGGGCGTTCTCCTCGGAATTCCTCTCCTCCGGTAGATGTTAACGGGACCATGTATGACAAACCGCATAGCGGAATCGATCTGGCCGCATCAGGACTCAATATCAGCAATGCGATCGCGGTGCTGAACCTCGGCAGTTTCCGGACCTGGACACGTGTGGTGAATTCGCATGTGCCCGGCTCGAATACGTTTACGCATGACCTGGTATCTTCCGGGGGCTATAAGGACAAGGAGCATTATTATTTTGTAGAGGGCAAGCTGGAGCTGCTCGATGCCGAGAACGAATGGTTTTTTGATACCGTCACGAAGGAACTGTATGTATGGGTGCCCGGTGGTGGAAGTCCGGCAGGACTGGAAATCAAAGGCAAGAATACCACCTACTGCCTTACAGCCACCAACTGCGACGACCTGACGGTTTCCGGCATCGACTTTTTTGCGGGCACCTTCAATCTGGACGGTTGTCTCCGCGCCCGGGTTGAAAACGGAGAACTAACCTATCCGAGCTATACCCGCCGCATGCTGCGCATTATCGAGACGCCCCAGACGACCAAGGTGAACAGTGATTTTGCGACGGTCTACAACTGTACCTTTGCCTATACGGATGGGCATGGGATAAACGTAGGCGGTGATGACAGTACGATTGAAAACTGCTATTTCCACCACATCGACTACAGCTGCTCCGAGCTGCCGTCCGTGATGCCCGCACTCTACATCGGCGGCTCGCGCGTTACCTTTAGGCAAAACACCCTTCACAGCTTCGGCGCCTCCGTCGGCTTGCTGCAGGGCAATGCCGGAACAACGGAATACAACAATTTCTACAATGGCGGCTACAAGCAGCACGACGGCGCCATGGTGCAGGTGATGGTGGCCAAACAGACCAACGCCAACATTGGATGGAACTGGGTGCACGACTGGTCGAGGTTGGGTATCCGTTTCGATGGCGCCGGTGGTGGAGCCGGAGGCGTTGGCGGTCTGGTGCATCATTCTGTCGGTTGGGGACCGAACATGAATTCCACCGTGTTTATCGGCAACCACGAAAACAACGAGATCATCAGCAACTCCGGCATCTACAGCAAGTCCCGCCCGGAAATCGTGGTGGAAAGCGGAGGGAACTCCAACACCAACACCATTACGCGCAATAACTTTGCCCGGCAGATTGCCGGCACAACAACAGACGGTTCCGCGGTGCCGGGTATTGTCGACCACAACTGGGATGGCTATGATCTCGGCCTCGACATCCGGACACAGGTGCGCGACCCCGACAACCTTGACTTTCGGCCGTTGCCCGGCGCCGACATCGTCGATGCCGGCACCAACTATCCCGGCGTGACGGATGGCTATGTAGGTAGCGCCCCGGACATCGGCGCGTATGAATACGGTGCAGCCAATTATTGGATTGCGGGTCATCAGGCCGTAGCCGCTTCCATTCCAGTTCCGCCCGAAGGCACGACCGACGCCAAGGGATCGGCCTCGCTGATCTGGCAACCCGCGCTTGGCACACTTTCCAACGATGTTTATTTGGGCACCTCCTCGAACGTGGTTGCCAGCGCCACGCCTGTCTCGCCGGAGTACAAAGGCAATGTCGTGAACAATATCTACGATCCACTGGGATTATATGCCCAGACCTACTACTGGCGCATTGACTCCATCACGGCCACGGGCACCGTTAAAGGCGAGGTCTGGTCGTTTGCCGCTTCCGGCGTTTCGGCAAACCCGCCGGGTATCGTCAATATTCCGGCCGACTATGTGTCAGAAGATTTTGCCGTCATTGGCGGTCAGATCACCGACGGCGGAACGGCTGCGCAGGTTTGGATGCATTGGTGGAAAGACGGCGGCACCACCAACACGGTCGACATGGGTGTTCAGGATTATTCATTCGAATTATCCATCAGCGGATTATCCACCAACACGCTTCATCATTTCCAATGCCAGGCCTCCAACACCTACGGAGTCAGCTGGGCATCGCCGGTCGAAAGCTTCACCACCGACGGCGCCGTATGGGTCGGCGGAACTTTCACCAACTGGGTTGAGTTGGCCTATGATGATTTTGATCCGGGATGGGGCGATTTTGTGTCCGATGGAAACGCTGCTTTGGCCGCCGGAAGCCCACCCGCCGTGAGCGGCAATGCGGCGCACTTTAATTCGTCGGACGAAATTGAACTCGCTGCCGCGATCAACCTCGATGCGCCGGGATACACCCAGCTGAAACTTGAATTCAACCTCTATTTCCAAGGTATGGATAATCTGGATTTTCACTTTGTTGAACTATGGGACGGTGCGGTGTGGCAGGAGATTGCATCGTTCAATAAAACGCCATATGGCAACGGAAACCACCATAGTGTTGAAATCCTTATCGACGAAGGGGCATATACTTTTTCCACAAACTTCAACCTCCGTTTCCGTCATTCCAGCGGCCTGAACGACAATGCTTATGTGGATGAAGTACGCCTTTCCGCACTGGAAATCGTGACGTTCAATACTGCGTACGACGAATGGGTTTATGAAAACGGCCTTAGCGGAATTTACACGAACCATTTGGCCGATGCGGACGGCGACGGCGTGCTTAACCTGGTTGAATACGGGCTGGGTGGCGAACCGACCGTGGATGACGCAGCAACGTTACTGCCGATCAGTTCGGTGGTCGATGACGGCGGCACAAGCTGGATGGAATATGTCTACACCCGCCGCACCGATGCCGAATACATCGGGCTAGGCTATTGGGTGGAATGGGCGACCAATATGGTGGGCGGAGTTTGGAGCACAAACGGTGTGTTGGAGGTTGGTTCCATGCCGCTCGAAACCGGCTTCGAGGAAGTCACCAACCGCGTCGAAGCGCTGGAAGCGAACCAGTTCATCCGCCTGCGCATATCGGTGGAATAGATTGAATCCAGAGTTGTTGCATTGGGCGCACTCCTGGGCGGCGGCGTCGCTAGTTTGAATGGTTTCGCCGGAACCCTGTCAAAATTGACCGGTGGAATGGTATTTATATATACGGTTGCATCTAAATGCTTAAACAAAGAGGAATGTGAATGAATTCACTGAAATGCATGCTGGTTATACCTGTTTTGGCTTGCGCCGTTTCGGCGCAGGCAACGGATTATTATGTGGCGACGAACGGAAACGACGGTGCTAACGGAGAATCCATAGGCGCAGCATTTGCTACGATCCAGATGGGGGTCGATTCCATGTCGGCGGGCGATACTCTTTACGTGGCTGGCGGGCGCTACCATGAAGAAGTGGTGATCAGCAACGTGGTTGGATCGGCCGGCAGCAAATTCACCATTAAGAACTACAATGGTGAACAGCCGGTGTTGGACGGCACAATTCCGATCTCCGGCATCTGGACCTCTACGAATTTGAACGGACATTCGGTTTGGGTGACCTCGGCTGGGCAGGATATCTGGCAGCTCTTTGTGGATGACCGCATGCAGGTTGTGGCGCGGTGGCCGAACGTAACCGTCGGGCATCCGTGTGATCCGATCCAGCTGAAAGACGACGGTTACACACCCGAAGATAACACCTGGTGGGATATCGATACCTGGGGCGATATGGCCAGCTCGTGGAACGCGGGGGGTAATCTGACCAATAACGCCGCCAAGCATAACCTGGCTGCGGAAGGTGTCAGTTTTGCGGGCGGATCGATTGTACTAAACTTTCATTCGGAGTCGCAGTTTTCGCGTAACATCACATCACACACGGCAGGCAGCAATGTGCTGGTGCATGAAGAGGTTGCTTCTCCTCACGATAAGGGCAGCGGTCCGTTTTTAATCGAGCATCTGAACGCGCTGGATATTCCGGGGGAATGGTACTATGACCAGTCGACCGGTTTGGTCTGGTTCTGGCCGTTGGGCGGGCAGGATCCAAATACGATGGATATCCGCGGCAAAACCATTTCTTACGGCATCACGATGCGCGACAGCCAGCATTGGAATATTGAAATTATCGATTTCTTTGCCTGCACGATCGATGCGCAGGAGAGCGAATATGTCACGATCGATGATTGTCTGTTTTCCTATCCCACCTGGTTCCGGCGCATGCTCGGCGAGCACACCTATTGGTTTAAGTTAGTAGACGGCCAGCCGCAGGCGAAACCCGAGCCCATGGGCGAGGGAGGGACCTTCATCCAAGGCGACAAGAACGGTTCCTACAACACCGTCCGGAACTGTGTTTTTGAATATTCGGATGGCATGGTGGACATGTTCAACGGCTATGGAAATATCGTTGAAAACAATCTGTTCCATCACTGGAGCTTTTCGGGAATGGCATCGTACATCCTCAATATGAATTCCAGCAAAGAGAGTGTTCAGCGCCGCAATACCTTTCATACCAATGGATCGAAAGTGATGTCGAAGCATTCATGGACCGATGTCAATTATTCACGCGCCTACTATTTCGGCTATTTCCAGCAGGACGGTTCAGCCTGGCAATGTGCCGGCGGCGATGGCTGGAGCGGTCCGGCCAACGGGTTGCGGCGGCATCATAACTGGCATCATCAGGCCATGAAGGGCGGCGGTCGCTGGGACGGGCACGATGGATATGGCGGCACGAACGACCATATGGTTTCGTGGAAAACACCGGCCTCGCTGATGGTGAAGGGAGACTACCATACAACGCACAACAACACTGCCGTTCTTGCACACGACCCGACCGACAACATGATCCGGCTGCTGGATAGTGATGAGCGCAATCCGCCTTCGGTACGAAACGCCAGCAGCCACACCTACAACAATCTGGCCGACAGCATCTCGGCCGCACGCAGCGGCTATTCACCGTTGAACGGTACCGCGACC
The DNA here is from genome assembly GCA_964486885.1 of uncultured Verrucomicrobiota bacterium. Classification (GTDB taxonomy): domain Bacteria; phylum Verrucomicrobiota; class Kiritimatiellia; order Kiritimatiellales; family Pontiellaceae; genus Pontiella. The sequence goes on from CAZAPF010000060.1 coordinate 15,110, forward strand.
AACAACTGGAACGGCTACGACCATCCCGACCCGTCCGATACCGCCGCCAACCAACTGCGCGATCCGGCCAATCTTGATTTCCGGCCCAAGGCCACCTCCGACCTGATTGACCAGGGAACCGTGGTGCCGGGTATCAATGATGACTATGTTGGCAGTGCGCCTGATATCGGCGCCTATGAGTTTGGTTGCACGAACTATTGGATTCCCGGCTATCAGGCGGCGGAAGCAAGTACACCCGTTCCGCCGAACGGTTCAACAACGGTGAAGACCGATGCCGACCTGATGTGGCTTGAAGGGCGCGAGGCCACCTCGCACAACGTCTATTTCGGCACCGTCTCCGGCAGCCTTTCGTTCCTGACGAACCAGGCGAACAACATTTTCGATCCGGGTGCTTTGGTGGAGGAGCAGACCTATTTCTGGCGCATCGACGAGGTCACGCCGACCGGAACCGTGATGGGAACCGAATGGAGTTTTACTCCAGGCAGTCTGAAGGCCACGACATTTGAAACGCTGTATGCCATTGCAGACGCATCGGTTCGGACAAACAATCCAACCACCAATTATGGCTCTGATTCCAAGCTGGAACTGGCAAACTATCCGGTTGCGACGTCCAACCGTTTTGATCGCCGTGCATTTGTAAAATTTGATGTAAATGTGACCGGTAAGGTCGTTTCGGCAGAGTTGCGCCTGCACCGCTCCAATGCTTCGAGCAATGTGGATGTGGAGATCTATTCCATGTCGGACACGAGCTGGGACGAATCAACCGTGACCTGGGATACCCAGCCGGCGCGCGATGGTATTTTTCTGGATGCCAACCAGGTGAACGGCGGAAGTAACTGGGCGTCATTTGTGGTGACCGAAGGGGTGACCAACGGGTTGGTTTCGCTGGCGCTGATCAAGGAGGAAGGTAGTGCAAAGCGCACGGTCGACAGCCGGGAAAGTGCATGGGCACCCGAACTCATTTTGGAATATGAAGTACCGTTCCCGAACCCGCCATCCGCTCCGCAAAACCTGACCGCCGTTGGAGGATGGAACCAGGTGGCGCTCGATTGGGATGACAACACCGAAGAGTTCCTCGCGGGGTACCACGTCTACCGCACAGACTATCTCGATGACGACTTTATTCGCATTAACGCCTCGACGCTCACTAATTCGTCGTTTGTCGACACGACGGCTGTACCGGGTGTTACCAACTATTACAAGGTGCGGGCGGTCGACGACTACGACCAGCTTTCTGCAGGAACGCCTTATGCCAGCGCGGTGGCCATTCCCGGGGGAGGCGGAACCACCAACTGGGTAGAGCTGACCTATGACGACTTTGAAGGCGGTTTCGGAAACTATCTGCAGGGGAATGCCGACTGCAAGTTCTATACCGGAGGCACTCTTGCGCACGAAGGCAGTAACGCGGCCAATATCCAGGGCGACAACGGTGCCGTGGATGGTTACTTTGAACACGCCAATGGACTGGATGTGGCCACTTCGAACTATACGGAGATCAGGGTCGAGTTCTGGTTCCAGGCCGTCAGCATGGACGTCGGCGGTCCGGACAGCTTTGCGGTGCAGTATTATGACGGTACGGTGTGGACCAATATCGCGGAATATGTAGCCGGCATCAACCTCACCAACGATGTCTTCACCTTTGAAAGCCTACTGATCAGCGAAGACGAGTTTACCTTCCCGACCGACATGAAGATTCGGTTCCAGTGCTATGGCAACGGCGGGGCCGATGATGTCTATATCGACGAGGTGCGTGTTTCTGCCCGCGGTGCGGCCGCTCCGCGGCCTTCACCCTACGATACGTGGTGGGCCGACTATGGCTTGAGCGGCAATGACACCAACTATTTCGCCCATACCGATACGGACGGAATGAACCAGCTCCTCGAATACGCGCTGGGCGGCAATCCGACGAATGACGATGCATCCTCTGTTTTGCCGGTTTCCGATATGGTGGATATCGGCGGAACCAATTGGCTGGAATATGTCTACCGCCGACGAACCGATGCCATTGGGCGCGGACTCGGTTACTGGTTGGAGCTGAACACCAATCTCATTTCCGGATCATGGAGCTCGAACGGATATGTCGAAGTCAATACCGGACCGCTCGAAACGGGTTTTGAATCCGTCACCAACCGAATCGAGGCCGATGGAACGAACCAGTTTGTCCGGCTAATGATTTCGAATGACTAGGGTAGGGCTCGACCGCCGGGCGAGCCGCACGTACGCACCGCTCAACCGTCGGACAGCCCGGCGGTCTGTCTCTACCTTGCACCTTTTGTCTTCGTGTGCTAGATAATGCTGTTGATGAACGACGACTATTCAAAGCTTGAGCAGGAGCTGGGCGACCGGCTTCCGGATCTGGAAACCCTCTACGACACGACGGTGAAAGATGAGGGGGAGGAAGAGTTTCTTCATCCCATTATGGATTCTCTGCGTATGGGGAAGGAGCACTATACCGACGAGACCTTTGTCCGGGCCGGCGGAGAGAAGCGTATTTTTAAGGTGCGCGATATGCGGACCGATCGCATGGTGGCGCTGGCCAAGCCGTTGGAAAATGCAACCGAAGAACAGATGGAGCAGTTTCTTCGCGAAGGGCGCCTTACCGCCTGCCTGCAGCACCCGAATATTCTGTCGATCCACGATGAAGGGCTCGATGATGAAGGACTCCCGTTCTTTACCATGGAATATGTACACGGCGATACGCTGAAGGAAATTATCCAGAAACTGCAGAAAGGCGATGCCGGATATATCCGGCGTTTTCCATTGTCGCGTTTGTTGGAGCTGTTCGTGAAAATTTGCGATGGGGTGGCCTATGCGCATTCGCGCGGCGTGTTGCATCTGGATATTAAACCTTCCAATATTTTTGTGGGTCCTTATGGCGAAGCGCTGTTGTGTGACTGGGGGCTGGCAAAGGTGATTCGGAAAGAGGGGTACTTTGAAAAGGATGAAATCCCGCCCGAAGAAATGCCGAATGGAGACATTCTCAACGACTTGACGCGGCACGGAATTGTTAAAGGAACCCCGGGTTTTATGGCGCCGGAGCAGGTGGTTGCCAAGGGGAGGGTTTCGGCAAAAACCGATATCTATGCGCTGGGTTCCTTGCTCTATTTTATGCTGGTTTATCGACCTCCTGTTTCGGGGGAATCCATGACGGAAGTGGCCGAACTGACCTGCGCGGGGAATATTCAACCGCCGTCCAAAGTGGTGACCGGTCGGCATATTCCGTCAGGGGTGGAGGCCGTAGTGATGAAGGCGTTGTCGCTCAAACCTGAAGATCGGTATAGCAGTGTTCAGGCTTTTCGCGATGAGTTGGATCGGTTCCTGATGGGTTTCGCGACGAAGGCGCAGGATGCCGGTTGGTTGATGCAGGCCGGGCTGTTGATCAAGCGCCGGCCGTTTGCTTTCCGGGTGGCACTGGTTTCATTTTTCCTGCTGCTGCTTGTCGGCCTGGGTGCCTTCATCAAGGTGGTGGGCGAAAAGCGCGAGGCTGAGGCTGCGCGGAACGAGGCGCAGGAAAACCTCGCGCTTTACAAGGAGGAAACCGAGGTGTCCCGTGCGCTGTCGGACAGCATCAGGGAAACGGCACTGGATTTTATCAACGATGAAGATTTCCTGAATGCGCCGGGTAAGATCGAGGCGATCACCAGTCACCTTAAACAGGAAACTGATTCCGAGAACAGGCAGGTCTTATTAGAATATTTAGCACTCCTGCATTTCGTGGTGCAGGACTTCCGGCAGGCTTCGGCCTGCTTTGAGCAGATCAAGGTGAGCCAGCGCTATGAAGCCTGCCGGGACCTTGCGGAGCAATATGGCAAACTGAAGAATGACGGGGAGTGGTTGGATGCCTCGGAAATGGTGCCCTTGCTAAATGAAATCAAGCGGCATATCCGCTATGTGGCGTACTACATGGCCTACTATTATTTTGCCGATGGCGGGCGCCGCGTCCCGACGGAAGATTTACTGCCCGTAGTGGAGGTTATGCTCGACACGCTGAACAATCTTCCATACTTCAAGAAAGCCCAGGGCAATCTGGAACTGGTGTCCACGCCCAAGGGATATCATCTATCGCTTTCAGGCGAACCCTATTCAATCTTTATTATGCCGATCCCTGTGCCGGTCCGTGCGGCCAACGTATTGCGTCCGCTCAAGCTGCATTCGCTCGACCTTAGCAATTCCGGACTGATAGATCTCGAACGCATCAATGGCATGTTGGTGGATGAGCTGAATATTGCCGGCCTCGAGGAAATCCCGAACTTTAAGTTTTATATCTTCGAACGGCTCAAGGTGAAAAAAGTATATCACACACTGAAGCACCCTGATAAATATCTGAAAAAGCATGCGCCTGATGTGGAGTTCATACGCATTGCCGATTGATGATTTTCGATTGCCGATTGTATGCCCAGCTATTCAATCAGAAATCATCAATCAACAATCGGCAATGACATCACTCCAAATCGTCTTTCAAAAATTCCAGCTCCGTATTGAAGCGGGTTTTTACACGCGACTTCAGTGTGTTGACTGTGCTGATGGAGAGACCGGTTTTTTCGGAAACCTGGTCGGTTGAAAGTCCGGTAATGCTGAGGCGAAAGACCTGAATGGCGTTTTCTGAAAAAAGATGCTCAATATTTTTCAAGGCGAGGTTAGTGAGGTGGATGCGCCATTCCTGATCGGCGATTTTGTCGATATCGGGCAGGCGAATATTGTTGAGATAACTTAAGGTGGAATCGCCCGCGGCCTTCTCTTCCCGTGCGACGCGACGCTTGCTGGAGCGGATAAACTGGAGCACTTCATTTTTTGTGATCGTGCTGAGATAACCCCGGAAACTCGTGATCTTTTCGATGTCAAGTTTGGGAAGGTGCTCCCAGAGCTTAAGCATGATTTTCTGATGGATGTCCTGTGCATCAGCTTCGGATATGTTCATGTTTCGGATCACGGCATAGACATAGCGCCGGTAGATTTCAATAAATTCCTCCCAAGCCCGCTCGTTCTGCTGGTCCTGTACGCGGGCAATCAACGTTTTACGGGTGGCATACTGGTCGGTTTTCGAGTTGTTCGAGTTGGAATTCATGCATTTAACCTATGGGAAAATGCCTGTAAATCAACGTTTTTCACCATTTTACAATTTTTTTTCATAAATCTGTCAAAACGTACTTGGCTAGTGGCATTTGCTCATCTGGAGGACGGGATGCTGGAGGCATCCCGTAGTGGGTCTGTGTTTCAAAATCCAAGCAGGAGGATAAACGATGAAAAAATGCAAATGGTTAGGTTTAGCGGTCGTTTTGTCTTTGACGACTAATGTTCAGGCGGCTTTGCTCGTCGAAGAGTCATTTGAGTATCCATCAACAGGTACCAACGGACTATGGTCCGGAACGGGGAATACCGGTCTCAATGGAGGAACCGGCTTTGCGAGCGAATGGTTCGTTACCGATACGACGGGTACGGTCGGATGGAATATTGAAACAGGAACGCCCATTTGGGGAACATTGCTTACCAGCAGTAACTGGATGTATCGCGCCGATGCAAGCGGCACGGAAGAAATAAGCCGCCCGGTTTCCGCCGATCTGGATGGAGCCGGCGATATGTGGTTCAGCCTGTTGTTCCGCGCAGATCTCAATACCCACTTTGCCATTGGTGGCGGGCCTTTCCAGACTGACACCTCCCAGAATTTATCGTCCGGCCCCGGATTCGGATTTAAGAACCGCAATTATAGCGGGGCAGGGTTGGCCGTATCGCTTTGGGGAAATGGCTCCAATGTAAGCAGCACCGATAGCGCCACCAAGTTGGCGGTCGCCGACGACACCACTATCTTCCTGGTGGGGCATGTTTCCTTCAATACCGGTACGGGCGGGGCGGATGTTTATAAGCTCTACTCGGTCGGAACCGATCTTGCGTTGCCTGCTCCGATCGCGACGGTTGAAGCGGATGTTGATGAATCCCTGCTCGACACGATTGCAAAGAATACAAACCGCCAGTCGGGCTTCGATGAAATCCGTATCGGTACAACGTTCGCTGATGTGATTCCAACTTCGGCCGTGTTTGACTTTAACCTGGATCCTTCGGATAACCAGATCCTTCGGGCCGACTATCCGGCAACGCAGGCCACAAACAGCATTGTGGCTGAATTCGTGAACAGCGGTACCGGTGTGCAGATCACGGATCTTATTGTTTCCGGCGATTCAAATGAGTTCAGCGCCGTGACCGCTACGCCGATCACTATGAATGATCCGTCCCCTTCGAATGCCGTGCTTGAGTTCGCATACGATGCCACGGCCGTCACGAACATTACTCAG
>CAZAPF010000061.1:0-21153 GCA_964486885.1 uncultured Verrucomicrobiota bacterium
GGGGGGGGGGAGAGGGGGAGAAAAAGCCGCGGATAAAGAATCCTGCAATCAGAGCGACGATGATGAAGAGGATGGATTTTATTCGTTTCATGACATATTCCTTTTTAAACACCCGCTCGCGAACTCGCTTAAGGCACGAAGTTCACGAAGCTGGTTATTCATTCTGTTCCTTCGCGCTCTTCGAGTCTTCGTGGTTATTAATGGTTGATAAAAAGTCGGTGCCGGTAAGTTTGGATAGTTCGGCGCGGGCAATGAGATGGTCGGCGAGGGCGCGTTCGTGGGCGAGTTCAAACTCGAGCAGCATGCGCTCAGCATCGATCAGGTTAATAAATTCCATATTGCCTGCTTCGTAGGCCTTGCGGTTGACTTCGAGCGATTGAAGCGCTTTGGGAATGAGGCTATCCTTGTAGAGGTTAATCTTACGGTCGGCGTCGCGCAGTTTGAATAGGGTTTGGCGGATTTCGACCTCGAGGGTCTGTTTGCGGTTTTCGAGGGAGAGCTGGGCGGCGGCTTTGAGATAGGCGGCGGATTCAATGCGTGCGCTGTTCTTGCCGAACCAGAGCGGCAGGCTGATGCCGACGGTTCCAATAACGGGATCTTTTCCGCTGTCTGATGTCGGTATGGCCGAACTGCCGGTTTCGATGTATTGAATGCCCAGAGTAAAGTCGGGCAGACGCTCGCGCTTGGCCAATTGGATCTGGTGTTCTCCCTGCTCAACGGTATGTATGAGTTCAGAAAGTTCCGGGCTGGTTTGGGCAAGGTCCTTGCGGAGTTGTTCGGGATTGGTAGCAACGGGCTGGTAGGGCAGGGATGCCGGCCATGCCAGCGGGGCAGTCGCGGGGCGGTTGAGCACGGCGTTGAGTTGTGATTTTTGCGGCTGTTGCAGATCGTTGAGTGAATTCAGGCGGTCTTCCAGGCGGCCGAGTTCGACTTGTGCCTGAAGAATCGGGGCCATGGGCGAGCCGGCTTCATAGCGGGTGCGGGCAACTTGTTCCAGATCCTTGATGAGTCGGATGCGGTCTTCGGTGATTTCGATGCTGCGTTTAAGGTAGTGCAGTTCGGCGAATGAGCGGGCAATGGAATAATGGAGGTGGAGTTTTGACCGCCGATAGCGATCACCAACGCTTGCGGCCTGACTGCCGGCAATTGCTTTTTTCATAGAAAGTTTTCCAAAGCCGGGAAAGGTTTGGCTGAGGCCGAACCGCTGGTTTTGCGGTCCGGTCCGGGTTTCAACCGATTCAAAATAATACCCATAGGTAAGCTGAGGATCGGGCAGGCCTTTTTGTACAGTAATGTTTGCTTCTGCGCCCTGCCACTGATTCCACGCAGCCTGCAGCTGGGGGTTGTTTTCAACGCCATATTCCAGCGCGGCCTGGAGGGTAAGGTTGGTACCGAACGAATCAGCGGAGGCCGCGCATGAAAAAAATGAAACACTAAGGCTCAAAGTGCACGAAGTAAGGATTCTGCTCTTAGTGCGCTTAGTGTCTTTGTGTTTAAAATGCGCTAGTATCATTTTCCCATCCTCTTGATGACGGTCATGATTTCTTCGAGTTTTTCGTCGATGTCGGCCTCATTGTGTTGATCAAGGGCGTCCGCAACGCAGTGCTTGAGGTGCTTTTCAAGAATAATTTTGCTGACGGACTGCAGGGCCGAGCGGGCCGCCTGGATCTGGGTGATGATATCGATGCAGTATTCGCCGTCATCGATCATGCGCTTAACGCCTTTTACCTGCCCCTCGATCCGCGAAAGGCGAGCAATGTTTTCCGGGTGTGTCGTGGTGTGTCCTTTCATGCCTCAGTCTCCATTTGTTCAATTCGGTAGATACCCCCATAGGGTATAATGTTCAAATTTAAAATGAGTAAAAGGGTCATTAAATAGATGAATTATAAATACGGGTATCTAAAGGTTGGAAACAGGGGATTTGCGGGGTTTATGGATTTGTATCGGCACCGGATAACGGGTAAAAACGACTCCTTCTTTACATGAGTTAGTTTTTGGAGCGCTTTTTAATGAGAATACTTACGGGCATACAGCCTTCGGGCAAATTGCATATCGGCAACTATTTCGGGGCCATGAAGCCGGCTACCGAACTGCAGGAGCAGGGGGAAGCCTATATTTTTATCGCGAACTACCATGCCATGACGACGGTACAGGACGGTGCCGCCCTGCGTGAAATGACGACCGATGTGGCGCTGGATTATCTGGCGTGTGGTATCGATCCGGAAAAGACGGCGCTTTACCGTCAGAGCGACCTCCCGGAGGTGCATGAACTGGCCTGGATGCTTTCGACGCTGTGCCCGATGGGGCTGCTGGAACGGTGTCACTCTTATAAAGATAAGATGGCCAAGGGATTTTCCCCTTCGCATGGGCTGTTTGCGTATCCGGTACTGATGGCGGCCGATATTCTGGCGGTGCAGGGTGAAGTGGTTCCGGTCGGGAAAGATCAGAAGCAGCATGTGGAAGTGACGCGCGACCTTGCCGTGAAATTTAACAATGCTTTTGGAGACGTGTTCACGGTTCCGGAACCTTCCATTCGCGATAATGTTGCGGTGGTGCCGGGAGTTGATGGGCAGAAAATGTCGAAATCCTACGACAACACCATTGAGATTTTTCAGGAAGGAAAACCGTTGAAAAAACGCGTGATGTCCATCCTGACGGACAGCAAGGAACTGGAAGATCCGAAGGATCCGGATACCTGCAATGTATTTGCGCTCTACAAGCTGTTTGCAACTGCAGCCGAACAGGCCGACCTTGCTGATCGGTATCGTGCCGGTGGAATGGGATACGGCCATGCAAAGAAAGAGTTGCTCGATAAAATTAATGAGCATTTCGGCCCGATGCGTGAAAAGCGGGCGGAGCTCGTTAATGATATGGACTATGTTGAAGATGTGCTGCGCAATGGAGCAGAACGGGCATCGGTGATTGCCCGTCGCACCTTGCAGAAAGCTCGCCAGGCCGTTGGTCTGGAATAAAAGGATTTTCGAATTTTGAATTTAGATTTTCGAATTGTGGAACTCAAACGGCGTTGGCCTTTTTTAATAAGAGGCTGTCGAAGACCCATAAATCTAAAATCAAAAATCGGCAATCAAAAACTTACAAGGGACTGTGCCTAGCCAAATGGAATTAATCAAAGACGACTATAAGGTCTCGCTCGAAGTTTTCGAGGGGCCGCTCGACCTGCTTTTGTATCTGATCAAAAAGGATGAAGTGGATATCTATGATATCCCGATCGGACGGATTACCGATCAGTATATGGAATATCTCAACCTGATGAAGGTGCTGGATCTGAATATTGCCGGCGACTTTATTGTGATGTCGGCCACGCTGATGCTGATCAAAAGCCGCATGCTGCTTCCGGTGGAAGAACGCAAAGATCAGGAGGATGAGGAAGAAGAGGATCCGCGCTGGGATCTGGTTCGCCAGCTGGTGGAATATAAAAAATTCAAGGATGCCGCCGACCACCTGGAAGACCTTGAAGTGCACATGGAAAATGTGTTCGGCCGCGAGAGTGAGCACGTTGAGCTCGGTGCCGCACCGGATATTGACATGCGCGACGCGAGCATCTTCGATCTGATTGCCTCCCTGAACGAAGCGCTCGGCCGTGTTCAGGAAGAAGACCTTCAGGAAATTTTTGCCGAGGAATACACGGTTGGTCAAAAGGTCACCTACATTGTCGAAAACCTGAAGATTGCCAAACGGATAACCATTACCGATCTGTTTGGCGGCATGACCTCGCGTCAGGAAATTGTATGCACCTTCCTTGCGGTGCTGGAACTGATCAAGCTCAACCGGATTGCCGCCGTGCAGGATGACCACTTCGCATCGATTGTGGTTGAGCCGCGCGAGCCGGAAGAACATATCGGCGGAGGCGTCGAAGGCGCGGAAGAGCATGATGTAATTGAAGGCGAGCTGATTTAGGACGGAGATAGATATGAGCGAAAGCACAGTGGATGTACTCCCTGAATTGAAACAGATTGTCGGCGCGTTACTGTTTGCGGCGAAAGAGCCATTGACGGTTAAGCGCATGCGTAAGGCGATGATCGAAACGGGCAACGGATTTGGCGGCCCGTACGAGCAATATGCGAAAGCGACTGATAAGCAGATTGAAGGTGCTCTCGAGGAACTTCAAAATGATTTGGAGCAGGCGAAACTTGGGTTGAGTGTTGCCCTGGTGGCCGGAGCTTACCGCCTTCAGAACGATGCCGCCTGCGGTCCATTTGTCCGGGCGCTACTTGAAAAGAACCAGACGATGCGCCTTTCCAAGCCCGCTCTGGAAACACTGGCTATTGTTGCATACCGTCAGCCCTGCCTGCGCTCTGAAATCGAAGAAGTCCGTGGTGTTTCTGTGGATGCTGTATTGCGCAAGTTGATCGATATGCAGCTGGTGCGTGTGGTGCGCCGCAGTGAGCTGCCGGGCCGTCCTTGGCTGTTCGGCACCACACAGAAGTTCCTCGAACACTTTGGAATCAACCAGATTGAAGACCTGCCGGGAAGTCAGGAACTGAAGCGAGCGATGCCGGTGGCGGAAAAGAAAAAAGATACTACCGAAACCTTCCCGGATATTGAAGAGGACCTGAAAAAGGACAAAGCCGTGCCGGAAGATAGTGCTGATGAATCCATGGCGGCGCTTGATGAAGAAATCCAAAAAGAAGAAACCTGAAACTTGAAACGGGAAACCTGAATTACGAGGTTGAGGCCATGTCGTTTTTCAGGTTTCAAGTTTCCAGTTTCACATTTCAAAAGGTAAGACCATGAACCTCGATAAACTGAGAACACAAATTGACTCGCTTGATTCCGATATCGTGCGCCTGCTCAATGAGCGCATTAAAGTGGTACTTCAGATAGGGGAAGCCAAGAAAGAGACCGGTGCGGAAATCTATGTTCCCTCCCGCGAACGTGCGGTTTTTGACAAGATTAAAGAGTTGAATAGCGGGCCGTTACCTGAAGAGTCGGCCCACGCCATTTACCGCGAAATCATGTCGGCGGCGCTCGCACTCGAAACCGAAATGCAGATTGCTTATCTCGGACCGGAAGCCACCTTTACTCATCAGGCCGCCCGTAATAAATTCGGCGTCAGCGTAGACTACATCCCCACCAGTACCATCAGCGAAGTATTCGACCGTGTGCAGAGTCGTACGGCCGATTATGGCGTGGTGCCGGTCGAAAATTCAACCGAAGGCGCGGTGACGCATACATTCGACCAGTTTGCTACTACGCCCCTCAAGATCTGCGCGGAAATCTATCTGCCCATTTCATTGACGTTGCTGTCCGATCAACCCCGGGAAGAGATAAACCTGATCTTCAGCAAGCAGGAAGTGTTTGGCCAATGCCGCAGCTGGCTGAATGCCAATATGCCTAATGCCAAGCTATCGCCGGTAGAGAGTACCACCAAAGCCGTGCAGCTTGCCCTGGAGACTCCAGGAGCGGCAGCTATCGCCAGCGTAATGGCGTCGGATATGTACGATATCGAAGTGCTGGCTGAAAATATCCAGGACATGCAGGGCAATACCACCCGCTTCCTCGTGCTTGGGCAAAATTATGGACCTCCGACCGGTAGTGATAAAACCTCTATCGTATTTGGTGTAAAACATAAGGCCGGCGCGCTGTACGATGTGCTTAGTGTCTTCAAGAAAGACAATATCAACATGACCAAAATCGAGTCGCGCCCCAGCCGGAATAAGGCCTGGGAATATTATTTCTTTGTCGACGTCGATGGACACCGGGATGATGGCGAAGTTGCCCGTGCTCTCGAGGAACTACAGGAACACTGCACGGTAATGACCGTTCTCGGTTCTTACCCGAAAGCTGAAATTTAATTTTCAGGTATTTGAAAATACATGCTTATTAACATTTGACAGATTTCAGTAACCAGGACTATGTTCCGCATCGTAATGAAAAACGAATTCAACAATTTGCTACTAGGCCTACTGCTACTCGCTGGGAATGATCCTGTGGAGGCCGTTTGCCTATAGTTTGTTGATCAGACAACTTTTGAAAAACCTCCGCCGGAATTCCTGCGGAGGTTTTTTTGTATCAACCGCGAATGAATGCCAATGGATACGAATGGATTGAAAAAGGAGCAGCAGAGGATTGGTGAAAATCAGGATTAGCGTTAATTCGTGTTTATTAGTGGTTTGTTTTTGAAGGAATGGAATGGATAAGAGAAGAGGGGTTGTTTAAATTACGCCCCACTTTGTAGCACGGGCACCTTGCCCGTTAATCATGGGCAGGATGCCCATGCTACGATAGGAGAAAGAAAATGAGTGTACCTAAATATGTGATTCCGGAGATGATTGATCTCCCTGACCGCCAGTGGCCGGCCAAGAGTATTACTGCGTCACCGCAATGGTGTTCGGTGGATATGCGTGATGGAAACCAGGCTTTGCCGGATCCGATGGATCCGGAGCAGAAGCTTGAGTATTTCAAGATGCTCTGCGATATCGGTTTCAAGCATATTGAAATCGGCTTTCCGTCCGCCAGTCATGATGAATTTAATTTTATCCGTAAGCTGATTGAAGAGGATCTCATTCCCGATGATGTCTTTATCATGGGGCTCACGCAATCGCGTCCGCATTTGATTGAACGAACGCTCGAAGCGTTCAAAGGCTGCAAACGCGGAATCGTGCATGCCTATATAGCTCCATCCGACCTGCACATGCGTCAGGTATTCGGAATGGAACGCAAGCAGCTCATCGAAACCGCAGTGGCGGCCACTACGCAAATTCGTGAGCTCTCTGATGCCATGCCTGAGTCAGATATTCGTTATGAGTTTTCACCGGAGGAATTCACGGATACAGACGTCGATTTTTCAATCGAACTTTGCGAAGCCGTTTTTGCAGCATGGGGAAAAGCGACTCCTGAAAAGCCGTTGATCATGAATCTTCCGGCAACTGTGGAGCGGCGCCCGCCGAACCACTATGCGGATATGATCGAATATTTCTGCCTTAACTTTTCACAACGCGATAGCATTACGGTGTCGCTTCATTCGCATAATGACCAGGGAATGGCTGTGGCAGCTACGGAGCTCGCGCTCATGGCGGGTGCCGACCGTGTTGAAGGCACGCTCTTCGGCCATGGTGAGCGTACGGGCAACGTGGATCTCGTGACCTGCATTAATAATCTCTATTCACGCGGCATAGAAACCGGAATGGATTTCTCGGATCTTGCGCATGTTGCAGAAACAGTTGAGCGGTTGACCGGTATGCCGATCTATTATCGCCAGCCTTATGCGGGGAGTTATGCCTTTACCGCGTTTTCCGGCTCGCACCAGGATGCCATTAATAAAGGTGTGCATAAGCTTTCTGAAGCTCCGGATCGTTTTGGTATGGGATGGAAGGTGCCGTACCTTCATATTGATCCGGCAGACCTCGGTCGCAAATTTGAACGGCTTATCCGTATCAACTCACAGTCCGGCAAAGGCGGGATCGCGTGGGTGCTTGAGCAGGACTATGGCATTGAGGTGCCGAAGGCCATGCAGCCCGAACTCAGTCAATATGTGCAGGGCTACAGCGAATCGGTTGGTCGTGAAATCAGCGCCGATGAAGTACACACGGTTTTCCAAACCGAGTTTGTTTCTCCGGAAGGCCCATACGAGTTGCTCGGTTATTGGCCGCGCCCGGATGATAAAGACCCGACTTTCATCCATGGTGAAGTGAAAGTGAAAGTGAACGGGGACGAGAAAATGGTTCAGGCCGATGGTAATGGACCGATCTCCGCTTTCGTTGCAGCGATTCGCCAGGTAGTTGATGTCGACTTTACCGTGGATGATTATCACGAGCAGGCCGTTGGTAAAGGTGCCGATGCGCAGGCGTTGGCCTATGTGCCACTTAAACTTGCGGGCAATGGTGTTGTGTTTGGTGTCGGCGCTGATTCCAATATCAACCAGGCCGCCGTTCGTGCGATCGTCGCCGGGCTTAACCGCATCGCGAAGCGATAATCGTCCTCGTCCTTCATCGTCCTTCATCGTCGTTCCTCGTCGTCGGAGGCTTCGAGAACGAGGAGGAAGGGCGAGCTCGAGGACGAAAGGGAGGAACGTGCTATGGCACAGTTTGATCATGAAAAGCTGGATGTCTATAAACTAGAGGTGGAGTTTGTTGCCTGGGTAACAGATCTTATTTCAGAAGTTAAACAGAACTCCGAAGTTTCGGTCCGGGAGCCGTGTGACCATCTTGATCGTGCCAGTCTTTCAATTATGTTCAATACAGCAGAAGGTAATGGGAAGCGCCAAACACGAACTCGGGCTAAGTTTTTTGACATTGCCAGAGGTTCTGCAACGGAGTGCGCTGCCTGTTTGGATGCTTTGGTTGCGAAAAAGGCGTGTGGAGCAATCCGAATTTCAGAAGGAAAAGGACTGCTTGTTCGCATTGTTTCGATGCTAACCAAATTAGTTCAACGTTTTGATGGTGGTGGTCAGGTTCGTGAAGAGTCTGAGGAATATGTTATTGATGGAGAATAGATGATCGTATTCCTTCTCGTTCTCGTCCATCGTCCTCAGTTCGTGTATTTCGAGGACGGTGGACGAGAGCTGTCGAGGACGATTATAGGAGAGATAGAGCTATGACTTTAAGTGGACATACCAAACCGTTTGCCGTGCTGGGACACCCAATTGGGCATACGCTGTCGCCGGTCATGCACAATGCCTCCATGCAGGAATTAGAGTTTGATGGAATCTATCTCGCGCTGGATGTGCACCCGGACCGTTTGATGGAAGTGCTGCCTTCGATGGCGCTGATGGGATTTGCCGGTGTTAACCTGACGGTTCCGCATAAGGAAGTGGCTTTCCGTGGACTGGATAATCTGGATGACAGCGCTAAGCTCTTCGGGGCGGCCAATACCGTTGAATTCACTGACGATGGAATGATTGGCCACAATACGGACGGCTATGGTTTTCTCAAGGCGCTGGAAGAAGCGTTTGGCAAAACCGTGAAAGGCGATTCCATTTTTGTTCTCGGCTGTGGTGGAGCCGGGCGGGCCACCGCGCTGCAGGCGGCGACTGAAGGAGCAAAATCGCTCGTGCTGGCCGATATCGATGCCGAGCGCGTTCAGCGGCTGGAGGATGAAGTGAAATCGCTGGCTCCTGACATTGAAATTTCGCAGGCACTGGATAAAGCCAGCCAGATTGAGCTCTGCCATCAGTGTGATTTGGTTGTGCAGGCCTCGCCGGTCGGCATGAAAAAGGATGATCCATCCTTATTACCGCCCGAAGCATTCCGTGCCGGACAGCGTGCATTTGACCTGATTTATATGTATCCCGAAACCGCTTTCCTGACTACTGCTCGCGAAGCTGGCGCGGACATTGCTAATGGTCTGGGCATGCTTTTGCATCAGGGCGCCCGCGCCTTCGAAATCTGGACCGGCACCGAGCCGTCGGTTCCGGCGATGCGAAAAGCGCTGGAAGACGCGGTTTATGGAAAGTAGTACGTACTGCGTATTTCGTATTGCCCTGCTCGCGAAAGCAGAACCGGTATTTACGCAATACGCAATACGCAATACGCAATACGCAATAGGGACTAGGGACGCATGAGTTTTATAGATTGGTACTTCACGGTTGTGGTTTTCATGTTCGGAGCCTGCTGGGGCAGTTTCCTGAATGTGTGCATATATCGCATTCCGGCAGAGCTTTCGGTGGTAAAGCCCCGTTCGCGCTGCCCGAAATGTATGACGGATCTGGCGTGGAAAGATAATATTCCAATCTTCGGCTGGATTTTTCTCGGTGGAAAATGCCGCTACTGCAAAGTGCCGATTTCAGCACGCTATCCGTCGATTGAACTGCTCACGGCTATCCTGTTCACATTGGTGTGGATTCGCTATCCCTATGATCTCCTGGTGGCTCCATATGGTGTGCTGGTGTTCGGGTTGGTTTTGGGAAGCATGGTCGATTTTGATGAAATGTGGATTCCGGACCGCTGCACAATCGGGGGTATGATCATCGGCCCCATCTTCAGTGTTCTTCTTCCTTCCATGCATGGGGCGGAAACTCATATGGGCGGATTGGTTGGGTCGCTGGTCGGCCTGGCCGCCGGCTTCGGATCACTTTGGTCGGTTTCTATTATCGGAAAACTGATCCTGAAAAAGGATGCTATGGGATTTGGTGACGTTAAGCTGATGGGAGCACTGGGGGCATTCCTTGGTTGGGAATCCATCATCTTCATTGTTTTTGTTTCTTCCCTGCTCGGAACCATTGTTGGAGTAACATTTATTGCTCTGGGCAATAAGGAGTGGCAAAGCAAAATTCCGTTCGGCCCATACATCGCGCTGGCGGCCATTATCTGGATGCTGGGCGGTTCAGCCTTATGGGATCTCTATGTTGACTGGATGCAGGGTGCAGCGTATTAAGCTCGGTTCCGCATCGTCATAAGTTCTTCCCCGAGGTATCCATACCAGCAATCAATGGAGGACGCCATGGATGGAGTCAGTCGTAGAAACTTCTTTGTTCCAATCATCGGAAGTGCCGTTGTTGCGGCGACCTGTAGAGCAAGTACTCCCGCACCACCTCCCCAGGCAGCATTGGGGAATACCGGAATTACCATGTCGCGCCTCGGTTTCGGGACGGGGGTAAAATCGGGGCGTAAAAAGTCCATGATGACCAGGCTTGGATTCGAAGAGTTCGTTGGTTTATTCCGGCATTGCTATGACCGCGGGATTACTTTATTTGATCTGGCCGATTGGTATGGATCGCACCCGTATTGCCGGGAGGCGCTGCGTCATATTTCCCGTGAAAACGTATCGATCATGACCAAATTCTGGTGGAGGAGCGATGGGGATATTCCGACCTTATCGGTTGCCCACCGGAAGCAGTCAGCGATAAAAGCGCTGGAGCGATTTCGATATGAGCTTCAGACCGACTATATCGATACGCTTTTGCTTCATTGTCTGATCAAGCCGGATTGGGTTGATGAGATGAAACCCTATATGGACGTTTTCTCCGAGGCCAAGGAGAAGGGGCAGGTTAAAGCACTGGGCGTGTCGTGTCATAATTTCGGAGCTATGCAAACCGCAATCGAACTCCCGTGGGTTGATGTCATTCTTGCCCGCCTGAACCCGTTTGGTGTAAAGTGCGATGCATCACCAGAGGAAGTGCTCGCGTTGCTGAAAAAAGCCAAGGCCAACGGCAAGGGCATTATCGGTATGAAGATCTACGGCGAAGGCCAGTTGGTCGATAAGCGGGAGGAATGTATGAAATACGCGCAGAGCAACGGCGTGTTTGATGCGATGACTATTGGGGCCGTCTCCCGGGAGCAGGTGGATGAAAATCTTGCTCTGATGGCGAAGTATCCGGTGCTGTAGGTGGGGGCGGTGATCCCGCTTCTGATGTGAGAGGGGCTACAAATAAAAAAAGCTCCCCGGTTGAGGGAGCTTTTATCATTTCCAGAATCTGGAAACCTGGCCTTAGCGGGTGCGACGGCTGTTTGCCAAACGTTTTTTCTTTTCGCTGGGCTTTTCGTAGCAACGCTTCGCGCGCATGGTTTTCAGAACACCTTCTTTATCCAGTGCCTTTTTCAGCCGGCGGAGGGCGCGATCAACGCTTTCGCCGCGGCGTACTTTTACTTCGCAAGTTTCTTGTGCCATATCTAAATTCACCTCCCCAAACCATTCGGGGTCAAAATCAAGGGGCGGAACCTAGGGGAATGGGCACGCTAAGTCAAACGGAATATTCCATGATCCCGGGCCGGATAATGGGAAAGTGGGATTTTTACTAGTCCGTTTCCATGGCGGCAAGGCCCGGATTGAGCGGGGTGCCTTTATAGATCTGGTTAATGATCAGCGTGCTGATGCCTTGCAGGGCGCCCAGATGCGGCAGCGTTTCAAAGTGTACGTTAGGATAATTTTCCTTTTCCTCCTCAATCAGCCGCGGAATGTCATTAACAACATGGGATCCCGCTGCCAGAAAATAAGGGAATACCTTGATTTCAGTGACTCCTTCGTCGATGAGGTCAGCGATTGCGGAATCGACCTGCGGGCTGGAAATTTCCAGGAAGGCGCTTGTGACCTGATCAAATGCAGGGCCGGCATTTTCCGCAATCCGTCTGGCCAGACGGCGAACTTCTTCGTTGGATTCTCTACGACGGCTTCCGTGGGCAATAATCAGCAGTGCTTTCATGGGTTTATCCTTATTAAATTGATGTGTTCTTCACTAGCTCAGGTTACCGATAATAGACACCATGGGAAGGAACATGGCAATGACAATTGTGCCGACGACCACCGCCAGCAGTACGATCAGGACCGGTTCAATAATAGAACTCAGGCCGGCAACCGTATTATCGACCTCATCTTCATACATATCAGCGACCTTCAGCAGCATCGCGGGCAGTTCGCCTGTTTCTTCGCCCACTTCAACCATCCCTCCGAAAATAGGCGGAAAAATGCGGTTTGCTTCAACGGGAGCAGCCATCGGCTCGCCTTCTTTAATATGATCATGAATGTCCTGCACGGCCTCTGAAACAACCTCATTATTCAGTGTTTCTTTAACGATGGTCAGTGCCTGAAGGATCGGCACCCCTGACTGCATCAAAGTGCCCAGTGTTCTGGAAAAACGAGCAAGAACGGCCATGCGGGATAGATGTCCGAAAAGCGGGACCGATAGTTTAATGGAATCAAGTGCGATTCGTCCCGGCCGGAACCGTTTCAGGACCGCGGCAAGAACAATGACGGCCAGAATGATTCCAAGCCCAGCCGGCCATCCTTCTTTGATCCGCTCGCTGAGATTCATCACAAAGAGGGTAAGCGGGGGAAGACTCCGGCCTTCAAGCATATCCGCAAAAATTTGTTCAAACCGTGGAATGATCGCAACCATCAGGAAAATCATGATGCCGGATGAGGCCAGCAGCACGACCATCGGGTAGGTCATGGCGCTTTTGATTTTGTTCTTTATTTTCTGAGCCTTCTCCATATAGGACGCGAGGCGTTCCAGCACAATATCGAGAATTCCACCCGCTTCGCCTGCCTTGACCATGTTGATATAGAGCTTGTTAAAAATGCGTGGATGCATTGCCAGGGCATCTGCAAAAGTGCTTCCGCCCTCGATGGCTTCGGCAATTTCCCCGACGGCTTTTTTCAGTGCAGGATTTTTTTCCTGCCGCTTCAGGACGTGTAAGCCGCGCAAGAGGGGTAGGCCCGCATGAATCAGCGTTGCCATTTGCCGGGTAAGAACCATCAGTTGTTTTGGTTGAACAACGGTCAGAGAAGCCGGCAGGTGAATATTCATATCCAGTCCGAAGCCGGAAGCTTTCTTTTTCCCGTCCACCGGAAGCTGAACCGATATGCCGGTCACCTCTGCCGGAAATATTCCTTTACCCCTCAGCGCAGCTGTGGCGGCCGTTTTATCGGCCGCATTCAGCGTGCCGGTTTTTTCTTCGCCATTGATATCGTGAGCTATGTAACTGAATTTAGGCATGTATACCGTTCTCTAAGGATTCAAGGCATAGGTTATAGCAGGCTACCGGTGGGCCATGCTAGGGAAAGGTTTCGCTTAACGGCTATCCTTTTGCACCTGCGCCCGCTGTTGCTCTTTTAATGTATAGGTTTTGATACATTCCCTGAAAAGCGCCTTGAACTTATGGCGTTCCGGGAAGGTATCGTTTTTGAACGCCGACTGTGTTCGTCCGGTATATTTCAGCAGCAGGGTTTTCCAGTGCACAACATGGGCAGGCATGGAGGCGGAGATGAGTTCAATATCCTTTTCCGTGACCTCGGACCATACTCTGAGCTGATCACGATTCAGCAAATGGGCCATGCAAATGGTTCTCGCAAAAGGGTCGGTTTCCGGATCCTCGGCAATCTTCCATAAAAGGGCCGTGCCTTCTGGACTATCGCATTCGTCAATCATGGCTTCGGCAAATTCGATATCCCGTCCTGAGATGTAGATTTCAAGCATGTAGGGAATCAGTTGGTGCCGCATAATCTCTCTGCCCCGGTCGACATGCATCTCTTTTTGCCAGGGTTTTTTGGCCCATTGATAATCATTGAAGATGGTTTTCATTTCCATCTTCTTGTTGGTCATAAAGAAACAAAAAATGACCATCATGATAAAAGTGGCGATCCATTTGGTCATGTGTACTGAACCACTTCTTCAACGGTGGTATAGCCATCCAGAATGCAACGGATGCCATCTTCGCGCAACGTGCGCATGCCCAACTCCATCGCTTTGTCCCGCAGGACAATAGTGGGTTGGCGTTCGATAATTGCGGCCCGAAGGGCGTCGCTGATCCGCATATACTCAAAAATTGCCCGCCGTCCGCTGTAGCCGGATTGGTTGCAGGCTGTACATCCTTCTCCGCGGTAGAAGGGCTGCTCGCCGATTTGACTCCGGTTGAGTTCAAGCAGTTCGAGCACGGACTCATCCGGTCGGTAAGCGGTTTTGCAATCGGGGCAGATCGTGCGGACGAGTCGCTGGCCCATAACAGCTTCAAGCGTCGAGGCAATCAGATAGGGCTCAACATCCATATCGATCAGCCGCGTGATTGCTCCGGCAGCATCGTTGGTGTGCAGCGTGCTGAAAACCAGGTGACCGGTAAGCGACGCCTGAATGGAAATCTGTGCGGTATCCAGATCGCGGATCTCACCGACCATGATGATGTCGGGATCCTGACGGAGGAATGAGCGCAGGGCCGAGGCAAAAGTGAGCCCGATGTTTTCTCGGATAGGCAATTGTATGATACCTTCAACATCATATTCAACCGGATCTTCAGCGGTCAGGATTTTAGTTTCGGCCCGGTTGATCTGCTGGAGTGCAGCATAGAGTGTCGTGGTTTTTCCCGACCCGGTCGGTCCCGTGACAATGACAATGCCATTCGGTTTCCGGATGTCTTCCAGAAAGTATTCATGAATGTCTTCAGGAAATCCGATGTTACCGAGATCAAGCTGCATATTGGAGCGGTCCAGCACCCGGAGCACGACACTTTCGCCAAACTGGGTCGGCAGGGTGGAGACCCGGAAGTCAATGGCCCTTCCTGCTACGTTGAGCTGAATGCGGCCATCCTGCGGCAGGCGGGATTCAGCGATATCCAGCCCGGAAATAACTTTCACTCGGGATATGACCGGCAATGCCAGATTCTTGGGCGGTGGTGCCATTTCGTAGAGCGCACCGTCGACACGGTATCGAATTTTAAACTCACGTTCAAAGGGCTCGAAATGGATGTCGGAAGCCCGGTCTTTTACGGCCTGATACAACACTAGGTTAACGAACCGAATCACCGGGGTGGCACTGGCGGCATGTTCGAGGTCAGCCAAATCAACTGTTTCTCCCAGATCAACCAGATCGCCGACATCTTCCAGATCGGATTCGAGCGCAGAAAGCAATTCGTTGATAGAGTCGCTCTCTTCTCCGTAGAGTTTGAGAATGGTTGCGTCCACTTCCTCTTCCGAAGCCACGATATAGCTGACCTGTTTCGAGAGTACAAAGGCAATGTCATCGGTAATGGCGTGGTTCGGAAAATCGGAAACGGCAAATACAACGGTATCCCCGTCAATCCGTACGGGTGCCATGTGATACATGCGCGCAATGCTGGCCGGAACCGATTTCGCTATAGTTGGAAGAACAGGATGATTCGAGAGGTTTTCCACCTGGGCTCCCAGCAGTCCCGCTACAGCTCCAAGATAGATTTCCTCGCTCACAAAGGATTGTTCAAGGGCAATGGTTCGAACAGGTTTTCCCTGGGCAAGATGTTCCTCGTGAATCGCATCAGCCTGATCCTGTGTCAGGTGGTTGGATTTAACCAGCTCAACTAGAATAGGGCTTTGGTGGGTCATGTGCCACTCCTTCCGTCGCGGACATGCATTTCTGATTTCCGATTTCTGATTTCTGATTTTTGGGTCTGTGACAGCTTTCCTTCAATAAGAAGGCTAACGCCACATGAGTTCCAACAATCGAAATTCAACATTCGAAATTCAAAATTATGAAAGCGCGCTTTCATTAATTCGCATCCCTCATGGTTACGCGCAGCACTTCATTGAGGGATGTGATTCCATCCGCGGCTTTGCGCAGTCCGTCTTCGCGCAGGGTACGCATGCCCAGATTGCGCGCCTCAGCCCGTAGTTCGGTAGACGTGGCACCGGCATAAATCATCTGCCGCACGTCGTCATTCACAGCGAGCAGTTCAAATATTCCTTTACGCCCCATATAACCCGTATTGCCGCAGACGGAGCACCCTTCGCCGCGGAAGAGTTCCGGAACGGAGCCCAGCAGACGGCTATCGGCTTCGGTAGGTGCATAGGCGGCTTTGCACTGCCCGCATAGGGAACGGACGAGGCGCTGTGCCATAATGCCGCGCACGGACGAAGAAATAAGGAAGGGTTTGACTCCGATATCGGCTAAACGGGTTACCGCACTGGGGGCATCATTGGTGTGCAGCGTACTGAGAACAAGGTGTCCGGTCAGGGCGGCATTAACGGCAATTTCAGCCGTTTCCCGATCGCGGATTTCGCCGATCATAATAATGTTAGGTGCCTGGCGGAGAATGGAACGCAGTGCAGAACTGAAGGTCAGGCCGATATCGGAACGTACATGGACCTGGTTGATTCCGCTCAATTGGTATTCTACCGGATCTTCCACCGTAATGATTTTTCGGTCCGGTTTGTTGAGATGATTCAGGCATGCGTAGAGGCTGGTGGTTTTTCCGGAGCCGGTCGGGCCGGTTATCAGCAGAATGCCATCGGGATACTGGATCAGGCGCTCAAAAGTCTGCTGATCGTCCGGGTAAAAACCCAGATTCGGCAGGCCCAGCAGTAGATTCTGTTTATCGAGAATGCGCATCACGATGCTTTCACCGTGGTTGGTGGGGATGGACGAGACGCGTAAATCAAGATCACGATCCTGTACGCGAATTTCAATACGACCATCCTGCGGGAGGCGTTTCTCAGAAATTTTCAGGCCGGACATGATTTTAATCCGGCTGATAACGGAAGGGTGTAGCCGGCGAGGGGGACCCTCAACTTCCCGCAAGGCTCCGTCAATCCGGTAGCGTACACGAAATTGGCGGTTGAGCGGTTCCAGATGAATATCGGAGGCCCGTTGTCGGAAGCCTTCAACAATCAGCAGATTGACCAGCTTGATAATAGGTTCATCGCTATCGTCCGGATCATCAGCACGGAAAATGGTTTCATCCGGATCTAACAGTCTGGCTTCTTCCATTCCCATGTTCTGCAACGAAGATTCTGCATTAGAACCGGAATCCGGATAAAGGCGGAGCAGGGCGGCGTCAATCTGTTCCGGTAACGCTGCGACTACTTCGATGTTTTCCTTGAAAAGATAGCGGAGGGTATCAAGCGTTTCGATATCTGCCGGATCACCGTAGGCGAGTTTGAGTATCTTGCCTGTTTTTTCAAGCGGTATCACCCGGTAGCGAAGAGCGGTTTCTACAGGAACCAGCTGTGCGGAAGAGTTCTCCGGTTCAGTGGAAGTTAGTATCTCGGTTTCCATTCCGAAATAATTGGCCAGAAAAGCGAACAGTTCGGATTTGTTCTGGCCGGTTTCGGCAAGAACATCAAGCAGGTCGCGATTGTCGGTTTCCGCCTTATGCAGACTGGATTCCAGCTCGACAGCTCCAACCTGTTCTCTAAGCAGTTCCGCTATATATGGATTGTTCCGGGCCACTATTTTTTAACCTTCCAATAATTGTGAAAAAGGTCGCACAAGTCGGGGCATGGGAAAATAAAAAAAGGCCGCCCTCTCGGACGGCCCTTTGCAATCGCATAAGCAATGCTTATTTGATTTTGCCTTCTTCGCGGCGCTTGGCCACCACTTCTTCAGCAATCGAGAACGGAACGGCCTCGTAGTGCTCGAAGGTCATGGAGAAGGATGCGCGACCCTGTGTCAGGGAGCGGATCGTGTTGGAGTAGCCGAACATTTCGCTCAGCGGAACCATGCCCTTAACGATCTTCATGCCGCCGCGCTCATCCATGGACTCAATACGTCCGCGACGCTGAGCGATGGTGGAGTTACACGGACCCATGAATTCTTCCGGGGTCGTGATCTCGATGCTCATAATCGGCTCCAGCAGCTGCGGGTTACCTTTCATGAATAGATCCTTGAAGCACTGGCGACCGGCAATCTGGAACGCGAAGTCCGAGGAGTCAACGTCATGGTAAGAACCGTCGAGCAGGGTGGCTTTCATGTCAACAACCGGATAGCCCGCAAATGGACCGGATTCCAGTGCCTGGATGATACCTTTTTCCACAGACGGGATGTATTCGGTAGGAATACGTCCGCCAACAACCTTGTTCTCGAATTCAAATCCATCGCCGGGTTTGCCTGGTTCAACCGTCATGACAACGTGGCCATACTGACCGCGTCCACCGGACTGCTTGGAGTGCTTGTAGAAACCGTCAGCCGGGGAGGTAGCCGTTTCACGGTAGGCCACTTCCGGACGGCCGACTTCAGCCACAACAGCGAATTCGCGTTTCAGGCGGTCAACGATAATTTCGAGGTGAAGCTCTCCCATGCCCGCGATAATGGTTTCAGAAGTTTCATGGTCGAAGGCCACCGTAAAGGTCGGATCTTCGTCAGCCAGACGGTGCAGGGCCTCGCCCAGCTTTTCGTTGTCGGCATTGGATTCCGGCTTAATGGAAATCGAGATAACCGGTGCCGGGAAGTCCATGGACTCGAGGAAAATTTCGTTATCCTTTTCACACAGGGTATCACCGGTTTTGGTTTCAGCCAGACCAGCCACAGCCACAATGTCACCGGCCACAGCCACATCGATGGCTTCCTGACGGTTGGAGTGCATGCGGAGCAGACGGCCGATACGCTGTTTCTTCTGCTGGGAAGAGTTCCAGATGGTCGAACCGGCAGTCATGGTGCCTGAGTAGATACGCAGATAAGTCAGTTTGCCCATGTGCTTGTCGGACATAATTTTGAAGGCCAGAGCGGACATCACTTCGTTGTCATCAACCTTGCGCTGGTTTTCCGGATCCTTGGTGCAGATGATCGGCGGAATTTCGTTCGGTGCCGGAAGAATCTTGATGACGCCGTCGAGAACCTGCTGAACACCTTTGTTCTTGAATGCAGACCCGCAGTAAACCGGAACAACCTGACGGGCGCAGGTGGCTTTACGCAGAATGGTCCAGATTTCGTCTTCGGACAGGTCGCCTTCTTCGAAATATTTTTCGAGCAGTTCTTCGTCCATTTCGGCACATTTTTCAACGAGGTTGTTGCGCCATTCCTTAGCGGTTTCAACGAGATCATCGGGAATCTCAACTTCGTCCCACTCGGCACCTTTGGAATCTTCATTAAAAATCAGGGCTTTCATGGTGATCAGGTCGATCACACCTTTAAATTCGTCGGAAGCACCGATCGGAATAACAACCGGTACAGCGTTGGCTCCGAGCATGTCCTGAATGCCTTCAATCACGCTGTAGAAGTCGGCACCGATACGGTCCATCTTGTTGACGAAAGCGATTTTCGGTACTTCATAACGCTCGGACTGATGCCAAACGGTTTCGGACTGGGGCTGAACGCCGCCAACCGCGCAGTAGAGGGCAATGGCGCCGTCGAGTACGCGCAGGGCACGTTCCACTTCCATGGTGAAGTCAACGTGGCCGGGGGTGTCGATGATCGAGATCATGTGGTCTTTCCACATGCAGGTAGTCGCCGCGGAAGTAATCGTGATGCCGCGTTCCTGTTCCTGCTCCATCCAGTCCATGGTGGCTGCGCCGTCATGTACTTCACCGATTTTGTGTGAGCGGCCTGTGTAGTACAGGATACGTTCTGAAACTGTGGTCTTGCCGGCGTCAATATGCGCCATGATGCCGATATTACGGACATTCTTCAAAGGGACTTCTCTAGCCATTGCTCTTCCTCGTTAATATATTAGCTCTTTATCTCTAAAGGCGCGCAAATATGCCGATTGGCCTATCTATCTTCAAGGGTTATTTCGTTAAAAGTTGGTAATCTGGGGAATACGCATTTTCGGGGAATAAAACTCGCCCGGCGGGTATTGGTTTCGCTTTACTGCCCTGCATTATGTTTATTGATTCCCACGTACATTTTGATCGATTTGTAAAAGACGGCACATTTTCAGCGATTCTAGAGCATGCCCAAGAGGCAAAAGTGCTGGAAATGGTGGCTATCGGAGGCACGGCCGAAGCCAATACGCTTTCACTGAAGCTGGCTGGGGAGTATCCGGGCCGGATTTTCGGCTGTGCGGGCTATGACCGCGATGAAGCGGAGAAGGATCTCGATTTTTCTGCCCTTCGCGATTTCGTGGCCAATCCACTGGTAAAAGCGGTTGGTGAAACCGGACTGGACTATTATTACACGGCAGATAGCGCCACCGAGCAGAAAAAGCTCTTCAACGAAAACCTGGCTCTGGCCGTCGAGTTTGAAAAGCCGGTCGTGGTGCATTCGCGCGATGCGGACGAAGATACGGTTGCCCTGCTTAAGGATTATGCCAATGCATGGAAGGGCGATTCGGCCCGGTTGGGTGTGCTGCACTGCTTTACGCGCGATACTAAATTTGCCCGGCAGGTACTTGATCTCGGTCTGATGGTCAGCTTTAGCGGCATTGTTACCTTTGCCAACGCTGATCCGTTGCGGGAAGTCGTGCAATATGTTCCGGATGACCGACTGCTGATTGAAACCGACTCGCCATATCTGGCTCCGGTTCCGATGCGCGGGAATCGCTGCGAACCGGCTTTTGTGGTTCATACTGCTAAACAACTTGCCGACCTCAAGGGGTGTTCGGTAGACTCCATTGCGAATTTAACTGCAACAAATGCGCGAACCCTGTTTGCGCTGTAATTCCAGAGGGTGGATATGAGATTCTTAATGCAACTTCGTGGCACATTTTTGATTGCTGATTGCCGATTGCCGATTTTTTGGTCTGCGACGCTTTTTTTTAAGAGAGGCCAGCGCCGATTGAGTTCCATCAATCGGAAATGCATGCTGCTGCTTTTCGCAGCCGTAGCAACGGCTGGTGCTCAAACCAACGATGTGGCAAAAGTCCGGGTTACGGGCGACCGGGTCAGCCTGCGGGCAACGCCCAGCCTTGAGGGTGAGTTGCTCGACCGCGCTATGCGCGGCGAGGAAATGGTATATTTCCAGCAAACAAATGGCTGGGTTGCGGTACAGGCCCCGGACAGTCTTAACTTCTGGGTGTCAGGCCAATTTGTTGATAATGGCGTGGTTAAGCCGGAAAAACTGAATGTGCGTTCGGGACC
>CAZAPF010000062.1:0-20837 GCA_964486885.1 uncultured Verrucomicrobiota bacterium
GTCCAGGGAATTACCGGCGGGGTATCCGCTGGAAGCGGTTTGGGCAACACGCCGATCCTGCCTGCCCAGCGGCGGCGACGGTGATGGCGGGCGAAAATCAGAATGCCGGAGCCGAGTCCGAGTAAGCCGATACTGCCGGGTTCGGGCACAACACTGAGCTGACCAGTCGTATAAAGTTCGGAAGTATCCCAGTATTGCCCGCCGGAAAGTGCGGCAGTGCTGATGGCTGAAAATGCACCGCTGACCCCGCCGTCCCAGTTAAACAGATCGAACGTTGCTCCATTGGTTACAGCGAAGCTGTCGAGGAATACGATATCCAATAGACCATTGAGCGAAGAGAGTCCGGTCACCGTCAGGCGATCGTATTCCGTGCCCAGCGCATAACCGCCCAGCTCCATTTCCAGTGTTCCATCGGAAGCAACGGTCAAGTTTCCATCCAGAAGGCTGTCCGCCGGGCTGGCGCCGGGAGCAAAGATTCCATGCACCGTCAAATCGCCCAGCAGGTCGGGCGATTCCAATCGGCGCCCCGATTCCAGAGTAGCAAGACCGGATAGCTGCCCCTCCACCGACAACACAGCCCCGGAACTAAAGTTAAACCCGACCATGGAAGCATCGAAGTCTGTACCCACAGTAAGGTTCCCACCATTGTTCAGGTTGATTTCGTTATCCCAGAACTCATCTCCATCTTGGGTTACTACCAAACCTCCTCCTGCAATCACTCTGCCACCATTCCCAACAGTGAGCCTGCATACATTATTATTCGGGGCTCCAACCGTAATGTGACCTGTACTTCTGAATAACGATTCAGATCCTGTAACGTTTATAGCGTCTCCTACAGCCTGGTAGCGACTGCTTACTGCAAGCCCAATGACCGCATTTTCACAGAAAACCGAGCCACCTTCAGACACAAAGAGAGAATCCCCTCCATAAGTTCCCCCCAATGTTAAATCACCTAATATATTCCACTGTGATTCTCTTCCCTCAACAGAAGCCCAATTCCCAGCTGAACTTCCTCCAATCATACCTGAAGATGAAGTTACGACTCCACCATTTGATACGATCATTGAACTTCCAAATCCCTCAATCCTATTCGCATCAATGGAAAGCCCCCCACTTAACTCAAGCCTTGATCCACTTCCGCTGACTACAACTGTATGTCCTGTGCCATCATTACTGTATAGGCTAAGGCCGGATGCTATAACTTGGCCTCCATCATTGATGGTCAGTCTTCCATAACGTCCACCAATCCAGACCCTCCCATTACTTATCCATTTGGATCCAATACCGGAAATTTCAAATTCATTACTGTCTTTACTAACGCTTGCCCCAGCTGAGGTCAAAACAGCACCATTCCTGACGAAAATACCAATGTTATCATCAGTAGTAATCAATCCCATACCGCCAGTATCCCAACGAGCGTTAACACCATTTAAGATAATATCATTCCATCCGCGTGTTAGATCTGAACTGAACCCGGTTAACGTCCCATTCACTTCCAATGTCCCGTGATAGTCCATATGGAAATTAGACGCATCAAAATTTCCAACACGAAGTTTGCCCCCCAAGTGAGGGTTCCCCCAGCTTCCCATATCGATACTTCCCAAATAGATGTGGTTATTCAAAGGAAGCTCGGTGATTCCATTGATAGAAACCTCAGCCCCTTTCCAAATATGAAGCGCTTTCCCACTGCCGCTATCGATGCCATAACCACTTGAATGATTACCTTCAGATAGATAGAGCTTGCCACTGTTCCAAGTAAAATTGTCCTCATCAATCACCGGAGTAACGATTTTTCCACCATTCAGGATAAGCTGGTTTCCATCATAGATATTTCCGAGCTCATTACCGGGCGGCTTTAAAATTGCCGTCGGATTTACATAGAGGTTCTTGACCGTTGCCGGGTCGTAGGTTTCGACTCCGTAGCTCGTCAGGTGTGTTCCGTTGGTGAGATAAAAATCGGGCCAGGTCTGAGCGGATAACTGCGCAGTGAATAACAACGCAAACCATCCGATTGCCCCTGATTTGATCATGCCGTCTCCCGACTCTTAATCACGTACAACTTATGGGAGTATTATCCTTTCAAGGGCCGGGCACAACGCAAACATTCAACAAAGAGTGTTTTAAGAATTAATCTATATTGAAAGTTGTCCCGGCGGTTCATGTAAACACCGCAACATGCTATTCAACCGACGCCCGATCGGGGATCGGGCCTACATTTTCTGTAATGGTCATCCGCGGTTGAAAAACATACTCACAAGAACGGGCGGTAAGGACACCGCCCCTCCAACGCCCAGTCAGATTCTCGGGTATCCGCTGCCGGGCATGAGCTGGACATTCTTAACCACTTTGGGAACCAGGCCGATCGTCGCTAACATTAAAATAACCAATGAAGCAAATGCGATGAGGATGGTGTCGTAGTCCGTGAGTGACACACCGTGTAACTCCCAACGTTCGGCCAGGATTTCCCACTCGATCAGGCGCGAAACAAACAGTGCGGAAAGGGCCATACCGAGATTGAACAGCATCATGTTCACTGCCGTTGAAAGCGATTTGTTTGTGGCAGGGATCAGAGCAAGCAATTCGGACGTGGCCGCAATACCGGCCACCCCTCCGGTAGTGCTGAACAAAAATGAGCATAGCAATACATGAACGAAGATGGACCAGGGCATGGCATCGCGACCCAGCATCAGGAGGATGATTGCGGCATAGGAAAAATGGGTAATGATGAACACCACCTTGGTGCCCAACCGGTCAACGGCCCGCCCGCCAAGCGCACAGCCTGCCACGCTCCCTGCGAGGAAAAAATTGCCGGCCATCATGATCTGCGCCTCGGAGAAGGCAAACACGTCCTTCTGCATTAAACCGAAGACGATCGGCACCCCGGCCGTAAACAGGGTGATCAAAAAGAGGTACGCATTAAACTGTGAGAAACCGGGAATCCGAAATACCTGCAAACACGCCTTAAAGAATGAGCGCTTCCGATGCGCCTCCCCATCCTCGCGCTCGAGCTCCGGGATTTTTGCATAAGTGAAGTAACGCAGAATATGCGCAACCAGCACCACGCCAACCAAAGCCTGGAACGCCCACATCGCCTGCGTCATCTTCATCACCCCGGCCACGGCCAGGGCGAAGAGAATATTGACGCACATGAAGGTGACACGCAGCCGGCCGAAGAAGCGACCGCGGATGGCGGCCGGGACAATCGGATTGAGGAGGGCAAACCAGCTTGCCCCTTGCAGGCTTCCTCCAACACTGAACAGGATGAGCGAGGTAACAACCAACATCATGGCCATCCCGCTGTCCAGCCATCCTGCCCCCAGCATTCCGGCAAGACTGGCAACCACCAACACCTGGCCGAAGAGTGCCAGCTTCAGCTTGCCTATCCGGTCGGACAAAAAAGCAAACGGAAGCAACAGCACAACACTCAACAACGATGGCAGTGCCGCAAGCGAGGCAAACGAGGCACTGGAAAACCCGAGCTTGGTGAAATAGTTCAGGTAGAACCCGTTTTGGAACAGGAAAGCACTCAACATTCCCAGGCACTGGGTCATGATAATGATTCCAAACACACGCTTTCTCTGTTCCTCGGTGAGCATCCAAATATGTTGGATGTTGCCCTGCCAGCTTGCAAGCCCGTTGTTTCTAATTGGCGGCTTTCATATTATCCCCTACTCTCTTCTTCATGGATGCAGGACTTTATATCGTGGGCACACCCATCGGGAATCTGGGCGACATTTCATTCCGAGCTCTTGAAACCCTGAAAGAGGTTAACCTGATAGTGGCCGAGGATACCCGCCATTCCCGGCGGCTGACGGATCGCTATGAAATCAGCACCCGCCTGATGAGCTGTCATAAATTTAATGAAGTGCAGCGGGCCGAGCAGATTATTGAACGGATTCAAAACGGCGAGGCTATTGCGATGGTAACGGATTCCGGCATGCCGGGCATTTCCGACCCGGGTGCCCGCGTGGTGGCCTTGTGCCGCGAGGCCGATGTGATGATCACGTCCGTACCGGGTCCCGCAGCGGTTACCACTGCCGTTGCCCTGAGCGGCCTCGGAGAAAAGGGCTTTATTTTTGCCGGCTTTCTTCCACATAAAAGCGGGGGTCGCAAACGGGATCTCATCAAATGGGCCGAGGCAGATCTTCCGGTGGTACTCTACGAATCACCCTATCGCCTACTTAAACTCCTCGGAGAGATCGGGGAACATCTCGGAACGGGCCGGGCCGTCTTTGTCGGGCGGGAACTGACAAAGAAATTTGAAGAACTCACTTACGGTACGCCTACTGAAATACTTACGCACTATGAAGGGCGGACCGTTAAAGGAGAATGTGTTGTCATCATACAACCGGCCCCTTAAAGCCGTATTAAGTTACCCCTGTTCTTCGCTCCTACGCCCGGCGGATGCCGAAAGCGTTTTTCCAACTATTCGCGTTGAACTCAAGAACCGCGGTGCTACTATCCATTCGGTTCGGAGTAAATCAAGGGTTTGAAAACACATGGGTTCGGGCAGTAACAACAACGATAACCTTACGGCGGCGTATATCGACAACACGGCAGTGATCCGTGTTGAAGGGCGTGGTTCGTTCAAGATCAGCCCGCCCATGAAACAATTCATCCATCAGGTCCTGAATACCGGATCCGCCAGCAAGATCCTGATTGATATGTCAGATTGCACCGGCATGGACAGCACCTTTATGGGCGTGGTCGCCGGAATTGCATGCCTCATTAAAAGCAAACCGGATTTCCGGTTCAAACTCATCAACCTGTCCGCCAAGAATAAAAAACTGCTGGTTACGCTCGGTGTGGACCG
This sequence comes from uncultured Verrucomicrobiota bacterium, assembly GCA_964486885.1. Lineage (GTDB taxonomy): Bacteria > Verrucomicrobiota > Kiritimatiellia > Kiritimatiellales > Pontiellaceae > Pontiella. Next base: position 4,814 of record CAZAPF010000062.1, read on the forward strand.
CGTGGTAGATTATTCCATGTCCTCGACCGGTGAAGAACAGCAGCTGGCCAACCAGAACGATGGAACCCAGACGCTGGAAGCGGACTTTGCCGATAAGCTTAATGCGGCAAAAACCACCCTCGAAGCGCACGAAACCCTCGTCGATATCAACCCCGAAAACTTTGACAAGTTTAAGTCTGTTCTCGAGTTCCTGGAAAACGACGTACGTAACCTCAGCAACGAATAGGTTCGTATGAACGGTTTTTTATCCTGGTTAACCATCCTGCTTGACCTGATTCTGCTGACCGTTTTCATTATCATCATCCTCATTAATTATCGTTGGCGCATGCGGCTGAAAAAACAGCGCGACATCCTGCTCCAGGAAAAGGAAGCGGCCCTGGGTTTTGTGCATAATGTCGGGGAGGTCTTTGCCGATTCGGAAACGATTGATATGGATAACCTGCTTTCCCGGGCACTGCACTATGCCGTCCGAACGTGTAAAGCGAGTTCGGGTGCCATCTATCTGGCCGATGCAAAAGCAGGACGGCTGGAAGCGCGGGCGGTTTCCGGCGTTTTCCCTCCACCCTTTGAAGTCGAAGAAGAATTGCTCGAACTGGAAAGGGATGCTTCAGGAATACTTGCCGAACTCGTTAAAAGCACTCCCATTCAACTTGGCAACGGCCTGATTGGCGAAGCGGCGGTGCTGGGAAATTCAATTCTGGTTGAAGATGCTGAGATGGATTCCCGCGTGCCGCAGATCGAGAATGACTTCCTTACCGTCCGCACCATCATTGTTGTTCCCATGCGCTTCGGCAACCATACCATCGGGGTTATGGCGCTCGTCAACCGCACAACGGGCGGACGCTTTACCCTGCCCGACCTGAATCTGGCGCAGGCCCTCGCGGCACAGGCTTCTGTGCCCATTCACTATGCCGGCCTCCAGGAAACGCTGGAAGAAAAACGACAGCTGGATCACGATATGCAGGTGGCGCAAAAAATCCAGAATTCGCTGCTCCCGCAGCAACTGCCGATATTTTCCGGCGTTGAACTGGCCGCCTTTAACCATCCGGCCTTTGATATCGGGGGCGACTATTACGACTGCATCCGGATTGATGAAAAACATATCGGCCTGGCCATCGCTGACGTCAGCGGAAAAGGTATCGGCGGTGCGTTAATGATGGCCGTCTGCCGCAGCGTTCTGCGCGTGAATGCGGCAAACGTGATCGATCCTTCCAGCATGCTGTGCACCCTCAACAAGATCCTGAGCAGCAACCTTGCCGAAGATATGTTTATCACCATGCTCTACATGGTCATCAATCTGGATACCTGCCAGTTCAGCTACGCCCGCGCCGGTCACGAAGCCCCCATCCTGATTCGCAACGGCGAAGCCAATGCCGAACAAACCGAAACTGCCGGTATGGCCATTGGCCTTGTCGACGATGAAACGTTTGCCTCCATCATAGAAACACGGAATGTTTCACTGCATGCCGGAGATGTAGTTGTCACCTATACGGACGGGATTACCGAAGCCATGAACAGCGCTGGTGAGGAATGGGGAACGGAACCGCTTGTTCAGGCCGTTGAAAAAATGGCCGATGCATCCGCAACGGACCTGCTGGATAATATTCGGGACGAAGTGATGGCCTTTACCGGCAATAACCGCCAGTCGGATGATATGACCATGCTGGCGATTAAAGTCCAGTCCCCTACTGCCCCGTAAATTCCAACCGGTAGAATGCATTGGTCTCTTCGGCAAGACACTGAACCTGCATATGAAGGTTGCTCCCTCCAGCATGCTGCTCCAGTATTTCCGGCACCGCATTGGTCCAGTATTCCAGATCAGCCGATACCTGAACCCGGGCAAAGGCCGCTGCACGCCGGTCAAGATCATACTCCAACACGGTTACCTCACGCCCATATGAATCCTTCCCGATAGCAACCGCCAGGACCGACACCGCATTCGTACTCAGCCAATCCGGGAACGCTATGGGCGCATTAGATGAAGCCGGCGCAACAATTTCAAAATCGATAAATACATCTTCCGCCGGCGCAACTGCACTATCGCCCGGCTGATACGCCCGTAATATAACCGATCCCATGTCGCCGCTCAGCGAAAGAATGTGGTTAGTCGGACCAATGGCAATCGATTCCGGTCCATCATAGACTTCCATATACACCGGCAACCCACTGCTGGCCTGCGCCCGCAGCGTCATGAATCCAACCACCGGAAGCTGGTTCGGCACCTGCTCTACAAAAATATGCTGTAGAACGTCGGCAACATGGAATGAGCGCAGCACGGGAGCTGCCGGAGCATAGGTCGCATCCCCACCCTGCCGGGCCACAACTTCCACGATCCCTGTGCCGGTAAAGGTCAGCAGATTTCCGGAAAGAGCGGCCGGACCAGACTGGAGCGTGAAAAACACCGGAAGGCCGCTGTCGGATTCCGCATCCAGGTTGATCGAGCCGAATGATAATTTCTGATGCGGGATTTCATCGAATGAAATCTGCTGAACCAGACCGACGGGTGGAGGCTGATTCAGCACGGCAATAGCATCCAGATCCAAACCGGCCGAACCGGAAGTCGGGTAGGGATCGAGGATCTCAAAACCTTCGGCATCTTTTGCCGATCCATCGCCCACAATATCGATCAGTCGGACATGGCTGACCTTAGCCGGATCCAGAAATGGATAGTTATTGGTGAATGCCGTGACATATTCGTCCGACAGACTGGTTCCTCCGACCGCAATGGCGTTGGATACCGCTTGCAGCTCAGATAAATCAAAAGGCGTACCGTATGCCTGCCGGTATTTACTCGCCAGCCCGTAGACATTAAAGGCCAGAACCGAGGTACTGTTGGTCGTGTAGGAATAATTTGGGAAACGAACAAAATGGCTTCCGTCGGAGGAAACCTCTACCCAGGCCAGTTCCAGAAAATAATCATCAAACGCATTTTCGAATACTGCAAAATCATATCCCGCACCATCGGCAATGCCCTGTGAAAACGTCATCGTGATTTGCCCTCCACGACCAAGACAGACAATATCCGTAACCGTGCCCTCAGCTGGACCCAATGCTTTTTGGGGCGTTTTCCAGTTAGGGGTTATAAAGCCGCCATACAGTGCATTCGTATATCCATCTGCCCATGCCAAGATTCGGTTATCCGACAAGTGCACCGCCGTTGAACCGGTTTGGCCGGCCGCCGGAGCAAAAGGCCACGTTGCCGGGAAACCGGTCGCGCTTTTCACCAGCAGGAGAACAACCACTGAAATATATAAGAATCCGTTCTTCATATTTAAAGCTCCACATCCAAGCCAACCCGGAAACTGCGGCCGGCCCCCGGATAAAACCCACCGGAATAGGCTGAAGACGCATACAATTCATCCGTCAAATTATCGATAGCCACCAGCAATTGCATCCGCTCGGACATCTCGATATTAGCACGGAAACCAAGAAGTCCATATGCATCCATCTTCCTGAAGACCCCGTTTTCTTCGTCGCCTCCCTGATACTGGTCCGAGACATAGGTGTACAACAAGGTCAGGCGCAACCAGTCCGTGGGTGCAATCCAACCACTGGTAATCCCATGGGCCTCCGGCACCAGCGGCACCCGGTTACCGTCATTGGCACCACCGTGAATCCGCGCATCCACCCCGGTCCACCGGGTCGATAGCCCGTACGCTGTTTTTTGCCAGGCCAATTCGACCTCAACCCCCAACCGCCGCGTGGATCCAAAGTTGGTATTGATCTTGTTTACATCATCATATCCAATTTCGTTATCCATCATCAGATAGAATCCCGTAAATGAAAATTTCCAGTCCCGGTTATGGTACCGGGTACCCGCCTCAAAATTATCCCCTTCTTCCGGATCCAGATCCTTGTTCAGTGGTTCAGGCAATGAAAACCCCTGATAAACGGCCACCTCATCCAGCACCGGGTAGCGGTACACCCGGTCATACCCGGCCCACACATCGAACTGGTCATTCAGCTGTTTTGAGACATTCAACTCGGCAGCCCAGCCGTCTTTCTTCACCACCCCGTCATAGGAAGCAGCAGCATCAACATCCGGCGGATTTTTATAGAAAGGATTCGGCATCGGACCGCGGTTGGTTTCGATAAACGGAAGCAACTGATTTCTCACATACTCCTGATACAGATTATCCGTACGGGCATGTTCAAAACGGGCTCCTCCGTTCACTATAACCTTTTCGGAAACCGTTCTCTGGGCATAGATGTAGGGCGCAACGGTAAACCGTTCAAATTCTCCCCAGGCTAATTCTGTATCCCGATCAGCTGTCAGATAACGATCCGCATCCAACCGGTCATAATTAAAATCAAACCCCGTCATGACAAACTGCTCTTCAGACCCAAACCGTACACGCGGGCCCATCGACATACCGTAAGTCACAAGATCCAGATAGTTCCCGAATATATCAGAATCCGTCGAGCGGTCACGGTAGTTGAACCCGGTGTTTAACCGGGCAGCTCCCCACGCTCTCTTCGTTTCATAAAGCAGTGTCGCCAAGACATGCCTGTCTTCAGAAAACTCATCACCGGTAACATACGTCTGCGTAGGATCGTCCTGCATATCTCCATATAAAAGTGCTCCGGGGAATTCGGTATAACTTTCACCTCCGGAGGCCCGCAGGGTAACTACGTCCGTATCATTTGGATACCACCCAACACTTCCATTGACCGTTGTGGCGCGAGACATGGAATTACTTCGGAACCCATCATAGGAATAACTATCCATGCCCAAGGAATACTCGATATCGCCCGCAGTTCCGTTGTAGACCGCTCGCCCGGTCAGGTATCCGTGACTCCCGAATGTTCCACCCGCCTTCACACCTTCTCCGGCACTGCGGCGGGTTGTAATCTTAACAACACCGGACAGCGCGTAGTTTCCGTAAAGGACATTCTGCCCGCCACGAATCACCTCGATCCGCTCAACATTGGAAACCGGCACACTCCCCCATTCTATACGTCCCATATCCGGCCGATTTATCTTATGCCCATCGACCAGCACCAACACGCGAAGGTTACTGTTTTCCCCGAATCCGCGCATGGACAGTTCGCCGGAATCCGGGCCACCGGTCGGATTACGAACCAGAATATTAGCCTGTTGCTCGAGAATTTGTGGAACGGAGACCGAACCAGACCGTTCGATTGCGTCACGCTCAATAACGGTTACATCGGCCGCGACGGTTACATCCATTAGATCCAGGTCGTCCAGGCGCGGAGCGGAAATTACAATCGTGTTGTTGGTTCCCCCGAAGGAAGGAACCGATAACAGCATTGCAACAGCAACTGTGCGACCGAACGACATGAGTCATCCATGCCTAACGTTTGAAATAATATTTGCGGCGCCGGCGGAACCAGGCCAAGCCACCAAAACCGCCGAGCAACAGAATGACCGAACTCGGTTCCGGAATGGCTTCAAACGCATAGATATTCGAAGTGAAATCACTGAAGTCATTGCCCGCCGTAAATATAGTATCACCGACGACCGCAATGTGTCCGCCGCCGCCATTACCAATCACAGTCGCCGTACCGACGCCGTCAATGGCCACGAGCTCGGTATTCCATGACACATCGAGCCGGGTAGCATAAAGATTGTCGCTGCCATCAAATGCCAGATAACTTGATGTCGTAGTTGATTCCAGTGTTGCATCACCCAGGGTTAATGCAGAACCACCGCCGATGACGGTTGCCAGGTCGGTTGCATCGAAAGAAACAATGCCGCTGCCGGCTCCATAAAAAAGGTCGCCGTTGCTGTCGAGCGCCAGACCACCGGAGAAACCACCCACTTCCGCGACACGTGTCAGCAGGCTGCTGGACTGGTCAAAATAATATACCGCCGTATCATTAGTTCCATCACCGGTGTAATCCTCATGATTTGCACTCACAAACATGTTTCCGCTGGAATCAAAGGCCGCATCATAAGCACCGTTCAATGTCAGTTCATTCGCAAAGGTCCCGCTGTTAAACCGACCAAACTGATAGGGAAAGGGCGAGGTGTATGAACCGACAGCCGCAAAAACTTTTCCATTGACTGGATTTGCATTCACGATCGCATTGTCGTCGCCCGCCGGAAGCGCTCCAACGGATTGCACATTACCGCCGGCCGTGTCCATGGAATATACCGTACCGGAATCACCAACATATAAGCTGGTGCCGTCGCTGCCGAAACCGCCCAGCCAGGTGCCTGAATAAATAGTTGTTGCACTATAGCCCGGTTTTGCAACCAGAACCGCGTGAGAAGATGCCGCCATCAGGATGCCGGCTGCGAGAAGTATGTATTTTATCGATTTCATTTTTATGTCCTTCGCCCGTAAGTCGCGGGCATTTTTATTCGTTTAAAAACACCCTTTCGCCGGCATAAAAAAAACGCCCGGAAGCCCCCGGACGATCGATCCGTTGAGCCTCCTTTGATTGCGAAAGAGTCCAACATCTTGAAGAGCTGAAAGTTCTGGCTTGGGGATGGCCCCTTCACAGTTGCGCTACAGCGCCGGGTTTACACCGGACTTCCGTCAGGTTCTTCAGAAGCGGGCAAACTAAGGGGACCGGACCGGCATGTCAAAAGGAAAAGAAACAGTACATTTTCATGTCTATTTCAGAAGTAGGGAATCAGGGATTGAGCAGCCGCCAGCCTGCTGTGGAAAAATAGGGCAACGAACGGTGCTCGGACGGATCCATACCCGCAAACATCGTCTGCAGCAGCATCAGCGGATCCCCGTGCGATACCAGTATAATTCTGCGGCCAGCCACTTCCTTTTCCAGCATGTCAACGACAGCCCACATTCTCTTTCGCACAGAGCTCGTGCTTTCCGCGCCATTAAAAACCTGCTCGGGGTCATAGGCATCTTTCTTCCATGCCTTGGAATAGTTCGTGTGTGAAGCCCCTTCCCATTCGCCAAAAAACCGTTCGCGCAACCGCTCATCCAATCGCACCGGTGCGGCCCCCAGCACTTCCCTGATAATTTCAGCCGTCTCGACCGCGCGTTTAAAGTCGGAAGAAACCACCAGCGTATCTGCATCAAATTCTGCGCCGCTCAGCACGCTGTCCCGAACCTGCTGCCTTCCTTTCTCCGACAGACCATACGTAACGGTGCCAATAGCGGGATCACTGACAATAATTCCTTCCACATTGGCGATGCTCTCCCCGTGGCGAAAGGCATAATAGGTATTATTGAGTGTTTTCATATGATCTGGATAATCTTATGAAAAGCGCCCGCTTGTCACGCATCCTTGATGAAGTAATTCGCAATTCATACTTTACCGACATCCTCCCCCAAATGACTTGCCTCTTGCCTAAAGCCTGAATATATTCCGTTCCTTTCTAATGCGCTCTGGTAGCTCAGCTGGATAGAGCAACGCACTTCTAATGCGTAGGTCCCAGGTTCGAATCCTGGCCAGAGCGCCATTTCTTTGAAATAAGCCCAAGGGTTCGAACCGTGGGTTTGACGCGAAGCGAGGCAGTTGTGAAACAACTGAGCACGGAGTGCGTACAATCCTGGCCAGAGCGCCATTTTCCAAAATTGCGATCCGACAGGATGAGACACAAACGAAGTGCAGTGAGGCTGTACACGAACGTGTCAGCTCCGAAGGACAAGCCGCAGGCACCGCAACATTCCGCAGGTTCGACACAAGCGTAGCGCAGTGAGGCTGGCGCGTAGCGACGGCCCCAAAGGCCCAAACTCTTCCTCTTTGGGAACAGACCAGAACCGCCCTTGCCCCCGTCTTTGAGGGAGAGCCCCCTTACCTAAAGAAGAAGCAGACGTCCGCACCCTCATCAAACAAGCAATAGGTGTATGCAACACGGCAGCGGAATATCAGGGGAAAGATCACTTCCTCAAAACAAGAACTGGGAAAATTATACAGGGTAATCCCCAATCAGAGGTGCCACCCATCCAGGATGGGCCTCCAACATGGAGATATGTGAGGTTTTAGTATGTTCAGCCAGGTTGTTCAGTAAATTGGCCTGTTCATAATAAATGAACAGACCTGAAAAATGAACATTCTGAGGTAAAAACGGGCGTATTTACCATAAATTTCTGGTTTTTCGGCGAATAATCGCTCTATTCACCGCACAATATACGGCGAATAAATCTTGCGTTTACGGTGTGAGCGTTAAAGCAGACGTGGTGGGAAACGCCTGTTTTCAATAGTTTTTTAAGGGGAACAGGATAGGTTTTGTGATTATTTTCCGATGAATAAATGTTGAGTTTCGATTTTTTATAGAGGAATATCTTCCCATGAAACGATCATTCTGGAACACGTTGATGGCATGGAAGAATGCTCCCCGGCGAAAGCCAATGCTGGTTCAGGGAGCCCGTCAGGTCGGTAAGACCTGGATTCTAAAACAGTTTGGGAAGTCGCAGTTCGAACACTGCATCCTACTCGATTTTGCCGAGAACAAGGAGCTGAACGGGTTTTTTGAGCCCAACCTGAAACCGGAACGGATCCTGACAGATTTGGGGCTCTATCTGGGCATAGACATCACGCTGGAAGACACACTGTTGATCTTTGATGAAATCCAGCTGTGCCCCGAGGCATTGACTGCCCTGAAATATTTTTATGAGAAATATCCAAATGCCTTTATCTGTGCGTCCGGCTCGCTTCTGGGTATCGGATTGTCGGAACAAAATTTCCCGGTGGGAAAAGTACAACGGGAGTGGCTGCACCCGATGTCGTTCTTCGAATTCCTGAACGCACTGGACATGGAAACGTTCCGCGAGGCATTGAAGTCCGCCGCCCAGACCCGAACAGCGATCTCCCCTCCCCTGCATGTAAAGGCATTTGGACTGTTCAAAGAATACCTGGTTTGCGGCGGGTTGCCCGAAGTGGTTAAAACATACATTGAACTGCGCGAGACTCGGGTAGCGGCGTTTAAGGCGGCGCGGTCTTTGCAGAAGGAGCTGGTCGAATCCTATATGGATGATATCGCCAAGCATTCAGGCAAGTTGAAGGCGGTTCGCATCGCAAGTGTTTTCAGGAATATTCCGGAGCAACTGGCCCGTGAAACCTCCGGCATTCGGAAGTTTATATTCAAAGACGTGCTTCCGGGAAAATCAACCTACGACGAACTGGAAGCCCCCATAGAATGGCTGGCGCAGGCCGGGTTGGTACATCGTGTTCCAATTTGCCGCACTATCCGCCAGCCGCTGGCCGCACACACCGAACGGAACGCATTCACGCTTTATCTGTTCGATGTCGGCATACTCGGTGCAATGCTGGATCTCGATTCGTCCGTGCTCTATCAATACGACTTCGGGCAGTTCAAAGACTTTCTGGCCGAAAATGCAGTCCTTAACGAAATGGCGTGCGGCGGTATCGAACCAATCTATACTTGGCGGGAAGGCACTGCGGAAATCGAGTTTGTTATATCCTCCGAAGGGCAAACCGTGCCTATCGAGGTTAAGGCTGGCATCAACACCAAGGCGAAAAGCATGCGGGTATTCCGCGAGAAATATTCGCCGGAACTCGCCGTTTTGTTGTCCGCACAAGGCGCGAACCAGCAGGATCACGGGCTCCTCCACGCACCACTCTATCTCGCCTCCAATCTCTTTGGCTAACACACCCCCCTCTTCGAAAGCAAGGTATAGAGAACATCGCACCAAAAAACTTTGAGGATATAGTTACCCGGCTGCTGGACGATTTTGAAGGTCACCTCAACACCTCCAAATATGCCAAGCTCGCCAAATGCTCCACCGACACCGCACTGCGGGACATTCGCGCCCTGCTCGACATGGGGCTAATCATCCAGAATCCCGGCGGCGGACGCAGCACCAGCTACCGCCTAGCCGAGTAGGATAAAATACAGGAATAGCAGGCTCACAAAGATCAAAGGGCTGCACCCCCTTTTATGGATTGCAATCATTGCCTTTTGAATGGCCCGAAAAACCTTCCTGATTTGGTTTCATCCTCGTAAATGAAAAAGGATGTTTGATCTAAATTCATCTCAAGATAAAACCCATCCAGGAAACCTTCGATATTGCTTTTTAGGTGCTCGATTTCAGGCCCCCAGCCCCAAACGGCCATACGGACTTTATAAAGATCACCATCTTCTGTGATTTCCTGGGGAAGGCAATTCTTCGGATATTCAAATGATTCATCGTTGATGGTCAATTGCAACTTGATGCCAACCCCTGCCTCTTGATAGCTAAATTGGCATATTCCTGAGTGGTCCTCCGCTTCTAACTTCCAATCACCAACAACGGAGACCAAAGTGACTTGGGGTTCTATTTTCTCAGGCTCGACCTCATTCCATCGCCCAATACTTAGCTTAAGGCATTCATGATTCAGGAGAACCATGTAAGCCGACCGTCCATAATATGGATCGTCAGGATCGTTGGGATTAAAGCACAGCAGCCCTTCTTCGAGGTTGTGAATTCTGATCTCTTGCCCGGTTTTAAAAACACTCTTCATTAACAAGGTGTGAGTGCTAACACACAGACTCGAAATGATTACAGCAACCGAAAATACTTTTCTTTTCAAATGTATGATATTTAGAAGCCCGGTAATGGCAAAAAGAGAGGAGATGAGCACGACAAATGATACGTAGCTTAATCCAGCAAACGCTTTAGAGATATAGTAATTGCCACTTTCCCAGTAACTCGTCGCGATGAAGTATACATTTATGACCCAGACGATACCGGTGAACACAACGCCTGTAGCAAATAGAGTAACCGGCAGAGCTGGTCCCGATGACTTTTTAGGAATTCTTCTTTCTAAATTCATATGCTCATAAATATAGCGGGCATCAGCCTTTAAATTATAATATGGAGGTGGCTTTATAATTTGGCCGTTTGGTTTCTCAGAAGCCCATACCCGAGGACCGACTCTATTCCTGAGTCACAACAATCTCTGTTCTTCATGAAATAACCTATGGCCACTTAAATTATCATGGTTATAGCAAGCGGGGCAGTTTATCATTTCGGCTATCCAGCTGAGCTATCAGGGCATTTTGAAAGGCTGGGCAATATCTTCAGCGAGCCAGAAAGAGGCACATGAGCTGGCGAAATGAGACTGTTGCATGCAACAGCCCTGAACACAGGGTGAATGGGTCATTCATCAACCTGATTGGCGGGATATAAAAGAGCTGCAGCCGGCAGGGTGCAGCTCTTTGCCTGGATAAACTCCAATAGCTGAACTATTCGTGCGAGATGGCGTCGACGGGACAGCCTTCTTCGGCTTCGAGGGCAGATGCTTCGAGATCTGCAGGCACATCGTCCATTTTGACGGAGGAAACATCATCCACCTCAAATACTTCCGGGCAGGTTTCTTCGCATGCACCGCATGCAATGCAGGTTTCGCTATCAACTTTAAATTTCATTGCACTTTCCTTGTTAGGGTTAAATTAAAGCTCGGAGCTTAGCTTAATTCCCCATTCGGTCAAAAGCTCTTATGGTTCAGAGTCTATTTTAGACTTAGTTCGTTTTTCCACGAATATGGTATTGCAGCGCCGGACGCATGGAGGGCCAAAGGCGCGTAGCGGCTTCGGACTCAAGCTGCACCTGCACTTCTTCTTTTAAGTCGGGGAAAAAATCCAGGCCCGTACGGAATTCAATATCATCAATACTCACCAACCGCTTTTTAAACCGGGTCCATGGTGGGCAGTCTTCCTCAATCAGGAAGGTCATGGCGCGGAGATCACCTTGATGCTCATCGACGATAATTTTATAATAGTGCGACGGAATCGGAACGCCGGACTCCATTTTCCGAACCGGTTCCTGAAAAACCGGGCCGGTAATAACCCAGACTTCAGAAAAATAGCGGCCGTACCGCTTGGCTACCCGCATCTCGATCTCCTTCCAGAGCCCCCGGTTGACGGATGGGTTCTGCGGAATGATATTGGACATCAGGAAGGTTTCCTTCTGCCCCTCCGAACCGTAGCGGGTGGCAATTCCAAAGTTTGGAGCCATATGCCCACGGTCAAAGCCCGAGTGCGTATAGTCACCAGTCCTCACCTTGGATCGCGTTCGATGATCTATCTTAAATCCCGAACGTTTTCCCGAAACCAGCTTTGGAACATCAAAAATGCGGTACGAAACCCAGAGCGGATTTTTCATCGATTCACTGTATCCGGAAGCATAGCCCCGGTTTTCGAGCACATTCACCCGCCCTGTAATCTTAAATCCCTGCGAAGGATAACCGGCATAGGCCAAATCTCCACGATAGGTATCCTCTATCGGCACAGCGGCATCTTGACCCAATAAAGCCAGCTCATCCCATCCCTGCATAATCCGGAAGCCCGAGCGCATGAACATACGGTCAACGGAAGGGGCTTTCACATAGATTGATTTCCGGACCGACCAGGGAATATGGAAATAAATCACGGTAAACAGCAGATAGACCACAAACACGCTCAGCGCAACTCTAAGTCCACGGGATCGGAATGACAGCAATCTTAAAATCATTTCGAATTTGTACACGGCAAAGCTTCATGAGTGCAAGAGCGCTCAGTTTGGAGTTTTCAGATTGAGGTTTGTAGATTTTGAATTCCACCCTCGACACCGCGTGCTCAATCCTAAAAATTATCCAACTTCAAACAATTAACAACCAACCTCAAACCGTTCTAAGCATGCACGTACCGTTTACGCACAAAATTTTAAAAGACTGGGCCGGCCACCAGACGTTCCTCAAAGGTTCCTCCCTCTTCGAGAAGGGCAAGGTGGAAAAGGTCGAATTTGATCCCCCCTTTGTGACAGGCCAGCTGTCGATCGGGATTCGGGGCATGCGCAGTAAATTCGAAGTCCTCAAGGATGGCCTGGTGGAAAACCACTGCCCCTGCAGGGAAAACCGGGAAGAGGGGAAAATATGCCCCCACCTAGTTGCCCTGGGGCTTGAAGCTGTCCGGCTCTACAGCGATCCACACCGCGTCGATAAAATGGCAGAGGAAAAACGCCGTGCCGACCGGCTGGCATCGTTCGACGATTCGGCCTACCATACCCGCGACCCCAATGGCACACCCACCACGCTGCACCTCATTCTAAAACAAAGCTGGCGGGAACAGCTGGCCAACAAGGAAGTTTCCATGCGGTGCGCCGCGGAGCTGGACGGCAAAGTAACTCCGCTGAACGAAGTGCCGAAAAATCAACCGCTGGCCCTCGATTCGGTCGATGACAACCTGCTCTTCGTTATTGAGGATATTTGCGAAGGTCCGGCCAAAGGCAAACTTACCGCCACCCTCTCCGACTTCATCAATATTCTCGAGCTCTGCCAAGGAAAGCCGATCTACGAAGGCGGGATCGAGGGTTACCTCATGGTGGATGAAAGCATCACCACGACTTCGGTTAGGATGGAGTTGGATGAACAGACCGGTGAAGTTGTACTCACACTGCAGACCGAAGGAGGCGATGCATTCGACTGCGTCGTCAGCGGTGGTAGCGGTTGGATACTGCAGGATGGCATTTTTACCAAACTTGAAAAAGTGCTGCCGGGTCCGCTTCGTAAAATCTATGACGAACAAATCCGGATTCCGCGCGATGCCATTCCTTCGTTCATGAAAAATGAACTTCCCATGCTATCGAAGCTGGTTGATGTGGATACCAATATTACCCCGGACATGCTCTCGCTCAGCCCTGCCAAACCACGCTTTCGCCTAGCGGTTGAGGGAACGCAGTCCACCCTGTCGGCAACGCTCTATGCGGAATACGGCATTGTCCAACTGGTCGCCGGACGCGACGAAGCGCTGGGACACTTTTCCATTCCAGCTGATGATGATTACCTGAACTTTCAGGTACGGAATCCGGAAGCCGAACAGGAGGCCATTGAACGCGTGACCGATGCCGGCTTCCGCGGTAAACGCGGCGACATGCTGATGCAGATTCGCGGCAATCGCGAAGTGCTCAACTTTCTCGGGGGCAGCATGCCCAAGTTGCAGCGTCTGGGCTGGCGAATTGATCTCGACGGTATGGTGGCCGCGTTTATGGATCAGGCCGATTCCACCGTCCCGGTCGTACACATCAACAACTCTGCCGGATCCGGCTTTTTCGAAGTGGGCTACGACTACGAAACCGCAGGAGGTCAAAGCCTCGACGATGCGGATATTCAGCGGGCCATCAATATGGGCGAAGCCTTTATTGAAAAGAAAGGACGCACCATTCTCCTGGACATCGATGCCATTGAAACAGCACGCGATGTCTTCAGTGACTGCGCGGTAGGCGCCGGCGAAAATCCCGGCAGTTTTAAGATGAACGATATTCATGCGGCGTATGTGCAGGCCTCCCTGCTATCACTCGACGGAGTGGATATTGAAACCGCACCGGAATGGATGACCAAAGCCGAAGCCCAGAACCGCAGCACCAAGGTGGAGCCGATTCCGCTGGGCGACGAACTTGAAAACACATTGCGCGACTATCAGAAAGACGGGGTCTATTGGCTCAGTTTTCTGGAATGCTCCGGCTTTGCCGGTATTCTGGCCGATGAAATGGGACTGGGGAAAACCCTCCAGACCCTGACCTGGCTGGCGCTTGAACGCGAAAACGAAGCAGCACACGATGCGCCCGCCCTGATTATCTGCCCGACCAGCCTGGTCGATAACTGGGCGGAAGAGGCCGAAAAATTTGTTCCGCACCTGCGGGTGCTGAAAATGCACGGTTCCGACCGGCACGATAACTGGGACAAACTGGCGGATACCGACCTCGTGATTACGTCCTATGCCCTGATCCGCCGGGATCTGGATGAATACCTCCAGCATACCTTTTCCGTGGCCGCACTGGATGAAGCCCAGCATATTAAAAACCGGACCACCCAGAATGCCACGGCGGTGAAAAAGGTCCAGGCCCACCATAAACTGGTACTCACGGGCACGCCGATCGAAAACAGCGTGACCGATCTTTGGTCGATTATGGATTTCCTGATGCCCGGTTATCTCGGAAACCATAAAGCCTTCCGCGAAAACTATGAACTACCCATTCAGAACGGCGGCCCCGATGCCGAGCTGGCCCAGATCCGTCTGCGACGGAAACTCCATCCCTTCCTGCTGCGTCGCCTCAAACGGGATGTGGCCAAAGATCTACCCGAAAAGATCCAGCGCGTGGCTCACTGCTCACTCAGCGGTGATCAGGCCAAGGTCTATAAACAGCTGATGGAAGGTGCAAAACGCAAAATCCAGGATCTGGGCGGCGAACAAGGTTTCAATAAAAACAGAATGGAAGTGCTGAAAGTGCTGCTGCAGCTTCGTCAAACCTGTTGCCATCTTGACCTGCTTAAACTGCCCAACCTGAAAAGTGAATATCCCTCGGCCAAGATGGAACTGTTTTTTGAACTCGTCGATGAAGCACTGGATGCGGGTCACCGCATTCTGGTCTTCAGCCAATTTACCTCCATGCTGGCAATTATCCGCGAAGAGCTCGAAGCACGGGAATTAAAATACTGTTATCTCGATGGATCCACCAAGGATCGGCAGGAACGCGTGCGCACCTTTAATTCCGACCGCTCCATCCCGCTGTTCCTCATCAGTCTCAAGGCCGGAGGCAGCGGCCTTAATCTGACCGGGGCCGACATGGTGATCCATTTTGACCCGTGGTGGAATCCGGCCGTCGAAGATCAGGCCACCGACCGCGCCCACCGAATAGGGCAGAAAAACACCGTATACAGCGTAAAACTCATCACCAAAGGCACGGTGGAAGAAAAAGTGCTGCAGATGCAGCAGAAGAAAAAGAGCGTCATCGACGCCACCCTCGAAAAAGACGGCGACATCGGCACCTCACTCACTTGGAATGACGTTCAGGAGCTACTTTCCGTCTAACCGAATAATATAAACACTAAGTCACCAAGGTCTCTAAGCTTAGTTCTTCGTGTCCTTTGAGCCTTAAGCGTAGCGCGTGTTTTAACGCCTTTGTACAGGCATTTTAAGTTGGTTGAAAAAAGGGGTTGCCTTTCCAATCTGAATACCGCATGTTTTCGCGCTTTCCGGGAAATCGGAAACGGGGCGTAGCGCAGTCTGGTAGCGCGGCTGGTTTGGGACCAGTAGGTCGGGAGTTCGAATCTCTCCGCCCCGACCACTCTTTTTCTTTTCCCTTTAGTCGGTCATAAGACGGCC
>CAZAPF010000063.1:0-20123 GCA_964486885.1 uncultured Verrucomicrobiota bacterium
TGGCCTCCGAAGCCATAGATACAGGTTCGACTCCTGTTGGGCGCACCATTAATTTTAAAACCGCATCGAAAGGTGCGGTTTTTTCATTTTTAGCTCCTCATTTAACTCAATGTCGATAAAGCGGAACAATCCGCATGGAACCTTGATTTTAACGTTGGATGAAGCATTGGTTGGGGGGAGAACTAAAAAACCCTGCTACCATTGCTGATAACAGGGTTTAAAGGTGGCTCCTGCGGTTGGGCTCGAACCAACAACCAAGTGATTAACAGTCACCTACTCTACCATTGAGCTACGCAGGAATTCTCGTAAGAGGCGAACAAGGTACAATAATAGAGGCGGAAGTCAACACCTTGAAATCAACTTTTTTCCGTCTGCCGATCCCTCCTATAAACGCGTTGCATAACGCAATGATGTCTTGCCCTGCCAACCAAAACCCGCCAAAGTCTGCGCCTTTAAATTTAACCCACGAATTTGCACAAACTAACGTCAATGGTAACATTGCTTAAAAGGAAAAACCTATGTCTGAAGAAAACTCACTCGAAAACATTAAAATCGACGGTTCCAACCTCTGGAAAGAAGAAAACTTTACCGACCTGCAGGTCGGAAGCATCCGTAAGCTGACCCCGATCAAGATCGACGGAACCGAAGACGAATCCCGTCAGGCCACCTGGTCGGCCACCACCAATATTATGACACCGAACGGCGCGCTGCCGATCTCGGGCGACATCGATGCCACCAACCTGGAAGAAGCCGTTGAAAAGTTCTCCGAAGCAATCAATGCCGCAGTAAAAAAACTACAGGAAGACATGATCCGCATGCAGCAGGAGCAAGCCAACAAGATCGTCACCCCCGACGAGCTCCGCGGCGGCAAGAGCGATATCATTATCTAGATACATTAGTTACATATCAGTCTTTATATTAAGGGGTTGGGATTTTTCCAATCCCTTGTTTTTTATCTGGACAACACCTCCGACGGGCCTATGGTGAGTGTAGCGATCAACTCATAAGGCTTATCTGATTTCTGTCTTATCGACGATCACCAAAGGAGGGTGAATTGGGCGCGAGCATCATATCTGCACGCATATCGTTCCGGCGGTCGGCCGGTCGGCCCTACCACACCTCGAAATCCCCACCATTTTTCGGCGTACGGTGCGCCGAACCCGTAACTATTCCAAACATTTGTCCATCCCGGACAGGAAGGGGAATACCATGAAAACCATAAACTCCAGA
Organism: uncultured Verrucomicrobiota bacterium; assembly: GCA_964486885.1. GTDB lineage: Bacteria > Verrucomicrobiota > Kiritimatiellia > Kiritimatiellales > Pontiellaceae > Pontiella. Next base: position 1,231 of record CAZAPF010000063.1, read on the forward strand.
GCGCTCATCTTGGGCGTGATCCTCGCATTTGCGAGCAGCGGCACCCTCCAGGCCGCCCCGTCAATCCCGATTACTGAACCACCGGGAACATCAGCGTCGGCAGATGGGCCGCCTATTGACCCATTTTCAGTCGCCGGCCAATGGTTTATGGATCTTACCAGCGGCGGGGAAGAAGTACGCTCCTATGAATTCCACGACAATGTCGGCGGCTTTGGCGGCGGGGGTGCCAGTTATGCGGCAATCAGTGGCGTCGTAACATCGATCACGTACGTTGCCGGACCGGGTACGGATATCATCAGTTTCACTGTACTCGCCACCATCATTAACGATACCGACACGGCAGATGGGTCCAGTCTTCCAGGCGACAATTCGCATTCGGAGACCAATACCGTAACCAGCAACCAGCACTGCACCCTGTTCGATGCCAAACTCGTGGCCGAGTTTGCCCTTAGTGAAACGGGGAAGGTACCCACGGTGTTCAGCGGTCCCTATCGTGATCCGGGACTCCTCAGCGATATTATTGCCGACAACGAGGAACAATGGGCCTGGTACTGCTGGAATCCCACCAATGTGAATGTGCCTGACGAAGCTGGTGACTACTATGTACCCGCATGGGATTTCGGCGTCATCCCGCCCGGCAGCTCATCATCGAGAACCCTCGTGTTTACATGTGACCCACCCATTCCGCCACCGCCACCCATCGGCCCGCCGACCGATCCGCGATACATCGTAATCGTGGATTCCGAGGAATTTGGCGCAGACATCTTTGCCAACCGCAGTACGTCGCTGAAGATCAGTACATGGATCGACGATCTGGAGGTTGACACGGGCTCGGATTATGATGAACCCGTGCTGCGCAACAGCGACGTTTCGGTCTTCCACAACATTATTCCCGGTCAACAGGACTATGACTGGGGCGATGCCCCGGCAGTCTACCCTACTCTGTTCGCCAGTGGTGGCGCATTCCATTCCATTGCACCGGGCGCACTGCTCGGGGCGCTGGTGGATCCGGAACCCGACGGACAGCCCAATCTCTTCGCCACCGGCGACGATATCGCGGCTCTCGACGATGAAGACGGCGTGCTGTTCACCTCCGCACTGATAAAAGGCACTACCGCATCCGTAACTGTAACAGCCAGTGCGGGTGGATCCTTCCTCCAGGGCTGGGTCGACTTTACCAAAGATGGCGACTGGACCGATTCCGGCGAGCAAATCTTTACCGATGTCCCCCTTTCGGGCGGCCCCACATCGCTTGTATATTCCGTTCCTGGCGGCGCGGCCTCGGGCATCACCTTTGCGCGCTTCCGATTAAGCACAGATCTAGGTGTGCCTTCAACCGGCGGTCCCGCGCCCAACGGCGAAGTGGAGGACTACCGCGTACTGGTTGCTGACGATCAGGCCGAGTTCGACTTCGGCGACGCACCGGACTCGCCCTATCCAACATTGATTGCAAATGGAGGAGCGGGACACGCTATTGTACCAACCGTTCTACTCGGAACGCTCATCGATGCCGAATTCGATGGCCTTCCGGATTCCATGGCGACAGGCGACGACCTGACCACCTCGCCCGATGAAGACGGCGTCATCTTTATCACCGATATCATCGCTGGCGGAACAGCGAAGATTGATGCGATCAATGGCGGCGGTGCCGTAAACTTCCTGGATGCCTGGATCGACTTCAACGCCGACGGCGACTGGCTCGACTCGGGAGAGCAAATCTTTGTAAGCGTGCTGCTAGTGCCGGGACTCAATCCAAGCCTGGCCTATCCCGTTCCGGAACCGCTGACTCTGGGGACAAGTTTCGCCCGTTTCCGACTTTCATCGGCCGGTGGCCTTGCACCAACCGGAATGGCGGCCGACGGCGAAGTCGAAGACTATGAGGTTACGCTCTACCAGCCGGTCCCGTCACCAGAGTTAGAGATCACCAACTTTACGTTCACGGTCTCGAACACCATTGCAAACGTTGAATGGAACTCGCAGAGCAACATTCTCTACCAGCTCCAATGCTCCACCAACCTGACAACCAATGTCTGGGTCAACGTAGGAGCAACCGTGCTCGGCCCCATTAACCTGCAGACCAACGACACCACCCACACCAACCAGTTCTACCGCGTAACCGCCCCTTGGGCAAAATAACTCCCAGGGTCAGGAATATCCAGAGGCAGGAACCTTCCCGTCTCTGGATTTTTTTGGTTCATGTCCCGAATCGGACATTTGCGTGGAGAACGGTTTCCGCTTCGCTACAGCCTCTTCAAGTCTGTTTCACCATTCTTCAGGTAAGCGTTAACTACACTGGTGTAGTCCACGTTTACCCGCCGCAAAGCAAGGGGAAACGTGCTTTCCGCGAGAGTTCTCCCCGGAAATGGGCCATGAGCCTTTTTGGTTCATGGCCCATCTGCGAGGAGACCATCTCCACATCGTTTAGACGGAACTACAAAGAAGCACCACCAATCGTAGTCCACTAGTAGCAGCGCGGAGAGTGAAATCGGAACTTCCGAATACCGTCACAAACCATTCCCCGCAGATGGGCCATGAACCTTTTATATGATCCTTGCGATCCTGTTATCCGGTCAAAAAAAATCCATCTGCCCACGCAAAGTAACGAAGAGATTTTTTGCGCACAAGTCCCTTGAATACATGAACTTAATGATACCCTTATAATTAATATGTGTTTTTGCAGTTTTATACTGGACAGCCGATTCTGACAGCGTTAAACCCGACTTGTCGGAAGCAAGGAGAGAGCAGATGTAATCCGTTTTAACAGGCCCGCAGGGACCAAACAGGGAGAGAGATCATGAAAGCGCACGTATCGTTCACCAGCTTCGCGCTGGCACTTCTATTTACCTTCGCCACAACTGGCCGTCTTTATGCCCAGTTCATCGATATGGGGGATGCCCCCGACTCCGTGCAGTCACCGCAATATCCCACCTTGATGGTAAACAGTGGAGCGTCACATGAGATCATCCCGCAGTTTCATTTAGGATGGGGCAATGACTATGACCCCGACGGGCAACCGGATATCCAGGCGCTCGGAGACGATATCAACCTGGTCTGGCCGGGCAACCCTTATCCCCCCGGCGACGAGGACGGCGTGGTCTTCACCTCGCTTCTGGTGCAGGGGAAACCCACCTCGGTTACCGTAACCGCAACCACCAACGGCGTATTGGATGCGTGGGTCGACTTCAATGCAGATGGCGACTGGAACGATACCGGCGAACATGTTTTCAACGGCACCCTGCTCTCCGGCGGACCCAACAACCTTAATTTTACCGTGCCGGCTGGCGCAACAACCGGATGGACCTATGCCCGGTTCAGGTTTACGAGCGGAGCCAGTGCTTATATTGGAGGCGCCGCAGTCCCCCATGACTATGCATCGGATGGCGAGGTGGAGGACTACAAGGTCTACATCGAGCAAACCGAGGACGACCACAAAATGCACTGGCCGCAATATCCCGATCCCGACGGATGGGACGTCCGTGCCTGCGAAACCCCGCCGGTCGACCAGGAACCGGAAGGCATTCAGAAAGTGCTGGCCGACGATTTTCTCTGCACTTCAAACGGCTACATCAACCATATCACCTTCTGGGGATCATGGCTCTATGACGAGTTCCTGGATGAACAAACCCATCCCTTCCAGGGAATCACCAACATCCATCTCAGTCTGCATACCGATATTCCCGATCCGGATGGAGAAGGCCCGGAATACAGCAGGCCCGGCGAACTGCTCTGGGAACGCGACATCGATCCGATGCTCATTCCGCCAGGATGGGAACTACCCCCGCCGATAGAAGAGGAACCTTCATGGCAGGGCTGGTACGACCCGAATACCGGATTATGGGAAACAAACAACCACCAGCGCTATTTCCGCTATGAAGTTTTTATTCCGGAGGATGAAGCCCTCTATCAAACCAACGGCCTTATTTACTGGCTGGATATTTCGATGCAAACGGAGTTCGGCTTATGGGGGTGGAAGACCTCCCGTTCGCCGCACTTCAACGACGATGCGGTCTGGACCGACCTCCCCGTAACAAACCACAACCAATGGAACGAGCTTCGCGATCCGATCTACAGTAACTCGCTCGACCTTGCATTCATCATCAATGAACAGGTAGAAGATCCACTGGTGGATTGGGGCGACGCACCCGATGGTGCCGCGGCCGCACTCTATCCCACATTGTCCGTAAACAGCGGCGCAAACCATACCCTTGCGGCGGGCATGTTCCTTGGCGCGGGCGTCGATAGCGAGCCCGATGGGCAACCCAATGCAACGGCAACCGGAGACGACACAAACATTAATGGCCTGGGCGGCATTGCCTTCCCACCCGGCGATGAAGATGGCGTGACGATCACCGCACTGGTTCCCGGACTGCCTGCAACCATTACCGTAACCGCCTCGATGGCCGGCTATCTGGATGCCTGGATCGACTACAACGGCAGTGGATCGTGGACGGGAGGAGAGCAACTGCTGGGAGGCAGCATTGCGTTGAACGTAGGCATCAACAACATCAACATTACCGTACCCACCTGGGCGGTTCCAACCGCTTCAACTATGGCGCGATTCCGCTACAGCGCGGCAGGTGGTCTGTTGCCTACCGGTTCGGCCCCAGACGGCGAAGTCGAAGACTATCAGGTTATAATCGATAATCCATACGACTGGGGGGATGCTCCGGATCCAACCTATCTGACCCTCTCCACCAGCGGCGGTGCTGTCCACAGAATAGGCAATACAACGTTAAGACTAGGTAATTCCTTGCCCGACCCTGAGTTCGACGGGCAACCAACTGCAAATGCCGACGGCGACGATCTTGATGCCCAAGGCGATGATGAAGACGGTATCGTGTTTTTGACACCGCTCATACCCGGAACTATTGCCCAGATCAACGCAATAGCATGGGGAGGTGGGTTTGGTTGCAGCCTAGATGCTTGGGTCGACTTCAATGCCGATGGCGACTGGAACGATGCTGGCGAACAGATATTCACGAGCATCGGACTAGGACTCGGCTTACCCAATCATTATTTGTTCTTTCAGGTCCCCACTAATGCTACACCCGCAACAAATACGTATGCACGGTTTCGCATCAGCTATGCTGGAGGCCTTTCCCCCGGCGGACTCGCGCCGGACGGCGAAGTGGAGGACTACAAGATCTTCATTGAAGACAAGCAGGATATTGACTGGGGCGACGCGCCCGACGCACTTCAGTCGCCATACTATCCCACCCTGCTGGCGAACAACGGTGCGCACCACGTCCTCAGCGCCCTGTTCATGGGCAGCAAAGTTGATCCCGAACCGGACGGTCAGCCTACTCCATCATCCGACGGCGACGACACCGACATCCTCTACCCCTCCGCGGGCGACGATGAGGACGGCGTGTCACTCACCTCGCTCCTGATGCCCGGTGGCTACGCATCGGTTGATGTGGTTGCATCGGCACCCGGCATGCTCGATGCATGGATCGACTTCGGAAACGACGGAAGCTGGGCTCAGGTCGGCGACCGGATCTTTACCACGCAAGCACTCGTTGCCGGAACCAATTCGTTGATCTTCCCCGTTCCAATCTCGGCAGCCCAGACCAACGCGGCCTATTCCCGATTCCGTATCAGCAGCGGCGGCGTCGCGTCCTACACCGGCCTCGCGACCTCCGGCGAAGTGGAAGACCACGAATTCTTCATTGAGGAGATAGAGGCCGAGGGCATCGACTTTGGGGATGCGCCGAACACCTTCCCGACCCTACTCGCCGTCAACGGGGCGCGGCATACGATCGTTCCCGGCATCATACTGGGAGCAACAATCGATCCCGAACCGGATGGACAACCCAATTCAGCAGCAACAGGCGACGACCAGGACATCGTCTATGGCCCACCCGTACTGGATGACGAAGACGGCGTGACCTTTACTTCAAAGATTGTCGCCGGAACAAATGCCTCGGTTGATGTAGTCGCCGGTGTCTCTGGAGGATTGATTGACGCATGGATCGACTTCAACGCCGATGGTGACTGGAACGATGCCGGAGAAAAGATTCTGGCAAGCACACCCGTTTCCGGGGGATTTAACACCCTTAGTTTCAGTGTTCCGCAACCATCGGCACTGGGACCGACCCACGCCCGGTTCCGGATAACATCGGCTGGCATAGCGAACCCCACGGGTGCGGCAAACAACGGCGAAGTGGAAGACTACATGGTGGATCTCTACCAACCGCAGACCTCCACCAACATCATTATCACGAACCTGTTCTTCACGGCTTCCAACACCGTGGCACAGGTCGAGTGGAATTCTGAAAGCAACATTACCTATCAGGTACAGAGTTCCACCAATCTCACCACCAATGTCTGGGTCGATGTGGGCGGATGGCTCCTCGGCCCTGTCAATTGGCAAACAAACTCCACGGCACCTACCCAGCAGTTCTATCGTGTAACTGCTCCGTGGACTGAATAACTAACAAAAAGCAATGGCCGTCAAACGGCGGCCATTGCTTCCTTACTATTCATCACAGGCAAACGGTTTATGAGCTTGCTGATAAAGTTCTGATTTTCCGCAAAGCGGTGTAGTACGTGGTTCTTTCCGCAGGAAAGACCGCGTTTCCCGCCTGACTTGCGCGCTCTTTCTTCGAAAGAAGCCCGCACTACACCTTGAACCATGGCTTATAAACAGTCTGTTACTTTGCCATGTTGCAGGCACGGGCATAAATACCGATCACGTCCTGCGTGCGGTTGATGATGATTTCCTCAACATCATTCGCAATAGAGCCTTCGCTGACGGCATTATACTGGTTCGGCATATACTGGCTCAGCAGGGATAGCGAGATGCCGCTTTCCTTCAGGTTGGAAACCAGTTTGGCAACGGCCGCCTGAATCTTTTCATTCGGCCAGTAGTAGCGTGAACGGTCCGAGAAGCTGTACTTGCGTTTATACGCCTGCTCCACTTCGTCGCCGGGATAATACTTTTTCCAGTAGTTCGGCTGTTCAACCATTACGGCGTCAATGACTTCACGCAGTTTGGAGGTCTCGATGCCTTTCGGACCGAGCATTTCCTCTTCAATCATCGCGAGCGCAAAAAGCGCTTCGCGGTAACCGAAGGTCAGCCACGGACCGACCTTCAGAATGCAGTAATGATCTTCCACCAGTTTGGTCAGACCGGTTTCGGACTGATAGTCGGTGGAGTGCGCTTCGTATACAAAACGATCCTGCTTCATGATTTCTTCGCTCAGGCCCTTGGCCGCTTCGCGATCATAGTGGAACACCTGGTCATCACCAAATTCAACACCGGGCTGAACAACAACACCATAAACACGTCCCCATGCTTCGCTCAGTCCTTCCGCTTCGAATGCGGCCTTGGTCACGTCGATGGTTTTGATGGCGTCGGCCGGTGAGGTCGGCGTAACGGTTTCTTCCTCTTCCTGGGCACCGCCGGGAATCGGAACTTCCGTGCCTATGATGTAAACCGGCTTCGGCTGACCCGCACGGAATTCGCTGTGCGTTTCTTCCGCCACCTTGGCCATGGCCGCGGCGCGCGAAGCAACAATTTCATCAGCCAGCGGCTGATGGCGGTCGCCTTCGTCGTCGGCGCAGAACATGGACGCATCGAGGTGGATCTTCTGGTAGCCCGCCTTTACATATTCCGCAATCAAGGTCAGTGCCTTTTCCATTGCGGGACCGGCGTTTTCGCTCTGCCAGGCATTCGGACCAAGGTGGTCGCCGCCGAGCAGAATGTCGTCTTTGTTGTAGCCCACCTTCTCGGCAATGCCGTGCACGTAGGCCACGAAGTCGGCCGGCTTCATGCCGGTGTATCCGCCAAACTGATCCACCTGGTTAGAGGTGGACTCGATCAGCAGGATGGATTCATCCTTTTTTGCCTGAAGCATGGAAGCTTCCAAAACGGTGGACTGTGCGGAACAGATGGAATAAATCCCCGTCCCCTTTCCGGCGCGGTTATCGGCCAGAATCTGTACATATTTATCTACTGCGCTCATAATTTTTCCTTCGGAATTTAAGATTTATGATTTTCGATTGCCGATTGCCGATTGGTTAGCTCTTCCTTTCAATCTGCAATCATCAATCGACATTCGGCAATGCTAGAAGTTGATCATGACCTTCGCCCAGAGCTCTTTGTTGTCGTAAATGACATCATAGGCGTCCTGGATCTGTTCAACCGGGAAGGTGTGCGTCTGCAGCGGCTCAACATCGATCAGGCCCGCATCCATCATCCATGCGGCCGTGGTCCACTCGGCACCGGGGAACGGCGCGGAATAGTTCATCCATGAACCGACCACATTGAGTTCTTTACGCGAAATGGATTCAAACTGCGGTCCTGTAAAGGTAAGCGGACCGTGTGCGGTTCCAACAAGCAGAACTGTTGCACGGCCGCGGGCAATCGCCATGGCGGAAATCTTGGCCGGTCCGGCTCCGGATGATTCGAATACGACGTGTGCACCGTCTTCGAGTTCACGCTCGCAGACATCTTCCAACGACTCTTCGATCGGGTTGCAGACAATGTTTGCACCCATCGTTTTTGCCATTTCCAGTTTTCCAGGAGCCACGTCGGACGCAACAATATTTTTGCAGCCCATCGCTTTGAAAATCTGGATAGCCAGCAGGCCGATGGTACCGGCGCCGGTTACAACGACGTCCTTGCCCAGCAGGTTTTCAAGGCGCAGGATCGGGTGCAGACAAACCGTAATCGGTTCGATGAATGCCGCCTGATCGTAGGACAGGTTTCCGATGGCCACGAGGTTCTTTGCAGGAACCCGCAGGAACTCGCCGAAGGCACCCTGAACGCGGGAGCCGATAAAGCTGTAGCCTTTGCAGAGGGAATAGTTGCCCTGCGCACATTTATCACATTTCATGCAGGGCATGAGCGGAGCGGCGGAGGCACGGTCGCCTACATTCCAACCTTCCACATTTTCGCCGACGGCAACGATCTGGCCGGCAAATTCATGACCAAGAACGACTTCGTCCCAGCGTGGATTTTCTTCCTGTACCCGCACAATATCCGATCCGCAAATCCCGCAGGATTTTACGGCAACAAGCACTTCATCCGCTTCGGGAGTCGGCTTGTCCATTTCAATGCATTCGACCTTTTTCAGGCCTTTTCTCAATGCTGCTCTCATTTAATTCTCCAGTGGGTTTTATTTCTACTTATCTAAAACTAGGACTTCTTTTTTCCATACTTCTTATTGATCTCTGCCAGCGCATCGAATTCCCCGATCACATTTCGGTAGAGGTTGCGGAATACTTTATACATATCGCTGTAATACGCATGATTATCAGCATCCGGGGCAAAGCTTGCCCGGGTCGGAATCTTTGCAATGGCTTCATCAAAACTCTTGATGGCACCAACGCCATAGGCGGCAGCAATGGCCACCCCCAGCGGCGGCAGATCAACCGCACCCGGAATTTCAATCGGTTTGTTGAGTACATCCGAGAAGATCTGAACCCAAACCGCCGAGTTGGCTGAGCCACCGGTGATCTTCACGCTGGTGATATCCACACCTTCTTCTTCCGCAATATTGAGCACATGGCGGGAACCATAGGTCGTGCCTTCAATCACGGCGCGGGTAAAGTCGCGGCGGCTGGTGGTCGGTTTAAGTCCCATCACCACGCCTGTTGTATTGTCGTTCCAGATCGGACAGCGCTGGCCCACCATATACGGAAGAAAAATCACAGAACTTTCGGCGGCCACAGAAGTGTCGATCAGTTTATCGAGCTCCTGATAGTCTTCCAGCTCAAGAATCTCTTCATTGAACCACCGGATGACTGCGCCACCGAAATCGGTGCCGCCTGCCGTGATCCATGTGCCCGGCACAATATGCGGATAGACATGTAGGTTTTTGTTATATTTCGGCTCACTGAGACACACATTGTTCGTGGTGACTGTTCCCCCGGAAATGAATACCTCCCCACCCTTCGAAACCCCTGCACCGAGGCCGGCCGCCACGTTATCCATGGATCCGGCGATAACCGGAGTGCCTTCGGTCAGACCGGTCAGCTCTGCAGATGCAGCAGTCACCTTGCCTACGACATCGGTGCAGTTATAAATCTTCGGGAGTTTGGCGCGATCAATTCCGCAACCATCCAGCAGCACATCGGAATATTCACCGGTCTTGGTATTACAGAACTGCGACAGTCCCGCTTCGGAAATATCCATGGAATATTCGCCGGTCAACTGATGAACCAGATACCCGTTGGCATGCAGGAACATATGGGTCTTTTCATAAATTTCCGGTTCGTTTTCCTTAATCCACATGATCTTGGGCGCCGGGTTGCCCGCATCGGATACGTTGCCGTTGATTTCCCAGGTTTCTTCCCCCAGGTTGTCGCGGATCCAATCGGCCTGCTTTGCTGACCGGCGATCCATCCATATCAACCCCGGCCGAAGTGCGTTCCCGTCCTCGCAAACCGGTACAACCGTAGTTGAAAAAGCATCAATACCAACCGCAATAATGTCCGCCGAATCAACACCACTCTCGGCGAGCATGGTTTTTGTATTTTCTTTCAGGGCATCCCACCACTGTTCTGCAGGTTGCTCTGCCCAGCCCGCATGGGGATAGAACGTGTCATATTTTTTTTTGGCGGTTGCCACCACATTAAAGTCCGTATCGAACAACACGGTCTTCGTACTCGATGTTCCTACATCTATACTCAAAATATATTCAGTCATTTTTAAACCTTCGGTTTTTAATAATTCGTAATGCGTGATTCGTAACTAGGCCCGGGAGACTGAATGCTTGGCATCGCCCAGAAAGATGGATTCCACCTCATGGGTATTTCCAAAGCCGGTAAAGTTGATTTTCCAAATCTCGCCGTTTTTAGCGATGACGTGCGGATATTCCGGCAGCGTCTGCTCGAGCGTTGCCCGGATAATGCGCATGGTAACGGCGTGTGTGACAAACAGGACATTTTCACCCTCTAGTTTTTCGAGATCCTTGAAGAAGGGGTTCAGTCGCCGGGCAATCATTTCGTAGGATTCACCGCCGCCTTCCGGAACCCAGTCCCAGCGTTTGGTGCGATCGTGCATATAATCCTGTCGATCATCCAGCTCGGTATAGGTCAGCCCCGCAAAATGCCCGAGGTCCTGTTCCGTCAAACGCTCGTCCGTTTCCACCTCTAATCCGAACGCTTCCGCAATCGGCGCTGCGGTTTGCTGCGCACGAGGCAGCGGAGAACAGATAATACGATCCAGCGAGGTCAACGCCCGAAACTCCGCCGCAATATCCGCGGCATCCTGCCGGCCCTTTTCGGACAGCGGGAAGGCCATGCGCGAAGCAAGAACATCCTGCTTATTCGCTTCGCTCTCGGCGTGTCGGATGAAATAGATTGTTTTCATGGTTTCGTGAGACGTGATTGGTGAGGCGTGATTCATTCCGAGCGGCGGAAGCCGCCAAGATGGCGGCGGTACGTATCGCCGACTTCCAGTCGGCTCCGCGCAAAGCAATCACGCCTCACTTTTCAATCGTCACCATCGCTTAACCGATGGGGGTTACACCCTTTTTCAGGATAATGTTTCCATACTTGGCGGTGGTTCCGGTAATCACACAGGCATAGGCCTTTTCAGCGCGGTCATAGAACTCGAAACGGCCGATGCGTGTAACACCGGGGGCGTCGGGCGCAGCCTTTTTAATGGCGGCCAAATAGTCGGCTTCCACTTGCGGATCCAGCTCATCGCCTTCAACGGCAGCCATCATGATCAGCGGATCATCATAGCTGTCGAGCTCGAAGAGCGGAATAATGCCTTCGAGCAGATCCGGAATCTGCAGGCCATCGCCGCGCAGCACATTCTTCGGGCAGAACGTGTGCCCCGGGAAGTGTGCATCGGACAGTACGATTTCGTCGCCATGCCCCATTTCGGCGAGGATTTTCAACAAGTCGGGGCTGACAATCGGGTCAATTCCTTTAAGCATTTTTGATCTCCTGGTTATGCTTCTTCTTTATGATGGATGGTATAGGTGCGGAATCCGAAGATCGCAATGATGATGAACGACAGAAACGGCATGAAGAAGGATGCACTAACGGCATTGAGCATACCAATGCCGTCGCCATCCATGATAAAGCCCATTCCCAACGGCATCAGCGCTCCACCTACAATGGCGAATACGAGGCCGGCAGAACCGATCTTTGCATCTTCGCCCGTACCGTCGAGAGCAATACCGTAAATGGTCGGGAACATGAGTGACATACAGCCGGAAATACCCACCAGACAAATCAGTCCGGCAAAGTTCTGCAGGAAGATTGTGCACAGCATAAGTACCGCAGCCAACGCGGAAAGCTGCATGAGCAGTTTACCCGGTGACAGATATTTCAGCAGGAACGTACAAACGAAACGGCTGATGAGAAAGATTCCCATGGCCGCAATATTGAAATTCTGCGCTTTTGACAATGTCATGCCTGGAACATTTTCCATGGCATACTGAATCACAAAAGTCCAACAGGTGATCTGGGCGGCAACATAGAACGTCTGCGCAATAACCCCTTCCCACCAGCAGTTGTTTTTGAACAGGCGTCTGGCACTCTCAACCGGATGCACCTTTTCATGTGAATGAGAAACGACCGGCATTTTTTTGAAGGCAAAAATAACAAACATGATCAACACAACGACTCCGAGAATTGCATAGGGATTGCGGATGATCGAAACATCGGAAATTTGATTCGCTATATATACATCAGGCTGGGCCGCTTTAAATGCTTCGTACGCTTCTGTAATTTTTGCATTAACCTCAGCTGCGGGCATCGCGTCATATTCCGGATGAGCATCGAGCTCGGCGTCACGGAACTGGGTGGTGGAAAGTTTAGCCAGAATCAGCTTACTGGCCACGAACATTCCGGTAAGCGAACCGATCGGATTGAAGGCCTGTGCCAGATTCAGGCGCTGCGTGGCCGTTTCTTCCGGCCCCATGGAGAGGATGAACGGATTTGCGGTGGTCTCAAGAAACGCCAGACCAAAGGTCAGGATATACAGAGATACCGGGAACCAGAAAAACTGCATGGTATTTGCAGCCGGGATAAAGAGCAGTGCCCCCGTGGCATAAAGAGCCAATCCCAACAGGATGCCCGCTTTATACGAAAACTTTTGAATAAACAAAGCCGCCGGTATAGCCATCGTGGCATAGCCGCCATAAAAGGCAAACTGAATGGTACTGCTCTGGGCATTCGACAGATTATCGAAAATCGCCTTAAAAGCCGCCACCAGCGGATTGGTAATATCATTGGCAAATCCCCACAACGAAAATAACGTGGTTACCAGAATAAACGATCCCAAGAGTGTCGCCGGAACTACGGGTATCTTCTTTTCTTCACTCATACTCTCTCTCCTTGGTTAGCAATAGACCCCTCTATTGAAAAATGGTTTGGAACCCGGCGCATGCCGGGTTCCGTCCTTCTTCCTATTACTGGAACTAGTCAGCAATAACGCCGTCTTCGTCCCAAAGGTCTTCCCAGGTCTGACCGTCTTTCCAGAGGAATACCTGGCCTTTAATCAAGCGGCATTTTTTGTCGATCGTCGCCAGCTCGGCCATTTCTTCGTCGGTGATCGTCATGTATTCCGGCAGCGCGCACTTCAGGTTGCTGCGGTATTCCGGCTCGAATACCGAGAAAGGAATCGGAACCTGGCCACGCTGAATCGCCCACTTGATGCAGACCACCGCCGGGTGTACGCCGAGGCGTTCGGCAATTTTCTTCACTACCGGATCTTCGATATCAACGGTATCGGTTTCAGTCTTGTCGCGGTCCGGACGGGTCGGGGATCCGATCGGACAGAACGCGATAGGCTGAATGGCATTTTCAACATAGTAGTTGTAGAGGTCATCCTGCTGGAAGTGCGGATGGATTTCCATTTCGGTAACGGTCGGCTTGATTTTAGCGTCGGCCAGCAACAGCTCCATCTTAGCCTGAGTCATGTTGGACGTACCAATGCTTTTAACGAGGCCCATTTCAACGAGCTCTTCCATCTGCGCCCAGGTCTTCATGAAGTTTTCATGAATGTAGGGCTTCGCATCCGGGCTGCGGGAATCAACCGAGCAGCCTTTCGCGTGGAAGTTCGGGAACGGCCAGTGCACGAGATAAAGGTCGAGGTAGTCGAGCTGCAGATCTTCAAGCGACTGCTTGCATGAAGCAATAACCTGACCGGCGCCGTGCATGTCATTCCACACCTTGGAAGTAATGTAGAGCTCTTCACGCGGAACGCCGCCGTCCTGGATAACTTTCAGCGCAACGCCGATTTCTTTTTCGTTTCCGTACACGGAGGCACAGTCAAATGCGCGTTGGCCATATTCAGCAGCACCGACCACCGCATTGGCAATCTGTACGTTGGTGAAACGGTCAGAACCGAATGTACCCATTCCGATCGCCGGCATTTTTTCGCCGTTGTTCAGGGTCTTAGTTGGAACAATGTTTGGATCAACACCGTCTTCCGCCATCACGAAAGTCGTTTTTAATTCTTCGGACATGATGCTCTCCTTCGTTGGTTGTTAACATACATTTAAATAAGCAAACGGCATCTGGAGCCGTATCGAACAAGGGCATAAGTTATCCGGATATATCTATTCCGCCAATGCACCGACTTGACCACATGATGGATATTTTTGACTTTACAATTGTTATTAACGGGAACAGCCTGTGGAAATAACTAATGTAACGGGGTTTATTATGAAGGAAAATAAAGCGCCATTTATTTCTACACAGGTTTCGTCCGGCGAATATTACTATCTAAATTTGACCCCAAAAAAGACCCACACAGAATCGGTGGTTTGCGGCGGCCGGGAACAGTGCTCACCCTCCTACCGCATTGAGCGAAATACCTTTAAATTCTATTCTATTGAGTTTGTTTCATCCGGGCGCGGCACATTGACCATGAATGGCAACAGCTATCCCCTTCGCCCTGGCGCCATCTATTGCTATGGGCCACGAACCCGGCATATCATCGAAACCGACACCAAGCATCCGATGCTCAAACATTTTGTGGATTTTTCAGGGAGCGCATTGGTCGAGCTGCTGAAATCAACCGATTTTCTTAAGGGGCAGCCTTTATTTGTTTCCCGGCCATTCCGTATCCGCAGTATTTTTGAAAACCTGATTACCACAGGAAACACGGAAAGCCGCAACCGCGATGCCCTGTGCACCTTGCTGTTGCGACAACTCATCCTTACAGCCGACGATTGTTCCATGGATCCGGAAGCTGCCTTTTCACCGGCGTGGCAGACCTATTTACGATGCCGCCAGTATATCGAGCGCAACTATCTGTCGATTACGAACATAGCTGATACCGCCGAGAAATGCTTTGTGGATCAGGCCTATCTTTCACGCCTGTTTAAACGCTTTGCAGATGAATCCCCGCTCCAGCTGCTCACCCGCCTTAAAATGGGCAAAGCTGCCGATCTGCTGAGCTCAGGCGAGTTGCTGATCAAGCAGGTAGCAGAAGAGGTCGGCTTTGCCGACCCCTATCACTTTTCGCGGGTTTTCAAGCGCGTGTACGGCATCCCGCCCGAAACCTTCACTCAGGCCGCCAGCCGCGCGGGCTGACTGTCGGCATACTTCCACTGGAGACAACAGCCCCAGCCCATTAGATATCATTTTAAAAGTGAAGTGAGGAGACATCTCAAGCTTTGTTATCCGCCCAACCCAGAATATTAGTCGCTGAAGTGATACTTAAGTTCATCCCTGGCATCTCGGGATTCGTCCAGGTTTTTGATCACCCCGCGCGCAAATTTGGCTGGCAGCTCAAAGGCCGCGAGTGTTTCGATCATGGTGTAATCGGTGGAGTCTTCCGTCTTTACATATTCCGGTATCTCAATCCGGTGCAGCACGGAAATATATTTATGATCATTTCCCTCAAGCTCCACGGTAACTTCATCGTCAAACGTAATAGGCGTATCCGGCCAGTTAAAGGTCAGAAAATGCGTACCCGGAGGTAATTCAAATGTGGCATGTGAATGGTTATCCACGACGGCAACAATCTCATAATCAACCAATACCTGAACAGACGGCGCTGTCGGCTCCGCTTCTGTACGAATCAGGGTGATCGTGCCGAAAGTCGGGGTCGCACCAGGAGCTACGGGATCAGGTTTCGTGGTTGCTGTGCAGCCACAGAACATGCCTGCTGCAACAACGGTACAAACTGTTTTTATAATAATATTCATCATTAGGCTCGGCTCTCCCTCAAAGACGGGGGAGAGCCCGAATTAAAGAGTGGTGCTCGGGGCGGGACTCGAACCCGCACAGCCTAAGGCCGAGGGATTTTAAGTCCCTTGCGTCTACCAATTTCGCCACCCGAGCAAATGAAGGCCGCAATTTATAACGGCTGACTTTATTCATGGCAACCCGTATTTAAGATTGCCTTTAATACAGTCAGGGGAATTCATCTACTGTGACGCAATGGTCCGGTTGGCAATACACTAAGACTAAGCTGGCACCACCAAGAATACAAAGCGGACAGTCAGGTCAAGCGACCAGCGATTCTCTTACTCCCAGCCATGCTTCTGCTGTCTCCAGGGTTTGGAACAGCCTTATATCGAATGGAACCTTTTTTTTGACGGCATTCACCCAAAGTTCAAGAATAGCCTGCGTCAGCCCAAGCTCGGCTACAACAGCAGTCTTGGTTCGCGTGGAGTCTTCGGGGCAGTGATGATGATAGTCCCGTACCAGCGTATCCAGCTCGCCAAGTCTAATATGGGCCTGATGCTTCCCGATTAACCAAATATCATTCGTGCACGGAAATTCCTTCATCATCGTTACATGATGGATAATCGTTCTGACGGTATTTGCATCAAAACATTCATTCAGTTGTACGAGTAGATGGCTGTCACTCTTTTTTATCTGATACATGATTTACCTGCTTATTCCTCTTTTACGAAACGGGCCTCGGCTGCAAGTCATGAATACCACCAGAGACGCCGTTGAATAAAAAACGTATCAAAGGTTAATGTTTGGACAAGTTCTTTTTTATTATTCTTACATACTTTTAACTCATTTACATTGATTCACAAAAACAAAAACCCCTTTGCACTCATGTGCGCGCCATTCATTTCGCGGGAAAAATGAAGGCCGCTCATAACCGACAATGCTTATTCGCTCTCTTTTTTACTTCAAACAAATCCCTGAATGGTGATAGATACGTCTCCTGTTTATCCAAAATATTTATTTATATAGGCAGGATATAACCTGGAACCGTATTAAATTCATTAGGTAGAACCTATGCAGATGACTAGAGGAAAAGTTCCGCATTTCACTATGCGTCCACACCCAATGGTGACGGGTGGCCTGATCCTTATTCTGGTTGTCGGTCTACTGCTGGCGATGTCTTTTTTTGCTAAAGAGGAAGGTACCGGACATTATAAACAGCAGGGTGTCTTAACACTGATTGTAACCGCTATTTTAAGCATCCTGCTTAGCATTCTCGCCACCGCAAAATTCTGGTTTCCCCACCTGTGGAAAAAAAATTCCACACATGCACGCCATAAACAACACACCAAATTTCACCCCTCCGTGAAGGATCAGGAATTCCGTCGCCAACGTTGATTTTCCTGACATTCGAACTTGAGCCGCATCGTGCTTAAGCAGAAACTGCAGGTATGAAGATCGTTTGCGCAGAAACCGTACTGCTGGGCCAGGAAGCATTATCCCACGCAGGAAAAACGACCGTAATCCCTGACCGGGAAATCTCTCGCGATCATCTGCTCGATGCCGATGCACTTATTGTCCGGTCAAAAACCAAGATCACGGAAGAACTGCTTAGGGGAACTCCGGTTAAATTTGTAGGAACCGCAACAGCAGGTACCGATCATATTGCTCAGACCTGGCTTGAATCTCAGGGAATCTACTGGTGCGCCTCTCCCGGCTGTAATGCAAACAGTGTTTCTGAGTACCTGGTTGCCGCCCTGCTGGAACTGGGCCGGCGTCATGAATTTTCTCTCGAAGGTAAAACCATAGGTGTCGTGGGTTGCGGCAATGTCGGCAGCAGGGTAGTGAAAAAGTGTCATGCGCTTGGAATGGATGTGCTGCGCAATGATCCGCCGCTTTCAGCCATCTCGGCCGACCCCGATTTTATGCCGCTGGAAAATGTCCTGGAGGCATCGGATATTATTACCCTTCACGTGCCGCTGGTAAAAAATAAACCCTGGCCTACGAACCATCTGGCCGACTATCGTTTCTTTGAACAGCTCAAGCCCGGGGCGGTATTTATCAATGCTGCAAGAGGCAGTGTCTGTGATTACGACGCCCTGCTCGATGCCAAATCCGGGGGGGCTGTATCGCAAATGATCATCGATGTTTGGAGCCCCGAACCTTCATTCAGGACAGACATCCTGAAACAGGCTGACCTGGCATCGCCTCATATTGCAGGACATTCCTATGAAGGAAAGATTAACGGTACGATCGCCTGTTATAACGAGCTGTGTAATTTTTTCGAAATCCCCAAGACCTGGAATATTGCAGCATCACTCCGCGCACCCGATGTACCGGTCATTGAGATCGACTGTACCGCGCGCTCGGACGAGGAGATTCTTTTTGAAATCATCGGAAAAATTTACGATATCACCACCGATGACACTTTAATTCGGGAAGCCGCAGTCCACTGTGAAATCAGCCGGGCCCAAAACTTTGACACCCTGCGCAAAAACTACCGAATGCGCCGCGAGTTCATGAACACCACTGTAAAACCAACCAACGCCGGCGAAGATCTCACTCGAAAGATTAAAGCCATGGGCTTTGAAGTTTCTTAAGTTAAGCCCCTCCCCGTTAATACGTTTCTTTTTCAAACGCCAATTAGCCCGCCCATAATTACGTAATTAACCATCGGATTAGTCTTGATTGATTTTAATATCAGCAGTAAACAGCTCTTCAGAGCAGAGAGGGTTGCGCCTGCCCCCAATCTTAGACCACGGATCGGTGAACTTAAGGTGGAACCTGCG
>CAZAPF010000064.1:0-20064 GCA_964486885.1 uncultured Verrucomicrobiota bacterium
GCCAGCAAGACTCAATCAGTCTGTGTAGTTCTTGTTGATTTGGGCAACACGCCGATCCTGCCTGCCCAGCACCGAACGACAAATTTAACAGAAAATGCTCTAGGGAATTTATGGCGCACGTATCGTAGAGGCCAAATTTTAAGCCCGGTTGCAATTGCGACCGGGCTTATTTTTTTATTCTGTCTGTCGACGTTTATTTTGCGTGGTATTCAGCAACCTGGTCCCAGTTGATTACATTGAAGAACGAGGCTATGTAGTCGGGGCGCCGATTCTGATAGTTCAGGTAATAGGCATGCTCCCAGACATCGAGTCCGAGAATGGGCCGTCCGTTGCAGGGAACATCCTTCATTAACGGATTATCCTGATTGGCGGTGGAGCAGACGCTCAGCTTTCCATCGTCGTGTCTGCAGAGCCAAGCCCATCCCGAGCCGAACCTCGTAGCTGCTGCTTTGCTGAACGCATCTTTAAAGGCGTCAAAGTCTCCGAATGAACTATTGATGGCCGATGCAAGATCTCCCGAGGGCAGGCCGCCGCCATTCGGACCCATTACCGTCCAGAAGAAGGTATGGTTTGCATGTCCACCACCGTTATTCCGGACAGCAGCCTGTTTTTCAACGGGGAGCTCGTCGAGCCTGCTGCAGAGTTCACAGACTTCTATGCCTTCAAGACCTGTACCTTCAAGGGCCGCATTGACGTTGTTTACATATGCCTGATGATGTTTGGAATGATGGATTTCCATGGTACGCGCATCGATATGCGGTTCGAGAGCATCATACTCATAAGTCAGTTCCGGTAATTCATAAGCCATGATAAGCCTCCTGTAAGTTTCGTTTTCAACTGCCGCTATAATGGAATGAATGGAGTTTATGTCAATTAATAAATAGAACCATAATGGTATTATATTTAAGGAAGATGATGAGACAGGGGCTTTAGGGTTGAATTAATCCCTAATCCTTGGAAAATGCCCGCTTACTTCCTTAATCATTGGTAGCCAAAATGGATAAACCGCAAAATATAGCAGTTCTTGGATTGGGCCTCATGGGGGCTTCATTAGCGCTTGGCTTAAAAAAGCGCGGTTTTTCCGGGAATATTACGGGATATGCCCGTCGGGAAGAAACACGTGTCCAGGCACTGGAATCCGGTATGCTCGACGAAGTTTTCGCTGATCCGGCAGAGGCTGTACGAGAAGCAGATGTTGTGGTGATCTGCGTCCCGATCTGGACCATTGCCCAGCTGGCAGAAGATATTGTCGGATCCCTTAAACCGGGAGCAGTGGTCACCGATGTGGGCAGCACCAAGTCTGAACTGCTTAAAACCATGAAATCGTTGTTTGCTGGCAGTGCGGCATTTTTTGTGGGATCTCATCCTATTGCCGGATCGGAAAAGACCGGGCTGGATGCCGGAAATCCGGATTTGTATGAAGGCCGTTTAACCATTGTGTGTCCGTCAGAAGATACTCCGGTTGACGCAGAAGCTGCAGTTTCCTGTCTCTGGAAAATGGCGGGTTCCGAAGTGGTTGAAATGTCGCCGGATCAGCACGATGCCATGCTGGCCTCCACAAGCCACCTGCCGCATATGGTTGCCGCCGCGCTTGCCCGGTCCGTTGCTGATGGGAATCCGGAGGCAAAGGCCGACTTTTGCGGAACCGGATTTAAAGATACCACACGAGTCGCA
Organism: uncultured Verrucomicrobiota bacterium; assembly: GCA_964486885.1. GTDB lineage: Bacteria > Verrucomicrobiota > Kiritimatiellia > Kiritimatiellales > Pontiellaceae > Pontiella. Next base: position 1,675 of record CAZAPF010000064.1, read on the forward strand.
TCCGGATCATCCGACATGTGGGTGGATATAATCGATACCAACCGTTCTGCGCTCGAAAGAGAGTTGGATCGTTTTCATGAAGAACTGCAGGGACTCATTCAAATCCTGCGAAGCGGCAATAGCGACGACATCCGTAAATGGCTGGAAGACGCGCGGGATGACCGTGACGAAATTTTAAAATTAAACCGTTTTCTAAAAAAATAGGAGTAATCCACAGATTGCTCGGATTACTCAGATTTAATCCATGTAATCCGTGCAATCTGTGGATTCAATTTTATGAGCAGTAAAACAGTATATCCGGCAAAGCTGGAAGGGAGCGTAAAAGTTCCCGGCGATAAAAGTATTTCACAACGTGTGGCCATGTTGGCTTCACTCGCAGATGGCACGTCTAAGGTAACGGGCTATCTCAACGGTGAAGATGCGCGCAGTACGCTGTCGGCTATGGAGCAGATGGGGGCTAAAGCGGATTTCCGTGATGATGCGCTCTATATCACCGGAGTTGCCGGCAAACTGCAAAAGCCCGAAGAAGCACTTAACATGGGTAACTCAGGAACCGGTACACGGCTGCTGGCCGGATTGGTTGCCGGTGCCGGTGTTGAAGTGGCGATGATCGGTGACGATTCTCTTTCATCCCGTCCCATGGGGCGTATCCGCCACCCACTTGAATTGATGGGGGCGAGTATTGGACTCTCCGGTAAAAAAGGCACGTTGCCCATGATGATTGCGGGTGGCCGCCTTGAAGGCATCGGCTACCTGCTGCCGATGGCATCGGCCCAGGTAAAATCCTGTGTGCTGCTGGCCGGACTCTATGCAAATGGCAAGACGACTGTAATTGAGCCTCGGCCAACGCGAGACCACACCGAAAAACTTTTTCAGGCGCTGGATATACCGATCTGCATTAACGGACTGGAAATTTCGATTGAGGGTTTTGGCGAGGAAGGGCCGCGTTTTAAGGCGCGCGACTTCGTGGTGCCGGGCGATTTTTCATCGGCCGCATTCTGGATCGTTGCCGTGGCCGCTAGGCCCGGTGCCGAGTTGACCATTGATAACGTCGGGCTGAATCCGCGCCGCACAGCATTGCTGGATGTGATGAAGCGCATGGGCGCCGATATTGAAGTTACCGTTACAGAAGAGAAGGGTGATCCCTACGGAAATATTAAAGTCCGGGGTGCTCAGCTGAAAGGTACGGTTATTGAAGGCGACGAAATTCCGAATCTGATTGATGAGCTGCCAATTATTGCGGTTGCCGGTGCGTTGGCCGAGGGGCAGACCGATATTCGTGATGCCGCGGAACTCAGAGTAAAGGAATCCGACCGCATTGCCGAAATGGTGAAAAACCTGCGGCTGTTCGGTGTCGAGGTGGAAGAAAAAGAGGACGGTATGATCGTGACCGGTCCTGCAGATTTAAAAACTCCGGATGCTGTGATTGAGAGTCATGGGGATCATCGGATTGCCATGTCGATCGCGGTTTTGAACAGCTTTAGCAACGGGGCGATAATGATAGATAACGTCGGCTGTGTGGATACGTCGTATCCGGAATTCTGGCAACATATGGAACAGCTTGGCGGCAAGGTATTATGATTATTTAGATCCACTGATTACGCGGATTTACACAGATTCTTTTTTAATCTCAGTAATCAGTGAAATCTGTGGATAGACGATATATAGGATGTTTGGAGAGAATATGGGAAAAGCAATTGCAATTGATGGGCCTTCGGCTTCGGGAAAATCGTCGGTTTCGAAAGGGGTAGCGGCTGAACTGGGTTTTACCTATGTGGATTCGGGGGCTCTTTACCGCGGGGTAACCTGGCAGGCTATACGAAAAGGGGTGGATGCGAAAGATTCAACTGCCGTGCTGAATGTGATGCATGATGCCGAATGGGACTTTTTTGTGCAGGATGGTGCTTCAACGTTTTCTATTGATGGCGATGTCCCGGTGCAGGAGCTCCGAGAGAAAGCTGTCCGTGAATCCGTGGCGAATGTCGCGTCCATTCCGGAAGTACGGAAGTTTGTGGTGGAAAGCCTGCAGTCGTTGGCTAATTTTGGATCGCTGGTGATGGAAGGCCGCGATATCGGGACGGTGGTCTTTCCGGACTCGCCGTATAAGTTTTATCTGGATGCCGATCCGGAAGAGCGGGCTATGCGGCGCTACCGCGAATTGGTTGCGGCCGGCGAAAGCGAGAAGGCGGAAGAGGTGATGGAGAGCTTGAAAAAGCGCGATAAAATTGATTCCACCCGAAAAACAGATCCGCTGGTGGTTGCTCCTGGGGCACAGGTGATTGACAGCACGTCGATGACGCTCGAAGAGGTTATTCAAACGGTGGTGGATGTGGTGAGGGCCGATTGATGAGCAAGGAACTGGTTAAAGTTGAAACGATGCAGAGCAGTCCGGTTTACCGTTGGTCAACCCGGATGTTTAAACTCTTCCTTTTGGTCTGGCACCGGTTGGGCATTCGAGGTGCGGAAAATATTCCGGATGAGGGCGGTGTGATGATTGCTTCGAACCATGCGAGCTATCTCGATCCGCCCGTAGTGGGCGTGGGCTACCGCAAGCGGCCGGTTCATTTCATGGCGCGGAATACGCTCTGGAAACCGGGCTTCGGTAAATGGTGGATGGACTCCGTGGGCTGCATTCCGGTGGCAAGGGGTACGGGTGACCGGCGGGCGTTGACCGTGACAATCAAAATGCTGAAAGAGGGCAAAGTGGTTTCCATGTTTCCGGAAGGCACGCGTACAGAAGATGGTGAGCTGCAGGAAGCCAAAGGCGGAGTCGGTTTCATCATTGAAAAGTCCGGCTGTGTGGTGGTTCCGGCTTATATTGATGGATCCTATGATGCGCATGCTAAGGGCGCAAAATTTATTAAACCGTTTAAGGTAAAGATTACCTATGGTAAGCCGATCACGCAGGAAGATTTCCAGGCGTTGGGTTCCGGACGGGATGCATATGACGCGCATGCCGCATTGATTATGCAGCGGATTGCTGATCTCAAAACAGGCAAATAAGTATCTCTGCTGAAGTGTAAAGATAATGCATTGCCTAAACTTTGTTATTCTTGACTTAACCAACTTGACCAACTAGGGTGCCTGCGGAGGTTGGAAATGAAGAAGCGACTCAATATTTACGAAGCTAAAACGCATTTGTCCGAAGTCATTAAACAGGTGCAGGAAACCGGCGAACCGTACACGATCTGTAAAAATAATGAACCGGTGGTGGATATCGTGGTGCACGAACCATCGAAGAAAGAAAAAAAATTGCCGGAACCTTTGCCCAAATATAAGGGAAAGGATGTTTACCAGTGTGATCCTCTTGAATCCACTGAAGATCTTTGGCCTGAGGAGTATCGTTGATGCTTCTACTCGACACGCACACCTTTATCTGGCTGGCATCCAAACGGAAAATGCTCTCGAAAAAAGTGTTGGATATGATGCTCGAAGACCCAGGGGGGCTTTTTATTTCATCGATAGTCGCCACGGAGATTGGACTTCTTGCTAATGCGGACAGAATCAACACCTATGGATCGTGCAAGGATTTTGTTAATGAGAACCTGCAACTTTTCGGAATTCACGATATTCCAGTGGATGCTGAAATAGCCATGGATTCCACTCAGCTCCCGCCTATCCACCGCGATCCGTTTGATCGGATCATTATTGCAACAGCACAAAAGCACAATATGACGATTTTGACCAAAGACCGAACCATCCCAACGTATCCCAAGGTGAAGGTGGTTTGGGAATGAGTATGCATGACGCACTGCACCGGATCTTTGGTTTCAATACCTTTCGTCCAAATCAGGAAGAAATTGTCTCCACCATTATCGAAGGTCGCGATGTCTTTGCGGTGATGCCGACGGGCGGGGGAAAGTCGCTGTGTTATCAGCTTCCGGCACACATGCTGGATGGTCTTTGTGTGGTGATCAGTCCGCTGATTTCCTTAATGAAAGATCAGGTGGATGCGGCAAAAGCCAACGGACTTAATGCAGAGTTCTTGAACAGCACGTTGTCACCCAAAGATAGAATAGGGATTTATCAGTCCATTGAACGGGAAGAGCTGGACCTGCTGTATGTATCCCCGGAACGGTTCGCCATGCCGGACTTCATGATCATGCTGAAGCAGGCCAGTGTTTCCTTTTTTGCGATCGACGAGGCGCATTGTATTTCCGAATGGGGCCATGATTTCCGGCCGGATTATCTATCGCTTGCTAATATTGTTATTCATTTCCCCAAGGCACCCATTGCTGCATTCACAGCAACGGCTACGCACAAAGTATCGGACGACATTGTCAACAAACTCGGCTTGCGTGAACCGCATCTGACGCGTGCTTCGTTCGATCGGCCCAATCTGTTTTACCAAGTGGTCCCCAAAGACAATCTGGATATACAGTTACTGCATTTTTTACGAGAGCGAGAAGGCGAATCCGGCATCATCTATCGAACCACTAGAAAAAGTGTGGAATCGACCGCCGAGTTTCTTCAGGAGCAGGGGGTTCAGGCTTTGGCCTACCATGCAGGACTGACACCAAAACAGCGTAAAGAAAACCAGGATCGTTTTAACCGGGATGATGTTCATGTGGTGGTTGCCACCATCGCCTTCGGAATGGGCATTGATAAATCAAACGTCCGTTTTGTGCTGCATGGTGACCTGCCGAAAAATATGGAAGGCTACTATCAGGAAACCGGCCGGGCCGGACGCGATGGCGAGCCTTCCCACTGCCGCTTATTCTTCAACCGAAGCGATATTGTCCGGGTGCGCTATTTTATTGAGCAGACCGAAGATCCGGACGAACGGAAGATTGCCGAGCAGCAGTTGTTTCAGATGGTGCGGTTTGCCGAAGCCAATGCCTGTCGCCGAAAAAGCCTGTTGGGGTATTTTGGTGAAACCTACAAAAAGGAAAACTGCAAAACCTGCGACATCTGCATGGGCGAGGTCGAAACCATTGATGCCTCGGTGCCGGCGCAGAAAATTATGTCGGCCATTTATCGTTCCGGGCAGACCTTTGGTGCGGTGCATATTGCGGATATCGTTGTTGGTGCAAAGACGCAGAAAATAAAGCAGTTCGGCCATGATCAGCTTAAGACCTACGGAGCCGGGAAAGAGCAGGATAAAAAATACTGGCGGCGGGTGATCGATGATCTGCTGGCACAGGATTGCATTCTTCAGAATGCCGAAAAGCATTCCTCCCTCGAACTGACGCCGAAAGGTCAACAAGTTCTGCTGGGTAAGAAACAGTTTGAAGTCATTCGCCAGAAGGATGTCCAGCAGGCATCGCCTGCCGGAGTGACCGCCGGCTATTCCCAGAAGCTGTTTGCCCAGCTTCGTTCCGAGCGGCAGCGGTTGGCTCAGGAGGAATGTGTGCCGCCGTTTGTTATTTTTTCCGATCGTACCCTGCGCGAGATGGCGCTCTATTTTCCGGATACACCGGAAAAGATGTCAGGCATATCCGGAATCGGTGATGCCAAGCTGAAAAAATATGGCGATACATTCATGACGATTATCGAGATGTATAAACACATGCATCCGGAAGAGGCGGAAGAGCACGCAGTGCTGCAGGTACCGCTGAAGATTAAAAAATCCAAAACAACGAAAACCGGAAAGACGGTCAAAGAAACGCTGAAAATGGCTAAGCAGGGCCTGACGCTGGAAGGTATTGCCGCGGTGCGGGACCTCTCGGAAGGAACCATCAGTCAGCATATTGAAACACTGCTTTCGGAAGGGCATGGACATGATCTGGATGTTGACCGGCTAATTGAGCCGGACACCCGTATTTTATGCGAAGAGTTGTTTAATCGTCTTTCTGGAGCGTCCATGCGCTCAATCATTGAAGCTTCCGGCAATAAAGTCACCTATGCGGACCTCCGCCTCGTGCGGGCCTTTATGCAGCAGGCATAGTACTTTCCCTTAATATTAACTGGAGTAAAGAGCCTCTTAAGTGCAGGTTCCTCCGGTTCCAATCAAATCCCCTAACAGGACAGCAGGTTATGAAATCATTTAAAGAACTGGGAATCGGCAAAGGTTATCTTCAAGGACTGGAAGAGTTGGGCATTCAGACTCCGACTGAAATCCAGGCGAAAACCATTCCCATGATTCTGGGAAAAGATACTGACTTTATTGGTCAGGCGCAGACAGGTACAGGCAAGACGGCCGCATTCGGTCTACCGTTGCTGGCCTCCATTGATCCGAAGCAATCGCATATTCAGGGACTCGTACTGGCTCCGACGCGTGAATTGGCTAAGCAGGTGCAGAAACAGCTTTTTAAGTTTACTAAATATACAGACCGGATGTTTTCCGAAGTGGTTTGCGGCGGTGATAAGATTGAGCGGCAGATTGAGTCTTTGAAGCGCCCAACCCAGGTGCTGGTAGCTACGCCCGGACGGTTAATGGATCTGGTACGCCGTAAGGCTGTGGACCTTACTCAAATTAAAACCCTCGTACTGGATGAAGCGGATGAAATGCTCAAGCTGGGATTCCGTGAAGATATCGAGTCCGTAATGAAAATGACAAAAGGCTCGCGTCATATCTGGCTGTTTTCTGCAACGATGCCGCAGGGTATCAAAAAGATGATTCACAAGTATTTGGATGCCAATGCACCGTTTTTAAAAATCGATAAGAAGCATATCGTCAATCCGAATATCCGGCATGAATACATCCGGTGCACCGATGGCGAAAAGCTGGAGCGGATTGTGGAATTCCTGAAAGCGCGCGGCGAACAGCGCGGTCTGATTTTCTGCCGTACGCGTGCCGATACCATTGCCTTTGGTGAAGCTCTTGCAAAACACGATGTATCCGCAGTTGTACTGCATGGCGATCTGATGCAGACCGAGCGCGATAAGATTATGCGCATGTTCAAAAAAGAGCGCGCCCGCATTCTCATCACGACCGATGTTTCCGCCCGCGGAATCGATGTGGAAGGGCTCTCGTTTGTGATTCATCATCAGTTACCCGAAAAAAATGAATACTATACGCATCGTAGCGGGCGCACCGCGCGCGCAGGAAAAAGCGGAATCTCCCTTGCTCTGGTTAACCGACACGACGAAAAGCGCATTGCCCGCCTGGAACGGGAACTCGGCATTTCTTTCCGCGAACTTGCATAGCTTTTCTTAACTATGGGGATATCCACAGATTACACGGATTTCTCTGATTAAAATCCATGTAATCAGTGAAATCGGTGGATAAAAATATGGATGTTGTAATTCAGATTTATACGGACGGTGCCTGTAAAGGAAATCCCGGCCCTGGCGGTTATGGGGTGGTGCTGATTTCCGGGGGGCGGAAAAAAGAGCTGTCCGGCGGTTTTCGAAAAACAACGAACAACCGGATGGAGCTGTTGGCCTGTATCGAAGGACTTAATGCCTTGAAGCAACAAAGTAAGGTCGTTTTGACCAGCGATTCTAAATATGTCGTGAATGCCATGGTTAAAGGCTGGGCAAAAAAATGGCGTTCAAAAGGCTGGAAGCTGTCTCCATCGAAGCCGGCTAAAAACCCGGATCTGTGGGCGCAACTGCTGGATCTATGTTCAGAACACAAAGTTGAATTTAAATGGGTGAAAGGGCACAACGATCATCCTGAAAACGAGCGATGCGATGAGTTGGCAGTCGCAGCATCCAACGGAAAAGACCTTCCGACCGATGTCGGGTATGAAGGTGAATTGCTACCTGATGACGATCTGTTCAGCGGTATGTGAAGTGCTGATTTCAGTTGGCTTGTTTTCTGAAACTACCTAAACTGTTGCGATTATCGTAATCCACGTTTAACAGGAGATCGGAGTTATGCTGAGTGATACGCATTTTTATTTTAACAAGGCCGCTGACATACTGGATCTTCCCAAGATTATTCGGAAAATATTGCTGACCCCGCAACGGACTATGAAGGTCGAAATTGCCATTGAGGACAGTAATGACGAGTTGCGCTATTTCACGGGCTACCGCGTTCAGCATAACGATGCGCGTGGACCGATGAAGGGCGGATTGCGTTTTCACCCTTCGATGGACGAGGACCATGCTTCGGCTCTTGCCGGATTAATGACGTGGAAGACGGCTGTTGTAGATATTCCTTTCGGCGGAGCAAAAGGGGGGATCGACTGCGATCCGCATACGATGTCGGATAAGGACCTTGCCCAGGTAACCCGTCTGTTTGTTGAAAAGATGAAGGACTTTATCGGTCCGACGATTGATATTCCCGCTCCGGATATGAACACGAATGCAAAAGTGATGAGCTGGATCATGGATGAATATTCCAAGTTCAAGGGGTTTTCTCCATCTGCGGTAACCGGTAAGCCACTCGAACTATTCGGATCGGAAGGGCGCGAGGAAGCCACCGGTCGTGGTGTCATGCTTTCGTTGCGGGAGGCCCTGATGGATCAGGGCAAAACATTCGAAGATATGACTGTTGCGATTCAGGGCTTCGGGAATGTCGGTAGCCATGCCGCACGACTTATTGACGGGTACGGGGCAAAAATTATTGCCGTGGCCGATCATACCGGCGGGGTGGAAAATGATGAAGGGCTTGATGTTGCTGCGCTAACGGCTTGGGTCGCTGAAAAGGGCGGGGTTAATGGTTTTCCCGGCGGAGCCACTTTTGAGGCATTCGACATTATCACCTGGGATGCTGATGTTTTGATTCCTGCCGCCTTGCAGGATGTGATTACCAAAGAAAATGCGCATCAGGTGAAGGCGGGTATTGTGGTGGAGGCGGCCAATGCTCCTACGACACCGGAAGCGGATGCCATTCTGCTGGAACGGGGCATTCTGATTATTCCGGATATTCTGGCCAATGCGGGCGGTGTTACGGTCAGTTATTTTGAATGGACCCAGAATGTCCAGCAGTTTCGCTGGGAGCTGGACCGCATCAATGCGGAACTGGAGAAGGTGATGGTGAAAGCCTACCGGGCGGTATGCGATACAGCAAAAGACCATGCGACAGACTTGAGGACGGGGGCATTTATTCTGGCGATTCGCCGTGTCGGTGATGCTGCGCTGGCACGAACCCATCTGGATCCGGCCGTATTTCGAAAACGCTTCGGCGCATAGCCGATCGGTTCCGGCAGAAAAGCAAAGGAATGATTCGCTATTTATCGGGGGAACGGTAAAACAGGCGTCCGAAATTACAGATAAGTGAGCTGCAGAACGCTATGAAAAAGACCTTTGAGCTGGTACACCCGAAAATTAAATATGCGCGACGGATTGAAGCGGTAAAGAATGAAGTTCGCAAATACGTGAAGCGTGAGCGCCGTAAGGAGCTTCCGGATGGGGTCGATTTCTGGGATTTCGACTGTAAATTCGGCGACGTCGAAGCAGAGGCAAAAGCGGTTCATCTCGCCGAAATTGACGGTTGTATCAATGATGCGGAAAAACGGGAGCTGACGTCCTTTTATGTGGAAATTCTGGCCAAGGAAGGTATCCGCGCCAAAAAGCCGAAGCCGGGCGAAGAGCCGCCGAAACCGGTGCTTCCTAAAATGAAAAACTTTGGCGACGAATAGTTATGCATCAGAAGAAAGCTTTCAAACAGCCGCCTAAAAAGTTCCATCCGAAGGGGCTGACTATTCTCTACGAGGACTGGGATATTGTTGTGGTTGACAAGTCGAGTGGGCTGCTGACCGTTGCCAGCGAGACCGTGCATGAAAACACGGCGCACTATCTGTTGAATCAATATGTGAAGAAGGGGAATTCGAAGTCCAAGAACCGCGTCTTCATTGTGCATCGGTTAGATCAATATACCTCCGGCGTGCTGGTCTTTGCCAAGAGTGAGCAGGCCAAGGAATACCTGCAGGACAACTGGAAGGATTTTAAAAAGAAATATTATGCCGTCGTCCGCGGTTGCCCGAAGGATAAGAAGGGGATGGTTACTTCCTATCTGGCTGAAAACAGCATTCATAAAATGTATTCTGTAACGGATCCGGAAAAAGGAAAGTTTTCCCAGACCGCCTATGAAGTAGTTCGAGAGGCCGCCGACTACAGCCTGCTTGAAGTCCGGCTGCATACCGGTCGGAAAAACCAGATCCGCGTGCACATGGCGGATATCGGCTGTCCTGTGGCCGGGGATAAAAAATACGGCATCAAAGACAGGAGCGTTAAACGGCTATGCCTACATGCCACGTCATTGATGATTAAGCATCCCTTCTCCAAAGAACCCATGACATTTGAGTCGCCCATGCCGACCTACTTTAACGGCGTACTCAAATACTCGATTGAGAAGGATGAAGGCTAGAGCACATCACGGATAAGATGCCGTAATATTCAATTGGAGGGACGACCTCTGTTTGGGGCGTTAGGCGGCCGCGTTTTTTGTGCCCGCGGGCGGTTTGCCGCCCCAGAGGGGGCCTTTGGGTCCCCCGTTTTTGTGTCCCGCTCGGCGTTTGGCACCACCGTTGTGTCGTCCCTCCACATGTCACCACATTCGTTAAACACTAGCTAGGCTGAAGACACGAAGTACACAAAATTTTATAACTTAGAGACCTTAGTGTCTTTGTGTTTGTATTACCGGCGGAGATAGAGCTTGGCGCAGCCAATGGCATCGGAGAGGGCTTCGTGGTGATTGAGTGGGATGCCGAGCTGTTCGCAGCAGCTGTTTAGTTTATAAGGCACAAATCCTTTGGCCTTGTAGATCCGCATCGTGCATTCCCACCGATCCGCCAGTCCAAGTTCTCCATAATAGAGGTCATAATATTCCATCGTGCGCTTTAACACGGAGCGGTCGAATATTTCATTATGGGCTACGATGGTCCGGTTTTGGAGCCGTTTTCTGATCTCAGGATAGAGCTCATCAAACGTAGGGGTATTCAGTGTGTCCTGCGGACGAATACCGTGCACGGCAATATTCATTCCGAAATAGGCATTCCCCGGCGGCTGGACCAGGGAATAATATTCCTCGGTAATTTTTCCGTTTTCTACGGTCACAATCCCGACTGCACAGGCGCTGTCGCGCTTGCCCGTGGCGGTTTCAAAGTCTATGGCGGTAAAATTCATGGTGCGTATGGTATTCGGATTTCAGATGAATGCGAGCGACTTTTTTGCGTGTATTCGCGGCGCGTGCCCTGTAGATTGCGCGCTTCATTTTTGGAGCCGGCCCTGCCGGCAGTTATTTGTGAATAGTTAATTGTTATTGGTGCGGGGCATAGGCCTGGCCGATTAACGATTAATTAATAACTACTTACTGGATTACATTATGGCTAAGCAGAAGAAAACGGCGATTACCCCCACTCGCGACGAAAACTATCCGGAATGGTATCAGCAGGTGGTCCGTGCGGCGGATCTGGCGGAAAACAGTGATGTCCGTGGGTGTATGGTGATCAAACCCTGGGGCTATGCTCTTTGGGAAAATATCCAGAAGGGCCTGGATAAAATGTTCAAGGATACGGGCCATGTGAATGCCTATTTCCCGATCTTTATCCCGAAGAGCTATCTGGAAAAAGAGGCCGAGCATGTCGACGGTTTTGCCAAGGAATGCGCCGTAGTGACGCATCATCGCCTTGAAGAAGGTCCTGATGGCGGGCTGATTCCGGCGGGCGAGCTGGAAGAGCCGCTGGTGGTGCGGCCGACTTCTGAAACGATTATCGGCGCGACTTTTGCCAAATGGGTGGAAAGTTACCGGGACCTGCCGCTGCTGATCAATCAGTGGGCCAATGTGGTGCGCTGGGAAATGCGTACGCGCCTGTTTCTGCGCACGGCTGAATTTCTCTGGCAGGAAGGGCATACCGCGCATGAAACGGAAGAGGAAGCATGGGAAGAAACCCGCAAAATGCTGGATGTCTACAAAGCCTTTGCTGAAGAATTTATGGCGATGCCGGTGCTGGTGGGTGAAAAGACACCGGGCGAACGTTTTCCGGGTGCGGTGAGCACGCTGTGTATTGAAGCCATGATGCAGGACCGCAAGGCGCTGCAGGCGGGGACGAGCCATTTCCTTGGTCAGAATTTTGCGAAAGCTTCCGGGATTCAGTACAGCAACCGTGATGGCGGAAAAGATTATGCATGGACGACGTCATGGGGCGTTTCCACCCGTTTGATCGGCGGCATGATTATGACCCATGGTGATGATGACGGCATGATTATGCCGCCACGCCTGGCTCCGCAGCACGTGGTAATTCTGCCGATCATCCGGAAAGAAGAGGACCGTGAGTCGATTCTGGCCTACTGCAATGAGATTGCCTCAAAACTTCGAGCACAGCGGTATCATGAGCGCGATGTTGAAGTGACGGTGGATAGCCGGGATATTAATGCCGGCGAAAAGGGCTGGGGCTGGGTTAAAAAGGGTATTCCAATCCGTGCCGAAGTCGGGCCGCGTGATATGGAAAACAATTCGGTCTTTATGGCGCGCCGTGATACGGCCGGCAAGCAGGGAGTGGATAAGGATGAATTTGTGGCTAACATTGTGGCTACGCTGGATGATATTCAGCAGACACTGCTGCAGCGCGCACTGGATCATCGGGCTGAAAATACGAAGGAAATCGATTCCTACGACGAGTTTGTGAGGTATTTCACGCCGGAAAACAAAAACCGTCCGGAAGCGCATGGCGGATTTGCCATGAGCCATTGGTGTGACGGTGAGGCGTGTGAAAACAAGATTAACAATGAGCTTTCGGTGACGATCCGTACGGTTCCATTCGATCGTGCGGAGAGCGGTGCAGGCGAGTGCATCTGCTGCGGTAAGGCGAGCTCGGGTCGTGTGGTTTTTGCGAAGAGCTATTAATCTATTACGTATAGCGTATTGCCCAAATGGACTTGGTTCTCTAAATTGCTCTGATTATGCAAATATCTTCTTATTTACGTTATGTGCTGGCTGGATTCCTTTGTTTTGCCTCCTGTGTTTGTATTGCGCAGACGGATGGTGGTTTTGACGGCAGTGAATATGCGGATCCCATGGTGGACACGGTTGGCGATGGTTCGGATATTTCGGATGAAGCAGGCGGAAAGGTTTATGTGGCTGAGGAACGGGGTCGTGGTACTTTCCGCTCCAATTTCGATAAGAAAAAACCGACGTCTTCCGAACAGTGGGATTATGCCCGCACGACTCAGAACAAAGGATATCGGAAGAAAGCTGAGCGCCGGATGGTTTATCTATACCGTCGCTGGCCGAACAGTAAAGAAGCTCCATGGGCGGCACGTGCCCGGGCGGATATTCTTTTTGAGCGTAAAAAATGGGATGATGCGTTTAACGCGTACCAATATCTGATCGATAATTATTCGAGCCGGATGAGAGACTATAATTCGGTTTTGCAGCGGCAGTTTGAGATTTCTTTCAAGATTATGAACCGCCGCCGCCTTCGCTGGATATTCGGGGGCTACCGCGCTCCGGAATATGCCGTAGAGTATTTTGAAGGGGTAATCCGTAACGGCCCGCAATGGGAGCGTGCGTCGGAAGCACAGTTTATGATTGGCAAGTGCAACCAGGATGCCAAGGAGTATGAGTTGGCCATTACAGCATATGGCGTGCTGGGGTATCGGTATCCGGACAGTCAATATGCGGAAGAAGCGGCCTGGCAGCAGATTGCCTGTTTCCGTAAGTTGAGGGATCAATATCCCCATGCTCCCGAAATGCTGGATCGCACCCTGACGGCGACCACCGTTTTTCTGTCGACTTATCCGCAGTCGGAACACCGGGATGACATTATCCTGTTGCGCAATAAACTCTATGAAGTGAAGGCGGGCATGGTTTTTGATGAAGCGGCATTTTATGCCAAAGTCCCCAAAGAGCCAGAGGCGGCGATTATCTATTATAAAAAGATGATCGAGGAATATCCGAAGAGCAAACTGGTTCCGTATGCGGAAGAGCGGATTGCTGCTCTGGAGGCCCTTATGGCCATGCCAATCAAGGCCCGGACAGCTGATGCTCCGCGCTCGAAGCCTCTCCCTTTTACTAAGGACTCGCGGAATGTTGAAGGCTAGTCTCAGAATTTTGATATTTTTTTGCGGGTTGGTATTGTCGGCAGCGGGTGCTTCTGATGTTGAGCTGGATCCCAAGCTGCTGGATGAACCTTTTGATATCAGAGCCGGCCGGATTGAATACACCAATGATACGCTGATTGCCAGTGGCGGAGTAACCGGTCGGTTTGAAAACGCGATGATCCGGGCGGATGTAATTTCCGGTAATCCGGAAAGCGGTGACCTGCATGCTGAAGGTGATATTTTATTCGAAAGGGAAAATGTTATCTGGCAGGGCACTGAGCTGGATTATAACTATCTCACTCAATCAGGTAATTTCGGCCCTTCCTCGTTGAATTTTGATCCCGTCTTAATGAGCGTGGATCATGTAGAACGCGTCTCGACCAATGAATATATGCTGCAGGGTGCAGAATTTACAACGTGTACAAACCAGCATACCCATTATGTTGTAAAAGCGAAAGAGGCTCGCCTGGTCGATGAAAAATATTTAGTCGCTAAAGGGGTCACGGTTTATTTGGGTAAAGTGCCCGTTTTCTATTTTCCGTACTGGCGGCAGAAGCTGAGCAAAAGTATTTTTACCTATGAGTTTGGTTTTGGAAGCGAGTGGGGAGCCTATGCCCTGATCAATGCCACGGTGCCGCTGAGCGAGCACCTGGAATCCAGTACGGACCTGAACCTTTACGGGAAACGCGGTGTAGGGCTTGGGCAGGGCTTTGCGTGGGAATATCCGAATGCGGTCGGTAAATTTGCAGCATTTTATCTGAAGGATGAAGATCCATATACGAAATATGACTCTCCTGCACAACGCGACCTGATCAATGATGATCGCTATCGTTTTAAGCTGGAGCACCTGCAGCATTTTACGGATACCCACTACGTTAATACCAAGTTAAATTACCTGAGTGATCCGGCTATTCTAGAAGAGTTCTTCAAGTCGGAGTACCGGGAAAATCCGCAACCCGAAAACTACCTGTCGTGGGTCTATGGAAATAATCTGATCGGTACCGAAGCTTTTGCTAACCGCCGGTTGAATGATTTTTATTCCAATACAGACCGCTCTGAATTTTCGCTGGATCTCTATCGGACCCGGGTGGGCAACACTCCGTTTTATGTGCAGAGCGAAAATGCGCTTGCATCCTTAAATCGGGTATTTTCGGAAACCAACGCTCCTCCCATGTCGTCATATGGATCCAAGCGGGTCGATACTGATAATACTGTTTTCTTGCCGCAACGCTGGGGCTTTCTGAATTTGGTGGCCCGGGCAAGCTATCGGGCTACCTATTATTCAAAGACAGCGGATGCTAGCCGTGGCGAAGATGTGCGCCAGATTCCCGGGGCGGGTTTGGAGGCATCATTTCAGGCCACCAAAATTCTGTCCGAGCGAGAGCGTTGGTATGGCAAAGGGCTGCGTCATAAAATTGAGCCCTATGCGGATTATCAGTTTGAAAAAACCGACTTGGATCCGGATAAACTACGGCAGTTTGATGATGTTGACGGGCTGATGGATGAAAATAGAGTGCAGGTCGGGTTGCGCAACGTATTGCAGACACGCCGTAACAACCGGGTATCGCGCTTTATCGATCTGGATTTATATACGTATTATTTAATGGAGAAACACGGCGCGAAGCAAAATTTTGACTCGCTCTTTATCGATGCCAGAATGCCGCTGACAAAACGCAATATGGTAGATGTCGAAGGCGAAGTGGATTGGAACAGCGGACGAGTTCCATTCTTTAATACACGCTACTCATATGATCGAGATGACTTTATTGTGGGCTTGGAGCATTTATACCGGCAAGGCCAGCAGTCGCTCTGGACTCCACGCTTTGATCTATACCCAGAAGGAAAGTGGTCTTTGGAAGGGTATGCACGATATGAGGATCGCAGCACTGACCTCGAAGAAATTGCCCTCGTCGGTTATATGAACTGGTGCTGCATGCGCTATGGACTGGGATATCATTTCTACGACGATAATGAGCACCGAATCATGTTTTCCATTGGCCTGTCCGCCTTTCCTGAAGCCAAGCTTTCAATGTAGTCTATAGGCCGCGGGTAGAATTGCCGAATCGACCTATTTCCCGATGAGCTTGAGAAACTCGTTCCGAGTGGATTGATCTTTGCGGAATGATCCCAGCATGGCCGAAGTAACCATACAGGAATTTTGCTTTTCAACTCCACGCATCATCATACACAGATGCTGGGCCTCAATAACTACGCCAACGCCTTCTGGAGCCACGGTATCCATAAGGGTGTTGGCCACTTCGTTGGTAAGCCTTTCCTGGATCTGCAGGCGGCGGGCAAAATGGTCGACAATTCGTGCAAGCTTGCTGACTCCCAATACTTTTCCTTCGGGGATATAGCCGATATGGCATTTGCCAAAGAAGGGGAGCATGTGGTGTTCGCACAGGCTGTAGAGCTCAATATCCTTAACGATAATCATGTGGTTGTCTTCGACAGTGAAAATAGCGTCGTTGATGACATCCTCAAGTTTCTGGTGATAGCCCTTAGTAAGAAAGGCCATTGCTTTGGATGCCCGGTCCGGTGTGTCTAGAAGACCCTCTCGTTCCGGATTTTCACCTATCTGGGAAAGCATGTTTTTGTACAGATCTTTCATAAAATCTCCGATTAATTGATGTGATTTAAGATTATGCCCTGAACAAAGTAAAGGCAATCGTACTGAATAGATCCTAATTATGCGTGTGCCGGAACTTATACTATCGACGGATTTTGTTTTAAACGGACTAACACAATGATTCCTTCAATAATCATCCAAATTTGCAATAGGGAAATAATGGAGCCGATAGCGAAGAGTAGCCATTTCTGATCACCGTAGAAGCTGGTTAAATTGATGCTCATGGCCCAGGTAGTCATGACGATCATAAATGCCATGGGAATGGCGGTGTAGATAATCGAAATCTTCTTCTTGGCAAGCCACACGGTGATAACAAGCAGGGCGAGACCGCCGAGCAGCTGGTTAACGGCTCCAAAGAGGGGCCAAAGTGCAAGAGCACCTTTTCCATCTCCACCACTGGAAAAGGCGAGGAGCAGCGCGGTGAATACGGCAATAAAGGTTGCCGGATGTGTTTTTCCCAGCGCAGGAAGTTTGCAGCTTTGGGCAATCTCAGAAATGACGTAGCGCTGAAGTCGCGTCGCGGTATCCAGCGTGGTTGCGGCGAAGGAGGCAACAAAAACTCCCATAAGCGTGAGCACAACACCCTTAGGTAAGCCCAGGCCCGCGATCATATTGGAAGATCCTGTAACAAATGCGGCAATTTTTGCGCCCAGACCTTTTGCCGAGGCCCAGCTGGCATACTGCTGGTTGAAAGCTTCTGTGCCGAGGAACACGGTGCCTTCCTTTTCAAGTCCGAGTCCAATGCCGGCACCGCAGGCAATAATGACAATAACCGCCAGCATTCCTTCCAGCAGCATGCCGCCGTAGCTGATGGGTTGAGCACTGGTTTCGAGGTCGCACTGTTTAGAGGATGTGCCGGACGAGACGAGGCAGTGAAAGCCTGAAATGGCTCCGCAGGCTACTGTGATGAAGAGAATCGGGATTAGGGAAGGAGCCCCTTCTGCGGTTAGGTTGGTTGCTGGCGCAACCATGGGCGGGTGCGTGATGAGAATTCCTAGCATCAGCAGGCCCATGGCAATGCAAAGTTGGAAGGCATTGATGTAGTCACGCGGTTGAAGCAATACCGTGACCGGCAGTGTGGAGGCTATGTAGGCGTAGATGAGCAGGGCAATTACCCATACACCCACATCAGAAATATTTCCGAAGCCCTGTAGATTAATGGGGAGGTATGCGCCGATAATGATCGTCAGATACATGAGCAGAGTCGCGATGACACCATATATAATGTGCGATTTTCCGCGTTTGTAGACCATAAAACCGAGCCAGATGGCAATCGGAAGCTGTAGCCACACGGGAACAACGGATTCAGGGAAAATACTGAAGACCTGGGCGATCACCACACCGAATATGGCAATCACGATCCAGAGCGCAAAAAAGATAATGATCATGAAAAGGGACTTAACCCGTGAGTTAATGATGTCCCCGGCAATATCACCAATCGTACGCCCCTGATTTCGCAGTGAAATCATCATGGAACCGAAATCGTGCACAGCTCCCATAAAAATGGAGCCGATCAAAATCCAGATCAGCGCGGGAACCCATCCCCAGATGATTGCAATGGCCGGCCCAACAATGGGGCCGGTTCCTGCAATAGAGGTAAAATGATGACCGAACAAGACAAGTTTGTCTGTCGCCACAAAGTCGATGCCATCGTGGTGTGTTTCACTTGGACATTTGGCACCGGGGTCGATTTTAAAGATTTTGCGGGCCAGAAACCGTCCATAGGTATTGTAAGCAATAACATATAGAACAACGGCTATAAGGGCTATAACTAGTGAATTCATCGGGGAGTAATACCGCATCGAATGATGGGGAAAAAGCTTTTATTTTTGCCTCTTCAGCCAAATTGGTGGGTTAGCTCTGGCTCTGGAAGCTCGCCCATGGTG
>CAZAPF010000065.1:0-19468 GCA_964486885.1 uncultured Verrucomicrobiota bacterium
GGTCTCCTTCCCCTGTTTTCCTCGGGGGTGAAGCCGTATACTCCGGTTATTTCCGATCCGATACTTGAACCGTGGCGCTGGCGGGAGCTGAAGGAGTTGCGGGGGCTCGGTATCCTTTCCATGACCGAGGCGGCAGATGGAACCATGTGGTTTGGCTGCATTGGCGGATTGGCGCGCTATGACGGGCGGCAGATGGAGCATATTCCTTTTGATGAGGGTCTGCTGTCAGGTATTGTTCACGACCCGAACCGAAAGCCGTGGGGGAAAAGCGTTCTATGCCTGCGGGACGGCAGTCTGCTCGCGGTGGTCGAGAGCGGCCTCGTGCAATGGACGGGTGGAGCCTGGAAGGTGATCATTAGGGATGTGGGGCATTCCACGTTCGAGAGCCGCTTAGAGCAGGCGGAGGACGGAACCATATGGTTGCTGACGTCTGACGCGCTCTGGCGGATCAGTGAGGATCTGACTAAGCCGGAACAAATTTTTGACTCAGCGGGAAAACAGCGCCTAACCTCTTTTTGCCGTGATCCAAATGGCGATGTGTGGGTGGTTCGTACGGTTACGCTCGAGTCGTCCGAACTCATACACATTCCTATGCAGGACGGGCGACCCCGGGGAACTACAGAGAGGAAAGTCTACCGTATCGATGTCAGACGCCCGGGGCCGGGATCGAGTATCTGTGCCGACGATTCCGGAAACATCTGGTATGTCGATTTAAGATGCAAGGGGGTTCTGATCCTTGATGTCGATATGGGAACGTGGAAAACATTGAGCCATCTGGGCGGAAATTATCATATTCTGATGAAGGATCGCCGTGGAGGGATCTGGGCCTCGGGTTCAGGGAAGCTGCGAGCTCTGGATCCGCCCGGTGCCGAAACATATTCAGCGACCCAGCTCGGGCTTCCCAATATAAACCTTTCGCTGTATGAGAGTTCGGCAGGAAAGTGGTGGCTGTTTGGGCAGGGTGGAAATGTGCATACGCTGGATATGGGGCAAGACCAATGGCTGACCTATACGGGATTGCATTATGAATGTGAGACCGCAGACAGCCGGCAATGGTTCATAGCCGAAAACAAACATGTGGTGTCGCATGACCCAGCTACCGGCAAATGGGTCGAGTATGGACTGGTAGATGGGCTGCCGGATGATCCGCGTTCTCTGCACAGAACCCGCCAGGGGCACCTCTGGGCCGTTGGAAGCCATGGAAAGCGTGCGGCCTTCAGCATCTTTAATGGCAAGGTCTGGACATTGTACGAGCGACCTGAATTCGCGACGATTATCTGGGCGGGTGCTGCATTCGAAGCGGCGGACGGGGCCATGTGGCTCGGTGCGATGGGTGATCCGTTAAGCACCCCCGGAGCCGGGGGTGCGCTGCAGTTTGACGTGACGGCGGATGGTCGCATCCGCTCGTTTAAACACCACCCCCCGCCGGAGTTTCCCTATGCGATTCACCGGTTTGGCCAGACCCCGGATGGCGTGCTCTGGATCGGTTCACCTACTATTCACAGCTACGATCCTGCAACCGCAACCCGTCGGGTTGTATCCGAACTTCCC
Organism: uncultured Verrucomicrobiota bacterium; assembly: GCA_964486885.1. Classification (GTDB taxonomy): domain Bacteria; phylum Verrucomicrobiota; class Kiritimatiellia; order Kiritimatiellales; family Pontiellaceae; genus Pontiella. The sequence continues at coordinate 1,552 of CAZAPF010000065.1, forward strand.
GGTATGTTTACCTATGACCTGGTGCTGGATGGAAATCAAAACCTCTGGGCCGCAAAAGGGCAGTCCGGAGTCTACCGCAAAGAGGAGGAGGGGTGGCGGCAATATTCTCTGGGCGAGGCGCTGGGCGGCAGGCTGATTGTAGACCTGCTTCCGCTGCAGGATGGAACCCTGCTGGCTGCGTCTGATGGGGGGATCAGCCGGTTTGATGGGAAGAGTTGGGCTGGATCTGTTTTTACGGACGATTTCGGCATGTCGAACCGGGGTGGAAATATGCGTCAATCGACCGATGGAGCCCTTTGGTTTAATTTTAACCGCAGGGATACGCGGTCGTTGAGAGTTACGATGAACAGGGTTGGAAAAAGCCCTTTCTGCACGGTTTGTTACAAGCCCGATCAACTTGCACCGAACGCGTTCATCGGGGAGTATCTCGAACAGGTGGATTCCGCTGGGCACATTCATGTTTCCTGGGGAGGAGAAGATGCCTGGTTGGACACGCCTTCGGAGGAGTTGCAGTTTTCCTGGCGGTTGAACGGGGGAGTATGGTCGCCTTATTCAGGCGAAACAGGCCGCACGTTTGTGGGGTTGGGTCGCGGAGGCCACACCCTGGAAGTCCGCGCCCGCGATCGTGATTTCAATGTGGATCCGACTCCGGCGGTGGGCCGGTTTACAGTGGCACCGGCGATCTGGCAACGACCCTGGTTTATTGTCATGGTTCTGTTGATAATCGGTGGTACGGCGACGTTTGTCTGGATGCTGGTTCATTTTCATGAGAAGCGCTTGAAGGACCGGGCTCTGCACCTGCAGGAGATGGATCAGATGAAAACCGGATTTTTCACCAACATTTCGCACGAAATGAATACCCCGCTGGGGTTGATCCGGGAGCCGCTGGAACGGCTGCTGAACCATGAAAATGAAACGAATGCGGACCGGGAAAGGCTTCTTGACATCGCGATGCGCAATACCGATCGTCTGGGCAGCCTGATCTCGCAGATCCTGGACTTTCGTAAGCTCGAACTGGGTAAAGTCAGGCTCGAGAAAGTTGAGGGCGATGTTGCCCATCATGTGCGGGAAAGTCTGGAGCTGCTGCAGCCTCTGGCGAAAAAAAAACAGGTATCCTGCGTGTTTGAATGCGGAGAGGAGTGCATCGGGTGGTTCGATCCGGACAAGCTTAAAAAAATTGTCTCCAACCTGGTGGGCAACGCCATTAAATATACGGCGGCCGGCGGCCGCGTGCGTGTGACGCTGAAGAGGGTGGAGGATGCGGATCATGGCCCGGGGGTGTGTCTGGTTGTGGAGGATTCGGGCCATGGAGTGGATCCGGAACACCTGTCGAAAATCTTTGACCGCTTCTACCGTGTGCCGGAAGAATCGATTGTGGATGGGTCGGGCATCGGCTTGAATCTGGTTAAAGAGCTGGTGGAGCTATGGGGTGGAAAAATTCAGGCCGAAAGCCCAATCCATGCGGATCCTGAGAGCCCGGGAACGCGCTTTACGGTACGCTTGCCCATCGCGTATGAGAAAGGAGATGAGTCATGACAAAAAAGGAAAATACAGAACCCGTTTTGGATGCACGCTCAGATGATCTCCCGTTGATTCTGGTCGTGGAGGACGACGATGACTATCGCTGGCTGATCGCTTCGAACCTGAAGGAGGAGTATCTAGTGATGGAGGCTGCCAACGGAAGGGAAGGCTTGGCAACAGCCATGGAAACGATCCCCGATCTGATCGTGACCGATCTCATGATGCCCGTCATGGGCGGGGTTGAACTCTGCCGCAGTCTCAAGACGGCAGTGGAAACAGCCCATATTCCGGTCATTATGCTGACGGCTAAAACCTCGGTGGAAAGTCAGATCGAGGGATTGGAGACCGGAGCCGATGACTATGTGACCAAACCGTTCAACATGCTCCTGCTCAAGACACGGATGCATAATCTGCTGGAAACACGGCGCCTCTTACGCGAACGCTTCAGCCAGCAGTTTATTCAGTCGGAGGAGACCTTGGAGCAGTCGGTTTCCGATATGCTTGAAACGCCGGAATTGCGCACTCATCTGGACCGCGAATTTTGGGATGCCCTATGTCGTATTCTAAAGGAGAATCACACCGACTTTGATTTCAATATTGATGCCATGGCTGCGGAACTCAATATGAGTCAGCGCTCATTGCGGCGCAAGGTAAGGGCCTTGATGGAACTGCCGCCCGTCCAGTTGATCGCACAATATCGGTTGAAAAAAGCAGAGATGTTATTGAAAGATCCCGATGTTCATGTAACCGATATCGCCTTCATGGTCGGATTTGGTGACCTCAGCCATTTCTACCGGCTTTTTAAGAAAAAACACGGTATCAACCCTTCCCAATATCGAAACGAAAATGCATAGGCGGCGGGAATGATTTTTCGTATCGTAGAGAAGTAGGCTTACGGATCCTCACCGACTGGGATTCGGTTCGTTCTCCCTGCCAACCTCCGGCTTAGTGGTTTCTCATACTGAAATGCTGCGCAGAGCAACCATGTTAAGTAGCAACTAAAATGTCGGTATTCCTGGTGGCAGAATTTGCGCGATCAGCATTTTTCTCATAACAGCGACCAACGCGACATTTTCAGGTCGGGAATTTTCCTCCACCAATCCGGTGTAAAACTATCTCAGTACGGGTTTACTTTTACTTGCGCATACCGCGGCCATATATAGGCCGTCGTGCGCCGCGCTGGCCGAAAATGCCATTTTATTGGCTGAAAACTCCAAGCAGGAACTCCCCTGAATGAGATATATCTTCGACACCATTAATGAAGATAACTGGACGGATAATTATCAAACTGGGTCAAGTGACTTGTTTGTATGCAGGACCAACCACGTAGTTTGTGGAAATCACTGGGATATCGTTATCAAGAGTGGGTCTATGACCTGAAATCAAGAAGGAGACAGGTACGATGAAAAAAATAATAAGTAGTATGATTATAATGGCTTTAACCATAGTCGCTACCCCGTTGTTTGCGGAGGTTAATATAGGACCGACGAGCGGTATTGGGCTGGGCGTTGAGGTTGCGCTTTGCACAAACCTGGATTCCAATGTTACGATTCTTAACGACGGCTCCGACTTCGCATCGCCCGCCGGATCGTTCACTGTTCCAATGAGCGCCACAGCATCATTCAACGTTACCCTCTCATCAGTTAGTGATTGGGATGATGCCGTTGCAAGTGCTTCCGGTGATATAAATGCATATTTAAGCACTCGCACTGCGGGCGGGATCGATGGAAATTCTAGCGGATGGGGTGTCGAAGGTGGTGCAAGTGATAACGATTTTGATGCTGCTGGAGAGGCCATGCTCTTCACCTTTGATTTGTCTAATCTTTCCTCGAACCATCAGGAAAGCTTTGAGTTGACAGGGTTTAGATTTAATAAAAACGACGCTGGCGAATTATATAGCATGGCGGTTGTTGATAATTCGGAAAATGAGCTGCGATCAGTGGTAACCAATCAGGATGTAACCGTGAACGTCTCCGGATTAAGCATAGAAATCTCCGATGGGGACACGTTGGTTCTCGGATATAATGGGGGAGGAGCTTTTCGGTGGGGTAGGTTAGATCTCGACAATGCATATGTTGAACCTGTACCCACTGCTCCAACCAATGTGATTGCTGTCGGTGGAAATGAAAGCGTGGAGCTTTCCTGGACGGCTGCTGAAGAAACAGGCCTAAGTTCCTATCGGATTGACCGTTCGATAACTTCTGGATCGGGCTACACAACGATTACCAACATTGGCGCTACATCGTTCACGGATCTTGGCTTGCTTAATGATCAAACCTATTATTACGTGGTTACAGCCGTATATGCCTCAACGAATCTATCCGCCGCAGAGGTGTCGGCTACGCCGAGTCTCTCTTTTATTGCAACCGGTCAGATTCTCGATGAAGATTTCACGACTGCGGAAGGCTATGTTGCCGGTGATTTGGCAGGGCAAACCAATTGGGTTGGTATTTCCGGCACTGGTACCAATGCATTTGAAGTGGATCCAGCTGGAGCGGGTTTCGCGGACACTGAAGTAACGACCAATTCATGGGATACCACCAATGGAAACGCGGTGGTTTGGATCACCGGTACGGAAAATGGCATTCTGGATTCATGGACCGGACATGTGGATTTCCAGTTGAACGCTGAAACAGCACCTGGTCTGGCTCCTGTAACCAATGAATGGGTTTCGGGCGGAGTGACCAATAATGACGTGTATGAGATTGGTGATTCAAAAAACCTAAGGCATGTGTTCTTTGATGTAGGACTGACGCCTTCCACTACCGAGGCATTGGATTTTGTGGATACGGATAAAGTTCTTCTCCAACTGAAAAGTCGTGATGAATTTGAATTGGCTGTACATCTGATGGCGGATAATACCGATCGTGAAATTGCGCGGCTTACGCCTGATGCAATGGGCTGGGATCCAAGCTGGATCTACGCGGCCACGAATGCTGCATCTGCACCGGATTTTACCAGTGATCCGATTCGTCTGACCTACACCATCCAGAAAACCAAGTTTGATGGATATTATCTGGCCGATGCCTCGCTTTCCAATCTGGTATCGGGTGCTTATACAACCAATGGGTTGAGCAAGACTTTTGCCTTGCAGGAGGCATATGACAGTTCGGTCATGTACTTTGCGATGGACAAAGCTAAGTCTGCGGATGCTACGGATGATCCGGATGATATTGCAGAAGTGAGTGAGGTCAATATCAACCTGGATTCGGTCAGCCTGTTGCATACGAGCAATGCAACTGAAATCGTGCTAGTGCCCGAGTGGAAAAATACGGCGATAGTTGCAAACGATGAGCAGCTATCCTTGTTCTGGAAGGAAAACAATTATCTGGAAGATGCGTATAGCTATAATGTTCTGCGCGCCACGGTTGACGGTGGACCTTATACGCAAGTGGCTAATGTGGACACCAACACCTATATTGACACAGCGGTGAATAATCTTTGGACCTACTATTACGTGCTGCAGGCGGTCTCAGACTCGGTTCAGAGTGATAACTCTGCCCAGGAAGAGGGTTTTCCGGTCAAAAATTCCACACCGCTTACGATGGGCGAAGAGTTTACACCTGAGTGGACCTCCAAGGACGATGCAAACTCGACAGTGCTTAGCTCGACTGCCGGCGATACCATCGGTGCTTTCCAATGGGTGGAATATCTGACCAATGCGATGCTGGAAGCGGGGGGAGGTGTCCAACCCGACTATCTGGAAAATACCCTGTATGGTATTTCGCAGTTTGCCAGTAATGATCACGCCCGATGCCGAATCTCAGGTAAAGACGATCCGCACAACCTTGAATTCAAGTTTAACGGAGATCCAATGGTCGTGAGTAATGCATTTCTCTGGTATGTGAATACGGTGGACTTTGATGACTCAGCCTATACGAACGCCCTGGACTTAACGGCGGAAGCGTATAGGTTTAGAATGAGGGTTGGTGAGTTGACCGTAAGCTCCAATACCCTGGGAGGTGTCCATGTTGCCGTCCGGCAGGATGATACCTGGTATGTGAGTTATGAAGGCTTTACGACCAATAATAGCAATCTAATCCTTGAGGATATGGGACATGCGACCAATACCTGGTCCATTCTCGACACGACGCAGAGTGCAAATGTGATGAGCGTTGCTGATGTGCCCAATCTGTCCGTGACATTAACCAATGTCGATGCGGTCGGATGGTTTATCTCAAACATTCAAAGTCTGCAGATTGAAACGGTATCGATTAACGTGGTCGATCTTCAGGGCGCTACCGGATATGACTTCTGGTTGGCGGATCATTTGCTGGAGTCTCCAGATGGTGATTCAGATGCCGATCCCGATTTGGATGGTTTCATCAATCTTTTGGAATATGGCTTGAATGGTGATCCGAATGATAGTGGCAACACTGGAGTTTCTCCGGAAATGGCGCAGGTTGATATAGGTGGAACCAACTATCTACAGTATGTGCATGTGCGGCGCACAGGCGATGATCTGGGTATCGACTACAACCTGAAAGAGACGGAGGACCTGGTCTATATACCGATGACCAATGATGTGGTCGTTGCCTTCGAATATGCCGGGCCATATACAAATGACTACGAATCGGTGACCAACCTGATTCCGATCACGGCGGACAATAAGTTTATCCGCTTGGAAATCGAAGAGCTATAGACTCTGGATTTCAGATTTAAATGCCCAGCCGGTAGGCTGGGCATTTTTGTTGATCAAATTGCATCGATCTTGAAAAGAGATCAGATGCTGTTTTGATCAGACTGTTTCAGTTGTAGCTGAAGATTTTTATCCATTTTTTCACAGAAGTTAGAAAACATTACCCTTTGGATAAAAGAAAAACGCTCACGGGAATATAAATGAAAATGAAGCGCCGAAAATTTGTGCAGTCGAGTTCGGCAGCGATGCTCGCTACGGCGGGAACGGGCTTGGCGGGATCGAAAAAAAACCCTAATGTAGTCATCATCTATGGCGATGATGTCGGCTTTGGTGATGTGGGTGTCTATGGCTCTACAATGATCCCGACACCAAACATTGACCGATTGTCAAAGGACGGTCTACGTTTTACCGATGGCCACTGCTCCGCCGCCACGTGCTCACCCTCTCGCTTTTCATTACTCACGGGCGTTCATGGATTCAGACACGGTGTTCGCATCCTGCCTCCTAATGCACCGTTGTGTATACCAACGGATATTTTGACGTTACCGAAGCTTTTTAAGCAGGCTGGCTACACGACGGGCGTCGTCGGAAAATGGCATCTTGGAATTGGTCGGGCGGATATTCCAACCGATTGGAATGGTGATGTTAAGCCGGGTCCATTGGAGATTGGTTTTGACTCATCTTTCCTCTTGCCAAGCACCAACGATCGTGTGCCTTGCGTCTATCTGGATGGCCACCGCGTAGTCAACCTCGACTCGAATGATCCGCTGTTCGTAGGCCGAAAAAGGGAGGATGTGGAAAGGGCAGGGAGTACAGTTTATCCCGATGGCAAAACCAACCCGGAAGCAATGACCTATTACCAAAACAGTCGTGGGCATAATCATAGCGTAATCAATGGTATTGGCCGTATTGGCTACATGTCTGGAGGCAGGTCGGCCCTGTGGAACGACGAAACCATGGCGGACGAATTCGTAAAACAGGCTAGGCGTTATATCGAAGATAATAAGGACCAGCCGTTTTTTCTCTACTTTGCATCGCAGGACATTCACGTGCCACGTGCACCCCATCCGCGTTTCAGGGGACTAACTAAGCTCGGCTATCGTGGCGATGCCATGGTGCAGTTTGACTGGTCGACCGGCGAAATCATGAAAGCATTGGAAGAACATGGGCTCACCGAGAATACCCTCGTTATTTTTTCCAGCGACAACGGTCCGGTCTATGACGATGGCTATGATGACGGGACCACGGTTCGTACCTCGGAAGCGGAAGTTGACCGTGGACATGATGGTTCCGGTCCATACCGCGGGGGGAAATATCAGATTTATGAAGGCGGGACACGCGTGCCGCTGATCATTCGTTGGCCTGAGCGGATCAAACCCGGCACGTCTGATGCCTTGGTCAGCCAAATCGACTTTATGGCATCTTTTGCTGAACTACTTGGGATTGAGCTGCCTGAAAATGAAGCGAGAGACAGCCGTAATAACCTGGATGCCTTGCTGGGCAGAAATCCGATCGGACTTGACTATATGATTGAAGAAGCCCGTGGCCTGGCTTTGCGACAGAACGATTGGAAATATATTGCTCCACCAACTGGAAAAAAGAAAAAGAGTACCGTTGCCAAAGCGGAGCTCTATAACCTGAAGGATGATCCTGGTGAATCTAACAATATTATTGGTGAACATCCGGAAAGGGCGGAGTCGATGGAGAGACTGCTCGGGGAGTTGGTCGAAGGAAAGGGTCTTCGGATATGAGAATAAACATACTTCATAATCTAATACGGGTTTCGGTTGTCATTTTTACCCTTGTTGGGGTGGTATGCGGGACTCCGAAAAAGCGCCCGAATATTATTTTTTTTATTAATGATGACCAAATCAAGGAAGAGGTCGGCTGCTATGGAGGGGATGTATACACGCCGCATCTTGATCGACTGGCCCGGGAGGGTATGCGTCTGGATAATGCCCATACCGTTGCGAATGTCTGCACACCGTCGCGTTACACCTTGTTCACCGGCCGGTATCCAGGAAACTCGTATTCGAAGCAGTATTTGGACGCGTTTCCTCCCGATAAAGTGGGTGCGCCGGGCTTTAACCTGAACCTTGAAGAAGACAATATGAATGTGGGGAATGTGCTCCGCCGGGCGGGCTATGTGACGGGGCATGTCGGCAAACTGCATGTGGGGCCCCATATAAAGGAAGCCGATGAGTTTGCCGCATATGGCTTATATGACGCTTCGAAAAAAACGGGCCTCACAGACCCTGATCTTCCAGAGGTGATTGCCGGGTGGAAGAAAAATGAACGGTGGTATCGACAATGGATTATGGACCGGGGGTTTTCATGGGCCAAGCATGTGTATTGGGGAAATGTTCAAGGTGCCTATCCCCATCATAACCCCGAGTGGACGCTCGAAGCCGCGCTGGAATTTATCGACGAAAACAAAGGCAAGACGTTTTATCTGCACTATGCCACAACCATGATGCATGGGGGGGCAAACGGATGGAACACATCGATGAAGCATCCGCTGGTATCCGGTGCAGGAAAGCTCGATAAGCTTCCCGATGTGATTCCGTCTCGGGATGAGCTTTGTGAGCAGGTTAAAAAAGCTGGCCTCGACAAGGATGCTTATGGCTTTACCTGGATGGATGCGACCGTCGGGGCCATGCTCGATAAGCTTGATCAGTTGGGTATCGCCGATAACACGCTCTTTGTATTTGTGTCGGACCACGGCACTCGGGGTAAATTCTCACTGCACGATGATGCCGGAACCGCGATCCCCTGCATTATCCGCTGGCCGGGTGTTGTGAACCCAGGTTCGGTATGTGACAGCCTGGTTCAAACCACAGATCTGGTGCCGACCTTCTTTGATGTGGCGGGGGCGGATATTCCAACGGAGTATCATATGGATGGTACGAGTATTAAACCGATCCTGTCCAACCCCCGGGCTGAAGTGAATGATCATCTTTATTTCGAAATGGGTTATGGTCGCGCTATACGCACAAAAGAGTGGAAGTATTTGGCCATTCGCTACGGGAAGGATCGGTTTGCACAAATTGAAAGCGCATCCTTAAACAAGTTACCTGGCGAATTGGCTTATCAGGGCGGGACAAAAAATGCGGCGAGACATCTGCCCGTACGACCTCATTATCTGGATCCGAATCAGCTCTATAACCTTTCGAACGACCCCCTTGAGATGAATAATCTGGCTCAAAATCCAGAGTTCCAAACACAACTGAATAAGATGCAGGAATTGATGGTTACCAAGCTTGAAGCCCAGAAGCGACCGTTTGGTGAATTGGTTCCGGGTGAAGATTCGGTTCCGATTGAAAAAGTGCAGCCCTATTTGGATAAGGTGAAGCAACTGAAAGTCACGAAGAAGGGCTTCGAGTTTCCGGGAAAGAAATCTCCAAATGAGAAGACGCGCAAGAAAAAAGGAAACGTTTAGATTTATTTCAAAATGAGAATATTTTTGCTGTGAAAAAGATGGATGAGGAAAATATGGTGGTTAAAAAAAATCTGATGGTTATATGGATGAACCTGTTGTTCGCCGCGTGCTCGCTTGCTGCTGAAAAACCAAATATCCTTTGGCTGTTCGCGGAGGACACATCGCCATGGATGGGCTGCTACGGGAATGAGCCGAACAAAGAAGCCACTCCGAACATCGATGCGCTTGCCACCTCTGGAGTTCGATTTTCAAGAGCTTTTGTTTCTGCACCGGTTTGCTCTTCAAGCCGGTCCGGTATGATGCTGGGTGCCAATGCGATTCGCTTTGGTGTCCATGAACACCGTTCCGGGCGGAGTGGCAGGGGTAACGATGGAAACCACCTGCCTGAAGGAATCAAGCTGCTTCCTGAGTTGCTGGGCGAACAGGGCTATTTTACCTTCAATATAGGCAAAGGAGATTATAATTTTTCGCGGGATGACAAGGAGATCTATGCGCTGTCTTCCAAGGACACGATAGGGAAACCCTGGCGGAAATGCCCTGAGGGACAACCCTTCTTCGGTCAGGTCCAGATGCGGGGCGGAAAACTGAAGGAAAAGGCATACTCAACTTATCCCGGTTTTAAACCCGTCGACCCCAGCCTGGTGAACATTCCATCGGAATATCCACAGAACCAGATATATCGTGGACTGGTGGCCGAGCACCTGAACTCCATACGTGGGGATGATCTTAATCTGGGTACATTACTGGAGGAGCTGGAGGCAGATGGGTTGCTGGACTCAACTATCGTGGTTTATTTTTCCGACCATGGCGCCAATAATCTTGTGCGCCACAAACAGATGGCCACGGAAGGGGGCCTGCATGTGCCTTTTATTATTAAAGGTCCCGAAAAATGGGTACCTGCGCCGGGTACGGTTCGTCAGGATCTGATTTCAACGCTCGATTTGACAGCGACTACACTGGCATGGGGCGGTGCACCGGTGCCGGAGCATTGCGAAGGCAGGAATCTTTTTGCTGATGACTTTAAGCCTCGGAGCTTCGTCGCATCGGCGCGTGATCGATGCGATTATACCATCGACCGGGTGCGCAGCATACGTACCGATCGTTTTCGCTATACCCGCAACTACATGCTTGACCGGGTTTTGTTGCAGCCGCAGTACCGGGATCCACAGGGTTATGTAATTGATCTACGCAAAGCGTACGCCGAGGGGTCGTTGGAACCGAAACTGGTGGAAATCTACTTCGGTGAACGCCCCGGCGAAGAACTGTACGATGTTGAAAGGGATCCTTCTCAACTCGATAACCTGGTAAACGATCCAAGCTATACCAGGATATTGAACGAGCACCGGGAACTGCTCGATACCTGGCTGGCAAAGGGCGATCAGGGAATCGGATCCGAGCCGGACCATGAGCTTAAGCGTTTTGTTGGGCCAAGTGGAAGCGGTCCGAATGGTAAAGGCGTTAATGTGGAATATGAACAGCTTCGTGAAGATACGGACGGCGATGGTCTATCTGATGAATGGGAAGTTTTAAATCACCGCGATCCTGAAGATGGTTTATTGCTCTTCACCTTCGATTGCGGGGGCTGGCAAACCGAAGGTTGGAAGGCGGAGGAAGATGTGGGCAATATCGCCGGATGTCAGGGGTTCCTCGACTTTGATTTGTTCAGCGGTCAGGCGACATTGGTGCGCGATGGGTTGAAGCTGGATGCAGAAAAAAACAAGGGCAATCTGATTCTTCGCATGTGCAGTAGCGATAAGACTCAAGTGCTGTTCTCGGCCAATGGAAAAGTCGTGGCTCAAGCTGTTGTCGCTGGAGGGAACTCCTTTTCCGAATACCGTATTCCTCTCAACGGAAATGCCTGGAGCGGAACGCTTACCGATCTTAAAATTAATTTTTCCGCCGAGGCATCCACGTCTATAGAAATCGATTGGATCCGTGTGGAAAGTGCGGCCATCCCTGAGATAGAATTAGGTAAAATATTCTCCGCAGGAAAAAAGTGAAGGTCAGAATAGCCTTCAATATATCGACCAAACTCTCAAATGGGTTACACCCAAGAATTGGAATCATCTCATGAAAATATCATATTTTATTATCCTCCTCGCACTGATTTCAGTTGTGCCTGCCCATGCAGGAACTGAACAGGGCGCACATCTGTTTATACTCTCCGGTCAGTCTAATATGGTGCGGCTTGATCATGAGGAATCGTTTGTACCCGCAGTCAGGAAAGAATTCGGGAAAGAGAACGTATTGGTGGTTAAGGATGCCCAGGGAGGACAGCCGATTCGCCGGTGGTACAAACAGTGGGAGGTTCCGAAGCGTATGATGGGTGAGCCATCGGGGAAACCAGCGCAATACGCTGAAGAAAAAAAGGCCGAAGCCTCGTCCGGAAAAAAACGAAAAAAGAAAGTAGAACCGATATCAAACGGTGATTTGTACGAACGTCTACTGGCGGCTGTGCTGCCCACGATTGAGGGAAAACGTATTCAGAGTGTCACCTTTATTTGGATGCAGGGTGAAGCCGATGCGAAGGCGGGTTATGGCGAAGTTTATAGGGCCAGTTTGAAGGGTTTAATAGAGCAGTTGAAGCAGGACTTAGGGCGCAGCAATCTGAATGTTGTCATAGGCCGACTGAGTGATGCCGGTATGGATAACGGACGTTTCCCACACTGGACGATGATCCGGGATATTCAAGTTGATCTTGCGGAGACGCTTCCTCGTGCTGCATGGGTGAATACTGATGATCTGAATACGGGTATACACAAAGGTAAAGAGATGGTGGACGGTGTGCATTACTCGGTTGAGGGATATAAAATCCTAGGCCAGCGTTTTGCGGAGAAGGCTATTGAACTTGTGAATCAAACCATCAGCACTTTACCGACTGAGGAGGCGCTGTGAAATACAGAATAGAAGGAGCAGAAATGAATCGAGATAGGAAATGGGAGATGAATGGCGGGTATGCGTTGGGCGCATCCCGGAACCGCCTTTCAGATGGATGGATTGGTCTACTTAAGAGAGCGTTTGTTTTTTCTTTTGCCTGTGCCCTGTTAGCAAGCGTGCAGGTGCAGGGAGCAGGCTTGGGAACGTTAACCGCAGAAAACGGAAAAACCTTTGTTCTGAAGATTGCCGGAGATCAAAAACCCTATCAGCTGATCGTCTATTCCGATACCGGCAAGGAGCTGGGATATTATCCGGTTGTCGATAAACCCGATCGCATCGAAGGCCACAAAGTGATCTTTGACTATGCCTCTGTCGATGGCAATACCATCCCCTTTAAGAAGGGCCCACCGAAAACAATCGAACTCGATACGGCGCAGGTAGCTTTTCAAACCGGGTTGGCGGCGGCCATGGTTTCTTTGAAAAAGGGAGGTGGAGCTCCCCTGAACAGAACGGTTCCTGATCCTGAAATGGAACGCGCGGCCCGCAGCAGACTGGAATCCAGAAACTGGAATCGGATCGTGGAAAGCTTTAATCATGGATGGGTTTTCGCTTTGGCGAATGAAATTACTTCTGAGACGGCGGAAGAGATTCCTCCGCCCCGTTGGCGGCGGGTTGATCTGCCACATGACTGGGGGGTGGAGCATCCGGTACATGGCGGCTATCCCTCCGGAAGCAGCGGTGGTTTTACCAAAGCCGGACTCGGCTGGTACCGGAAAACCTTCACGGTGCCCGACGACTGGAACGACCGTCGTGTCTTTATCGACTTTGGGGGCGTATTTATGAATTCAGATGTCTGGATAAACGGAAAATGGCTAGGGCATCGACCTTATGGTTTTACATCGTTCCGCTACGATTTGACGCCCTTTCTTGAATTTAATGCACCAAACGAAATAAAGGTACGCGTCGATAACACACTCCAGCGCAGCGCGCGCTGGTATACCGGCTCTGGTATCTATCGTGACGTCAACCTGGTCGTCACCGACCCGGTGCATGTCGACAACTGGGGAACCTATGTGCAAACGCCTCAGGTATCAGAAAAAGAAGCCACGGTTGTTTTAAAAACCAAAATTGCAAACACGCTCAATACGTCAGGTAAAATAACCGTTCGAACCACCGTTGCAGGGCAAACGGTGGAATCGAAGCAGCACGTTGAGTCCTTGGAGAAAGAGGACGTGGTACAGATCTTGAAAATTTCCAATCCCAGGCTTTGGTCGTTGGAACAGCCCAACCTCTACACGGTTGTCACGGAAGTGCTGGTAAACGGTGAAACATTGGATCGTTATGAAACTCCGATGGGCATACGCACGCTGGAATTTGATGCAGGGAAGGGCTTCTTGTTGAATGGAAAGTCCGTGAATCTAAAAGGGGTATGCATACATGAAGATGGCGGCGGCGCGGTTGGAACAGCGGTTCCCATCGAAGTATGGGAGCGCCGGTTCAGGATCTTGCAGGAGATGGGTTGCAATGCCGTTCGCTGTTCGCACAACCCTTTCCGCACGGCCTTCTATGATCTGGCCGACCGCATGGGTATGCTGGTGATTGATGAAGCTTTTGACGAATGGAAAGTCGGCAAGCGTGAGCATGCCTATGCCGACTATTTTGAAGAATGGGCCGAACGTGATCTGGTCGACATGATGAAACGCAACCGCAACCACCCCTCTATTTTTATGTGGAGCATTGGCAACGAAATTCGCGATATCAGAGAGCCGGGCGGAGCTGATACGGCGGCCTGGTTGTCGAATATCGTGAAAAAGATGGATAGGAGTCGACCGACCACGATAGGTCTGAATCATACACCTGAAGAAGGCGATCCGCTGTATGATGCGGTGGATCACATCGGAATAAACTTCGGCCATCATGTGGCCGATAAAAAGAATCCGGAGTGCTCAAAATATGACCGTGTGCATGAGGAGCATGCAGGGCGCTTTATTTATGGATCTGAAACCACCCATTCCTTTCAGACGCGGGGTGTTTATAAAACGCTTACCTTTCGTAAAAATACAACCAAACAACCTCATTTAGCCGAAACGGAAATCTTTAATTTTGATCCGAATTACAACTCGTCATACGATAACGCCTTCATTGAGCACCACAACCGCTATACACTCAACTACATGCGTCAAAACCCCTGGTTGGCCGGCGAGTTTCGCTGGACGGGGATCGACTATCTAGGCGAGGCCGGTAATTTCCCATCCCGCTTCAAAAGCTTCGGGATCATTGATATGTGCGGTTTTCCCAAGGATGCCTACTATCTCTATCAAAGTACCTGGACTGACCGCACCGTACTGCATGTGCTTCCGCACTGGAACTGGGAAGGGATGGAAGGCACTGAAATTCCGGTCTGGATTTATGCGAATCAGTGCGATGAAGTGGAACTTTTTGTAAATGGAAAATCGCAGGGAAGAAAAGTATTCGACGAGCAACAACTCTATGTTGCATGGGACGTACCTTACGCTCCGGGAGAACTCCGGGCCATCAGCTACAAGGCGGGTAGGAAAGTGCAAGAAACCCTGATGGCAACCGCCGGAAAGCCAGCATCCATTGAGCTCCTGGTCGATAAAAATGAAATACGGCCGAACCATCGCGATATCATCCATGCCCAGGTGCGGATTCTTGATGCGGATGGAAATTTTGTTCCAACCGCTGGAAATACCATTGAATTCAGCGTATCAGGACCAGCCGGAATTCTGGGCGTGGACAACGGCGATCCGCTCGATCATGACCCGCTCAAAGCGGAGCGGCGCAAAACATTCAATGGCAGGTGCCTTGCGATCATACAATCCGGGTTTGAAGAGGGAGACGTGGTCATTCGTGCCGAATCCCCCGGATTGGAATCTGCGCAGAGCACGGTTGCCATCAAGGGCACCGTTCCGGATTTTTCGCATAGCTACACAGTTCCTGCAGAGGCGGGGTATGAGGTGTCCACGTATGAGATGAATCTCTGCGTACCGGGTGATCATGTGGAAACCAAATCAGGTAAGAAAAAAAGGGTAAAGTAAGCGGAGTGGGGCGTTGAGGTTATGCGGACCCAACTCCTGCGTTGGCCCTTAAGGCAATGCCTGCCGGATGCCGGGGCCAGACAGGAAAATGCTTTGCAATTCCGGTTACACCTGATTCTAAGGGGTACGATCCGTTCCAGTAAGGAGTCCGAATGAAGAGCATCGTTTTAATGATCACGCTGATACTGGTTGTAAACGCGATAGATCGCCGAAAATTGCTGGGCGGAACAAAGAAAACTAAAAAATGAAGAGCTGTAGTTTATTGGGTTTGCTGGCCGGACCGTCAGGGAGATGATCATGAACGGGGAAATCCGGAGCATTAAACTATTTACGATGGAGTTTGTAATGAATCTGAAACTTAAAAGTTGTCTGATACTGCTTTCGGTCTGTGCTGTGGCTGGTGCAAAGACGCCGGGAAAACCCAATATTGTACTCATTCTAGTGGATGACATGCCTTGGTACGGTACTGCAACCGAACAACAGGAGGGCTTTGCCGGGTCAAAAATGGAGTGGCGCAATACGCCCCATATCGATGCGTTGGCTAAGCGGGGTATGACATTCTCGAGTGCTTACGCAGCGGCGGGTATGTGCGCTCCCTCGCGGTGCAGCATTCAAACGGGCATGACGGCCGCCCGTACGCGTTTCAGTGGAAATGGTGGGTTTGGCAAAATCACCCCGGGAGACCGGCCTGAATATAAGGCAAAGATTAAAGGTGGATTGTTGCTTGAACCGGAGCCGGAGGGAAATCTGAAGGATAGATTTTCTACGATTGGTGAAGAGCTCAAGGCGCTTGGCTATGCAACCGCCCATTTCGGTAAATGGCATGTGTTTGGCGGCGGGCCTGAGGCCAATGGGTATGATGAAGGGGATGGGGCAACGGAAAATAACGAAGGCGGTGAGCTAAGCACGGACCCGGAAGATCCGAAACGCATGTTTAGCATGACACGGTCGAGCATTGACTTTATCGAACGCCAACATAAAGGCAGGCAACCGTTCTTTGTGCAGATTTCGCATTATGCCGAACATAATCAACAGCAGAGCCTGCCCCAAACCCTGGAGAAATATGAGAACGATCCGCGGATCAAAAAACTGAGCAAGAGTGCCAGAAGAGAGGTAGCGACGCATGGGGCAGCGGTTGAAGATATGGATTCCGCGATCGGTATGGTGTTGGATAAACTCGATGAACTGGGGATTCGCGATACGACCTATGTTTTCTTTACCTCGGATAACGGAAAAGGCCTTCAGAATGGAAATCAGCGGATTTTGCGGGGCGAAAAATGGTGGCTCTGGGAGGGGGGTATCCGGGTGCCGTTGATGGTGGAAGGGCCTGGTATTACAGCAGGGTCGCGCTGTCTGGAAAATGTGGTGGGCTACGACTTTCTTCCGACATTTGTCGACCTGGCCGGGGGGGATGTTAAAGCGCTCTCATCCATTGATGGCATAAGTATTAAAGTTTTATTGGAGCAGGAAGACTCCTCCGGCTTTTCCGAGCGCGCCCTGTTTTTTCATTATCCTCACAGCCGGAATACAACAACGCATTCGGCGATCATACAGGGGGACTATAAGCTCTTTACCTTCTATGAGATCGCGGATCAGCCTCATCTGTACGATTTGAAGAAAGATGTGGGCGAAGTCACAAACATTGCCCGGCAGTTGCCCGAAAAAACCCGGAGCATGCAGGAAAAGCTGAATGCCTATTTGACGGATGTCCGTGCATATCTTCCAAAACCAAACCCAGAGGCCTCACCGGACTATGTGGCTTTTGATCCCGACCGGGATATACCACCGGTGTGCGATTTGGTTGATGGAGTGATCATATCCAAAAAGAAGCTGCGCAAGATGGCCGAAAAAAAGAAGGAATAAAGGGCGGGACAGGGTTTGATGGAAATGATGAGGCTGGACTGATGGTTTGAGCCACCAAGTGTGTCAGAGCGGAATGAAAGTATGGAGATTAGTAATGAAACGAACTTTAATTAATCCGGTAATATACGGTTGGAGTATATTCGTAGCGGGTGTTTTGGCGGATACCCGTCCGAATATTGTGCTCATAATGGGGGATGATATTGGATATGCTGATATTGGTTGTTTTGGTAGCGAGATTGATACGCCTAATCTCGATCGTTTGGGGTATGGCGGTATGCGCTTTACACAAGCGTATAATATGTCCAAGTGCAATCCGACCCGGTCTTGTATGTTGACCGGTACTTTTTGGTCAGGTGCAACTGCGCAATCGCTTGGAGCACTGATGGGACAGTCGGGGTACACAACGTTATATAGTGGGAAAGAGCATTTTGACCCGTGGGTTCCCGAACGGCTCAAGGCTATGGATAGTTTCGAACATTCATTTTGCCATTATGGAGGGGCAGGCCCTTTTTTTGAATA
>CAZAPF010000066.1:0-19344 GCA_964486885.1 uncultured Verrucomicrobiota bacterium
GTTCTCTGCGTTCCTTTGCGGCAAATAGATCCGTTCATGCAACATTCGGGTTAGTTACCAAGCATAGGAAGCCAGTTCTTGAAGATCTTTGTGCTGGTTCCGTCTTTTTCCCATTGTGCGAGCAGCGCATTTATTTCATCGAGCAGCATCATGTTATGTTTGGCGATACCCCAGGCCAGCGGCTCAATATTGAGTACTTCCGGGAAGGCGATAAGGTCGCGTTCATTAACGGCCGAGAGCCACCAGACAACCGGTGCGTCCTGCACAAACATATCAATCTTATTGTTCTTAAGGGCCTGAACGGCATCCGCGGTCTTAGAGTAACCCGTCAGCTTTGCCCGGGTGAAGCGGTTGATGCTGTAATATTCCCCGGTGGTTCCCTTTACAAAGCCGACCCGCTTATTCTGGTTCAGGATGGTGCTTCCAACCAGACCCTTGGGATCGCAATTGTTGCGCCGGAACAGGGCGCTGAGGCCGGATTGCATGTAAGGCGTGGTGAAATTGACACGTATATTGCGCGCTCTGGTAACCGACATATTGGACATGATAATATCGGTCTTGTTTTTCTCCAGATAGTCAATTTGCTTTTTCCATGGAACTTCAACGAAAACCACTCTGCGGTTAAGTGCTTTTCCAAGCTGTTGCGCAAAGTCGGCTTCAATGCCCACAATCTGTCCGCCCTGTTTAAAAATCATGGGCTGTGAGTTGGGGGACACACCTACGCGCAGGATGGAAGGATCGGGTTTTACAGAAGTGGTTTGGCAGCCTGCCAGCAGGGCGATTGTGGAAAAAAGAAATACGATGCGTTTCATGAATGACCTCCGGATTTAAAGATCGAAGTATTCCAACCCTTTGAAACGGATGCAAGCATCGGCTTCTTATCATTCAATACATTAAAGACCAAAGGCCTTGATGAAGCGCTCGGCATCGAAGTGCTCAGCGAATAGTTTAACAATGTGTTCGTGCTTCATTTTATCGTAGAGTTGAAGCTTGGTATTGCTGAAGCATTTGTAAAGCGTGGCATCGGTGTCGGCGGTGTCCTGTTTCACCGCAATGGCCGGCAGGCAACTATTGGCCAGCAGTTCCTTGCTCGCGGCATCCGGCATTACATCATTGGAGCAGGTGATAATGATACCTCCGATTTTTTCACCGGGCAGACTGGCGTTATAGTCGATAATTCGTTTCAGGCGGCGGTGGGAGCCGGATCCCAGCACGGCAATATCGCGCGGAAGAAGACTGCGTTCCGGATCGAATACATCAACATCCTGGGAAATGATTTTAACTTTTCTGCAGGCCTTATGCCATGCGCCGGCGCAGCGTCCACCCCGGATAGCCCGGTGGTCTTTAAAGCTGTGGCTGATCAGATGCATGGAGGGATTATTGAGATATTTAACCTGGGGCATGTAACCGAAAACTTTAAGCGACGGATCCCATTCAGGGAAAATGCGATCAAGGGCGCTTTCCGTTATGACCTCTTTCATCATGTCCACTTTCTTCGGGAGCACTTTGTTGAATAGAACTCCGGCAACGCGGCTGTTGTTATGCGAAAAGTAGGAGAGGTCAACTTCCAGTTCATCGAGCGTCCTGCCGATTCCGCCGCCGACCAGGTACAGGATTTTGGCATCCAGCATATTGGCCACGCGTGCATTGGAAAGCCCGACCACAGAACCTACGCCGGGGTGTCCGGTTCCTTCGGCAATGATCAGCTTTTTCTTCGAAAGCGCCTTCATGGTCCGATGAATATTTTTTTCAAACTCAGCAGTAATCGCTTTTTGATTGGTGCCGGTTATGTAATCGCGGGTAACCCCGGAAACCACGCGCACGGGAGAAAGCATACCCATATCCGGCATGTCGAGCCCGGTAAATTCCTTGACGATCCGCACATCCTTATCGATTCGCTCGCCCGTAGCCAGCGTGACCATCTCCTGCCCAACCGGCTTGAGGTAGCCGATATCCTTTGGGTCGATATGTTTACAAATAGCGGAAATGACGCCAAGGCTCGTAACGGTTTTCCCAGCGTGCTGGCGTTCGCCGGCGATAAATACAACGGGTGGATTGGCCATGATTGAGTCTCCAAAAATTAAGATTGAGTTTGCGGGATGCTTGGTTCGGTGCAAAGCGAAACTTTTTGCAGATTAATGGCATCGACGGGGCACGCTTTGATGCAGGCGCCGCATCGGATGCATTCGTCCTGGTTAATCCAGATCATTTTCATGTCGCGCATCGATTCGACCGCACTCCACGATACGATACGTCCTTCGCTGTCATGATTAAGCTCTTTCAGCATAAGGATGCATTCCGGGCGGGGCCGGGCTTTCAGGCACCAGTCGCATTTGATGCATTTATCCTGGTCAATCTCGAACTTATAGTGGCACCGGTAGCAGCGCTTTGCTTCTTCAATAGATGCGTTATCATCGTAGCCCCGTTCAACTTCACTGGGTAAATCCCGTTCGCTGACCGGAAGGGCAGGCATGGGCTGGCGCTCGATTTTATCCAGCTCAACGGTACGGCCGGTTTGCTCGGCATTCTCGATCTGAACGATTTTCTGCATGCGTTCTTCGCCCATCAGGAACAGATCGACGTTCTCCACAATGCCTTTCGCATGGCCAATGGCATCGATAAGGGATGTGGCACCGAGGGCATAGTCGCCGGCCACAAATACATTTGCAAATTCCTGGCGCACGGGAGCAATACCGGATCCGGCTTCCCATGATGTGTCGGGAAACTGTCCTGTAGCCAGCAGTACGGTATCGGCTGGGACATCAAATTCTTCATGGGTACCTGTTCTTCGGAAGCGCATGCCGGTCAGCTTTCCGTCTTGTTCCAGATAGGAAAGCGGTGTGGCATGGCATTCAAGCGGTACGCCTTCCAACTCCAGCTCTTCCAGTTCGCCCGGTGTAACCCGCATATTGGATTTTGTGCGGCGGTAAAGCACCTTCAGATCCCAGTCGTCCGACAGCTCAGCAGTTTGTGCACCGAGGCGCTGGGCCGTACGTGCACAATCCATAGCGGTGAACCCGCCGCCAATGACAATAACGCGTTCCCCGATATTGGCCGTTCCATTTTCGTTAACCTCCAGCAGGAAGTCCAGGCCGTGCCGGATGCCAGGTAATTCGTGGCCGGGAATATTCAACAGGTTCGGCTTCAGTGTTCCGGCCGCAATGACGATGGCATCAAAGTCGGTTTTAAGCTGGGCGAGGCGCAGGTCTTTCCCAATTGCAGTATTGCAGATGATCTCAACGCCCAGACCCGTGATTTGGGCGAGTTCCCGCTCAATGATTTTTCGCGGCAGGCGAAATTCAGGAATCCCCTGATTCAGCATGCCGCCGGGGGAGCCGTGTTTTTCATAAACGGTGACTTTATGGCCGAGCAGGGTCAGGTTGCGAGCTGCGGTAAGTCCGGCAACGCCTGAACCAACTACGGCAACCTTTTTTCCGGTGGGGGGAAAGTACGGTTTAAGAAGCACGGGAGCTTGAGTCCCGAAATCGGCCGCGGAACGTTTGGAAAAGCAGATGGCGACGGATTCGCCGAGCCCTTCATAGCCATGACGGCACACAGATTCGCATGGGCGGGAACAGACGCGGCCCAGCACTGCCGGAAAAATGTTGTCGCGCAGATTAATACGGTAGGCCTCATCCGGATGGCCTTCCGCGATTGCTGTAAGGTAGGCCGGAATGTCAGTTTCCGCAGGGCAGGCCTTTTGGCAGGGGATATTGGTTGCCAGCCATTGAAAATCTTTGGCCGCCGCAGCTTTCCCGGTTTGTATGGAAAGCTCGGCCTTCGGTGAATGCGGGCGCTCGGCCGGCTTGAACAGTGTCTTGATTTGTCCTGAAAAATCCATGGGTTCGAATCCTACTGACCGGACTGATGAAAGCGAGCTATTAAGATGTTATCTTAATAGTGCGGGGTTCATCCGGCAGGATAAAATAATAGCTGACTAGGATTGAGGTTGGATTAGGGGGTTTGTTATTAACGGAACCATGAGCAACCCGGAACTTAGTGCCAGTCTTGAAGACTATCTTGAAGTGATTTTCTTTCTTTCGAGGGAGGAAGGAAAAGCTCGGCCAAAGGATATTGCCGAGCGGATGAAGGTCCGGGCGGCGTCGGTGACGGGTGCTTTGAAGGCGTTGGCGGAAAAAGGGCTGATCAACTATGCGCCGTATGCATCCGTGACGCTGACGGATGAGGGGCAGGAAATTGCAGGAAAGATTGCCGGGAAGCACGAAGCGCTGCTGCATTTCTTTACGCAGGTGTTAGGTATTGAGCGTGTTGAAGCCGAGGAGTTTGCCTGCTCCATGGAACATACGATTCCGGATCATATCCTGCAGCGCTTTGTCCGTTTTGCCGAATATACGGAAAAGTGTCCGAACTTTAATGCGAATTGGCAGGACAGTGCAGAAGAATATTTTTGTAAGGCGCAAGGTTGTGATAGCCGCCGATGCGAGAAGTGCCATCTGACGGACTAGTGCCTGGGATTCCTGAAGTAGGTTGCGATTGAAGTATCGTGGAGGGACGACCTCTGTGTCGTCCTGTGGCAGAACGGAAATGAACCTCGGCTTTAGTTAGGACGGGTCAGAGCCCGTCCCTCCAGCAGAGCGTAAGTGACTTCCGTTCCCGGGTCTCCATCCTGGTAGCATAGGCATCTCAATCCGGGAGTGCGCTAGCCCAAGTGCCGGCGTAGCATTTCGAACAGCGCATCTTTTTTAACGGGTTTGGCAATATAGTCATCCATTCCCGCATCAATGCATTTTTCCCGGTCGCCTTGCATGGCATTTGCTGTAAGCGCAATGATCGGCACACGTGTTCCGGCATTGATCCCTTCTTCGAATTCACGGATTTGCCGTGAGGCTTCATAGCCATCCATGCGCGGCATCTGACAGTCCATAAAGATCAGGTCATAATCAGCGCCGCTTTTAACCTTGCTGAGTGCCTGCTCGCCATTTTCGGCGACATCGACTTCGAATCCACCCTTGACCAGCATACGTTTGGCTACCGTCTGGTTCACCAGGTTATCTTCGGTGACGAGTATTCTCCGTGAACCGGCAGAGGTCAGTGATGATATTTCAACCGTGGGACGCGCATCAGCCATGCGGGCAGGGTACATGGCCGAGGCATCCAGGTTATACCCCAATGCCGACGCAGTTTTGGTCATTAGATTCGTGAGCCGGATGGGTTTTACAAGATTGGTTGCAAGGCCCGCATGATCAAGCGAGCGGAAGTCGCGGTTAGTGATGGAACAGATTATGAACAGGGTTAAGTGTTCAAATTCAGGATTATTGAAGAAGGGATTATCAGGATCGTAGGCCAGATATTCCTCGATCAAGATGATTTTGTAGCCATTGCTTCTGATCTTATCTGCGGCTTCGCTTGTGGAATTGGTAATCTCTGCTTTAAGCCCCCAGTGATTGAGCCACTCTGACATGGCCTGGCCCATGATTTTCTTTTCATCAATCACGAGAACGTGTTCACCCTTAAATGGAGTTTCATCAATCGCCGCTGTTTTGGATCGGTTTGCAACCGGTAGATTCAGCCGGAACCAGAAGGAGGAACCCTTGCCCAGCTCGCTTTCCATTCCAATCTTTCCGCCCATAAGGGATACCAGCTGCTTGCAAATGGCCAGGCCAAGTCCGGTTCCGCCATATTCGCGGGTGGTGGAGGAATCGCCCTGCGAAAACTTCTGGAATAATTGGGGGAGCTCTTCCCGGGAAACGCCGATGCCGGTATCGGTAACCGAAAAATTAACCGTGGTTTCTTTCTCGGTACCAGCGACGGATTCAATGTTGATGTAGACATATCCATCGCGGGTAAACTTAAGCGCGTTGCTGGCCAGATTCATGATGATTTGGCGGATGCGTCCGGCATCGCCAACCACAAAGGCCGGTGTATCCGGTGAGAAGCGGAGTATTAAGTCTACGCCTTTCTCCAATGCTGTGGGCGTGAGCAATTCGGTGATGTGCTCGCAGGTTTCGCGCAGATCAAAAGGCTGGGGCTCCAGACCCAGTTTGCCGGCCTCGATTTTTGAGAAGTCGAGAATATCGTTCAGCAAGGTTAGCAGGGCATCGCCGGATGTCTGGACGATGCGGAGATATTCACGCTGTTCTTTGGAGAGCGTAGTGTCGTTAAGCAGACTTGCGGTACCAATAATTCCGTTCATCGGAGTTCGGATTTCATGGCTCATACTCGCCAGAAAGTCGGATTTAGCCCGGGTGGCCTGTTCGGCTTTTTCCCGGGCAACCAGAAGCTGTCGGTTGGCCTGCTCAAGGCTCTCGCGGGCTTCGTTTGCATCCTCCATCATGCCCATGATGATATGCTGGTTTTCTTCCAGCTCCCGGCTTCGTTTGTCGAGCAACCGGTTCGCCTCTTTCATTTCCAGTTCGTATTCCTTGCGGTCGGTGATTTCAAGCAGGGTGCCAACCATGCGAACGGGAGTCCGGTCTGACGAGCGTTCGATTACACGTCCGCGGTCGAGTACCCAGATCCAATCCTCGGGACCTCGCCGGATACGGTATTCACAGGTGTACGTGTCGGCTTTTTCTTTCAAATGCATGTTCAGGATTCGGCTGACATGTTCGAAGTCTTCAGGATGGATATGCTCGCCGCGCCAATCCAGGTCAGCAGGAAGTTCATCAACGGTAGATCCCAGCAGATGGGCAAATCGGTTATTGTAAGTGTGGGTTTTACGGGAAAGATTCCAGTCCCAGAAGCCTAGGTCCCCGCCGTGCAGCACCAGCTCCATGTTGTTCTGCAACTGTGCTGCTTTGGCTTCCGCTTGTTTTCGTTCCGCAACTTCGTTGTTGAGTTCTTCGTTGCACCGCTCTACCTCATCCATAATTTTAAGCAGTTCCGTTCGATGCTGCTTAAGTCCGGAGGTTTCGGTTTCGAGAAAATCATTGGCCTTCATGAGTTCCTGCATGGCGTCGAGGTTGTCATGCATCTCACTGTTACGCTTATATTCGTCTTTCTCCAGATGCGTGCCCACTAAACGGCCCAGCATATAGCCCAGGATAATGGTGGCCGTGACGGAGAAGCCGATGATATAGGGCAACCGTTCGCCGACCGTATCCCCCAGCCAATACGTTGCCCCGGCCAGCAGCAGAGCCGCCACTGCGCATGCCATGGCAAAGGCGCGCCCCAGGCGGTCCTTCAGTTTTGGTTTGTGGCTGTTGTTTGGATGGGTCATGGATTAGCCGAGATCGTCCGTGGTGGTCCGATATTTTTTAGGTTTATCCAGCTCTTTCAGCAGGTTGTTGATTTCCGCTTTTAATTCAAGGGTCCGGCGTTCCCGGCCACGCATCAGTTGGTTGAAGCGTTCCATATCCTCTAATGTGCGCTTCAAGCGTTCTTCGGCAAGGTTCTGCTCCGTAACATCGCGCCAAACACCCAGAACACCCACGGCACGGCCGTCATCATCGCGCAGCGGAATTTTACTGATTTCCCGCCAGCCAATACTGCCGTCGGTTCTCGTGTGGGATTCCAGTATGCCGAAGATGGGCTGGTTGCTGCCGATTACAGACTGGTCGCGCTCGATAACTTCCGGGGCAACCAGCGGAGTGAAAAGGTCGAACGGGGTTTTGCCGACCACTTGCTCAATGGTTTCAAGTCCGCATTCCCGGATAAAGGTTTTGTTGCATCCCAGATAGACCGAGTCCTTATCCTTCCAGAACACCGACATGGGGATGGTATCCATAATGAGCTGGAGCATTTGCTGTGATTCGCGCAGGGCGGTTTCAGCACGCTGACGGCTGGCAATATCTCGTGCGACACCAAAGATGGATTTTTTGTTTTTCCACGTGCCTTGGAATACATTCAGTTCTACCGGAATAACGGACCCGTTGCTCTTTTGCAGCGGAAGCCCGCAGGTGGTGGACTGTTCAGACTGCATGCGGGCAATGACCTGATAGATTTCTGCACGGGAATCTTCCGGATAGAGCTCGAAGATACTCATGTTCTCAAGCTCATCGTCATCATAGACCAGCCGTGTTTTAACGGAGGGGTTGGTATGAATGAGCTGCCCGTTCATGTCGCACACCAGCAGGAGATCGTCGATGGTTTCGAACAGGTTCTGGAAATTACGATTTTCCTCCAGCAGGGCATCCTCAATATGCTTGTTGAGCGAAACATCCTGCATAAAGCCGTCCCAGACAAGCGTGTCTTCATCATAGTGGGGAACGGCACTGACGTAGAGCCATTTCAGGTTTCCGGAAACATCAAGAACCCGGAATTCAAAATCGACAGGTTCCAGTTGCTCTTTACCCTGAATGAATGTTTTTTGAAGCAACGGTGTGTCCGCCTCATAGACATGGTCATAGGCAGTGCGCGCATCCTGCATCACATCGTCACGGTCAAAACCGAGCGCGCGCTCATAGCCCTTGCTGATATAATTGAACTTAAATGAATCTTCTTTGGTGTAGGTCAGCTGGAAGATCGTCACGTTCGGCAGGTTATCCCCCATAAGCCGAATATGCCGCTCGCTTTTTTTCAGCGCCTCGGATTTTTTTTCCAGCTCAATACGCAGTTGCCGCAGTCGGACCAAAACCCCGAAAAGAAGCAGCACGGTTGAGGAGAGAACGGTGATGATAACAGTATGGGTGGCCAGGTGGCTTAAGGATTGTCCCTCCTCGGAAAGTGCAGATGCATTTGCAGCCCCGACTGCTGCCAACAGCAACGCTGGCAGTAGAGCCTTTCTAAGGATGGTCGGGCTTTTCATCTTCATGATTAATCCAAGGCATATAAAGCAGGAGAATGTAGGCGATCCCTGTGAAAAAATCAAAAGGAAAGCAAAGTCTCGTGCAGCTCGCAAAGCGGAAGGCCAACTACGTTGGTATAAGAGCCGTTAATCGCTTTAACCATGTGTGAAGCTCCGCCCTGAATGGCATAGGCTCCGGCCTTATCCATGGGGTCACCCGTCGCGATATAGTTTTCGATTTCTTTCGGGTTCAGGGCCCGGAATATCACTTCCGTTAAAACCGAGAAAACCTCAGTGTGCTCGCCTCTTTTCACGCACACGCCCGTGATCACTTCATGGGTGTGGCCTGAAAGGCCCGACAGCATGGAAAACGCTTCTTTTTCATTGCCGGGTTTCCCCAGTATCGTTTCATGCTGAACCACGATCGTATCGGCCGCAATTAAGACGCTTTCGGAATCTGCAGTAATGGCTTCTGCTTTTTCCCTCGCCAGGCGTTCTGCAAATAGCCGGGGAACTTCATTGGGCAGCGGAGTTTCATCAATTTCAGGAATTTTAATTACGAAATCCAGGCCAAGCGATGCGAGCAGCTCGCGGCGGCGCGGTGAGGCACTGGCCAGAACCAGTTTATCAAGGTTTGAATATTCAGTCATGCGCAGGACAATATGTTGGAAAGCGGGCTATTAAAAGCCCGTTCTGCGTGGCATAAAAAGGCTATGCAACCGATCGACATTTTATTGGGCGGAGTGCCGTTCGGCCGAAACAACGTCGGCGATGAAGCCATTCTGGAATGTATTGTCGAGATTGTACGCGAAGTATGCCCGTCCGCACGCATAACCGTCAGCACAGATCAGCAGACCGAAACAGCTGCGAGGCTGCGCGTGGCAACGGTTCCGCTATTCGGATTTCAACCGCCCTTCAGTCAGTCACAGATGGAAAAGTGCATTTCCCGGTCTGATGTTTTTATCTGGGCCGGTGCCACGGGATTATCCGACTACCCTGAAATACCGCTTAACATGCTCGATATTGCCCATCGTGCCGGGACCAAAACCGTGGTTTGGGGCGTGGGCATGAATGATGAGCTGAACCCTTTTCTATATCGGATCCAGCCCGGCAGGCGTTACCGGGTGCTTAAAGTTTTGTCATCATTAACCCTCGGCCGCCTTGATCTTGTGCAAAAGATGGAAAGGCAGGCGGAAAAAAGAGCCCGGAGTAAAATTGTTGAGGGACTCAACCGCTGCGATCTAGTGGTCCTTCGCGATCCGGAAACACTCGCATTGGTTCATGCATGCGGGTATGTGCCCGAAGCGATTGTAGGTGCGGATTCTGCCGAGTTATTGGAACCTGTCCAGTTGGCCGAAGTTGAGTTGGATCAGACTGCAAAAGAAATGCTGGATTGCGGTTCCCGGAAAATCGGACTTTGTATATCGGCTCAGCGGCAGCTGGTTCATGAACCCGAGCTGATTAACTTTTTAGACCGCCTGGCCTCCTCCGATTACCGCATCGTTTTTCTGCCCATGAACCATGCCACCGATGCGCCGGTGATGGAAAGTCTGCGTGCGCGCATGAAAAACAGAGATCATTCTGTCGTAATCGGAGGAAGACATTCCCCCCGCGAAATTCTCGCCATTGCGGGACAGCTGGACCTGGTGATCAGCAGCAGGCTGCACCTGCTGATCCTTGCATCTGTATTGCATGTGCCGATCATTGGCATCAGCAGGGGAACCAAAGTAGACAATTTCCTGACTCCATTTGGTCACACCTCCGCCGGCAGTGTGGACGAGTGCGACTTTGATCATATGCAGGCCGAACTCGACCGGCTGATTGAAAGCCGGGAAGAGTTCCGCGAAGTCAGCACCGCCGTGCATGAAATGCTGCTCCAGCGGTTGGATGAGGCCAAGGTCAGGCTCACCGAAGTGCTACAGACCTAAGAGATGCTGCGCAATGTCCTCTGCTGTGGTGTCCGGAGTCAGCATCTCGTTGAGATCCAGTCGGGCCTGAATGGCTTTGCGTACCGGTTTGAGCAGCTTCATTTTACCCAGCAGCAGGCAACCCACGAAGCGGCCGTCACGCACCATAAACATGCGGTATCCATTATCCGCATGATCTTCGATCATCCGGTAGCTTCCATCCGTCGCCGTGATGGTTCCGATACTAAGCATCGGCTTCCCGACCACCTTAATCATGTGAGAGCGTGGAATTCCGCCGAATTCAGTGGGAACGCCCGCTGCATTCATACCCGCAATTTTGCCCATATACATGGCCGGGGCCCAGGCACCGTAGCGGACGCCGTCATGTTCGGCCACATCGCCGATGGCATAGATGTCCGGGTTGGAGGTCCGCAGGTAATTATCGACCAGTACGCCCTTTCTGGTCATCAGCCCTGCATCTTCCAGAAGATCTGAGTTGGCGCGATCGCCCGCCGTGATCACCACAATATCGGCAGGGATCAGCTGGCCGCGTTTCAGATGTACGCCCGTCACATGTCCGTCGCCGATAATGCAGTTCGCCATGGCTTCGGTTACCACGTCAACATTCAGCTTTCCAAGGTGCTCCTTCATTACCTCGCTGCCTTCGGGATTCAGCTGCAGTGGCATAATATAGTCAAATGATTCGAGTACCGTGACGTTCGTTTTTTGTTTGGCCAGCGCAGCAGCGGTTTCCAGCCCCAGAATGCCGCCACCGATGCAAACCACATTGGCATCTTCTTTAATAGCGGACAGTATGTGCCGGACATCCTCTGCTGATCGCACAGCAAACACATGGTCAAGGTCGGCGCCCGGAATCGGGGGAATAAACGGATGTGATCCGGTCGCAACAATCAGCTTGTCGTATTGAATAGTATCCCCGCCTTCCAGCTCCACCGCCTTTTCGGTCAACAGCAGTCGGGTGGCGGATACACCCGAACGTAAGTTAATTTTACGATCCAGATACCACTGCTCTGCATGTAGCGGAAGATTCTTGTCCTGAAAATCCCCGGCCAGCATGCGCGTCAGGTTGAGACGCCAGTAGGGTAGTTCCTCTTCTTTGGAAAGCAGGATAATTTCAGCCTGGGGTGCATGCTCGCGAACGGTCTCCGCCGCGGAAACCCCGGCGATACCCGCGCCAATGATCACGACCCGTTCATGACCGGGATCCCGGCGTTCCGGCCGCAGGACCACTTCAATTTCCTTGAAATCCTCCGCCTTGGCATCGCAGATGGGACAGGTTTCGGGGGCTTCATTACCGTAATGGATGTAACCGCAAATGGAGCATCGGTAGGTCTTTTCAGTATTCTTCTGCATGAATTCCTTAGAGTAATAATAAACGAAACAAAATCAGTACCATTATGGTGCTGTCTATAGTAGTAAAAAAATCGAAACGATTCACGAAAATTGATTTCAGTACATGTTATGTAGAAATCGCCTTTAGGGGATTGACTCCCCAGCGAATATTCGCATAATTCGCGCTTCGTTTTTCCGGAGAGTAGTTCTCTTCAAGAGGAAAACATCTGCCGGCGTAGCTCAGTGGCAGAGCAACGGATTTGTAATCCGTTGGTCGTCAGTTCGACTCTGACCGCCGGCTCCATTCTAAAGCCCCGTTATCGTCAATGATAGCGGGGTTTATGTTTGGTTATGTGTGGTGGGCCTTCCACTCGTTTCCACAACTTTCCACACCCCAGATGGGGGTAGAATCGTACACAAATCGTACACAAATTTTGGGTGTGTGAATCCGTGCATGGGAGTGTCAGATTCCCAGTTTCCCTATCTCCTTGTTCTGATTGATTGAAAAAACTACCTTATTTGGATGAAAGATATCCTGCTTATCGGTGGTCCAGCTTCAATCACAGGCGTTGATCGAATCGACGATGACCTGCTCTCTATCCTTGCCGAGGACAACCTTCATTCCCGGCAGGCCGTGATCGTGTGGCCGACGAAGGCATTTCTATCGGTTCCTTCTGACCCGAAATTATTAGAGCCGTTGATTGATGTTGTGGGTTTCGAGATTCCAATCCAAAACAATATGTTTCGTCAGACTACGAAGTCGGATGTGGAGCAACTTCAGAAGAGGCTGGAAGTTGCTCGTGCTGATCAGGAGACTTTCAATGCAACATTAATCCATTCGGCTATCTCTGAGGCCATCTATCGGTTGTCTCGGATTATGCTGGATCTCTCTGGCGGTCTGAGGCTGGCCTTGGTGGTCGGTAAGGATGCTCCCGACCATTCGCTGTGCTGGACGGGGCTAGTTCAAGCATGGAAGTCCAGTTCTCAGATGGCCGTGAAAAAATATGATACAAAGTCTATCGGATACGGTGCTCTGAATGCAGTGAAAGACTGGGGGCTGGAATTCGGTAGCCAGAGTGAGGGCCGGTATCAAACCGAAAGCCTGTTGCCGATTGGTGAAGTCGAGGTGTGCGGGCAACCGATCTGCATTGATGCGGATTGGTACGAAGAGGTTTCACACGCACTGGCCAAGGAGGTGAGCATAGCGTATCCCGTTTCAACTAGAGCCGGTAATGCCATGGCCGTTCAGGTCGATTCGGGTGATGGCTTCATGCTGGTGGTTCCTGAACCTGATAAGCCTAAGAATTTCCGCATTGGTCTAGTCGCTGGTGGATCGGTGACGGCTGGGGCCGCTGAAGCTGTCGATGCACCTAAGCCAATCGTTCCGAAGTCCAGACCTGCCAGTAAGCCTGATGACGAATACGTGACCGTCAAGGAGGCTGCTGAGCTGCTGAAGTGCTCCGATAAAACAATTCGGAATTACTACGGTGATGGTCGCCTGGAGCATAAGAAGGTCGGGCAACGAAAGATACTCATCCTAAAATCCTCGGTCGATGCGTTGCTTGAGGGGAAGGAATAACCCCCACCTAATTCCTTCCTTGCCGCTCCCTCCAATATCCGGCTGCCTTCTTTGATCAAGGAAGGTGGCCGATATGCAAATCACAGTTCATAACGTTCAGAAACGAGGCAAGGCTCTGTCTTACCGAATACGTTTTCCTGACGATCTGCGTCATCATTATGATGGTCTTAATGAGTATAGCAGGTCGTTGAAAACCAAAGATGCTTCGATGGCGTATTCAAGGGCGGTTGTGTTGAACCGCTTACGGAATGACCATGCACACCTTGCACGGGTTGAAACCTTGGCTTATCAGAAACCTATCCTATATCCATATTACGGATGTAGATAGGTTTTCTATACGCTGTATATAGAGCCTATGCAGGGTGTGCAACGTGTGCACAGGACGGTTTGCTGCGCAGTTACTCAGCTGTTGATTCGTCAGAAGCGTTGTTCTGACGCAGTGCCCGCTCGATATGGGCATGGATGTGCTTAGATCGTTGTTCCTGTACGGTGGACAAGCTGATGTCCGAGCTGGGTTCAGTGGAGACAGTATCTATATTGGGAGGCTTCGTGGTCATAGTTTTTTTCAGACAGTACGGTCACGCCACCATGGATTCAGAAAGTCCCAGCCACTCTTCGGCTTCATCCAGAGCATGGAAAATCCTGATATCAAATGCCACACGCTTTTGAATTCCTTTCACCCAAAGTTCAAAGATCGCTCCGGTAAGGCCTTCGTTCACGACAACTGCGGTTTTTGTGCGGGTAGCATCAGTGGGGCAGTGGCAATGGAAATCCCGAACCATGGTTTCCAGTTCACCCAGCCGGATGTCCGCATGGTGTCCGCCGATCAGCCAGATATCATTTGTATGGGGATATTCTTTCATCATCGTTTCGTGACGAATTATCGTCTGGATCATGGGGTAATCAAAGTCATCTTGAAGCTCCACGAATAGGTGGCTGTTGTTTTTTCTGATCTCGTACATGCCGGTCCCCCTAGTTTTCCTTCAACTGAAGTTTCTTTCCAGATTCAAGCCACTGACCAAGTATGATCTTGCAGTAGGCTCCAGTGGATAGCTGCATGGATTTAGACCGGCGTTCCAGCTCCTTTGCCATATCCGCTTTCATATTAATGCCGATGGTCTTGGTGCCTTTTCCTGCTGGATTGGTAGCCATGAGTAATCTCCTGCTTATCTATTGAGCGAAGACTGAGGATGTTAACGGACACCGCAGGTGGTTGAAAGAGGATTCGTAAAGATAGTGGGCGCAATGGTTAGTAAAAAATACTATAGTACAAAATGTGATCATAACACTCACCAATAGCCCCTCGGTCAAAGGTGGTGTAATCGCCGCTCAAAAAGGCCGTCAGGCATGCCTTGGTCGATGATGCTTTCTGATAAGCATCGTGATCGAACCAACCAAGCCAACAAAGAAGGCTGGGGGGCAGACCAGTACAGCCAGTAGAAAAGCGGCAATGCCAAGGCCCTCTAGCAATTTTGGGAGCACCTGTGCACTTTCCATGTTGCCGGCAATACCATGCAAAACGTTGTGAAGTACGCCGAATATCACGAAGCAGAGTACTGCTCCCAGCAGCAAGAGACTGAACTGCTTTGTTGTGCGCCATGGGTGGACGAAAGCAAGAACCAGTGCAACAGCAGCGATAAAGGCACAGATAATCCCCGGTGCATTATCTTCGATTCCGATTACACCAGCGGCAATGGCAGAAATGCAGCAGGCCGCCAGGAATATGACCGTTAGCATTCGGTTGTGATGTGTTGACAGGGCATTAATCATAATGGCACCTCCATTTCTAAATCTCTAAGGCTCTAAATAAACCCGATAGAAATATACACCCTAGGTACCATGCACGGTGTTGGTGCAGATGCTCAGTGGTGTGGGGTAGCTAAAATTTGCATTAATTCCTTTTGAGTAGCCGAGGTCGAGGTTGCCAATTGCCTTCCACATTTCCTTTAAGCTCATACTCTCCCTCGCCCAGATACTTTTCAAATATCAAGCTTGTATACTTTGTGCCAGATTGCCTGTTGCTAAAGTGCAAGTGATATATGCCTACTTCCTTCCAGCCATCACTCGTCAAATAGCCGGTGGATGCTTGAGGTGTGGCAACGGTCACTATGCCTGCTTTTTTTACTTTGAACTTGAGCGGCTTATCTCCTGAATATGAGATTTTCCAGCCTGAATATATCTCTGGGACATCGATAAATACTCCAGCTGTATCCATATCCGGGTGAGTGGTTGCTTTGTTCTTGAACTCGGTAAATTGCTTCTTGCAGGAGACTTTCGCCCTAACAACGGGGGTGTCGCTCGGTGTTGTTATTTTCTTTTTTTCATAAATGAGCAGACGAGGAGGCCTCTTGCCTTTCCTACCTACTTTAAGCTCATACTCTCCCTCGCCCAGATACTTTTCAAATATCAAGTTCATCCATTTTTTATTAAACTGAGTGTAAAATGTGTCTACTTCTTTCCAGCCATCACTCGTCAAATAGTCGGTGGCTGATCGAGGTGCGGCAACGGTCACTATGCCTGCCTTTGTTACTTCGAACTTGAGCGGCTCAGTCATTTTTCCTGTACTATATGTGATCTTGCTGCCTGAATATATGTATGGGACATCGACAAATATTCCAGCCGAACCAGGGTGAGTGGCAGCTCTGTTCTTGAACTCGGTGAATTGCGCCTTGCAGGAGACTTTTGCTTTAACAATTGAAGTGCCGCTAGGGGTTGAGTTTTTCTTTGCTCCATAAATCGGAAATATGTATCCGCTCATCAGGAGTATGATCAGTATCAGTTTCCTTGCCGAGATTGTTGCTCTGATTTTCATCATCTACCTCCATTTCTCTCAAACCCCTAAAAATAATATTTCGCACCTAGTGTTATCGCTGATATTTCAAGCTCGTTCTCATCTCGTGAGCCGCTTATTTCAAGCTCATCAATCAGGCTGGCAAACTCAACGACTATAGCGAGGTTGTTCAAAGGAAAGACTTCACAGCCGAGGCCATAAGAGTAGCCAGCTGTGTGGTAACTTCCTGTCTGGCCAGTATCTGCCGGGGTACCTTCAAATTCTGTCCTCGTAATACCAAACAGACCATAAACTTTTATCCGGTCATGAAGCGGTAAGATTCCCCGGATGTAGAGCCCCCATATTTGCGTCAACTTCAACTCATCATTGAATCTGTCGTCATGGTCGGAAACGACCCCAGTCCCGACAGAACCTTCCAGTGCCAGATAGGGATTCAGTTCCGCTCCCAGTTTTCCCCTGACTGCTCCCAGGTTCGCTTCCCCTCCATAATTAACTGTGTCGATAAACATATAGTCCAGTCCACCATATGGTCGGAAATCTGGAAGCTCGACTTTTGCGACGGTGACTGCTGGTATCACCATCATTCCAATCAGTATTATTTTCAATTTTTTCATCTCACACCTCCATTTCCCTCAAACCCCTAAACGGGGATTACTCTTTTTTCAGAGGTTGGCAAGGGGAAATGTGGTAATCTAAATGGGTAAGTGAATACCTGTTTGAGCAGCTTTTAAAAACCAATACGACCACCTCACTTCCGGGGTGGTCTTTTTTGTGCCTACACCGCTTTAACCAACCAAAGGAACCCCTCAATGAATGCATACCAAAAGATAAACGCCATGATCACCGAAAGAATGATCGACCGTGTCAACGAAACCAACGAACTGCCCTGGAAGAAGCCGTGGACATCGTTCAGCTTGATGCCGAAGAACCTTGTCTCTGGTAAGAACTACAGAGGCATAAATGTCTTCCTGTTACATATGCAGGGATTCGCTTCCCCGTATTTCCTGTCTATGAAGCAGGTGAATGCGATGGGTGGAAAAGTCCGTAAGGGCGAACACGCATGCCCCGTGGTGTTCTGGAGATTCGTGGAGGCGAAGGAAGACGCACCCGACGAAAAAGGCTATGCGATGCTTCGATATTACCGTGTGTTCAACGTGGAGCAATGCGATGGGTTACCAGCGAGTAAAGTCCCAGTGGTGGAAGTTCCAACTCGTGAACATGAACCGCTCGATATCGCTGATCGTCTAGTGATGTCGATGGCTAACCGTCCGACAATCCAACATGGATGCAGGAATGCGTCGTACTCACCATCACAGGATGTGGTGAAAAGCGGTAGAAAAGGTGGTCTTTGTGACCTGCGATCCAGAAGGTAACGGACCAGGATTTTTGGAGATTGAGGACGGCTATTCGCTGATCAGCTCGTCCCGGATGGATTGCCAGTTGTCGGCGGTTTGGGTTTTCAGCTTTTCGACCACCCATTTGGGGACTGGTGGATTGATTTCCTCGAACTCGGCGTCTTGGATGCCGGATGCAAGGGTTCCGGCCGCTTGTCTCGCCGTGTCTTCTCCGATGTGGGTGTAATGCTGGGTCATTGCAGGGTTGCCGTGTCCAACGATGGCCATGATGACGGCTTGGGGTGTGCCCAGAGAGGCATGAAGCGATACGAAGGTATGCCGGAGGCTGTGGAATCCGACCTCTACCACCGCACGTTTCCCCGTATCAATTTTTTTTAATTTCTTCGGGTTGTCGGGGTCGGGAATCTTAATGATGCCGGTTCCGTCTTTGTGAGTTTGAATGTCACACTTCTCGTAGTGTCTCTGGACTACGTTGCTAAGTTTGGAGGGATCGGTGGCGTAGTCGGCGGCATAGTGTGGCAGTACGCTGCCCTTGCGTTTCTTTAGAGGCGTTTGGTTGAGGAGGGCGTACAGCGGGCCATCTATTCCAATCATGACAGGCTTTGGATTTCTACTTTGGGTTTTGTTTGGGATTCGCCTGATAAGTAGTTTATCCATATCGACTTCGCCCCACTTAAGAGTGGCGCAGTCTCCCAAGCGTAGGCCAGTGAAGGTGCCGATATATAGAAGTAACTTCAAGTCACCGTTTGCGGATTCCAGTATGGTCTTTAATTCGTGTTGGGTTAACTCTCGCTTCGACTCTGTTTTGAGTTTTTTGCTCTTTATTTTGTCGAACGGATTGCTTTCCATTCGGGCTGGTTCGGCAAGGGTTTTACAAAGCAATTTGAGGAAGTTGATCCGTTTGTTAAATGTGTTTGCACTCAGATTCTCCTTCATGAGATGGGAAGCATATTGGGATGCAACGATGTTCGTAATATCCTTCAGCTGGAGAATGTCAGGCTGGGCATCAGATAGCCATGAGCAGAACTTCCTCCAATGAGTCGCATAGTCTTTAAGGGTGCGTTCGCCGCTGTCTGGTCGTTCATGGCTTCCCAGATATGTTTCCCATGCATCCTCAATTGTGGTCGGAGGATTTTGACTTTGCATGACAGCGTTGAGCTTTTGTTGGGCCTGTTTAGTGCGCAATTCCAGTTGGGCTGAAGATTCGATTTCATCGGCTAGCTGGAGGGGTAGCATAATTCGATCCCGTTCGGCTTCGGCTTCCTGTAGATCAGACGTTTTTAACGACTTGCGTGTCGTTTTTCCGTGAAGGTCGTATTTCAGCCAGATGGAGCCCTTGTCTTTGGCAATGGGATCGTCGATGGAATAGTCTTTTCCTTTCCATCTGCGGTAAAGTGTACCTGTACGCTTCTTTTGGGACTGTTTTTTTGCCATTGAATTCTACCTTTGCCGTGGGTTTCCACAACTTTCCAGATATAGGGGTGGAGTGTGGCAAAACTTTCCATTTGCTCAACTAGAATCGTACACAAATCGTACACAAAAATTATTAAATGCATATGTTGTGCTGAATAAAAATCAATTATAGATGGATGAAATAGGTATTATGGCCCTATCATAATACGGATTTGTAATCCGTTGGTCGTCAGTTCGACTCTGACCGCCGGCTCCATTTT
>CAZAPF010000067.1:0-19300 GCA_964486885.1 uncultured Verrucomicrobiota bacterium
AAGAACCATTCCTTTTGTTGGTCGAGGAAGATCCGGCTGTTGGTCAGGAAGAACGAGTCGAGCAAGCCGCCGCCGGAACCGAAGGCGTGGTTGGCTTGCTGCTGATGGGCCCGCATGTCGTATTCGAATTCAACCTGATTGATGGTCGAAGCGTCGGCCGGATTGCCTTCCGTGACATTGACGCTTTTCAGGTAGGTGGCCCAAATTTGAAAATCGTCCCACCAGCAATACACCAACGTCGCCTGCTTAAACGCAGCTTCCCCGTGATCTTCAATAATCTGGGCCAATCCATTCCAATTCACCGGCCCGTCCGTATCCGTGTCGGCGACGATCTTTCCTCTCCAAATATCCCAGTCACCCACGGTCGGGCAGTTCGTAAATGCCTTTTGAAGGGCGCTTGTTGACTCGGTCGTGTAGAACGGTTGCTCGATTCCTGAAATAACAGGCCAAATGCCTGTTCCCGGACACTGCGTGCGGCACCAGGCTTTGTCGGTCAGTAGATTCTTGTAGGCAAAGTCCCCGGCGGGATCGGCATCGTCGATAATGTCGGGCCAGCGCGCCTGAATCATCCCGGCGTCGCCGTAGAAGACATCCAGCACGGCGTCGGTGCTTAGCGTAACCGACCAGATTTTCGTCGCGGGGTCGAACGACCATGCATTCGTGCGAAGCGATTCAACGGTTTCGCGGCCGTCGATGACGGCGTCTTCGTTTTGCATCGCGCTTTGCCATCCAAAATCGCTGATCTTTGCTTTGCGAGCAACCAGTGGGGACAAAGACGAACGCTCAATGGAGGCAATGTCGATGGTTTCCCGATACGTACCAGGATAGATGATGATTTCGCTGACACTTGAGTCCGTAGCCGCTTCACGAAAGGCCAGCGCGGCCGATGCATAAAAGTTGGCTCCCGAAATGTGTGAAGCATCTGGATTGCCATCGTCGTTGACATACAGCGTTCTGCCTAAGGCAGCTCCTGCCAGCGCCTGAACTGCCAGAATCAACGTTATGATCGCGCAACAACGTTTCCCCCGCAGCGTGCTATTTGTTCGTTGGTTTATGGCTCTCTTTTTCATTCCATTCTCCTCTTCGGCTTTACTTCTTCTGCTCTTCTGCCGAGGGCCTTCCCGATCAAAACAACATCCGTTTTCATTTAAAAAATGAGGATTCGACTCTGCCCGCACCCCGGGCATCCGCTTCGTCCTTTTCCAACTGGAATAAAACATAAAGGATCTCCCCTGCCCATCGTAGTGCGGAAAAAATAACGAAATCGAAACCGATTCAAGAAACCCTCTTTGGTACGTGCGGGGGCTGGAGGTTTTCACCATCCCTTACGCACCCTTAGATAATGCATGAAATCAAAATTTTGTCATGTCACCTAAACTAATGACGCAGATGCAACGGGTTTAAACCGTATGGGTTACGTTATTTTATGCCGGTAAATTTGGCGACGGCCTCGGCGCGGGAGTTAACATGGAGTTTTTCATAGATGCGTTGCAGGTAAGTATTTACCGTGTTGACCGAAATACCAAGCTCGTCGGCGATTTCCTTGGAAAGTCGCCCCCGCGCCAGCCGCGACAGAACCTCCATTTCCCGCTCGGACAGTTCGCTGAATTCGTCGCATGGGATCGTTTGATGACCGCCGCGTTGGAAAGACTGCACGACCTTGCGTGCAATATCGCTATCCATGGGCGATCCCCCTGCGGCCACTTCTTCCAATGCCGGAATGAGTTCGGACACGATGGATCGCTTGAGCAGATAACCCACCGCGCCATTGGAAAGTGCCTTGATGATGTAGTCGGTCTGGTCGTACTCGGTCAGGATCACAAAATCGGTATCCGGCATGAGCGGCTTGAGTTCCCCGACGCACTCAATTCCATTCTTTCCGGGCATGTTGATGTCCAGCAAGACGATGGAGGGCTTAAGCGCGGGAATTTCTTTCATAGCCGCTGCGGCATCTGGAAACACACCGACGCACTCGAACCGCGCCTCATCACGAATCAGATCAGCAATCAGTTCGCACGTACTTTTGTGGTCATCGACAATGGCAATGGT
Source organism: uncultured Verrucomicrobiota bacterium (assembly GCA_964486885.1). Taxonomy (GTDB): domain Bacteria; phylum Verrucomicrobiota; class Kiritimatiellia; order Kiritimatiellales; family Pontiellaceae; genus Pontiella. Next base: position 2,050 of record CAZAPF010000067.1, read on the forward strand.
TACAGGTTCGTTCATCGGCTTGCACCCTCTCTTACCGAGGCTGACCACCAAGACGATTTCCTGTCTTCCGCATCAAGATCATTGCCAGGCAACGTGGTGCGGGCAAAGGAGTCGGAGAAAAGAATCCCGGCACGGGTAGTCAACGGAAGCAATCCCGCAACAAGAATGATCCCCATCGCAGTGCGGACAAAATAACGAAAAACAACCTGATTCATGAAATCCTCTTTGGTATGTGCGAGGGATGGAGGTTCTCACCATCCCTTACGTCCCTGAAGATCATGCATGGAATCAAAACTTTGTCATGTCACCCAAACTAATGACGTAGACGCAACGGGTTTAAACCGTAAGGACTACGCTATTTTATACCGGTAAATTTGGCAACAGCCTCGGCGCGGGAGTGCACATGGAGTTTTTCATAGATACGGCGCAGGTAGGTGTTTACCGTGTGGATCGAAATACCAAGCTCGTCGGCGATTTCCTTGGAAAGTCGCCCGCGCGCCAGCCGCGACAGCACCTCCATCTCCCGCTCGGACAGTTCGCTGAGTTCGTCGCCGGGGATCGTTTGATTACCGCCGCGCTGGAAAGACTGCACGACCTTGCGTGCAATATCGCTATCCATCGGCGATCCCCCTGCGGCCACTTCTTCCAATGCCGGAATGAGTTCGGACACGATGGATCGCTTGAGCAGATAACCCACCGCGCCATTGGAAAGCGCCTTGAAGATGTAGTCGGTCTGGTCGTACACGGTCAGAATTACAAAATCGGTATCCGGAATGAGCGGCTTGAGTTCCCCGACGCACTCGATTCCATTCTTTCCGGGCATGTTGATGTCCATCAAGACGATGGAGGGCTTGAGCGCGGGAATTTCTTTCATGGCCGCGGCGGCATCTGGAAACACACCGACGCACTCGAACCGCGACTCATCACGAATCAGGTCGGCAATCAGTTCGCGCGTACTTTTGTGGTCATCGACAATGGCAATGGTTACAGGTTCGTTCATCGGCTTGCATCCTCTCTTATGGGCAACTTGAATTCAACGGTAGTTCCGCCCCTTTCGTTATTATGAATATCGAACTGGCCGTCAACCAGCTCCATGCGGCGACGCATGCTGCGGAGTCCGCGGTGGAACCGTTCGCCCTCCTGGGCTTCGACTCCCTTGCCGTTGTCGTGCAGCGCAATCACAAACCCTTCGCTTTGAAACGCCACGGAAAAGCAGACCTGGGTGGCTTCGGCATGCTTGACGGTATTGTTGAGCCCTTCCTTGATCGCCAGGAAAAGGTTGTGCCGAACCGGCCCCGGTACCGGTAGGCTCGGCAGTTCGAGCGGGATATCGAGATCGCAGGAAATGTGGGCGCTCCCCAGGAAGCTGGACACATACTTGGAGAGATAACCAACGAGATTGTCCACGTTGTCATTACCGGGGCTGACCACCCAGACGATTTCATCGAACGCCCGGACGAGTTTGTTGATCACGTGCTCCATCTCACCGACCTCGGCGGGGCCCGAATCGCTGCCGGATTTATCCCATGCCTTGAAAATCCGGTGGCAAAGCAGTTGCATGCGGGTCAGCTCCGACCCGATTTCGTCATGGATGTCCATGGCAATGCGCGTGCGTTCTTCCTCCACCGCCCGCAACTGTTCGGAGCGGATGAGTTTTTTCCGGTTGATGCGGTCGGCTACGGCCAGCGACAGGAGTGCGGCGAGCAACCCGATCGATAGATACATCAACGCCTTGAACCACCACGTTTCCCACAGGAACGGTTTCACTATGATGTTCACCTGTGTTGGCGCAGGATTCCATAGGCCATCCCGGTTTGCCGCGATAAGCTGGAACGTGTATTTGCCCGGCGGTAAACGCTGAAAGCTCGCAATACGGCGCGTACCCAGCTCGGACCATTCATCCCCCAACCCAAGCAGTCGACAGCGAAAGCGCATATGGCTCGGCGACACAAAACTCAGCGCGGAAAAATGGATATCCAGCCGATGTACGCCCGGATCAAGAACCATCGAATCAACTCCATGAAGAAGCAGGGTCTGGTCATGCACCTGCGCATGGTTGATCACGAGCGGAACCGGATTCGTCCACAGCTGGACTTCCGAAGGCTGGAAAACGGCTAGCTGCCGATCGGATGCATACCAGAAACGGCCATCCGGCGTAAGACAAGCCGTGGACAATCCCGAACTGATGTCGATGGGTGGATTCAGCCCCTCTTCTTCGCCATAAAGAATATAGGTTTGGATCTCCTCTCCGGTACGGAGTGCATGTGCCACCTCCTTTTTTTCCACGATCGCAAGCCCTTGTTCACCCACGACCCAAAGACGTCCCTTGCCATCATCCATGATATGGGAAACGATATTCTGCGTAAACGGCACTTCGCGGAAAACTCCATCCCGGAATGAAATAAGTCCGTTTCCGCAGGAACCGATCCATACGGAGTCGTCATCCTTATCGATACAAAGTGCCGTTACATGCGGATTAGGCAGTCCGGCGTCTGTACTCCAACGCAATATCTCGTCGTCCTTCCACGCCGCCAGACCGCTTGATTCCATGCCGATCCAGAGCGTGCCGTTGGAGCTCGTTGCCAAACATTGCACATCGGAAATACCTTTTCGTCGTCCCGCCGCCAAGTGCCACCCCATATGGTCGGGATTTTCCCACACCCCATTCCGCCCCCCGGCCCAAAGCCGGCCATCTGCAGCCTGCTGGATCGTCCAGATTTCACTTTCCCCTGCTTTTTTTGCTTTTCGGGTACTAAGAACCTTCCCGTTTAGTCGCAGCATGAATCCAGAATCATCATTAATCCAAACGGGCCCGTCCTGCGTCTCCAGGATGGCCCTGCGAATCTTTTCTGATTTGTTTAAACTCGGAACTCGTTTCAATACCTTTCCATCAGAGGTCCACAATTGGCCTTTACTGGTTCCCAGCCAGACTCCGCCTGCGAGCCGGGGAGTAATCGAACGCAATGCCCGGAACTCCCAACTTCCGCGAAAGGCCGACTCCGGCACCGAGGTGTAGTCCATGGCCCGGATGGATTGGAGTCCGGCTGTTGTACCGACCCACAAGGTTTGTTCGGCATCTTCGGCGAGGCAAAGTACTTCGATTGAAGCCAACCCATCACTCACGGTGATCTGGGTCACGTTGCTCGATCCGCCATGCATGATAAAAATTCCGCCGAACGTGGAGCCGCCCACCAAATCGTCATTCCTGCGTTCGAGCAAATGAATGGATTGATTCTTGATGGGCCAAGGTGCCGGCTTTGCCTCCAATTCGGCCCCGGAGGCATCGAGCTTAACAACACGGTCATCCCTCGCCATCCATCCTGCCATCGGCTTCAAAATGGGTGCGGCATCCTCTTCGGGGAGGCGGGGAAGCGCAAGCGGGGTTCCGCCTTCGCCAACCTGAAGCAGAGCGCCCCCGGCATTTTCCGCCCAAACCGAGCCGTCCGGTTTTTCAAAGAATTCCGTTACAGCCTGGCCAATCCATTCACCGGGACATGCCAGCGTGATGGTCTCGTTGCCGGCAAACACACTGATGTGCCCGGTCGCATGGCCCAGATAAAGATGGTCCGACCGGTCTTCGTACAGCTTGACAATCTGGTTGTCGGGCAGATTGGGTGCGGTTCGGATATCGATATGTTCAAAGTCAACTCCATCGAACCGCGCGGCGCCATTGAGCGTGGCCACCCAGATGAAGCCGTCGCGGGTCTGCAGCACATCGCGCACCTGGTTGAACGGTAACCCCGCGCCCACCTGCCAGGTGCGGATCAGGAACGTTTGATCGCCCACCGATACAACATCCGATTCCACCGCATCAGATGTTATGACAGCGCAGAGGAACAACATTCCGATCAGGCAAAATCTACTGAAACGTAAAAAATTCATGACCATTGATCGTAGGAAAATAAGTTCCCTTCACCCAGTTCAATACCTATTTTTTACGCTCCTGTTTAACGTGCGCAAACCGGATCCCGTCTATCAAAACCCGGGATCGCCGGCGCAGGCCGGAACCGATGCATTCCATGCAGAATTACTTCTTCTTTTTCTTATCATTCGGCTTCTTCCCCTTGACCAACGCGGGGTCGGTGGCGGGGTCGTAGTCCTTGTTCAGCTCGGGAATCTGGGCGTTGATCTCTTTCAAATGCGAGTGCAGCAGGGCTTCGAGCTTTTTGGCCTTTTCGGGCATGGACTGGCTGATGTCCTTCGATTCCGCCAGATCGGTCTTGAGGTTGTACAGCTCGACTTTTCCGGTTTCCCAGAAATAGTGGAGCTTGTAGCCGTCGAGCAGCACGGTGCTGTCGGGCACGCTATTTTTTCCGTGTTGATAGTGCGGCCAATGGAAGACCAGTTCCGGGCGCAAGCGTTTGACGACGTCGGCATCCAATTCCCAGACCGACCGGATGCTACCGCCTTCCACCTCTGCCGGCAGATCGGTGATCCCGAGCAGATCGCAGATGGTTGGATAGATATCGTATCCCACAACAGGCACACGACTCACATGATCAGACGGTACGCCGGGGCCGGCGATGATAAACGGAACACGGATACCCCCTTCCCAAACCGTTGCCTTGCTGCCACGCACCGGCCCGTTGATATTCCCCGGGTCGTCCGTCGGGAGCGATCCGTTGTCGGCCGTGAAGAAGATATAGGTGTTGTCACTAATACCCAGCTCCTTGACCTTGGCGAGCAGCTGGCCGATCCCATCATCCATATCCTCGATCATCGCACCGAATCCCGTGTTTTGGTGACGCATTCCTGATGGGCGACTCTCCACCCGTTTTTTGGTTTCCAGGAGGGACTGAGGTTTTATGTGGGTGGCGTAGTGCGAGACCTGCAAATAGAAAGGATCCTCGGCTTTAACCCGCTGTTCCATCCACTCATTCGCGCGCGTTGTCATGCTGAAAATACGTTTGGGGTCGTCCGGCAGATTATCCGGCACACTCCCCTCCTTGTTTCCTGTCGGGCCATCACTCGTATCAAAGCCATGCCCGCTCGGCCCCACCTTACCCACATGCCATTTACCAAAGTGCGCCGCCTTGTAGGCAGGAATATTCTTCTTGATGATTTCCGGCAGCGTGACGTCGTCTTCGGGAAGGGCGTTGATGTGCTGGGGCGGAATAACCTTGTTGCCCACATACAACCCGCCGCTGTTACGCCCGCAGATGTCGGTAAAGTGCAGTGCGGCAGGACTCCGGCCCGTCAGAACGGCCGCCCGCGAGGGAGAACAGTTCGGGTGTGCGGAATACCCCTGCGTAAAACGCGTTCCCATCGCAGCCAGCCTTTCAAGGTTGGGCGTTCTGAAAAAGTCGCTTTTCGAATCCGGCACCGCCGGATCCATCGTGATGGATGTGGTCCCCCACCCCTGGTCATCGGTCAGAATGACGATAAAATTCGGCAATGGTTTCCCCATCGCGGCGACAGCTATCAGCACGGAGCAGGTTAATATTAATTCACGTTTCATCGTTTTTCCTTTTGTTATAAACATCCTAATCAAACTCGACGGCCAATAAATTCGGATCGATCGGAGCCGTCCTTCCCATGTCCTCTTCTACCCTAAAGTATCTGACACCTTTTCGAATAGCATCACCTATTGAAGTCCTTATGGTTCATAAATTCCCAGATGCGATCCATCCAGGTATAACTGCCCGTTCCGGGGGCGGCCTTCCGCTGAAAACAGTGCCCGCGTGTGGCCAGCGTGTGCAGATCAGACTGAATTCCCATCCGGCGGAGCTGTTCCCAGCATTTTACCGAATTCATCGCTGCGTAGCCGTCTGCATCGCCATGAATGAAGAGCATCGGACAGGTCGCAAGGTCGAATGAAAATTCCGGTACAAGGCGAGCGTTGTCCTCGTTGCCGCCCGCCTTATTCGGCCTCTCTGCCCCATCGGTGAGCGCGTAAGCTGGATAGATCGCGGCCGCCCACTGCGCATTACAGGGAAGCTTGTCGAGCTGATCGATCGGCTCATAAGACTGTTCCGTTGAGCTGGTCGCGCCCATAAGCGTCAGGTGCCCGCCGGCCGAAGAACCCATGATCCCGATCCGATTTGGATCGAGTCCCTTTGCGACAGCCTGACTGCGAACGATCCGTATAGCGCGCTGCAGATCCTGCCACGCCGTCGTGTGCTTGGCCAGTCCGCCCTTCGGACGCGGGGTGCGGTATTTCATCGTCACGACCGTCATTCCTTTTTCATTGAGATAACGTCGTGCCGGTGCCACTTCGAATCCGTCAGGATTATTGCCGTTGTAGGCACCACCCGAGTAGATGATCTGGATCGCCTTGGTCTTGCGCTCTTTCGGCATGTGCCACTCGATGTAAGGCTGACACTGTTTCGCCTGCACATCCGGCATCTTCCCCTTTGGCCAGACAGACTCTTTACTGTATTCGCCACGCGCATCGTCGTTCGGATAACGGGACATCAGGCCGACTTCTTTCCCAAGCTGCCCGTCAAAATTCATCTGACGAAAGAACTCGGCGACACGATCCATCCAGTGATCGTAGGCCGTGCCGTCCTCCCCCTTATTCGGATTCCCCATGAAGCCGTGGCCGCGATCAGCAAACAGGTGAATCTCTGCCGGGATTTTCATCCGGCGGAGCTGGCGATAGATCTGCGTGGAGCCATTTGGAGAATAGAGATCTGTCCCGCCATGAAAAAGCGCCATCGGACAGGTCTTCGCATCAAATTTAAAAACATCTGAGAGTTTAACATCAATTGCGTCGCCATCGCGCGTGTTGGGGCCGGTGAGTCCATCCGTGAGCGCGTAGGCCGTATAAACCGGCACCGCCCAATTAACGTGGCATGGCAGCTGATCAAGCGTATCAACCGGCTGATACGCCGATGTGAGTGAACTTGTTGCAAGCAGCATCGTCAGGTGCGATCCGGCAGAGAATCCGAGTACACCGATTTTTTCAGGATCGAATCCGCGCTTCTTCGCATCATTGCGGACGAGACGAACGGCGCGCTGCCCGTCCACCCACGCACTCTGATAGATCGGCAGTCCTTGCGGGCGCGGGGTTCGGTAAGTAAGGCTCGCACAGACAAACCCGAGTTCGGTGAACTTTTTGGCGAGCCGGTCAATCCACACTCCGTCGCAGCAGCTATTATAACCGCCGCCTGAAATGAGCAGCATGCAGGCCCCGTTCTTCTCTGCCGGGGCATTATACCAGTCGAGATGCGGCATTATATGGTTCGTTCTGTCGAATCCCGGTGCTTTAACCTCCTTGGTGGTTGCGGCTATCTGATGATGCTGGAAATCCGGAATTTTCCCGGCCGGCCACAACGCGACCCGTTCTCCCGCATAAATTGAAACAGAAAACAATACTACTAATAAACAGTATACAATTTTTCTTAAAACTAACATTTTCCCTTTCTCCAACTGATAGGAATTTTGAGTTACAGCACGCCCTTTATCCAAGGGAGTAGCTGTCTCATGAGCAAATCAAGGTTGGCGTTCTGAAAAAGTCGCTCCTTGATGCCGCAACCGCCGGATCCATCGTAATCGATGTGGTCCCCCATCCTATATATAGTTTCCGCACAGCGTTTACTCCTGTTTCCGGGTAGATCCTGCATCACCCTTGGCCCGCTCAGCTTGTTCGAGTAGAAAGTCCACCACCGGTTTGTATTCGGGATGATCGAGCACATTCTTTTCTTCCTTCCGATCATTGGAAAGATTGTACAGTTCCTTCGGATTGAGCGTCCCTTCCCAGGCAAACGTTTCGTCGAGAAACAGCTTCCACTCACCGGGCATCGGCGCGGCGTTGGAGCGAACGGCCACCCACGCCCGTTTGTCCGACTTTTTCTTCGATGCTTCCATATGATCATTGGGGAACACCGGAATACGAGGCGGGCAGCTTTCTCCGCGCATCGCAGCCAGCTGACTCACGCTGTCTTCCGCGCCAAAGGACGCCCCCTTCAAGGGTGGCAATGGCTTTCCTGAAATCTCTGCAACGGTAGCAAACAGATCGGTCAACGACAGCAAACGGCTGCAATCGCGCCCGCCCCGGATACCGCCCAATGGCCAGCTTGCGAGAAAGGGAATGCGGTGGCCGCCTTCGTAGACCGAGCCCTTATTACTGCGCAGCGGGCCGGTGTACTGCTTTAGGTTCTGTTCAGCACCGTTGTCGCTGGTAAAGATAAAGAGTGTATTTTCAACGAGCTTCTTTCCGGGTCGACGCGGATCATCCGTCGATTCCAAATAGTCCATTAGACGGGCGATCAACACATCGTTTTCATAAACAAAGTCCTGCCGCTCGCTACCCGCCAAGGAACCGTCAACGTTCTTCGATGCGCCCTTCACCTGATAGGTTCCAATACGATCCGTCGGGGTGTATGGCGCGTGATTCGAGTGGGAAGCCAAATAAAGGAAGAATGGTTTTTTTGCCCTGTTCGCGGAGTCCAGAAACTCCCGGCCCTTTTCATCCAACACATTACCGACGCGGTCCAACACATAGGAACCATCCAGCATTTTGCCATGGCCCGTTGCCCCGTTGACCTCTCGGCCATGAATCCACCCGGGACCAACGCCCTGTTCCGGACAGTTGTGTTTAACGATGGCGTTCTTTTTATTTCCAGCCATTGGAGGTTTATTCCCGTCCGGACCCGCGGTTACATGGCTTCGTGAAAAGCCGTGGAAATAATCAAACCCGTGATCCAAGGGGCCATCGAGCATCGGTTTCGTCAGGTCCGCATCGTTCCAACCCGTGGAAGGTTTTCCGTTGGCCGCGCTATAGGTCAGCCCCAAGTGCCATTTGCCCAGCATGCCCGTCATGTACCCCTCTTCCTGCAGGAATTCAGGTAGCGTGACGCGCTCGCGTTCGATCAGCGGATCGCAGTGCACGCCGAACAGCACCCAGTGTTTCAGACGGGTGCGCCAGCAGTAGCGCCCCGTCAGCAGCGCATAGCGTGTGGGCGAACAACGGCTCGACGGCGAATGCGCATCCGTAAAACGAACGCCGTTCTGAGCGAGCTTATCCATCGCAGGGGTATGCAGCTGTGCCTGGTCCGGGTTCCCGCACCAATCCTGATAGGCACTCGTGTCGCCCATGCCCATATCATCCGCCAAAAAGACGATGATATTGGGCGGGACTTCCGCCCGCGCGCAGACGCTGACCAGCCATACTAATCCAATCCATTTTTTCATTTCACCACCTGCTTCAGCACAACAGGTCCCCAAAGCCCGCCCTTACTCAGCGGATCATTCGCTTCAAATCGATAGGGACGCGATACATAGGCCTGTTTCTTTTCTTCCGGCAGCTTGGAATCCGCGATCAGCCGGTTGTTCCACGTATTGGCAACCCGGATTTCCAAATCGTTTTTCCCGTCAATCAGCAGGTCCGTAACATCAATCTCCCAGGGCGTGGTCCAAACGATCCCCGCCTCTTTACCATTAACAAATACAGTCGCGACCACCCCAACCTCACCCAGTTCAAGCATAGTACGCCGATCCCCCGCCGGTTTCGTTAGATCAAAACTCTTTTTATAAACCGCCGTCCCCGAGTAATATTTAATATTTTCGTTGGTATGTTGCGACCAGTCCGAAAGCTCATTGAACACGATCTGGTCAGGTGCCCCCTGCCCGTCAAAATGAACCGTCCAAGGCCCCTTCAATGTCGCCAAAGACGTATACTCCGGCTCATTCGATGCCGCGGTCCCTTTTACATCCGCACGGATCTTCCCGTCGAAAACGACAAAAATACTTTCCGACCCTTCCAGCCGCAGCGGAAGAAGGGTCCGCCCGTCTTTCTGGCGAAACGCCGGCGCATCGCCAATCTCACCGGTCACCGAATCCCACAACGAAGGCTTCAGCCCACTTACTCGAAGCGACGCGATAAAATCAATCGGTTGGGTGGTTGTATTGGCCAGGAAGTACACCTCGGAACCATCAACGGTTCTATGCTGAAAGACGATCCCGCCCTGGCTGTCGACCCCGATCTTTCCGGCACCCGCAGCGGCACAAAGAACCTTCTCATCGCTCATCACGTTCACGTCCTGCTCCACGCCGCGGTCTCCAAGAACCGCTTCAAGTCCAACTCCGTCAAAAACAAAACCCTTCCCGTATGTTCCGCTCTTAAGACGCTTGCCGTCAACACCGCCCCAGACTTCGCGGCCTATCCCGGCCACCGTTTCATCACACGCAGGATAGTTCTGCAGCGAAGGGCTTCTGACCGGTTTAGGCCCAATGATCGTCGCCCCTTGACCCACCAGCCGTTTGATGGCCCTGGCCACCTCGGGACGCATAACCGTCTGCTTCGGCAAAACCAAAACCGCATAACTCGCCCCGTCCTTGACCACGATCTTTCCGTCAACCACACGGGCGCGATGAATCAGCACATCCGAGTTAACATAATCAAAATCATACCCGTCCGGCAGCGCCGGATCGCGCGGGCCGCTCATCATCGGGGCATTCTCGCCGATATAATACGCAACATCGATCACCGGCCGTCCCGCCTTGAGCAAAACCGAACTCCGACGCGTATAATCAATCAGCCCCTTCGATTGTTCAAACCACGTGTTATGCCGATTGAACGACGTCCCGAACCACTGAATGATCCCGGGTTTCCTCTCGTCGGGCTGATGGATATTAACATGCAGGATGTGGTGATTAACACCGGTGCCATAAAGCCAGTCGCACCATTTCTTCAGCTGCCCCGGACCCTTTTTAAAATTATGCCCCGAAGTAAACGTCTCGGCATAAATCGTATTTTTGCCATACGTCCGCCCGCAGCTCGAAGCGGCCCGGCACTCGACATTACTCAACACCTCCTTCACCCAGAACTCACCGGCAACCTCGTCCGCCTGACTTCCGTAAAGCAAAAATTCCGAAGGCCATCCCATGTGCCCATAGTTTTCCAGCCAAAGCTTCAGGTCGTTCTCATTGCAAACCTCCCGCAACCCGCCCGCATAATTATACGCGATTTCCTCAACAATCAGCTGCCGCATATCCCAGAGAAATCGATCCGAAACGTCCGGACGATCAACAACCCGCCCCGTAAAAACCGGCATAAACCGCTCGGGTGAATAACCGAACCGCGCCTCAAACTTCTCCGCAAACCCATCCGTCCAGTTCTGCGGCCCCGTCTCATAACTATCGATGATCACAACCTTCAACGCCTCACGATCCTCCGCCGGCGTCCTATCCAGAAATTCACCCACCATCCCCTCAAAATGGCTCCGAACATGCTCTTTACTCATCTTATCAACTTCAAGCCCGCGACTCTCCGGACTGGACGGGTGATTCTGCGTGCCGATCGGCACCATCCCCATCCGCAGCACAACCCACTGTCCCTCAGGAGCATCCCATATCAGCCGTCCCTCGTCGTCGACCTTATCCGAAAGATCGATCACCTCGCCGCTATTGACAACCGAGTTGGCCGAAGGCGCTGCCTGCTGACCCCATACATAAGCATCCCATGGCGGCTGCCCCCCGGGACAGGCCTCACCAAGCTGCTTGCGGACATATCCGCCAAGAACCCCCCGACTGCTCAGCGAAATATCCGCAATTTTCACCCGTTTGGTTCTGCGCGCGGGCTCAAAACTTAATTTTATTCTAACGTGCTTCGCCTTTGTAAGCGGAAACGGAATCAGCAGATCATCTTTGACCTTCGGTCCCAGGTGCCCGCGCTGTTCGCTATAATCGGCGATTGGTCTGTACGCTGTGCCGTCATCGGAAACCTCAATTCTGCACCGCAACGTATAGTTTTCCTCCAGCGGCTTAAGAACCAGCGTCTGCACCCCGGATTCCATCATTTCTTCCGGAAGTACCGCATCAATGACGATCTCCTTATTCACGGGTAACGTCACGAATGTATCGGCCTTGCCGTCAAGCAACGCCCTGAAATTTTTAATCTGATCCGACTTGAAATCAACCCGTTTCATCGACCCATGATCGGCCGCATCGGGATGCTTAAAAGCAATCACCTTCACATCCTGAAAATCTTTTTCGGTGAATTTCTCCGGGTTGGGATCCGTCCACCAAGGGCCGATTTTTGGATAGGTCTTAATTTCCGGAATCGGGATGACCTGATCGACGTGCCGGCCGCCTTTAATCATCGTCTCGCTGCTTGCAAGATAGCGCATCGACTGGGCCGGGTTAATCCACGGACCGCCCGACTGCGACCATCCCGCCGAATTAAAGAATCCGATCTCAATCCCGAATCGATCCGCTTCTTTGACCGCCCATTGGACGGCCTCCCACCAGGTGTCCGTCATAAACTGAACATCCCCAATCGGCGTATCCTTTTCGTTTCGATGATTGAATATATGCCCGATATACGCCCGCCCGATCCCGACTCGTGCCATCCCCTCGAGATCCTTTGTGATTCCGGCCTTGCTGATATTGTCATTGATCCAATACCAGTAACACCCCGGCCGAGTCTCGGCTGGCGGATGAAGAAAATCAGCCTTGATCCCGTCCATAACGACAGACGCCCGCCCCGCCCCGCCATCATGCACACAACCGCAAATAACAATAAGCAACGAAACGACCCATAACCGGCTGGCGATCAGGCGGTTTTTTTTGATCTGTCTTCCTGTTTTCATGGCATCCTTTTTCGACAACGTATTTCCGATTTTTGATTTTTGATTGCCGATTGATGGAACTCAGTCGGCGTTGGCCTCTTTTAGCCAAGGGCGTCGCAGACCCGAAAATCGGCAATCAGAAATCATCAATCAAAAATCTGCGGCGAAGCCACGTTCGTCATGATTCAATAACTCCATTACTGGAAATTACGCATTACTTCTTCTTGAAATTTTTCTCAGCGGGTTTGGGATAAACCTTGTCTTCTTTTGACCACGCCGCCCACTGATCCATCATTTTACGCGCCCGTTCGGGCTGCTGCTTCACGAGGTTGTTCAATTCGGTGCGGTCATCCGCCAGATTATAGAGTTCCCATAATTTTTCTTCAGGTCCCTTATGATGAGAGACGCCTTTGCCCACCAGTTTCCAGTTTCCATCCATGATAAACGCGTTGTCTTCATGCTCCGAAAACATTGGAACAGAGCGCGTAATCGGCTTTCCGGAAAATGCAGGTTCCAGCGATACCCCGCGCAGCGGATGAAGTTCATGACCGGCAAACTGTGTGGGATAGTCAGCCCCCGCGAGATTCAGCAGCGTCGGCATCACATCAATGAGCTGTGCCGGGGATTCGTACCACCCGGATTGCGGCTTAATCCGCGCCGGCCAGTTCATAAAGAAGGGCGTACCCGCTCCGCCTTCGTGGGTGTAGTGCTTGTATAGCCGGAAGGGGGTGCTGGATGCATTCGCCCAGGCTTCGCCATAATTATTTCCATGGAGCTGATTCCGCTTTTCGGGATCGAAGATCGGGCCGCGCCCGAGTACCGGTCCTTCCGCGCACGCGCCGTTATCGGACAAAAATAGCACCAGCGTATTTTCGGCTTTACCCTGCGCGGCCAACGCCTTCATCAGTTTGCCGACATTCTGATCCACCCGATCGATCATGGCCGCATAAACCGCCATGCGCAGATCCATTTCCTTCTGCTTCGCCGCAGTGAGCGTATCCCAGGCCGGAACTGTCTCCGGGCGCGGTGAAAGTGCCCATTTAGGATCAATCAGGCCCGATTCAATTTGGCGTTGATAGCGTTGTTCCCGGAGTTTATCCCAGCCGATCATGTATTTGCCGCGGTATTTATCGATATCCTGCTCGTGTGCCTGATGCGGCCAATGCGGCGCGGTGTAGGCGAGATAGAGAAAGAACGGACGGTCTTGTCCCTGCTTTTCTTCCTCGATGAAACGAATGGCATGATCCGTGAACGCATCGGTGGTGTAGAACGGACGATCGGTCGTACTTTTCATTTCCGTATCGATCTCGTTGCCGATGGTCATATGGCGCGGTTCGATGGGATGAAAAAAGCGTGTTGCACCAGAGATGCAGCCATAGAACTTTTCAAAGCCGCGTTGCAGCGGCCAGCGGTCCTTGTCGTTAAAGCCCAAATGCCATTTCCCCGCGATCATCGTCGCATAGCCCGCGGGCTTGAGTGCCTCGGCGATCGTCACGCACTCTCGATTCAGGAACCCGCGATAGTTCGGAAACTCCTCACCGGCATCGTGTCCCTTGGTATTCGGCGGATTGGTCATATGGCCGATTCCGGTCAAATGCGAATGCAGACCGGTCATCAAGCTGGCGCGGGTTGGACAGCAGCGGGAACCGTTATAAAAACGCGAGAAACGGACGCCCTCAGATGCAAGCCGGTCGATGTTCGGCGTCTGAATCTCGCCCCCATAACAGCCGATATCGGAATAGCCCATATCGTCCACCATGATTATCACGATATTCGGCTTTCCTTCCGCCAAGACACCGACCGCGAACAGGGTCAAAGCAACCAACAATAATTTGATCTTCATTCCAACATCTCCATTAACCTTTTGATCTACCTTTTGTTCGGGCGCTTACCCCTTTTTCGGGCGCTTGCCCTTTTTGCGGGCACTGGCCTCTTTTCCAGCCGCTGGCACCTTTTTTAAGGGCGGCACGGCACCCTCCATCATCACCTCGAGGCGGGCCAGCATCCGCTCGGCGCGCTCTGGCTCCGATGCAACGAGATTCCGGGTTTCACCAAGGTCATTCGCGAGATTGTAAAGCTCCAGTTTCCCCGACGCCATGCGCATCAGCTTCCAGTCGCCGATACGGATGGCGCACTTCTTTCCTCCATTGCCGCCAACGGTCAATAGGGCGTCGCGATCAAGTGGCGTCCCGTTTGTCAACAGGGGCATAATGTCGATGCCGTCAACCGGTAGCGGCTGATCCAGATCGGCACCGGCGAGCTTCAGCATGGTAGGATACAAATCGACGAGATGCACCGGGTCGGAAACAGATTCACCCGCCGCGATATTTCCTGACCAGACGGCAAACGCGGCAGAGCGAATGCCCCCTTCGTAGAGGGTTGCCTTGCCCGCGCGCAGCGGTTCATTGCTGGTATACTTGCCGGGCATGACGCCCCCATTGTCACTTGAAAAGATGATGAGGGTGTTATCCAGCTGCCCCTTCTCTTCCAAAGCGGCCACGACCTGCCCGACGGCATCGTCGACGGACGTCAACATGGCGGCCATGGTCTGGCGCTCCTGGGTCAGCCCTTGGTTTGCATAGCGGTCCATATAGCTTTCCGGAGCCTGAAACGGCCCGTGAACACCGTTGAACGCCACAAAAAGGAACAACGGCGTGTCTTCAGGCTGCTCACGGATCAGCCGTTCGGCCTCCTGGCCGATCAGCTGGGTGGCATAGCCCTCCTCATCCAGCGGCTTGCCATCACGGTACCAGTCCACCCTCCCGCCCCGTTCGTGGGTGTAATAATCAATCTGCCCGTACCAGAGACCATACTGGTGGTCGAATCCACGTTGCATCGGCCGATAGGCCGGTTCGAATTCACCGAGATGCCACTTGCCGCAAATAGCGGTGGTATAGCCGGCCGAGCGCAGGCCTTGCGCCATGGTACGTTCCTCCAGTGGAAGGCCAAATCCCGAATCGGTCTTCAACGCACCGTAGATGCCGTGCCGGCTCGGCAACCGCCCCGTGAGCAGCGTGGCGCGCGAGGTGGAACAGACCGATTGGACGTAAAAATTATCGAACGTGGTTCCTTGGCGCGCGAGCGTATCGATGTTTGGCGTCTGGATCACCTTGCCCCCGTTGAATCCACAGTCGGAATAGCCCATATCGTCCACCATCACGATGACGATATTGGGTTTCTCCGCAGCGCCAGCTGCCAACACCGACAAACTGAATGCCGCCAGTACAACTTTAAATGTATTCATCCTAACTGTTTCCCATTCTCTGTTCCATTTCCTCGCAAACCGACCGAAGTCAAAACGGCAGTTCGTCATACCTTCGTTTTCATGCCGGGTTACATACGGAAGCCCCCCTTGCGGACAGACCTTCCTGCACTACTAAAGGAACATTAAACCACCAACGCCGCAGGCTGTCATGTCACCTAATCTAGTTACAGCCTGCCGCAGGAAAAGGAGTCCGGAATGGCGCCTTTTTTACAGAAATCAACAGATTCTAAAACTCATCGGCTGACCCGTTTTTCGAAAAGGCGCAAAAGCCACAAAATCGCCGCCCCAAACCCCGCAGCTTGCCCCCAAACAAGCCCTGTAAATATATCACGTACGATATATTTCACCGATTAAACAGCCATTATAGCCTTCTTTTATATCATATACGTATGATTTCACTGCGAGGAAACCGATAGGATGGGGGCGCGGGGGAAGGATGAAAAATTATTTTACAGGACCGGAACCCCGGCTCATGGAACAGGCAAAACGGCAACCGAAATTGACCGCCGCAACAACTCAGAAATAGAAGGATTTACTTGATTCTAAAATTCACAGGCTGCCCCGTTTTTCGGCTGACTTTTTTTTGGAAAACTCCGCCCACGTTGCTTCTCATTTATTCATTCCCGGAAGGCTCACTCGCCTTTAACTCCTCAAACTTGGCCGCCATCGTGGAGTTACCGCGAGTCAGCTTCTTAACGGTCAAGTCGTCGGCCTTGTTATTCGCAAGACGAAGGTTGTTTTCCGATCCGAGCAAAGCCTCTTTGGTTTTCTGAAGATGCGTGATGGTCTTGTCGATCTCCTCAATCGCCGTAGTGAACTTCCGGGATGCCAAATCATAGTTCCGGGCAAACCCGGTTTTAAACGCATCCAGTTTATCCTCAAAGTTAGTGACATCGATATTCTGTTCCCTAACGAGAGCAAGCTCTGTCTTATACTCAAGAGATTTCATCGCGGCGTTCCGCAGCAGTGTAATCATGGGAATAAAAAACTGCGGTCGAACCACGTACATTTTGGGGTAGCGGTGAAACACATCAACAATCCCCGTGTTGTAAAGCTCACTATCGGGTTCGAGCAGGGAGACCAACACCGCATATTCGCACCCCTTCTCTGCACGATCCTTGTCGAGTTCCTTTAAAAAGTCCTCGTTCTTTTTCTTTGTAGCGGTGGTATCGTTTTCGTTCTTCATCTCAAACATGACCGATACGATCTCCGTGCCGGCCTCGTCTGAGTCACGAAAAATATAGTCGCCTTTACTGCCGCTGCTCGCGTCGTTGTCCTTCTCAAAATAGGCCCGTGGAAACGCGGTCGCTCGAATACGGTTAAATTCGGTCTCGCAGTGCTGCTCGAGCGTTTCTCCCACCATCTTGGTCGACAGTCGGGCCTTCATATCCCGCAGGCGTTCAATCGCATCATCACGATCCTTGATCTGCGTCTCATACTTGTCCGTGAGTGACTTCTCGGCGAGTTGCTTTTC
>CAZAPF010000068.1:0-18365 GCA_964486885.1 uncultured Verrucomicrobiota bacterium
AGGGTGTTGAAAAACCGCACGCCACGATGATGACTTATCCGAGCCGGAAGGCGGCGTTGAACAATGCGCGGGCAACCGACTACAAAAATTCACCGTGGTATCAGTCGCTGAACGGCGACTGGCAGTTCAGCTGGGCGAAAAATCCGGCCAGCCGTCCGATGGATTTCTGGAAGGCCGACTACAGTACGGAGGAATGGAAAACGATTCCGGTTCCATCGAATTGGAGCAAGCATGGTCACGGCATGCCGATGTATGCGAATTCGAAGTATCCATTCCCTGACAACCCTCCGCATGCGCCGGTGGAATACAATCCGGTGGGTAGTTATGTGCGCACGTTCAGCATTCCGGAAGCGTGGAAAAACCGCTCCACGATTCTTCATTTCGAAGGGGTGAACTCGGCTTATTATGTCTGGGTAAACGGTCAGAAGGTTGGTTATAGCGAGGGCAGCCGCACGCCGGTGGAGTTTGATATCAGTGCGTACTTGAAAGCCGGCGAAAACAAACTCGCTGTTGAGGTGTATCGCTGGTGTAACGGGTCCTGGCTGGAAGATCAGGACTTCTGGCGCCTGGCCGGGATTTACCGTTCGGTTTGGCTGTGGTCGCGCGATAAGCAGTCGCGGATCAACGACTACGAATCCTACGCCACACTGAAAAACGACTATAAAGACGGGCAGTTTGATGTCACGGCCTTCTGCTCGGATGATGATGCCGTCGTTGAGTTTGAGCTGTTCGGTGCGGACGGTAAATCGGTCGCGTCCGGCAGCAGTCAGCCGGTTGATGGTAAAGCGAAATGGAACACGGAAATCGCGGGCGTCAATGCCTGGTCGGCCGAGCGCCCGAATTTTTACTCGCTGGTCATGACGTTGAAAAAAGGCGGCAGCGTGGTTGAGTCGATTCCGCAGCTGATCGGTTTCCGGAACGTGGAAATCAAGGAGAGCGTTTTTTATCTGAACGGAGTTCCGGTGAAGATGAAGGGGGTAAACCGTCACGAGTCTCAGGCGGATCTATGGCAGACGGAGTCCGTTGAAAACATGTTGGCTGATTTTAAGCTCTACAAAAACAATAACATCAATGCCGTGCGCACCAGTCACTACCCGCATGACTGGCGCTTTTATCAACTCGCAAACATCTACGGCATTTACGTGATGGATGAGGCGAACAACGAAAGTCACGGCTCGCAGGGGGAGAATGCCGTGGCCGCAAGACCGGAGGTGGCTCCACTTTTTATCAATCGTGTTCAGCGCATGGCCTATCGCGATCGGAATCAGCCGTGTGTGCTGTTCTGGTCGCTCGGAAACGAATGTCCGCATGCTCTGGAGCCTTCGAAAACCGCGGCGAATTGGCTCCGTGAACATGCGCCCGGCCGTCCGATTCATGCAGAATTTATGCTGGGCGAAAAATACTCGAACCCTCTTTCATACAATGAAGATGCCAACGAAGTGACGGATATGGAGGCGCGCATGTACGCGTTCCCGGATTGGCTGGAAACGGAAAAGAACAAGCCGTCGATTCTCAGCGAATACTCCCATGCCATGGGGAACAGTAACGGAACGCTTGCGAAATATTGGTTTGAAGGCATTTATAAGAATGATCGTCACATGGGCGGCTATGTCTGGGACTGGGCCGACCAGGGGCTGCGCCAGCCGGTGCCTGCGGAATTTAAACATAATATCGGAAAAGGGCCGGTTAAGGAGAACTTCTTCGCCTATGGCGGGTGGTGGAATAAGGAAGGATATACCGACCACAATTTCTGTATGAACGGATTGGTTGGCGCGGACCGCACCCCGCAACCGGGACTGGGTGCCATCAAGCATGTTCACAGCTATCTGCATGTGTCGCCCGTAGATCCGGCGAAGGGCGAATTCAAGCTTAAGAGTTGGTTCGATTTTGTAAACGCCGACGAAGTGATGACCGGTAAATGGACGTTGCTGAATAACGGGAAACCGGTTGCGGATGGAGAAATCGCCGATCTGAATATTCCGGCACGCGGTGAAAAAACAATCCAACTGAATCTGCCGGAAACGCCGGCTGTTCCGGGCAGTGAATACGCGCTCTCGTTCCAGTTCGCTGCCAAAAAGGGCTACTCGCCGCTGGTGGACGCAGGGAATGTGCTCGCGCAGTGGCAGTTTGTTTTGGGGGCAACCCCCGCCGCCGTGAAAATGGTGAAAGCCCCGACGCCTCAGGTTGAGCAAGACGACGGTTCGATTCGGGTTGATACGGGCAACGGAACATTCAGCTTTGACCGGTTGAACGGAACTTTGATTTCGTGGAAAAACGGGGAAGGCGTAGAGCTGCTTTCCAATGGTTTCCAACCCGATTTCTGGCGTGCCATTACCGATAATGACTGGGGTGGATATTGGTGCCGCGGAAAACCGATTAAAGACATGAGTCATTTTAACTGGGAACATGCCGGCCAAAACTGGACCGTCAACGAATGTTCCGTGACCAAAATGGAGGAGAAACGCGCGGTACGGATTGAGTTTACAGGCTCCTTGTCCGAGGTCGAAGCGCATGCTGTTGTTTGCTACACGCTTTATGGTAATGGGGAAGCCGTTGTTAAAATGTCCTATGCACCCGACAGCCCGCAGGCGGATGAGAAATTCAAGGCGCCGCTGCGGTTTGGATTGCGCACGGTCATGTCAAAGCAGTTTGAGCAGGTTGAATACTACGGTCGCGGTCCGGAGGAAACCTATTCCGGACGCACGTTTGAGCCGCTTGGAATCTATAAAACGACGGTGGACGGGTTATGGCATGACTATCCGCGACCGCAGGAAAATGGAGCGCGCTCCGATACCCGCTGGGTGAGTTTTACCGATAAAAGAGGCGCGGGCATTCTCTTTGCCGGTGAACCCTGTATTATGTTCGGAGCGAAGCATTACAGTCGCGAGACGATACGGGAAAGCGCCTATTCATTCCAGATGACGCGCAGTGAAAATATTTTTCTCAACATAGACCTCGGTCAGATGGGGGTCGGAGGTATTACCAGCTGGAGGGATATCCCGGATGCCGCGTACCGGTTGAAAAACGAGCCCACGGAATACGCTTTCCGTATGGCCCCGCTTTCCGCCAAACAGGAATATAGACTTAGCCACTCAGATTGAATGCCTCTGGCGCATTGAGACAAAAGTTCATTATGAAGAAAAATAAATGTATTTTAATGGCTCTCGCCTGCATCAGCGGCATGCCGGTTGTTGGACAGGCGCATGCTTCGGCCGAGACAACGGATCGCCCCAACGTATTGTTGATTGCGGTGGATGACCTGAATGACTGGATCGGCTGCATGGGCGGGCACCCTCAGGTGCAAACGCCGAATATCGATCGGCTGGCGAAGCGAGGTGTGCTGTTTACGAATGCGCATTGCCAGTCGCCGGTTTGTAATCCTTCCCGGGCCAGTATGATGAGCGGGATCTATCCGGAAACCAGCGGACTCTATTTTCTCAGCCCGCCGCCCAAGGGGTCGCCCATATTGATGAAGTCGACCTTTATGCCGCAACGCTTCCAGGACGAAGGCTATTATGTGACGGGTGCGGGGAAGCTGTTCCATAATGGCGAACACCAAAACGAAACCTATATTCCAAACTATGGCGGGCGCTTCGGCGGCTTCGGTCCGATGCCAAAGGAGAAAATCAGTTCCTATCCCGGTCATTCCCTGTGGGACTGGGGTGTTTTTCCGGAGCGCGATGAACAGATGCCGGATTATCAGTGCGCGAGCTGGGCGGTTGATCGGTTGGCGGAAACAGTTGAGCAACCGTTCTGGATGGGGGTGGGTTTCTTTCGTCCGCATGTTCCTCAGTTTGCTCCTCAGAAGTGGTTTGACCTGTATCCGATGGACACCTTGCAACTACCGAAGACGGTTAAGGATGATCTGAAGGATCTTTCGGAATACGCCGTCAACCTGACCACGCTCGAGCATGTATCGCCGCCAATGGAATGGGTGGAGGAAAACGACGAATGGAAACCGCTGGTCCAGAGCTACCTCGCCTGCGTAAGTTTTGTCGATCATCAGGTCGGGCGGGTGCTTGACGCGCTCGATCAGCGGGAAGACGCAGGCAATACATTTGTCGTGTTTTACACCGACCATGGATTTCATCTGGGAGAGAAGCGCCATTTTGCCAAGCGTACCATCTGGCAGGACGGGGCGGGAACACCGATGATCATTGTCGGCCCGGGCATTGCCCAGGGCGCGGTGTGTGACCAGCCGGTGCAACTGCTCGATATCTACCCGACGCTGTTGGATCTGACCGGACTGAAAGCCGATCCGAAGCATGAGGGGCATTCACTCAAACCGCTGCTCAAAAATCCGGCTGCCGACTGGCCCCACATGGCGCGTTCAAGTTTCGGCCCCGGTAATGTCGCCATAATTTCCGAGGGCTACCGCTACATTCGCTACAACGACGGCTCTGAAGAGCTCTACGACCGAAAGGCCGATCCGCACGAGTGGGATAATCTGGCTGACAATCCGGAAAAGAAAGCGGTGCTGGCGCGGCACCGCGCGAGACTTCCCGAAACCTATCATCCCGCCCTGGAAGGAAACTCCACAGGCCACAAGGCATTCAACGCCACAGAGGCTGCGGCAGGAAGAATCAGTCCCAAATAATAAATCAAGATGAAAAATAGCATGAAGAAAAGGCATATGAAAATAGGACTCTCGGCGATATTCGTACTTTTTGCCGGCGTGGTGAGTGCGGAGGAGTATCTGATGGCGCACTGGCGCTTTGACGATGGTGCGGGTAATTTGGTTTCTGACAGTTCCGGCAATGGAAACACGGGAACGTCCAGGGAGATCACGTGGGTTAAGGGCGTGATCAACTTGGCCGGGCAACTGGGCAAGGTTGGCGCCACAGTCGGTCACGACGAAAGCCTGAACCCCGGCAAAGAGCTGACGATTCAGGCATGGGTAAGCCCCTGGAAGCAGTATGAGCAGTTCCCTACGCTCGTCAGGAAGCTTGGGTCCTACAGCCTTCGATTTTCATCCGGCGAATCCGTGGGGCTGGTATTGTGGCTGGACGGAAAAAGGCAGACCTTCGAGTCAAAGCCCCTGGAGTTTCCGAGCGGAGAGTGGCAGCACGTTGCCGCGACCTATGACGGATCTAAAGTCTGTATCTACGTGAACGGCGCCCTCGATTCAACACACCCTGTTCAACAGGGCGGCAGCATTTCTTCCAACACATCCGACTGCTATCTCGGCGCAGTAAACGGAAACAGCGTCTTCAGCGGCACGCTTGATGAGATCAGGATTCACAGTCGTGCGCTGAGTTCGCGCGATATCGCCCAGTCGTTCTGTCGGGGCGATTATGAGCTAGCTCGGCATTCCGGCCGTTTCAATGACATCTTTGAGAAGGTTCAAAAGCGAAGCACGCAACCGCTGGTGCCGGGAATCCTGTGGATAGATGCGGAGGATTTTGATGAGTACGGCGGCTGGTGGATGGATACCCAGTTTGTTCCTCAGATGGGCTCCCCGTACCTGATTGCCGCTGGTGTTGGCAACCCGGTTGAGAATGCAAAGACAACCATCAAGGTTCCGGAGGCGGGAACATATAGGCTGTGGGTGCGCAACAAGAACTGGCTGGCCAAAGGACATGCGCCCGGGCAGTTCGCTGTTTCTATCGGCGGCAGGAAATCGCAGGCCGTTTTTGGCACGGGTGAGAAACGCGCGTGGATCTGGCAGGATGGTGGAGCCTTTGAGCTGGATAAAGGCAATGCCACGATTGAACTGGAAGATATGAGCGGATGGTATGGCCGCTGTGATGCACTGATTCTCTCGAAAGACCTCAATTTCATCCCGAAGCAGGAGCAGAAGGACTATCTCGCCGAACGCGGCCGCCTGGTTGGAACGTTTCCCGTTAAAGAGATGGGGCACTATGACTTCATTGTGGTTGGTGCCGGCGTGGCCGGCTGCAACGCCGCGATCTCGGCGGCACGCGGCGGGGCCAAGGTAGCCTTGATTCAGGATCGACCCATGATCGGCGGTAACAACAGCTACGAGCTGGGGGTGCCGGTATCCGGTGGAGCATTCTCTGGCAGGGGACGCGAAACAGGACTAAACGAAGAGGTCGGGCGCATCCGTTCCTTCAACCACCTGAGAAAGTGGTCGGCGGCTGCTGAACTGGTGATTGCAAGAGAGCCGAATATTACGGTGTTCCTGAATTCCCATGTCTTCGAGGCCGAGGTGGATAAGAACAGGCGCATTCAGGCGGTGAAAGCGTTCAACATGATTGACGGCCATCAAACCCGCTACACGGCGGACCTGTTTGCCGACTGCACGGGCGATGGATGGCTCGGCTATTACGCCGGTGCCGAGGTTATGTTTGGCCGTGAGTCGAAAAAGAAGTTCGGCGAAAAAAGCGGTCAGAACGTTGCGGACAACATCACGATGAGCGGAACGCTTATTACGACGACCGCTCTGGGATACTCTGCTGTTGATACGGGTGAGCCGGTGAAATTCACCGCCCCGAAATGGGTCTATGACCTGCGCGAGAATGGAGAAGCATATGAGGAGCGCCAAGAGTATCAATATACCTATAAAGGCGGAACCTGGTGGGTAGAGAACCATGGGCGAAACGACGATCTTTGGGATCCGGAGTGGACCCGGGACGACTTGCTGCGGGTCAGTCTGTCCTATTTCAACTGGATGAAGAATCACTCTTCTCTCGCGGATAAGGCGGCGAACTATAAACTCAGGATGATCCCGATTACCAACGGCAAGCGCGAAACCCGTCGCCTGGTAGGTGACCACATTCTCCTGGAGCAGGAAGTTGTTGAGAGTAAGGTGTTCCCGGATCGTGTCGGGCATACCTCCTGGATGATCGACATTCACCATCCAGAGGGAATCTTCTCGAAAGGAAGCCCCTTTGACAGCTCGAAGCAGAAACTTATTCCGGCGAGCATACCGTTTCGCATCCTCTACTCGCGAGATGTCCCGAACATGTTGATGGCTGGACGATGTGTCTCCGTTACGCATTTGACACTCGGTACGACCCGTGTACAGGGCACGACGGGGATGATGGGGCAGATTGTCGGTACGGCCGCGGCACTCTGCAAGAAGCACAAGACAAACCCGCGCGGGATCTACAAGTCACATATTGAAGAGCTCCAACAGCAGCTTTTGAAGGATGACCTGTCGATTCCCCACCTTCGCAACGAAGACCCCGATGACCTGGCCCTCATGGCAGGCGTCACGGCATCGAGCAGTACCTCGATTATTGACGGTCCCAACAACGTGATCAACGGGCTCGTACGGCCGATGAATGACAGTATGAGTGAGTGGTTCATACGCGCACCGAAAAATATGTGGATCTCGGATCCGAACCAGCCCATGCCGCAATGGATTGAGCTGGATTTCGGCAGGGCAAAGAAGATCAGTATGGTCCAGCTCACCTTCGACACTAACCTGGAAGTGAAGCACCAAGAAAATAAACGCTTGCCGCAGGAACTGGTGCGCGACTATCAAGTGCAGGTTGAGACTGATGCCGGCTGGAAAACTGTTGCCGATGTAAAACACAACTACCAGCGTCGGCGTATACACCGGTTTGATCCCGTAAAGACCGCCAAGATCCGCGTGTTGATTACGGCAACCCACGGTGACACGTCCGCCCGAATATTCGAGGTCCGGGCATATGATGAGTAACGAAGTACCAAAACGAAGCTATCGAATTTGCTGAAGAGGCGACGGAGCAAAGGAGAACACATGACTGAAGAACAACAGGAAAAGCATGGCGAGTTCGAGCGCGAGCCCGTGCCCGAATCGAAGACGCGAGGACTGAAGGCTTTCGTGGGCATGTATGCCGGCGAGCATTGCGCCGGTACGGAGCTGATGATCGGTCCGCTATTCGTCGCGGCGGGCGTGAGCGCGTTCGACGTGTTGGGTGGATTGTTCCTCGGCAATCTGCTGGCGGTGCTGAGCTGGATGTTCCTTTGCGCACCGATCGCGGTGCGCGCGCGGCTGACGCTCTATTACCAATTGGAAAAAATCTGCGGCCGCAATCTGGTCACGCTCTACAACCTCGCCAACGGCATTATGTTCTGCTTCCTCGCGGGCTCCATGATCACCGTGTCCGCGACGGCGCTGGGCGTCTGGTTTAACTTTCCGATGCCGGGGCTCAATGATCTGCTGCCTAACAGTGCGGGCTGGGTGCTGGCCGTGCTTGGCGTGGGCGCCGTCATCTCCGTGGTCGCGGCCTGGGGCTATGAAACGGTTTCGAAGGTGGCCAATATCGCCGCGCCGTGGATGGTGTTGGTCTTTATCGGGTTCGGGATGATCGGGTTGCGCCAATTCATTGAAGCAACCGGCGCGGAAGTCAATTCGCTCTCCAGTCTCTGGGCGCTTTGCACGGAGTCGATCTTTAAGGGCGGCGATCCGCTGCCAGGACAGGTCAAATTCACCTTCTGGCACGTCACCTTTTTCGCATGGTTCGCCAATATGGCGATGCACGTCGGGATGTCCGACCTTTCCGTGTTGCGCTTCGCGAAAAAATCGTGGCACGGGATCGCGTCGGCGTCCGGAATGTATGTCGGGCATTTCATGGCCTGGCTGGCCGCCGCGATACTGTATTC
The DNA here is from genome assembly GCA_964486885.1 of uncultured Verrucomicrobiota bacterium. Taxonomy (GTDB): domain Bacteria; phylum Verrucomicrobiota; class Kiritimatiellia; order Kiritimatiellales; family Pontiellaceae; genus Pontiella. Next base: position 8,554 of record CAZAPF010000068.1, read on the forward strand.
ACTTCAGCTGCACCTCGATCCGAGCAACACGGATGTGCTTCCGGGACCGCTGGCCTATCGCGCCGCGGGCGTCGCCGGTCTGATCTGCGTGATTGTCGCGGGATGGACCACCGCCAATCCAACCATCTATCGCGCGGGTCTCGCCTTTCAGGCGATCATGCCGAACGTTTCCCGCTTTAAGGTGACGATTTTTACCGGTCTTCTCGCGACACTCGCCGGCATGTTCCCGGCTATCGCGATGAGACTGCTCGGATTCGTTGCTTTGTATGGTTTGATCCTCATGCCGATGGGCGCGGTGGTCTTCGCGGATTTCTGGATTTTGCCGAAGCTGGGATTGAAGCAATATTACGCCGAGCACCGGAAACTTTCCATCAACTGGGCGGCGGGTGTTGCTTGGATCGCCACGTTGGCGATCTGCGTCGCGTTGGTTCTGACCGGTAAACCGCAGTTCCAGATCTACTTCGTTTCTCTGCCGGGCTGGTTCATCGCCATAGCGCTCTATGTCGGGATTAGTAAGCTTCAGCAAAAGGGAGAGGCCTAATGAAAAAAATCACTGAAATTATTTCGTACCTGTCGCTCATCCTGCTGGTCGTCGCGCCGATTCTGTTCTACGCGGAAAAGATCGATTTGGGCATGAACAAAACCCTGATGCTCGCCGCGACCATCGCCTGGTTCGCCAGCGCGCTCTGCTGGATGGGCCGTGAGAAAACGGATTAAGGATTACGAACGCTGAAAAAAGAAAAGGGTATGAGAGGAACCATGAATTCATTCGTTATCACTGCTGTATTTTTTGGGCTACTCGCGGGGCGGGCTGTCGCCGAAGAAAAAACGTCTAAGGTGAGTCCGCCCGTCCTAAGTGAGGCCGAAGGGTCGAAGCCGAATATCATTTTCTTCTTAGCGGATGATCAACGAGACGACACACTCGGCTGTGCCGGGAATACCATTATTCAGAGCCCGACGCTGGACCAGCTGGCCGCGCAGGGGGTTCGTTTTGAGAATACGTTTTGCGAGGTGCCGATCTGTGCGGCCAGTCGCGCGACCCTGTTTTCCGGACTGTCTCAGCGCACGCATGGGTATAATTTTCGAGAACAGCCGGTGCCGTCAAAATATATCGTCACCAGTTACCCGATGATGCTCAAGAGCGCCGGATACCGCATCGGTTTCGCCGGCAAATACGGCACGCATTTTGGCGGCACGGGTTTGAAGAAAGAATTTGATTTCGTGAAGAATATCGGACGGAACCCGTACCTGAAAGAACAGCCGGACGGAACCCTGCGTCATGAAACCGATCTTTGCGCGGATGCAGCCATCCAATTCATTGAATCCAACCCGCAAGACAAACCGTTCTGCATGTCGGTCAGCTTTAACGCCTCACATGCCGAGGACGGCGATCATCGTCCGGGGTACCACTTCCAATGGCCGGAATCAGCCAACGGGCTCTACGAAGACGTGGAAATACCCGCGCCGGAACTGGGCGCCCAGAAATATTTCGAAGCCATGCCGACTTTTCTGCAGGAAAAAACCGGGCTGTTGCGGGAACGCTACTATTGGCGCTGGGATACGCCGGAAAAATATCAGACCAACATCCGCGCCTACTACCGAATGATTACCGGGATCGATAACGCCATTGCGCGGGTGCTTGAGGTGTTGAAGGAAAAGGGGCTCGATCAGAACACGATCATTGTCTATTCCGCCGACAATGGCTTTATGAGGGGCGACCGCGGTACAGCCGGCAAGTGGAACCACTACGAGCAGTCGTTGCGCATCCCGCTGATTGTCTACGATCCAAGGCTGCCCGACGCGCAACGCGGCCACGTGGTCAGCGAGCTGGTCAATAATCTCGATTTGCCGGCAACCTTTGTCGATTGGGCCGGTGTTGACGTTCCTGAAGTCTATCAGGGGCATTCACTCCGGCCACTGATGGAAGGCGCGGCTCCTGCCGACTGGCGCAAGGACATCTTCACCGAGCATATGTTCTTTCTTTTCAACAACTGGTATGCGGTGCGTGGCGAGCGGTACAAATATGCCACCTACTATGAAGAAGACGGCGGCCCTTATGAATGTCTCTACGACCTGGAAAAAGATCCAACGGAACTGGTCAACCAAGCGGATAATCCGGAGTACGCCCCTGTGCTGAAGAAGATGAAAGCGCGGATGAAAAGCTATCTGGCGGCCTATCCGGAAGCAAAATCAGAATAATTGATCAGGTGGATAGAACGTATAAAAAGAAGATAAAAATGAAGCACAAACAACTTTTGCCATTAGGCATGCTTTCTCTGTGTTTATCATCTGCAGCAAATGCAGCCGGTACTGAACCCTCTTTTGGCAGAACGGGGCGGGAACCCCGGTGATTATGGTCGGCCCCGGCATTGCCCAGGGCGCGGTGTGCGACCAGCCGGTGCAGCTGCTCGATATCTACCCGACGCTGCTGGATCTGACGGGGCTGAAAGCCGATCCGGCGCACGAAGGACATTCGCTCAAACCGCTGCTCAAAAATCCAGAGGCCGACTGGCCCCACATGGCGCGGTCGAGTTTTAGCGCCGGCAATGTCGCCATCATATCCGAAGACTACCGCTACATCCGCTACAACGACGGCTCTGAAGAACTCTACGACCGAAAAGCCGATCCGCACGAGAGGGATAATCTGACTGACAATCCGGAAAAGAAAGCGGTGCTGGCGCGGCACCGCGCGAGACTTCCCAAAACCTATCATCCCGTTCTTGGAAAGGGATCGACTGGACACAAGGCGTTTGAGGCGACAGAGCAAAGGAGAACACATGACTGAAGAACAACAGGAAAAGCATGGAGAGTTCGAGCGCGAGCCCGTGCCCGAATCGAAGACGCGGGGATTGAAGGCCTTCGTAGGCATGTATGCCGGCGAGCATTGCGCCGGTACGGAGCTGATGCTCGGCCCGCTATTCGTCGCGGCGGGCGTGAGCGCGTTCGATATGGTTTTCGGTTTGCTGATCGGGAACTTGCTCGCGGTGTTCAGCTGGATGTTCCTTTGTGCACCGATTGCGGTGCGTGCTCGGATGACGCTCTATTACCAACTGGAAAAAATATGCGGGCGCAACCTCGTTACGCTCTATAACCTGGCGAATGGAGTGATGTTCTGTTTCCTCGCCGGCTCCATGATTACGGTTTCGGCCACGGCGCTCGGGGTCTGGTTTAAATTTCCTATGCCGGGACTCACCGATATCTACCCGAATAGCGTAGGCTGGGTGCTGGCCGTGCTGGGGGTTGGCGCACTCATTACCTTGGTGGCCGCCTGGGGCTACGATATGGTTTCAAAGGTGGCCAATATCGCCGCACCATGGATGGTGCTGGTCTTTCTCGGTTTCGGCATTATCGGGCTGCGCCGGTTTATTGAAGTAACCGGTGCAGAGGTCAGTTCTCTCTCCAGTCTATGGGCCCTTTGTCAGGACTCGATCTGGAAGGGCGGCGACCCGCTTCCGGGGCAGGTTAAGTTTACGTTCTGGCATGTAACCTTCTTTGCCTGGTTTGCCAACATGGCGATGCATGTAGGCATGTCTGACCTCTCTGTACTGCGCTTTGCGAAAAAGTCGTGGCATGGCGTTGCTTCGGCCTCCGGTATGTATGTCGGGCATTTTATGGCCTGGCTTGCGGCGGCCGTGCTGTATTCCCTGCAGCTTCATCTTGATCCGTCCAACACCGATGTGCTGCCGGGGCCGCTCGCCTACCGGGCTGCAGGAGTGACTGGTCTTGTCTGTGTCATCATTGCGGGTTGGACCACCGCCAATCCAACGATCTATCGCGCAGGGCTCGCCTTCCAGGCGATCATGCCGAAGAAGACGCGATTTGCTGTAACGATCGGCACCGGTATGCTGGCCACGTTGGCCGGTATGTTCCCGGGGATAGCGATGAAGCTACTGGGGTTTGTGGCGATTTACGGGTTGATTCTGATGCCGATGGGGGCGGTGGTATTTACCGATTTCTGGATTTTTCCGAAACTGGGTCTCAAGCAATATTATGCTGAGCATCGCGGGCTTAAAATTAACTGGGCGGCCGGCATTGCCTGGATCGCCACTTTGGTGATCTGCGTGGCTCTGGTTAAATCCGGTAAACCGCAGTTCCAAATCTTTTTCGTGTCATTGCCCGGTTGGTTTATTGCATCGCTGCTTTATATCGTCATCAGCAAACTCACTCAGAAAGGAGCAGAAGTATGAAAAAAATAATGGAAATCATCTCATACCTCGCCCTCGCCTTGCTCGTTGCCGCGCCGATTCTATTCTACGCGGAAAAGGTGACGCTTGAATTGAACAAAACCCTGATGCTCGCCGCGACCATCGTCTGGTTCGCCGGCGCGCTCTGCTGGATGGGCCGTGAGAAAACGGATTAAGGTGGTCCCTACGGAAACTAATCCGTAGCGATAATGCCGGAAAACATTGAATGAAACCGGAGGATTGGCCCGAAAAGATATCCGCTCAAAGCCGATGGGTTGGTAGAAATCAGCAATGAACCATAGGGAGTAAACTGAAATCAAGTATTCAGAACACAGTCTAAGCTCCGTTCTATGTGAACGGGTTCGGGAGTTTTGATGATATTGGTGAGGCGTAGAGCTACGCAGCTTCGCGGTAGTAATACGAGATTACTCCGCCGAGACGTTGCTCCCGTTTAATCTCACCAGAGTCGGTTGGGCGGAAGTTAACATCAAGTACTCTGTTATCAATCCCCTTTCCCTGATGAGGGCGATGGTTGTTATAGTATTCAAGCCACTCTCTGTTAATGTAGTTCAGATGATCGAGGCTGAAGCAGACAAAGTGGTTGAGGCATTGTTTTTTGACGATGCCGATGCAGGCTTCGGCGTATCCATTTGGATAATGAATCAACTGCACCTCATAGGGACTTTGAGGCGCAGACTTTTTGTGTAACGCATCCGTTCCATCCATTGGCCGGGAAATCATTCCCGGTCGTGGAGGTGCGTCGCAACTGGAGCGAGGAGTGCGTGTATTTCCGCAACGGTCCAGGGCGTCTGGCCTCTGTTCCCCTTGTCTGGACGTCATTATCGGCTCCGGATCCCTTTCTTTCGCTGAGTGGCGGGCGCGCTTTATTCCGGTGCGAGGATCTGCTGGCCCTCGTTCGGTTTTTGGAGTCGCAGGGAGAGGAGGCCGGTGATGAGGAATAAATATCCTTTCATAATGTGTAAGGTTAAATTTGCCTTATGTGTAAATGCTATTACGCCTACGCATGCATTTGATGTGTTCGCTTTTTGTAAATATATAGGCAACAAAATGCCATGCTGTGATTACTTCGAGCGGCATAATAATCTTGATGTTTTTCTGCAGAGAGGCGTAATATGCCTTACATGCAAAGAGTATGAACGAAAAGGAGCAAGGCATGAAAAGCGCAGTGATGGAGAAGGCGGACGTGTTGAGGGCGAATGGAACGTTCAATGCCCGTGCGGAACGGGTTTCCGACGGACTGTTTGCGGCGGACGAGTTCTTCGATGCCCGGGACATGGTGCAGGTGAAGTACGAGATGCTTCGGCGGGTTCGGAAAGATGGTGTGAGCGTGGCGAAGGCCTCGGCGGAATTCGGGTTTTCCCGCGTGGCGTTTTACGATATCCAGCGTGCGTGGATGCGGGACGGGATGAATGGATTGCTGCCCCGCCCGCGCGGCCCGAAGCATGGCCACAAGCTGACGGAGGATGTGGTCGCTTTTGCCCGTTCGAACCTGACGGAAAACCCGTCCCTTCGGGCGGCGGATTTGGTGGGCCGGATTGCCGAAAGGTTCGATATAAAGGTGCATCCGCGCACGGTCGAACGGGCGTTGGCGAAGGAGCCAAAAAAAGGGCTTCCGGCATAAATAGTGGCTGCATTTCCGGGGACTATGAGCGACTGAGGTCGTATGCGCTGAAGTCACCAGCTTATGTACAGAACCGGTGGGGGATGGCGTTGTTTCTTCAGCGCGGTTTTCTGGCCTGGAGCCGGGCCTGGGATCAGGTTCTTCCTGTGAGGGGAAAACCTGTTGTGTCCGGGGGGCCTGTTTCTCTGCCTGCATCCGTGCAGGGCTCGATGGTCATGGCGCTGGCGGGGATGGTATTGGGCGCTCTTGGCAGGGAGGTGGCCTGATGGAAAGCACACGGCAAAGAGTGAGAGCGGAACACCTGCGGCGGGATGCCTATCTTTACATTCGCCAATCATCGTTGCAGCAGGTTTTTCATAATGAGGAGAGCACGCGCCGGCAGTATGACTTGCGCCGTCGTGCAGTGGCGCTGGGTTGGCCGGACGACCGCGTTGTCGTCATCGATACTGACCTCGGGAAGTCCGGTGCGTCCACCGACCGCGAGGGTTTCCAGCGTTTGGTGGGCGACGTGGGAATGGGCAAGGCCGGCATCGTGCTGGGCCTTGAGGTGTCGCGTTTGGCGCGAAACTCCAGCGACTGGCATCGTCTGCTGGAAATCTGCGCACTTACCGATACGCTCATCCTCGATGAAGACGGCCTGTATGATCCGAGCGATTTTAATGACCGCCTCCTGCTGGGCATGAAGGGGACGATGAGCGAGGCGGAACTGCATGTGCTCAAAGCGCGCCTGCAAGGCGGCCTGATGAACAAGGCGCGGCGCGGTGAGCTAAAGTTTTCATTGCCTGTCGGGCTTTGTTATGACGCACAGGACCGGATCGTTCTGAATCCGGATCGACAGGTGCAAAAGGTGCTCCATCTTTTTTTCAAAACCTACAAGCGGCTTGGGTCGGCCATGGCTGTGGTTACGTGGTTCAAACGAGAAGGACTACTCTTCCCCCGCAAGATCCGGATCGGCCCAAACCGCGGTCAGATCGAGTGGGGACCTCTTGCACATTCGCGTGCAGTGGGCACCCTGCGCAATCCGCGCTATGCGGGAGCGTATGTGTTCGGTCGCACCAAAACGCGGAAGTGTTTGGGTGGATCGGAAGTAACCACCCCTAAGCCAATGGACGAATGGGATGTCCTCATTCCCGACGCCCATCCCGGCTACATCAGTTGGGAGGAGTACAACGACAACCTCAAGACCCTGCAGGCCTGCGCCAAAGCACACGGAACGGATCGACGCGATCATCCGCCCGGAGAGGGCCCTGCGCTTCTGCAGGGCATGGTTGTCTGCGGCGTGTGCGGCAGACGTATGACCGTCCGCTATCATAAACGGAACGGAAAAAGCATCCCCGACTACTCCTGCCAACGCGAATCCACTCAACATGGGGGTAAAGTCTGCCAGGCCATTAATGGTGACTGGATTGACCGCGACATCGCCGCACTTCTGCTCGAGCTGGTTCAGCCTCTGACACTGGACCTCTCAATGCACGTTCAGGACGAAGTGCATGCTCGGCTCGAAGAAACCGACGCCGTTCGCAGGCAAGGTGTCGAACGTGCCCGCTACCAAGCCGATCTGGCCCGTGAACGCTTCATGAATGTCGATCCGCGCAACCGCCTCGTCGCCGACCAGCTGGAAGCGGACTGGAACGAAAAACTGCGCGAGGCAAACCGCATGCAGCAGGAATACGAAGAGCAGCACGAAAAAGACCGGCTTCGCCTCGATGAAAGCGCCCGCCAAAAAATAAAATCCCTCGCCGGCGATTTCCCCCGCATCTGGAACGATCCCTCCACTACGGATAAACAGCGCAAGCGCATGGCGCGGTTGCTCATCGAAGACGCCACGCTCACCCGGCACCCCGAATATACCCGTGTTCAAATACGCTTCAAAGGAGGTCAAACCCGCACTCTCGAAATCCCCAATCCCCCAAACGCATGGCAAATGCGGAAGACACCCGCAGAAACCATTGAGGAAATCGACCGGCTTCGTGATAGTCACACCGAAGCCGAGATCGTTGAAATCTTCGTCCGGCGTGGCCGAAGATCCGCAATGGGGTGTGAGTTCAGTCGGAGAATTATTGGGAAGATCTGTAAGTCGCATGGGCTCACACCCCGAAAAGAGCGGCTCGAGGCCGAAGGCTGGAAAAGTGCGAAAGATCTTGCTCGGGAAATGAAAATCACTCAAACAACCCTCGGGCAGTGGTATCGGCAGGGGCGGTTGTTTGTGCGCTGTGAATATGCAGAAAGGAAATACGTGTACAAATTAAAGGAAGACCACCAACCAATAAAATGAGAGGTAAAATCGATGAGAAATAATGCCGTAAAACGAGGCCAATGCTTCCAATGTTCCAATGAGGTGCAGTATGAAGCATAGCCGTTTGCTTTGGGCGAGCGTACCGGAGTCCGAAGGCATTTAACCTGTTCGCTATTCCAAAACGCTCGAAATCGTTGGCTGTATTTGGAGTCTCGGTCGTGGATCAAGTGCCGAATCTTAATGCCCATATTCTCGAACCGCATCGCCGCGTTGCGGGACTGCTGCAGAGCCCAATCTTCCGAGGGATTAAATGTTGCCGGACTCATGAAAACCCGTCGGCTGCCCAGATGAATAAACACAAGTACATAGGCATCAACCCATCCGCGCCACGTCAGAACCGGCTTGGTGAAAAAATCCGTCGAAACCAGCGTGTCCATGTGCGAGTTGATAAACTTTTTCCGCTGACCCGGAGGACGACTGCTTCCTTTGTCGGGAATAGGGTGATGATTCTCCCGTTTAAGGATATCGCTGACGGTCGTCACTTCAATACGAATGCCCAGCTTCAGCAATTCGCCCTGAATCTTTTCATATCCCCACGTAAGGTTCTCAACGGCAATTCTCATGACCAGATTGACAGTCGCCTGCGGCGTTCCAGGCCGACCGGGCTTCTTCGCTTTGGAGCTTTCTTTTCGTCTCAGCCATCCACGGTAAGTATCTGGTTTAACCACTAGCAAAACATCATCGACATCATGCTCAAGCTCCGAGCCAAGCCGGATCAGATCCGCTCGCTCTTTCGGCGTTGTGTAGATTCGATCCGCATCAATGCGGGACTCAAGCATTTGGATCTGATAAGCCTGCATCTGAAGCTGGGCATTGTATCTACCTCGATATTTGGCCTCAAAAAGCTTCTCAAACACCTGAAACATCCTCGAAAACCCGTTCATATATCTCCATGCTCCTGCAGTCAAATCATGTTTGAAGCCAACACTTTAGGTGCGCTGATATGTTTCCGTGCCCCTTGGTCGTTAAAAGAATCGATAATTCTGTCTCAATGCGGCGAAAGAATCGACTCAAAAGCTGGAATTCTACCCGAATTTATGAGAGATTCTCTGCTCGTGATTAGGAGAGTTTAAGAAATGCCGACGATTTCCATATTTTACGGAATTTTGATTAAGATGTTTTTCTACGATACTGAAAAGCATCACCTTCCTCATATCCATGCTGAGTATCAGGATGAAGTCGCTGTATATGCAATTGATTCAGGAGAGGTGCTGGCTGGCAGGCTACCGCCGAAAAAGCACAAATTGGTCGTAGCTTGGATTGAGATTCATAAAGAAGACCTTCTGAACGACTGGGAGTTGGCTGTGAATGGGCAGAACCCTCTGCCAATCCGAGGGCTAGATCAATGACAATTACCGATGTGAAGCCGTTAAACGGTACAGTGCTTCAGGTTCATTCCGATGATGGACGAACCGGAACTATTGATGTTAGTCCGTATCTGGAATCCCCTGTTTTTGCGCCTCTGAAAAGCGAAAATGTATTTGCTCAGGTTCGTAATGGGAAATATTACGTTGAGTGGCCATGCGGTGCTGATTTGTCTGCGGACACCCTTGAAGCCCGCATGAATTGGAGTAGGGGGTAAAAGCCGTGGTGAGTTCGCATTGCCATCCTTATGTGGTGCGCAACATAAGGATGGTTATGTTGTGTGATTGATTATGTTGCGAAGGTTCCTTTTGCTGAGCAAATCCCG
>CAZAPF010000069.1:0-17626 GCA_964486885.1 uncultured Verrucomicrobiota bacterium
CATTATAGCAGTTAACAGGAAAAACGCTTCTTTGTTCGTGAAATATTCAGGCTAGATCCGGCAAAAGCATCGAGGAACTTTGCATCGTATTTTTGTTTCAATTTCCAGCATTGCTGTTCGAACAAAGTTTCCAGACCTTGGAGTTCTCCTACCTTTCCTCCATTACTGTCATCACCGTTGAGTGTAGATTTTAACTGAGCATAGTCATCACGTAGATCATCGATCTCTTTTTTAGCAGCATCGATTTCTGCGATGGTGTCGACATCTTTTTCCCCAAGTGTGAAGATGCCTTTTAACTCTGGGGATTGATTAAAGTTTTGATCTACAAAATCACAATTGTAGACGCACGTTTCAAGAGGGGTTCCACCTTGCCAATCAACTGAGCATTCTGTGAATGCGGCTTCGTCATTGATTACCTTAGTAATCGTTGTCTTGCCGGTACCGTTTGCGCCATAGATGAAATTATGCTTAGAAAGCTCTGTCAAACTCTGCTGCTCATCTCCGTAGCTTGCAGTTTTCTTTATGCGAATAGCTTCAATCATTATTCTCTCCAAACAGGTTAAACCAACTACGTCTTGGCGGTCATTTCCTCATACAGCTTAAATACAAAGGGTCAGTCCTTTGGTTCTGGTGTTTTCTATTTCCCCGATTCCCCTGTCGCCGTTCCCTAAAACCACGCACTTTAAAATACGTGTTCAGTTATAGTTATTTTTCGCTCTTACATCTAGCAAACGATTGAAGGAAAGAATTTTTTATGACGATTTGGAGTTGGACGTTTGGGGAAAGGGCGGTGTTAAGGTTTAGGATTTAGGTTTTAAGGCTGGGTGCGTGGGCGGCGGCCTCGGCGAGGCAGCCCTACCCAAACGATTATTCATGGCTTTCGCCGACGCGCAATGAACACAGGGAAAATCAGCCATTCCTGCTCCGCGTCCCCGGCGCCTCTGCGCGAGGAATCCTTTTTTTCCAAGGTTTGGAATCACGCGCCCCTGGCGGGAGGCACGTCCGCATCGGATCGGGAGGGATATTCCAATGGTTGGAAAAATAAATGTGGAGTTTTCCAAGGTTTGGAAAAGCAAGCGGGACGCATGCTCTACTTTTTCCAACGTTCGAGCTAAGGCGCGGTGTCTTCCGTCGCCTTCAGGAAAAACGGGGTCAAGCCTGGACATTAGACATTGATGACGTGAGTCACGCAGAGCAAATCATCTGGCGCGGAGCACCGTGCTACGCAACCGCACCACTCTTCCGTAGAACGGTCCTCCGGGCCGTTTTCCCATCCCGCTCAGATACACGGCGCAGAGCACCGTGCTACGCCCGTCCTACATCCCACATCCAACATTCCACATGTAGGACGTGGCTCTTTCGCGCCGCGAAAGGCCGCGTGATTCAAGGAACCGTCAAGGGCGGTGTCATTGGATAATCCAGGTCGAACCGGCTGGAAGGACGGTCCCAGAATTTGTCGAGTGCGGGGTTGTAGGTGTAGATGCCGATCTGGTTCGCCTCCGGTTGAAAGACCATATAGCGCAGCCATGATTCTCCCCCGTTATGACAACCCTGATAGTCGCTCAGGATTTGGTGGACCGGATTGCCATGATCTCCGGTGGAGGTAAGAACGGCCTCTCCACTGTAGTGACCGCAGAGAACCATGAAGATGTTCTCGTGCTTCTTGACGAACTTTTGCCACATCTGCTCGCCGTTGTTGCCTTTGAGTTTCAGCTTTTTGGTGGTTCTCGTCTTGTCTTTCTTCAGGTAGGCATGCGTCAGGACAATGACACGGTGGTCAGGATGCTCGGCAACGATTCGGTTCGCCCAATCCAATACTTCGTCGCGGGGGTGGTATTCAAGAGCGACAATAAGAAACTTAAGTCCCGCGGCCTCGAAGTGGTACCAGGAATTGTCATGGCGATCCGGATCGAAGGTGCCGCCAAACTCGCGCTGTTTGGCATATTTTTCGCGGGGAAAGTAGGTATTGAATTGCGTGGTGCGGTTGACGGCAATTTTGCAGCCATACTTATTGTCCGCCTTCTCGTAGCCCATGTCATGGTTTCCCAGGCACATGCAATAAGGCACTTTCCCGTCTAATTTAGACATGGCCTCCTGGGCGATGGCCCATTCCTCGGGGGCATCGGTCTGCACGATATCTCCTTCGTGGACGAGAAAAGCGATATTGAGTCGTTCCTGATTGTCGCGGACCCATTCCGTTTGCGCAAAGAAGTAGCGGCGCAGGTCTCCATTGCCCCACTTGGCAGATAGCTTGTGCCGGGTGTCGGCGTAGAACTGGGTGTCAGGCAAAACCGCGATGGTGAACGACTTTTCTGACTGGCCGAAGTTCTCCTCCGCCGACAGGGGCTGCATCATCGCGCAGCCTGCAAGCAGCGTCGCCATTACCAGATTAAATATCCTGCTCATTTCATGTCTCCTGCTTCTCTCCATATTGCATTTCTGTGGCGGAGCTTCCTGGAAGCACCTTCGCGAGCGGTTCTAAGAACCGCCACTACATTTTTATTTCAAATCGATACGTTCCGGCGGAAACGGTTTCTGATTTTCGCCCATTCGGGAATTCGATGGTCGCCGTTGTATTGGGCGGAACCGTTACACCCATGATCAATTTCTCATCCACTTTTTTCCAACCACTGGAAGCTGTTCCATAGGCGGTTTCGAGTTCGGCCTTTGCCCAGGTCAACGGACCACCCACAACGGGCCGCACAAAGAAGTGCTTATAGCCGGGATGGGCCGGATCGGGCGCGAGGCCGGCGACACGTTCGTACATCCACTGGCCGATGGCACCGTAGGCATAGTGGTTGAACGAGTTCATGCCTGCGGGGCCAAAGCCGTCTTCATGGCTGTAGCTGTTCCACCGTTCCCACAGGGTGGTGGCGCCCTGATTAATGGAGTAGAACCACGAGGGGTAGGTTTCTTTGAACAGCACATCAAATGCGAGATCAGCCTGCCCCTTGCGGTCGAGCACACGGGCAATCAACGGCGTTCCCAGGAAACCGGTGCGCAAATGCCCATCGGCCTCCCCCACCAGCCGCACCAAATGAGCTGTCGCCTTTTCCTGCAGCACCGCGGGAATCAGATCGAATTCAAACGCCAGCAGATAGGCCGTCTGTGTTTCGGGTGCATGCTGAAGTTTTCCATCCGCATCAAAATAGTGCTTTGCGAAAGCCTGCCGAATAAACGCCGCATCTTCTGCATATTGATCTGCCTCGGCATTTTTTCCCAGCACCCGCAGGGAATCTGCGAGTAATTGCGTACTGCGCGCATAGTATGCGGTTCCGAGTAAATGATGCGGCGTTTCGCCCTTTCCAGTCGGGGCATAAGGCTGAAGCCAGTCGCCATATCCCTTGATATTCGGCATCAGTCCATCTACCGATTGGCTGCGGTACCAGCCGACGAGCCGCTTCATCATGTCTACGTTTTCGGAAAGCACTTCGCGATCGCCGGTACGAACATAGACCTCCCAAGGAACGATGGTGGCGGCATCCAACCAACCGGGACTCTCCCCCCTGCCGTGCCCGTGGCGGGGGATTATATTCGGGATGCGGCCGTCCTCGAACTGGTCGTCGCGCATGGAACCGAGCCAGCTTTTCCAGAAGGCATGGCTGTCATAGTTAAACATCGAGGTCGGGATGAAAACCTGGGCATCGCCCGTCCAACCCAAACGTTCGTTGCGTTGCGGGCAGTCGGTCGGTATATCCAGAAAGTTACCGCGCTGCCCCCAGGTAATATTACGTTGCAGCTGGTTCAGCTTTTCGTGCGACGACTCAAAACGTCCAACCGTTGGAAGATCGCTGTGCAGGACGACACCTGTCACCCAATCTTTCTGCGGCGTGGCTCCCTTCGGCAGGCCGGAGAGTTCCACATAACGGAATCCGTGAAAAGTAAACCGCGGTTCCCATTCGATGGTTCCGGTTTCGGCGGCCGTATAATAATCGGTAGATTTCGCGGAACGGTAGTTGACCGTATACAGCGTACCGTCTTTGTTGAGCATTTCGGCAAAGCGGAGGGTGGTGGTCTGATCCTTTTCGACGGGGATATTGATCTTCGCCCAGCCCACCATATTTTGGCCGAGGTCAAAGACAAAACGGCCCGGTTCCGGCTCGGTGATGGCTTGAACCGTCAGCCTTTCAGTGGCCCGCACCGGCGCGAACGGCTTCGGAATGAGCCGCGCGGTGCCCAGCTCCGGGTTGGCGACCACCGCGCCCCACCCTTCGGTTTTTTTACGCGCGTCGTAGGTCTCGCCGTGGTAGATGCTCGACGAAATAATCGGCCCGGTCATGGTGCCCTGCCAACGACCGTCGGAAACGATGGTTTCGGACGAGCCGTCCGCATAGACCACCTCCAACTGGCACAGCAGTTCCGCCCGATTGCCGTACCTTTCCCACCCTTTTCCGAAGCCGATGGCGCCGGCATACCAGCCCAGGCCCAGCATGGCATCGATCGTGTTGGAGCCCGCGCGCAACTGGGCCGTTACATCGTAAGTCAATGTATCAAGCCGGTTGGCATACGAAGTCCATCCATTCGCAAAATAGTCGGTACTGACCTTTTCGCCATTGAGGCTGATTTCAAACACACCGCGTGCCGTAACATAGAGGCGAGCCCGCTTGATCTTTCCAGACACTGGAAACTCGCGCTTCAAATAGGCAACCGGCTCTTCCGTATTTTCCGGCGCAGAAAATTTTGCCTTCTTTTTTTCATTCAGCACACGCGTTTCTTCTTTGCCATCTACTTGATAGGTAACCTCCAACTTCTTGGGTTCCCCAGGAGCCGGATCACCGCCCAGCGTTTTACTATTCACCATAAAAGCCAGGGAATTGTTTTTAATCTTCTTTCGCAGGAGTTGGGTTACATCCTTTTTACGATCCGGATTCTTTTTGGAGCGGTAGACCGCCTGGATCAGTTTGAATTCCGAGCCCGGTTCCGCCTCAACCATCACTGGATGAATCCACTGCGCCTTCCAATCCTTGGCAGTCAGCAGGCCCAACTCGAACAGTGCGGCCGGACTCCAGCCGGAATCCTTTCCGGCCTCATCCTTAAAACGCACACGCCATTCGAGGCGCTGACGCGAGGACAGCGGTTTACCGCCATAGGGCACAAATACAGATTGGTCGGATTCGACCCAACCACTGTTCCAAACGATTTCGTCGCCCCGAACCTCGATGCGGTAGGCGGTTTGCTTTTCAACCCCGACCGGAAGCTTCCAGGAAAACGCCGGCGTCGAATCATGAAACCCAACCGGGTCAACAAAACCTTCACCAACGGTCAGCGAATGCGCGGTGCCTCCGGCATACGTCAAAGCGGCCAACGCCGCGCAGAATAAAGTCGTACCTATTTTCTTCATAGTAGTTCGTTTCCTCATGAATCAACTTCCTGGTTGGCTGGAATAATGGCGCCGTGCTTCATTAATAGTTGATGAATTTCCTGCAAGGGAACCTGAAGCGGTGTTACCCCCTTTTCCGCGGCCAGCGCGGCGGCCGCACCGGCCGCCTGCCCCATGGCCATGCAGGCGGCTTGCACCCGCAGTCCCGAATTCGCCAGCCGGTCGCTGGAGACACATCGCCCGGCAACCAGAATATTATTTCCGCCTTTCGGTGCCAGCGCGCTGAGCGGAATGGTCGGCACGGTTCCCGGTTTCAGCGGCTTGGGTTTAACGCCGTTTTTCGTGTGCAGGTCGACGGGATAAAACGCGTTGCAAATCGCGTCATCAAAGGTGCGCCCGGAGGTGTAGTCCTCCACGGTGATCAAGGTCTCGCCCTCGATGCGATAGCTTTCTCGGAAAGCGGCCTCGGGTTGTAGGTGCATCAGCCGTTTTTCCTTTACACGAGCCCAGTCCAGCACCAGCCGGCGCCCCTTCAGATTGGCGGCGGTGACCGTTCGTGAATTCGACGAATCGGCACCATGGATGTATACGGAGTTAAGCAAGCCGACTCCGGGGCCGTTCGGACGGCCAGGCGCGTTGGGCTGGTCGAGCTTGAACAGCATGGAGCCGGGTTGTGTTTCCGCTTCCCGAAGCCGCGGCAGCCCCAGCATGCCGACCACGCTCGCGCCGCCCGTGCAATCGATGATCTGTTTGCAGAGCACCCTACGCCGGGTTCCAAACCCGACGCAATCGACCTGCCAGCCATTCGCTGTTTCGTGGATGGATTGCGGAAATTCATAATAGGCGATTTCCACCCCGGCATCGGCGCATTTCTCCTCCGCGAGCAAGGCATAAAGGAACTGGTTGACGCGCACCTGATTCATCCAATGGCGTTTGGGCACCTTCGAAAAATCAGGCAGCGTTCCGCCATCCAGCTCCACGCTTTCTTTAACAAGTTCCCATCCAATGCCCGCGATGATCTGCTTGCCCCAGGCGTCGAACAGCCCTGGGAAAGAGACGCCACCGGTCGTGGTCATCCCCCCTAGTTGCGCGCCACGTTCCACCAACAGCGTGCGCGCGCCCGCTCTGGCCGCCTGAATCGCGGCAATCGTGCCGGCGGTTCCCCCGCCGACCACCAGGACATCAACCTCATTCGTAATCGTCTCATTGGACTGATTGGTGTCCAGCGTTACAGGAACCAAACCATCCGCCGTGGCCTTTCCCGAAGTTGCAAGCGCGAGACCGGCGGAGGTATACTGTAAAAGCTGGCGTCTTCTCATCGTATTTTTTTCCATCACATGGATCTCCCTTGAACTTACCTTTTTTTAGGCGCGGGAGCGACGGTGCCACCAACCAGCTTATAGACCTCGGTTCCGGCGGCGAGGAAGGCTCCGATGCCGTAGACTTCGGTTTTATCCGCGTAGGAATCACCAGGCTCCGCTCCGACCGGTTGCACATAGCCGAGCATGCCTTCTTCCGTAACGCATTCGGTCAAGGCGGCCCAAGCCTTGAAGATGACTGGCTCGTAGGTCGCGCGATCCAGGATGCCGTTGTTGATGCCCCAGGCCAGTCCGAAGGTATAGAAGGACGTTCCGCTGGTTTCCTTGATCGGATAGCCCTCAACCCCGCCGAGCAAGCCCATGCTCCAGGTTCCGTCTTTGCGCTGACAATTCTTCAGGCTTTCCGCCATCTGTTTAAACAGTTCGATGTAGAACGCCCGCCCTTCCCAATCCTCCGGCAGATCGGGGATCATCAGCGCCAGGCCGCCGAATACCCAGCCGTTGCCGCGCGCCCAGTAGAGCTTGCGCCCGTTCTTCTCGCGTTTCTTAAAATAGGAGGAGTCACGCCAGAATAGATGATCCTCCTTATCCCACAACAGATCATACGTGACATGATATTCCTGATCCATGAAGTCCAGATACTTGCGTTCACCTGTAATCTTCGCCAAACGCGCCCAGACCGGCGGAGCCATAAACAGCGCATCGCACCAACCCCAGCGTCTATGTGCATCCGTGGGCTTTGCTTTCCACTCCAATGTCCCGGTCTTCGGATTGGCCAGGATCCAATCAAAGTGTTTTTGAAATGGATCCAGCATGGCCGGATCTTTCTTCTCTTCATATAACGACAGATAAAACTGACCCACCGCATGATCGTCAGCGTGGTATGGGCGGACATACGGCTTCCAGCCATTGCGTTCGCCGATCTTCATCAAAAACGCCTCGGCATTGGCATCGCCCGAAACCTTGCGCCATTGGTTCATGCCGGCATAGAGCGCTGCATTATGCCATTCGAGGTCGTGCCACTTGTTGGCCGTCCGGCTCAGCCCCCGGAATCCGTTATACTTGGGATTATCAGGATCTTTCCAATACCTGGCGACCGCCTTTATAGTTGCGGCGCTACGCGCGCGGTACTCAACCTGATCCTCAAAGGTTTCGATCTGCCAATCCGCCACCTTTTTTGTGAGAGCCTTGATTTCCGCGGGGGATGGTGTGGCCGGCAAGGCAAACCCGGTGTTCATCAAAAGGCCGTTCAAGAGAATGGGCAGCCCGAGTGTAAACGTTCGTTTCATATTCATTTCTCTCCTTCAGATAATTTGACCATAAAATCAATCTTTCCATCGACTGCCGCTGTGACAGGAATGTTGATCTCAATACGTTTTAGACCGTCGATCTGCCGATCGAGTTTCATCGGTGGGGGATCCAGCGACACCACCCGAATATCCGTTTGTGGATGAGACCGGTTTTCCAACAATAAGGACTTCCCATCCTGGCGCAACACCGCGCCACCCGCTATGACGCCCACCTCGGCGGTAGTGATCAGCTGCCAGGTGATCTTCCGGGTCGCTTCGGAAACTTCGATCTGATCTTTAATCGCAAGTGACGCCGGATCCTCTTTGATGAAACGACGAATGACACGGGTGACATTTGCCCCATAAACCGCGCTTAAGTCAAAAGCCGCTTCGGGATGCTCCCCCTTCTTAAAATCGACAAGCGGCGCAAACCCATTCACCAAAAACGGTTCATCATTGATGGTCAGCGTGCTGTGCCCCAAATTATTTTTGGTCAACAGCGTCCAGCGCTGACTGTCCTGTTTGCGGCTCCAAAGATTGAACCCGGTCTTTTCCAAATCATGATATGCTTGGTTTCCCGTATCCATTACCCAGCGCACCCCATTGAGCTCAAACACGAAAGAACCGGCATCCATATTCCCGTGGTTGCTCTTTGCCATGCCGCCCTTGCCGCCGAAATAATAGCGCTTCGGGTCGGATTCGCCGCCGCTAAAAATGACAATGGGGTTGTCCCCCTCGCCCATCCACACCGCAGGCAGTGTCTGTCCTTCCGCTTCCCGATACTGCGATAGCCACGCCATGCCCGCGCCGTCCAGGCGCGAGAGTTTATCCATCGCATCAACGGGCTGAAGAAAGCGCTCCTTTTCATAGAAGGTCTTGTTCCCAGTCTTGACTGCGAACCACGCCAACGGCACATCTCCATTTATACGGCGAGAATCTGCGCAATCCGCAAAATTAAAATACATACCGGACGGGGCAGTGCAAAGCGCGCGAAACGTGGCGCTCTCCATAAAGCCTGGTGCCGAAGAAATACCAAAATCAGAACCAAACGCACTTTCAAGCATGGCAATCGTAATGAGGGAAAAACTGGTGCCGTAGCTCCAATAGGTTGATCCTTCCGGGTACACGCCGTCCGGAGCATATTGGCCCAGCGCTTTCGGGATTTCCTCCAAAGCACGTTGAAGGGTTTTTGCGGCGAACTCCGGCTCATCATCGGCAAGCGCGATGGCGGCGGCGATCATGCCGCCGTTACAAACCTGATTCCAATTATTCTTGCGAGCGACGATTCGCGCCTGCCCTTTTCCATCGGCATCGAGGCCTTTATCAAGCAACGCCTTTTTTGCAAGCCTAACCGTCGTCTCAGGCAGGTCTCCATCCGTCCAATCCAACGCGAGCGACACCGCCAGCGACATTTCCGCAACACCAAGAAAATGCGAAGGAAGCCAGTCGGAAAAATTGCAGACCGCAATTAACTCTTCATTCATGCGCGCAAGGATTGTTGCATCCCTCTCCACCAGATAGACCACGCCCAGCATGTTGACGCGATAAAGCATTTCGCGCGACGTTGCGAGCAAACGCCTCCCAATCACCGTCCGTTCCAGGAGCGGTTCGGTTAAAATACGATCCGCGTTCAGACGAATCGCCGAATACATATTTCCAATAACGGGATCATCCAGACGCTTTGCCTTCAACTCGGCAACGATGGCCGGGGTATAAACCAGCCGAGGATGTACAGGGCTTAGATGCCGCTCGAGATAGTCAACCGACATCGGATTTTCAAGCATAGGCAGCGCAGATGCACCTTCGGCGAGGCCGGAACTTCCGACCACCAAAGCAACGATTATAGCACTACAGGCGACTCTGCCTTTACGTATCATACCCAATCCTATTTTAAACCACACTACACACATAAGGCACACGCCCCGTTGTAGGTATGCATTCCTACACTATATAGAGGAACATTAAACCAGAAACGCTGCATGCTGTCATGTCACCTAATCTTGTGACAGCCCGTGGTCCCACTGCGGTGAACATCACATGCCAGCCACGACCGGATTGACCGAACCGGGTTTGATCTTTCCCGGCCAACGGGCAATGAACCTAAATAATGCAGTTGCCAAGTTTGCTACAGATGCAAGATTCGAGCCTCGACGGCGTAGGACCCTACTCCGAGGGGCTCAAACCGAAGCAGATGCAGTAAAATCGGCAACCCGAAGGGGAGAAAATGAAAAAATAAAACACCCCAATAGGTTATTGTAAAAATCAATCGTTTGCATTGCATTTATTGTTCAAAACACCATTTTTTCATTTCTACTGCATTTTTTAGGATGAAAGCTACCGGCCATTATATAAGGACAAAAAGCGCCATCGCTGGCGCTGTTCATCAGGGTCAGGCTCTACTGTCATTGCGTTAGCTGTACCGGGTCGAAGAAAATTCCACTAACGACAGCGTTGGTACCATGGCTCTTGAGCCGGACTTCGACATTCCCTTGTATCTCCCAGGTCTGGTAGACACCTCCTTGGAAATTCTTAAGTCTCTTCTGGTTCACGTTGCCTCCGGCACGCAATTCCACCTCGATCTCTCGATCCTTCTCGTCCCAATCCAGGAAATACATGGACATTTGCTGGGTGGTATTCCCCGTGTCGACGACAAACTTCAGTGAGTATTTGTCATAGCGGCACGCGGCAATACGGGCCTTTTGACCTACGCCATCATTGCGAAATATAGAAAGTCCTCGGCTGTCATCGGTCGTCTTCGCCCACTGATGCATGGATCCGTTCGTCCACTTCAGCTTCACATAGCTCGGCAAACGTTCTGTCTCATCGCCGACAATGAGGAACCCATTCTTGCCATAAACCTGCTCGTAATCTCCCTGAGTCTGACGATCTTCCCTGACAAAGACTGCGGATGATTCAGCTTCCTCCTTGCTCAGAATACCAAACCGCAGTTGGTCCTCGGCAAATACGGTCCTGCCATCTCGAACCGACTCAATCGTCAAATAAAACTCCTGCCGTTCAGAACCAATCTCAGCCGGCATCCGGAATCGAATATCTGAAGTCGCATGGAACCCGGCCTTGATATTCACAGGTTTCGTAACACCGGAAGCGAAGAATTTCCGTCCCTGTTGGTCCCAATGGGCGGACCATTTCAAATGGAAGCCGGCATCCGTCAAACCACCGTTGAACACCTCAATCTTCCGGTGGACCTCATCCCCGGGGCCATAACTATCCGTGACTTTCGGCCAGCTATATGCTCCGTCCCCGACCTTGCGTTTCTCGGCACGTCGGTGCTTTGCACGAATTCCATGATCCATTACGAGATACGGGTGCATGCTCTTCTGGACGTATTTCACGATCGGCGAGCCCCAGCCATTCACACCCTCTTGACGATCCGGAGCATTTTGAGGATGCCATGCATGAAGATCGTGATTCATTCCCTCCAGGAAGTTCGGCCAGTAGTTCATCCAGCACCAAGGGCTGAAGTAGGCCCAGTCCTTCATTCGGATCTCCCGAAGGGTATATGCGGCGTCCAGCAGACCGTCTTTCTTCCAACAGGATTCGCCAAGACCACGAATCTCCGTTTTGTCATGTTCAACCACCGGAATGTAGTGTTCCATGATGAAGGCATGCCCCCCCTCATTGCCAATGATTCTTCCTTTCCCCAGTTTGTGGACATCATAACTCAGAGGACGTGTATCATCCGCTTCCCGAATCGCATCGATCAAGTTCACCCATGGAGATTTCTGAAGGTCTTCGGGGCGAACCTCATTCGTCAGCGAATAGCGGGCGATGGACGGATGATTCCGGCAGAATCGCGCCATGGCCTGAATGACGTGTGGTGTTACCTCAGGGTTGTACTCATGCAAGCGGTTCCCCCAGATCGGACTTTCCGGCATGAGCATAAAGCCGAGCTCATCTGCCGTTTCCATCATATATTTCGTCGGAATTGAGCAATGAAGGCGGTTCATATTTATCCCGATCCGCATGAACCGCTTCCAGGTTTCAGGACAGCCAAGACGTCCCGTCTCTTTATTCGGTGGCAGGTACGCCGGGGCTGTAGAATAGGCATTCCAATAGCTCAGCCCACCTTCTGCTGTTGAATCCGAGACCTGATTCACCCTGACTCCATTGACGGTGTAATAATACGGCCCTTCGCCCCACTCTACAAAACCAAACCGCTGCCGGTGTTCGTTTACAACATGGTCATCAACAGCCAAGCTCAGATTCAGGTTGTGAAGGACAGCCCGGTACTCTTCGTCAAACGGAATATTCGGCCACCAATAACTCTTCTTCCCCAACGTCCATGCTACCGAATCGAGAACCACCCGAACCGAAGTGCGCGGTTGAATCGTCACCTCTTTACCAGCGATCCCCGGGTAATTCCAACCCATCTTATTCCATGATCCAAGCGTTGCCTGAACAGATGTTCTCACCGTTTTATCTGTTGAATTGCGAACCCAAAGCCAAACGGTAAGTTCTTCATTCGACACGGAAGGGCGGACAAAAACATCCTTGATATAAACGGCCGGATAAACCTCCAGATGGATATCATTGATAATCCCATAACCGACTTTGCTGTTACCTGACCACCGGGGGGCCCAATGTTTTTCATCCGCAGGGAAATCCCAGCCAACCGGAACAGAACAGGACTTCTTGTTTCCCTCAATGGCATAATGAGCACGGTGTAACGCTTTGACCTGAAGTCGATGGGATTTGCCAGGTACGACAAACTTTGAAATGTCCATTTTGAAAGCGACTTCAGGGCCGTGATGCGTGCCCGCCGACGTTCCATCGACAAACACTTCGGCGCCATGGTTCACCCCGCCAAAATCGAGAACGGTTACCTGACCTTCGGATATTTTCGGAACAGTCAGTTCCCGTTCATACATCACGTGGTCTTTCACCGACATGGTCGGAATCTTCGGAGACTGATAATCCGAGTTCCATCCACCACCAGGCACCTTGATCGAACGTTTGGGTCCGCCGTCAACACGAAGGCTCCACGCCGTGGCGGACGCCAGGTCCATGGTCTTTATAGGGGAGGCCTCCACAATGTGAGACCCGAAGACCAAAAGGATGATTACCATCGTGCGGACAAAATAACGAAAAACAACCTGATTCATGAAACTTCCTTTGTTAGATGCGAGGGCTGGAGGTTCTCCCCATCCCTTACGCACCCTGAAGATAATGCATAGAATCAAAATTTTATCATGTCACCTAAACTAATGACGCAGACGCAACAGGTTGAGCATTCACCTCAGGAGCAGGATTTCGCCCATGCCCACTTCCATGTCGTAGAGTCGACATTCCGGTCGCCCCCGCTCGCCAACATGATGGTCAGTGTCTGTTTTATCGTACGGTCTCCTTGTTGCTCGCTGAACATGCTTCCGATCCCAACCAGAAGAGAGCGTTATCGAGCAACCGAACAAACGACTCGTTTTTAAAATCCGAAGGAATTCCAAGGCTGGTATAAAACACGCGCTGCTTGTCGTTCAACGTCCGCGTCCACGCCAACGGTGTTTCCTTCTCGTTCTTCCGCGTATACAGCAAGCACCGCGCGTCGCCGGCGATGGCCGGATTCCTGTAGGGCTTGCCGAGCCGCTCCCAGCCGGTTACGCCCTTCAGCACCGGATGCGCGGCATGCTGTTCAACCCTCTCTATTTTAACCGGCTGACCGCCTTTGCCATGACCGGAATAATCGCCGCCCAGAACAGCCTTGTCGAACGGCTTATAAAATTCAAACGCATGGCTGGCGGTGCGGATGCCCAGAACCGGCTTTCCACTTTCGATATAGTCGGTGATTATTTGTGCCTGCTCCCCGGTCAGTTTCCATCGACGGCAGAACACCACCAGCACATCGGCTTGCTTCAGGTGCTCCAGACCGTCCACCTTGGCGCACTTATCCGTTCCCAGCGAAAACGTGGAATCAATGCCGCATACCGTTTTTAAATGCGCGGCCCATCCCTGCAGCGATTCTTCCGAACGGTATTCCTCGCTACCGGAAAGCATATGGACCTTGAGCGGCGCCGACTGGCAGACCGCGGCGACAAACAGATAAAGTAGAATCAGGCGTTTCATCCAATCCTCCATTTCTCGCGAACGGGACGGTTGAGCAAGGCGCTGGCGTGGGCATCGTTCTTGAAAATCTCTCGCTCCGGATCCCAGAAAAGCGGCCTGCCCAACTCAATGGAGATATTGGCCAGGTGGCATAAAATGGCCGAACGATTCGCGATCTCAAGCGGCGCGTGCAACTCCTCCTTGCGCCGGGTCCGAATGCAGGAAAACCAGTTCTGCATATGCGATCCCTTGGTCTTGCGCAACGCCTGCGCCTCGGCTTTCGGAAGCATTTTCATCAGTCCCGGATCATCAATTCTCAGGGTCTTGCGGCTGACGTACAACTGAGCTTTCTCGCCATAAAATGTTATGCCGTTGTCTTTACCGCTTTTGAATTTCATCTTCGCGCCCTTGGCGTATTCATAATCCACATCGATGTCGTAATAGCTGGTATGCAGCGATCCGGCAGGATGGCGCTTTCCTTTTCCCTCGACCTTCACCGGACCCGTGTCATCCAGCCCCAGCGCCTGCTGCGCCGAGTCCAGAAAATGCGCACCCCAGTTGGCAATTTCGCCCCCGGAAAACTCGGGCACAAAGCGGAAGTTATAGTGCACGCGTTCAGGATGATAGTCGCTCCATTGAACCGGCCCCACCCACATATCATAATCCAGCTCGGGCGGAACCGGTTGCGGCGCCCACGGAATTCCGTCGCCCGAGCGGGTCTTGATCATCACTTCAGTCTGTTTGATTTCGCCCAGCACGCCGGACTGAACAATGGCCTGAGCGAGAAAAAAGCGGCTATCGGAACGATGCTGCGAACCCACCTGAACCATCACGTCGCGGTCTTTCGCCAGCTCGATCAGCTCGCGGCCTTCCGTGACATACAGCGAGAGCGGTTTTTCCACATAAACATCCTTTCCGGCCAGAACCGCCGCCTTGGCGATCGGCACATGCCAATGATCCGGCACGGCGACGACCACGGCATCGATCGACGGATCCGCCATGACGTCGCGAAAATCACCGAACGCGCGGATGGATGCCTGAACGCCGGCCGCCGCGTAGAGGCCATTCGCCTGTTCCATCGCCTCGGCCAGAATTTTTTTATCCACATCGCAAATCGCGACCAGCCGACAATCCGGATCGCCCACCAACGTGGGCAAATGAGTTTTCGCGCCAATCTTCTGGGCTCCAATCAACGCCACGCGGATCGGCTGGTCCGGGGAAATGGGCTTCTTTTTATCTGCCTTTGCTCCTGCCGTCAGCCCAATTCCGGTCACGGCAATTGTGGATAAAACATCACGTCTGTTCATTTTGACTCTCCGTCCTGAGATTTAACACATACTGTAGCAGCCGGCAGATCCCGTTTGATTTCCCCCACTCGGTAACCAAAGCCTGCTCCCTTGATCGTGGACAGATCAACCGCTCCTTCCCTGCGCCTGTAAAGACCCGGATGTATCTCTTCTTCAGCAACCGATGCGGCAGGATAAAACTGCATGGCGTTGGTTTCGACCCCCATGATGGTTCCCGCATGGGCCGCCAGCAGGCAATGCGGGATCTGCGCCAGCATGGGATTGGTTAGATCCTGCACCATCAACGTCATTCCATGCGCTTTGGCCCAGCATAGACTGAGGATCGCGCCGGTCAGTGTTTTACAGGTCTTCAAGGCGACACCCGTCCAGCCCAGCTCGCGACCGAGACGCACCATTTCCCAGTCGTGGGCACTCTCATCCATAAAGAGCGGCTTGCGTGCCGACACACTGTGGACAGCGATGGGATGTTCCTCCAGCTCGTATGGAAACGGCTGCTCGACATAGAGAATCATCTGATAGAAGCGCGGGTGTTCATCCTTCAACCGATCCAGTATGACGTTCACATATTCGGGATCGGTTACCGTGCAGTTAAAGTCACAGGTCAACCACGGTACGTTTTTTTCGACCGCGATTTCACCAATACGCACGATACGGTCATAGTCCCATTCCGCATCATTGCCGCACAACTTGATTTTCAAGAAGGTCAGGCCATCCCGATCAATCCACTCCTCCAGCGTAACGGGATATCCATCGTCCGGCTCATCGCCACGACGTTCGGAATCGTTCAGCAAATCCTTGCCGCCCACCAGATGACAGGCGGTCAGTTGATCAGGAGGTGGCACCAGAAAATCAGAGGGATATTTACCGTTGAACGAAACATCGCTGCCTGCGGCCGGTTCAACGAAACATGAGAGATCAGATTCCAGATACTCCGATGTGAACGTTTCAAAGGTCGGAACTCCGAGCAATCGTCCGAACGCGTCGTGCAGCGCGAGATCGAAGGCCGAGCAACACACAAGCGCCGCAAGCCGCGGCATCGGATCCAATCCGCTGCTCGCGTTGAACTCAGTAAGCAGCTCCGGAAGTCGCTTCTCCAGGAACTGTTGACCGACCTCCAGCGCGTGCCCCGCATCCATCGGCTCGCACCAGGCTTCAGCGAGCATTAAGCAAAACTGCCGCATTGCCTCGTTCCGTTCGCGATACGTCAGTTGGCTTGGCCATGCCCACTGTACATTCAGTGGGGTTTCGCCCCACCCGCCCGAAACATTACCATCGGCATCAGCTACCTCCATTTTCACTCGCGCGCAGGTCACTTCCGTCAGGACTTCATGCCCGAACTTAAACGGCACACGGGTTTCGACCGGAAGAAA
This sequence comes from uncultured Verrucomicrobiota bacterium, assembly GCA_964486885.1. Classification (GTDB taxonomy): domain Bacteria; phylum Verrucomicrobiota; class Kiritimatiellia; order Kiritimatiellales; family Pontiellaceae; genus Pontiella. The sequence continues at coordinate 16,663 of CAZAPF010000069.1, forward strand.
ATAGAGTTCTGCAGATCTGGGTTTGATTTTCGTCTTCACTTCTCGCCCCCCCCTGGAACGGCGCGAAAGGATTCCAACCGCGCACGGCATTCAGGATGTCCTGCGAGATTATCCCACTCGTTCGGGTCGTTTTCGTGGTCGTACAATTCCTCGGAACCATCCGCGTAGCGAATGTAGCGCCAGCGTCCGGAACGGATGGATACATTGCCCTGATCAAACTGTGTGGTGAGTTTTCTTCCGGTTTCGATCCCGGAATCCCGCAACAAGGGAACAAGCGATGTGCCGTCAAGGTTGTCCGGAGCCTTCAAATCGCAGAGTTCCGTAAGCGTGGGATACAGATCGATCAACCCGACCGGTTGGTCGCAACGGGAACCGCCCTCGGCAAATTTGCCGGCAAGGTTTTTCGGCGGCACAACCATCAACAGCACCCGGGTCGAACGTTCCCAACCGGTCCACTTGCCCCAGTGCTGCTTTTCGCCGAGGTGCCAGCCGTGATCCGACCACAGAACAATCATCGTATTGTCAGCATATTCCGACCGGTCCAACGCATCAATGAGCCGGCCGATTTCATGATCCACGTATGTGATGCAGGCCAGATAGGCCTCCACGGCCGACCTCCACTGGTCATGCTTAACGACGGTGGCATGGCTGCCGGCGGTTACGGCCTCAATCGCCCATTTCCGCGCAGTATCGCTGAGATCATCCAGATCATCTTTTCTGACGGGTGGGAGTTGTGCGGGCTCGCTCTTAAACCGTTCAAAGAACCGGGCCGGCGCATAGAGAGGAATATGGGGCCGATAGTAACCCACACCCAAAAACAGCGGTTTGGATTGCTCCGGTTGCCCGAGTTGCTCAAGGGCCCAATCCGTGATCCTTGTATCTCCGAATTCAGAATCCGGAACATCGAACGCGGGCGGGGGGGGGGGGGGGGGGGGGGGGGGGGGGGGGGGGGGGGGGGGCGGGG